>JACKEH010000057.1 GCA_020633125.1 Sandaracinus sp. | reverse complement strand
TTCCTGCGCCTTCGAGAATCCCAAGGCGTGGCGTGCCTGCGCGGCCTGCGGCCGTCCGCTCGGCAGTGGCTTTCGGCCCACGAGCGTGACCGGTCTCGGGGGCGCCGAACGAACCGTCGTCACGTCGAGCGCGCTCGACGACGAACCGCGCACGGATCCGAACGCGCTCGCCTACCGACCCAACTCGGAGTTCTCCGGAGAAGGCACGGTCCCCGAGTTGGGCTCCGACGAGCTCGATTCCCTCGACGACGATCTCGACGACGGGCCGGAGGGCACCAACCCCGAGCTCGCCGAAGCGGAAGGCGACCGCGAGCCGCCGCTCATCGGTCAGGCCGACGCCGCGGGCGCCGTGCAGACCGGCATCGAGCGCGCGTTCGGGGTCGGGCAGCCCACCTTGGTCGCGCTCGAAGGTCCTCGGGGTGCGGGCAAGACCCGTCTCTTGGTCTTGGCCAGCGAGCTCGCCGCGCGACTCGACCCACGCGTGCGTGTCCTCTACGGCAGCTGCCGTGAAGGCGGCGACGGTGCCTACGCGCCCTTCTCGCGGCTCTTGCTCGAACGCTTCGGCGTGACCCCGAGCTCGTCGCCGAGCGCGGTGCGCGCGCAGATGACGACCGTCGTGCGCGACGCCCTCGGCGTCACCGACGCCGTGATGATCGCAGAGACGACGCACTTCCTCGGGCACCTCGCCGGCATTCCCTTCCCGGACAGCCCCTTCCTCGGGCCGCTCGAGCAGAATCCGCAAGAGCTTCACGAGCGCGCGCGCAAAGCCTTCGCCCGTCTCGTCGAGGGTGAAGCCCAGAGCCGCCCGGTGTTGGTCTTGCTCGACAACATGCACTGGGCCGAAGACAACGCGTGGGATCTGCTCGCGAGCCTCGGCACGCTCGGTGCGCACGTGGCGATCGTGATCGCCGGCGACGGCATCGGGGAGCGCGCGTCGAAGCTCGAAGCCGTCGGCGGCGTCGCCATCGGCCCCATCGCGCCGCTCGGTGAAGCCGACGTGCAGGCGATGCTTCACGTGCTTCTTCCGAAGCTCACCCACGCGCCCGAGCCGCTCGTCGCCGCGCTCGCGCACCGCTCGGGCGGCAACCCCGCGGACCTACGCGAGCTCGTCTCGGCGCTCTGGGAAGGCGGGCTCTTTCACGCGCAAGACGGCGCCATCGTCGTCGACCTCGCGCGCCTCGAAGCGGGCGACCTGCCCGTCTCCACCGCGGACGCCACCCGCGCGCGCCTCGAACGCCTCGATCCCTTCGAGCGCGCCACGCTCGACCGCGCGGCGGTCGTGGGCGAGGTCTTCTGGGACGGAGCGATCCTCGGGCAGATGCGCTCGGAGCGAAAGGCGCCGGGCGACGCGTCGAATCCGCTGGGCATCTGGCCCGACGACGACGACGCGACCGCGCTCGGCGCGGTGCTCGATCGACTCGTCGACAAGGGCTTCGTCGAGCGGCTCGACCAAAGCGACCTTCCGGGCGCGCGAGAGCTCAAGCTCGCCATTCCAGGCCTTCGTGATCTGCTCTACGAGCCGATCGACGACGAGACCCGTACGCAGCGGCACGGTGCGGTCGCGCGTTGGCTCGCGCTCGTCGGCACCCTTCGACGCGAGGGCGTGGCCGCGATGATCGCGCCGCACCTCGAGCGCGCGGGGCAGACCGCGCGTGCGGGTCGCGCGTACCACGAGGCCGCCACGGCCGAACGTGCGCAGCTTCGGGTCGGTCGCGCGCTTCGTTTCCTCGAGCGCGCGCTCGAGCACATCCCGGCCGAAGACGTGGTGCGCCGCATCGAGGCGCTGCACGACTTCGGGTCGCTGCTCACGACGCTCGGTCGCTACGACGACGCGGAAGCCGCGTTCGTCGAGATGCTGCGGCTGGCCTGGAACATCGGGGCGCGCGGCAAGGGAGGCGCGGCGCTCAACCGCCTGGCGCGCGTGCAGCGTGCGCGCGGCGAAGAGGACGCGGCCCGTGCGCTCCTGCATCGCGCGCTGGAGCTCTTCCGTGCGGCCAGCGACCTTCGAGGCGTGGCGTCGACGCTCGACGACCTCGCACAGATCGCGTTGCTTCGCGGCGACACCGACGTGGCCGCGCAAGCGGCGACCGAGGCCCTCGAGATTCGTCGCGCGCACGCCGACGCACGCGGCGAGGCAGTCTCGCTCTCGACGCTCGGCAGCGTGGAGCTTCGACGCGGCAACCTCGACGCCGCCGAACAGCTCTTCGCGCTCGCGCTCGAGCTGCGCCGTCAGGTCAGCGACCGCGAGGGCCTTCTTCAGAGCCACAACGCGCTCGCGGTGGTCGCGTTCGAACGAGGCGAGCGGGAGCGCGCCGTCACCGCGTGGCGTTCGGCGCTCGAACAAGCCCGCGAGATCGGCGACCGCCGCAGCGAGTGTTTCTTGATGAACAACGTCGGCGAAGCGCGGCTGCTCGACGGGGCGTACGACGAGGCCGAGGTCGCGCTCGAGCGCGCGCTCTCCCTCGCGGAGGACCACGGCGACAAACGCGCGCTCGCCGACATCGCGCGAAACCTCGGCGCGCTCGCCCTCAAGCGCGGCGACGACGACGCGGGCGACCGCATCGAGCGCGCGCTGGAGCTCGCGCAGGCCTACGGCGGCAAAGAAGCGCTCGCGCAGGCCCAACGCGCGGTCGGCTCGCTGCGCGCGCAGACGCTCTTCGACACCGGCGGCGCGTCGGACCGCAGCGCGGAAGACGCCTTCTTGGCGAGCATCGATCTCTTCCGCGACGTCGGAAACGAGCGCGAGGCGGCGCGTTCGCTCGTCGATCTCGCCAAGCACCTCATGGAACGCGGCGAGCTCGAGGCCGCGAAGGAACGCCTTCGCGAGGCGCGCGCCACCTTCCGGCGGCTCGGGCTGACGGAAGACGCGCTCGAGGTGGACCGCACGCTCAACGACCTCGGCGCGTGACGTGCGGCGGGCGCTCGTCGGCGTCGCCCTGCTCGCCGTGGGTTTCGGGCTCGCGCTCTTCGCGGTGCGGCGCGAGCTCGCGCGCTCGGTCGACCTACGCGAGGTCGCGTACGTGGGCTCCGACGCCTGCCGTCGTTGTCACGAGGACCATCACGCGAGCTGGCATCGAACCTTTCACCGCACGATGACGCGCGAGGCCACGGCGGAGAACGTGCTCGGCGCGTTCGACGGACGCAGCTTCGACTACCTCGGCTGGCGCTTCGAGCTCTCTCGCGAAGGCGACGAGCATCGCATCGGCGCGCAGGGTCCGAACGGCGAACGGCGTGACTGGGTCGTCGACCGCACGGTCGGCTCGCATCGCTACCAGCAATACCTCGCGCGCGACGGCGACACCTGGTGGCGTCTTCCGGTCGCGTGGCATCGCGAGGAAGAGCGTTTCTTCTCGATGAACGGCGCCTTTCTCACGCCCGATCCGCAGGCACCGGCGTCGGTCGAGGCGATGGAGCGGCACGTGACGCGTTGGAACGACAACTGCGTCTTCTGCCACAACGTCGCGCCATCCCCAGGGCTTCGCGCCGACGGCACCTTCGACACCGAAGTGGCGGAGCTCGGGGTCGCTTGCGAGGCTTGCCACGGACCGGGCGCGGAGCACGTCGCGCGAAACGCGAACCCGCTGCGCCGCTATTGGCTTCACTACGTCGAGGACGACGACCCGACGCTCGTCGATCCGAACGCGCTGAGCGCCGAACGCGCGAGCGACGTCTGCGGGCGCTGTCACGGCCAACGCAAGACCTCGGACCTCGGCGCCTTGCTCGCCGACGGCGACCCCTTCGTGCCCGGCGAGGACCTCGCGCGCCACAGCGAGCCGCTCTGGATCGACACCACGCTCGACGGCGAAGAGATTTTCTCCGCGCGCTTCTGGGAGGACGGAACGCCGCGGCTGACCGCCTACGAGTACCAAGGCTGGCTGCAATCGCCCTGCGCACGCGACGCGTCGTTCGGATGCGGGAGCTGCCACTCGATGCACGAGAGCGATCCCGCGGGGCAGCTTCGAGAAGACGCACGAGGCGACCGCGCCTGCACGACCTGCCACTCGCTCGACGCCTCGCACGCCGCGCACCCGATCGAAGCGGAGGTGCGCTGCGTGGACTGCCACATGCCGCGCATCGTCTACGGCGTGCTCGACGCGCACCGCTCGCATCGCATCGACGTCCCCGAACCCGCGCGTGATGCGGCGCTCGGCCGCCCCGACGCGTGCACCGCGTGCCACGCCGACCGCACGACGACGTGGGCGGATCGCGCGCGCGCACGCTTTTGGCCGCGTGCAACGACACGCGCCGGGGGAGGCGACCGCGACCTCACCGAAGACGGAACGCCCGCGTTGACCCGGCTCCTGCTCGGCGGCGATCCGATCGCACGCGCGCTCGCGGCCGATGCGATGGGTCGTGCCGCGTCGGTCTCGCGCCCTCGCGCCCGAGGTGCCTTGCTCGATGCGATGGCGAACGACCCCTACCCCGCGGTTCGTCGCCTGGCGTTTCGGGCCTGGCGGCGGTTGGAGGACGCGCCGTCGCCGTGGGAGGCGTTCGATCCGATGGCCACGTCCGACGTACGCGCCGCCGCGTGCGCCAGTCTTCGCGCCACGACCGTCGTGACCCCGCTCGACCCCGAACGGACACGAGCCCTTCGCGAGCACGCGGCCCAAGCGCCGCTCTGGATCGGCGAATGAACGAGAACGATCGACGCGCGAGCCTTCGTTTCGGATGGACGTCGCTCTTCGTGGGTGCGTTGGCGGGCGTCGCGCTCGAAGGAGCCCACGCGTTCAAGCTCGCGTCCTACCTCGACGACCCGACGACGCGTTTGCTGCTCACGCTGGCGCACGCGCACGCGGTCGGCCTCGCGCTCGTAGTGCTCGCGCACGCCCACGTCGGGTCGGACCCGCGCCCCGCCACCGGTCGTCTGCTGCGGGTCGGCGCGGCGTTGGTTCCGATCGGCTTCGCGCTCGGGGCCGTCGCGCATCCCGAGAGCGACCCTTCGATCGGCGTCGTGCTCGCGCCCCTCGGCGCCGTGCTCGTCCTCGTGGCGCTCGCCCGCCTCGCGCGCGCCGCGTGGCGGGTTTGACGCTCGTACGAGCGGCGGCCATCTTCCGCGGCCCGCCGGCCGACGGCGGCGTGGAAAGACGATGACCGAAGGCTCGCGCACCGAGATTCCCGTGCCCTACGCGACGATGGCGCCTCGCCCCGCCGAGGAGGGCCCGCTCGATCTCGACGCGCTCGTGCCGGGCGAGGGACCGATCGAGCTCGACATCGGCTTCGGTCGCGGGATGAGCGTCTTTCGCCGCGCGCAGACCGCGCCCGACGCCCGCATGCTCGCCCTCGAGATCAAGGCGAAGTGGTCGTTCAAGGTCGCCGAGCGCGTGAAGCGCCTCGGCCTGGACGACCGCATCCTCGTCTGGGCCTGCGACGCGCGCGAGACCCTCGCGCGCTCGGGTCCCGACGGCCTCGTGAGCCGCGCCTTCGTGCACTTTCCCGACCCGTGGTGGAAGAAGCGCCACACCAAGCGCCGCGTGCTCGGCGACGACTTCTTGGTCACCCTCGCGCGCCTCATGCGTCCGGGCGGCGACCTCTTCGTGCAGACCGACGTCGAGGACCGGCACGCGCTCTACGTCGAGTTCGTGAACGCGTCTCCCGACTTCGAGATCGTGAACGCCGAGATCGACCACAACCCCTTCGGCAGCGTCTCCAACCGGGAGATTCGCGCCGAAGAAGACGGCCTGCCGATTCATCGCCTGCTGGCGCGCCGACGTTGAGCGAGAGGGGCTGATTCGCGGCAGGCGTCGCTCCCCCTTCGTCCGGGAGGCGTCTACGCCCGCAAGGCGTTGACATCTTCGGCGCCCTACGCCGATCGTCTCGGCGCTTTGCATCCGACCGTCCGTTTCGCGAGCCTTTTCGTCGCCCTCTTCCTCTCTGGCAGTGCCGCCCTCGTCTACCAATCGACCTGGGGACGGATGCTGCAGCGTGTGTTCGGCGTGAGCGATCTGGCGATCGCCACCGTGCTGGCGACGTTCTTCTTGGGCCTCGGGCTCGGCTCCGCCCTCGGCGCACGCTACGCGACCCGTTTCCGACGGGCCGCGTTGGTCTACGGCTTTTTGGAAGCCGTCATCGGCTTGTGGGCGCTCCTGTCGTTGTTGCTCGTGCCCAACCTGCACGGGCTCTACGCCGGGCTGGGGCAAGACGCGGGGTTCGGCTTGCTGACGACCGTTCGGCTCCTGCTCGCCGTGGTGGTGCTGCTCCCTCCGACGTTGCTCATGGGCGCCACGCTGCCGGTGCTCGTGCAAGCGGCGGCGCGCCGGGGCGTGCACTGGAGCTCCAGCGCGACCTGGCTCTACGCCACCAACACCCTCGGAGCAGTGGCGGGCGCGGGCCTCACGGGCCTCTACTTCGTGCCGACCTACGGCACACGCACGACCGTCGTCATCGCGGCGGTCGCGAGCTTCGCGGCGGCGCTCGTAGTCCTCGTGTTCTGGACGAAGGGCGACGAAACGAGCGCACCTCGCGCATCGGAGGAGGCACCTGGCCGTGTGTCTGGGTCCGCCCGACTGGCCATGAGCCTCGCGTGCCTCGCTGGTTTCGCATCGCTCGCGAGCGAAGTCTTGTGGACGCGCGTGCTGCGCATGGTCGTGCAAGGCACGACGCAGGCGTTCGCCGCGATGCTCGTCAACTTCCTCGTGGGCATCGCCATCGGTTCACTCGTCGCGGAGCGGCTGATGGCCAAGGGCCGAGACCCGCGCACGCTCTTCGGAATCACCCAGCTCCTCCTCGGCGTGCTGACCGTCGCGGCGATGACCGTCGGCGCGCAGATGCCGCGGCTCTCGATGCTCCTTCAAGAACGCTACCAGGTCGTGCCGCACGAGCCTTGGGTGGTCCTGGTCATGAGCGCGGTGCTGCTCCTTCCTCTCGCGCTGGTGCTGGGGACGAGTATTCCGCTCGCATGGCGGATCGCAGGCGGCTCGCCCGAAGAAGCCGCTCGCCATTCGGGTCGCGTGCTCGCGACCAACACACTCGGCGGCTTGGGCGGCTCGCTCGTCGCCGGCTTCGTCCTGGTTCCTTTCCTCGGCATCGAGGCCGCCATCCTCACGGTCGCATGCCTGCACATGCTCGCGAGCGCAGTGGCGTTCCGAAGCGTGGCCCGCGGTCTCGTGCCGCAGGTGATCGCGTTGACGGGACCGCTGACGGTCGTCGCGCTCCTCGTCTCGCTTCAGCCGAGCCTCCACGTCCCGTACCTCCTCGACGCTTGGCACGACACCAGTCGGGCGCTGATCGAAGGCCCGCGCGAGTCGTATCGCGAGCAGCTGAAGTTCATCGAAGAGGGCCGCAACACCACCGTGACGATCATCGAGCGATCCGGCTCGCTTCGTCTGTTCAACGACGGCCGACCGGAGTCCGGCATTTCGACCTCGGGCGAGCCGGGATTCGGCGAAGAGCTCTCGGTGCTCGCGTCGTTGCCGACGCTCTTCGCGCGGGATCACGGACGCGCGATGGTCGTCGGCCTCGGAGCGGGCCACAGCGCCGCGGTGATGACCGGTGGTCCGTGGGAACGCCTCGACGTCGTCGAGCTCGAAGACTCCGTGGTGAACGCGGCGCGCTTCCTCTACGAGTCGCGCGAAAAGCCCTTCCCGCTCGACGATCCGCGCGCGCATCTCGTGGTCGACGACGCCCGCGCGCAGCTCGTGTTGGCGCCCGAAGGCTCGTACGACGCGGTGGTCAGCCAGCCCTCGCATCCGTGGCTCGCGGGCTCGTCGGCGCTCTACACCGAAGAGTTTTTTCGCGAGGTCGACCGCGCGCTTCGCCCCGGGGGCGTGCTCGCGCTCTGGACCAACCTCTTCCGCATGCACGTGCGACACCTACGAAGCATCGTCGCGACGCTCTTCGAGGTATTCGAGCACGTGAACGCGTTCGTGGCGGAGAGCTCGAGCTTCATCCTCGTGGCCAGCCACGAGCCCATCCAATTCGACGAACGTTTCGCCGAACGCGTCTCGAGCGCCGGCCTCCAAACCTACCTTCGGCCCTTCGCGCTCGACGACATCGTGGACTTCGCCAGCACGCTCGAGCTCGACTCCGAAGCCGCACGGACGTTCTCTCACGACGCCCCGACGGTTCACGACGATCGGCCCGTGCTCGAAATCGAGCTCGCGCGAATCCCGCACGACCAATCGCTCCGGGAGAGCGATCTCGACTACGCCTTCGCCGAGATTCCGTGGGTCGCGCCGGAAACGATCGCCGCGGTCCCGAGCGACGTCCGCGTCGACTTCTTCCTGCAGCGCATCGAGTACGCGCGACTTCGACTTCGCGCGTTGTCGCGGCTCGAAGCCAGCTTGGCGCGTGCGCAGCTCCCCGAAACCGAAGCGCAGCTGGTTCGCGGGGTGCTCGCGGAGACCCGAGGCGACGTCTCCGCCGCGTTGAGCGCCTACGATCGTGCGCGCCGCGATCTCCGAGCCGCGGATCGCGCGGATCGTTTGCGCGAAGCGGAGTGGCGACACCGCGAGCTGCTCGACGACCTCGCGACGCCGGGACGAGCGACCCCCCAGCGCGCCACGCCCTTCTTGGCCGCAGCGCTCGCGCTGGGAGACCGCGAAGGCGCAACGGCCGCGGTGGCGCTCGCCGAGCAAATCGGCGACACCACCCACACGCCTCTGCTCTCCGTAGCCCGCGCCTTCTCCGTCGCGGATTGTGCGGGACTCGAAGCCGCCGCGCGGGCCGACGATCAAGCGTTGGACACACCGTCCGTCGGCGAGCACGCGGCGACGTGCGCGCAGGCCGCGGGCCGACTCGACGACGTGACGTACTACCTCGAACGCCGGAGCATCGCCCGACGGGCCATCGCGAGCCGTGAAGCCCGCGACGGCGAAGCGGCTCGAAGCGGGTCGAACGGTGGGCTCTCCATGATGCACTTCCGCCGCTCGTTCCGCGCCAATCCCGGCCACGCGCCGGGAACCACGGCACTGGCCAACCAGCTGCACGCGCTCGGACGGAACGAAGAGGCGGACCGAGTGCTCCAAGCAGGTTGGGTCGAGGCGCGTCACCTCCCCACCGCCAAGACGGTGTTCGAGAGCACGGCGAGCGCACTCGGGGTCACGCTCCAGCCCTGACGAGACGCCTGGACGAAGAGCCCCCGCGGCCGGGCGGAAGGGGGTGGCGCTTTCCCGACGAGAAGGCGCCTCGTTCTTGACCCGTTCCAGTGATCTCGCGTATTTCCTTCTAGCCGCGATGCGCTCCTCAATCTCAGTGCACGCGGGGCAGGAGGCTCGGTGACGGTGAAAATCCTGGCCGTCGACGACAGCGCGACGATGCGGAAGATCCTGGGGATGACCTTCGCCGGCGAGGACGCCGTCGTGGTCACCGCGTCCTCGGCGGAGGAGGCCCTCACGAAGGCCCGCCAAGCGCCGCCCGACGTGGTCTTCGCAGACGCCGCGCTCGCTGGAACGGACGGCTACGCCCTCGCGTCGGCGTTGAAGTCGGACCCCGCGCTCGCGAACACGGCGGTGATTCTTCTCGCCAGTCAGCACCACCCCTTCGACGAGGGGAAAGGTCGCGCCAGTGGCGTGGACGATCACGTGGCCAAGCCCTTCGACACCCAGGTGGTGCTCGACAAGGTCGCGGACGTGATGCGCCGCCCCCGTCGTGCGGCCTCGACGCCCGCCATGGCGGCTCCCGCTCCGGCTCCCGCGGCCCCTCCGGCGCCGCCCCCCGCGGCTCCGGCCCGCAAGCAGACGATGGCGTTCGGCGCTCCGCCCGTTCCGCCTCCTCCCGCGCCGCCTGCGCCCCCGGCCGCCAAGCCGGTGCTCGAGCTCGCCGAAGAAGAGGTGGTGCCCGGTCCCGCGCCGGCCGCCCGCCCCGTCGCGCCCAAGCCCGCTCCGGCCGCTCCGGCCCGCACCTTCGCGGCCCCGCCGAAGCCCGCTCCGGCGCCTGCGGCGGCTCCGGCCAAGCCGGCGTCTCGTCCCGCGATGCCCGCGGTCGCGGCGGCGGCAGTCGACAGCGGCATGGCCGCGAAGCTCGAGGGCCTCGGGCTGACCAAGGAACAGATCGAAGGCGTGCTCGCCCTGAGCCGCGAGGTCGTCGAGCAGGTCGTCTGGGAGGTCGTCCCGGATCTGGCCGAGACCTTGATTCGAGAAGAGATTCAGCGCCTCACCCGCGAGTGAGCGCACGCTCCGAGAGGAGCCTCTTCGAGAAACCGAGAAGCCCGGCCGAAACGCCGGGCTTCTTCGCGTTGGCCGACCTTGACCTCGCGCCCGAGGGCGAACATGCCTGGACTCCGCGCTTCCGCGCGCCTTTCCCTTCGAGATCCGTGATGAGCGACACGACCGACGACGAGATCCTCCCGAAGCAATACGCGCCCTCCTCGGTGGAGCAGCGCTGGTACGAGTTCTGGGAGTCGAACGGCTTCTTCGTCGCGAGCGGCGACGAGAACGACCCGCGTCCAACCTACACGATCGCGATCCCGCCCCCGAACGTCACGGGCACGCTCCACATGGGCCACGCCTGCCGCACGACCTTCGAGGACGTGCTCACGCGTTACCACCGCATGCGCGGCTACGACGCGCTGTGGATCCCGGGCACCGACCACGCCGGCATCGCCACCCAGGTCGTGGTCGAGCGCATCCTCGCGCGCGAGAACACCACCCGGCACGAGCTCGGCCGCGAGAAGTTCGTGGAGCGCGTCTGGGAGTGGAAGAAGACCTCGGGCGACCGCATCTACGAGCAGCTTCGAAAGATGGGCTCGAGCTGCGACTGGTCCCGCGTGAAGTTCACGATGGACCCGGACCTCGCCCACGCGGTCCGCGAGGCCTTCGTGCGCCTCTACGAAGAAGGCCTCATCTACCGCGGAACGCGTCTGGTGAACTGGGACGTGGTCACGCAGACCGTGCTCTCGGACCTCGAGGTCGAGACACAAGAGAACGTCGAAGGCGAGCTCTTCGAGTTCGCGTACGCGGTGGTCGACGCCGACGGCAACGCCAAGGGCGAGGTCGTGGTGGCCACGACGCGGCCGGAGACGATGCTCGGCGACACCGCGCTCGCGGTGCACCCCGACGACGAGCGCTACACGCACCTGCACGGCTGCTTCGGCAAACACCCCTTCGTCGATCGCCTCGTGCCGATCATCGCGGACGCCGAGCTCGTCGACATGAAGTTCGGCACCGGCGTGGTGAAGGTGACGCCCGCGCACGATCCGAACGACTTCGCGACCGGCAAGCGCCACGGCCTCGAGGAGATCAACATCTTCCACCTCGACGGAACGCTCAACGCCGAGGGCGGCCCCTTCGAAGGCCTCGAGCGTTTCGTCGCCCGCAAACGCGTGAAGGAGAAGCTCGACGAGCTCGGCCTCGCGCGCGGCAGCAAGAAGCACATGATGACGCTCCCGCGCTCGCAGCGGAGCGGCTCGGTCGTGGAGCCCATGATCTCCACGCAGTGGTTCGTGAACATGGAGCCGCTCGCGAAGCCCGCGATCGAAGCGGTGGAGAACGGCACGATCCAGATCCTCCCCGAGGATTGGTCGAAGACCTACTTCCACTGGCTGCGCAACATCCAGGATTGGTGCATCAGCCGCCAGCTCTGGTGGGGCCACCCGATCCCCGCGTTCTATTGCGAGGATTGCGAGCACGTGAACGTCACGCGCGAGGATCCCAGCGCGTGCGCGAAGTGTGGCTCGACGAAGCTGCGCGCCGACGAGGACGTGCTCGACACGTGGTTCAGCTCGGCGCTCTGGCCCTTCTCCACCCTCGGCTGGCCGAACGACACCCCGGACCTGCGTCGCTACTACCCGACGCAGGACATGGAGACCGGCTACGACATCCTCTTCTTCTGGGTCGCCCGCATGATCATGATGGGCCTCCACTTCATGGGAGAGGTGCCCTTCAAGCGCGTGCTCCTCGCGGGCCTCGTCACCGACGAGCGCGGCGAGAAGATGTCGAAGGTGAAGGGCAACGTCATCGATCCGCTCGACGTGATCGGGGGCGCGACGCTCGACCAGCTCGTGGCCAAGGCCGAGTTCAACGGCGCCAAGCCCTCCGGCCTCGGCTACATCCAGAAGACCTACCCCGACGGATTCGCGGAGTACGGCACCGACGCGCTGCGCATGACGCTGCTCTCGTATTCGCCGCAGTCGCGCCGCATCGCGCTCTCGCTCAAGCGCGTCGAGGGGTACCGCAACTTCGCCAACAAGCTCTGGAACGCCGCGCGCTACGCGCTGCCGAAGGTCGAAGGTGCGGTCGCCACCGGCGAGGCTCCGCAGGCGAAGGCGCTCGCGAACCGCTGGGTGCTCTCGCGTCTCGCGAACGCGCTCGAGGCGGCCGGCGCGGGCATCGACGCCTACCGTCTCGACGAGGCCAGCGGCGCGCTCTACCGCTTCGTGTGGGACGAGCTCTGCGACTGGTACCTCGAGCTGTCGAAGCCGCTGCTCGACAGCGACGACGCCGAGCTGGTCGCCGAGACGAAGGCGGTGCTCGTGCACGTGCTCGAGACCACGCTTCGTGCGCTGCACCCGATGATGCCCTTCGTCACCGAAGAGATCTGGCATCGCGTGCCCAAGAGCGACGCGCTCGGCGTGCATCCGCGTGACGCCGCCAAGCCGCGCAGCCTGATGATGGCGCGTTACCCGCTCGCCGATGCCGACGCGCGCCGCGACGAAGCGGCCGAACGAGACCTCGCGGTGGTGCAGGAGCTCGTGGGCAGCGCTCGTTCGATTCGCGCCGAGCACGACCTGCCGCGCGCCCGCACGATCGAGATTCACTACGTGGCCGAGCCCGCCGCGGCGGACGTGCTCGCACGAGAAGCACGCCTCATCGCCACGCTCTCGAACGCGACGCTTCACGTCACCGACGCGGCGAAGCTCGACGATCCCCACACGCACTTCCCCAACGCAGCCGTCTTCGCCGCGCCGGGTGTGAAGGGCGTGGTGCCCGACGTCATCGATCCGGCCAAGGAGCGCGAGCGTCTGCAGCGCGAGCTCAAGAAGCTCACCAAGGAGCTCGACGTCCTCACCAAGAAGCTCGCCAACGCGTCGTTCGTCGACCGCGCGCCGGCCGAGGTCGTCGAGAAGGCGCGGCAGGATTCCACGGATCTCGCGGCCCAGAAGACGCAGCTCGAAGGCGCCCTCGCCCGCCTCGGAGGTTGAGATGATCGACCCCTTCCTCGGTGTCTGGCAGCTCGATCCCGCGCGCTCGGTTTACGAGGTCGGCGGCGCGCCCCAACGCGCGACGTACGTGCTCGAGACGGTCGAGCAAGACGGCGTCGCCGCGCTCCGCATCGCGATGGCGTGGGTGAGCGCGGAGGGCGAGTCGCTCTCGCTCGCGCTCGTCGCGCCCGTGGACGGCGTGGCGCGCCCCATCTCCGCACCGACGCCACCCACCGCCGAAGCGCCCGCGCCCGACGAAGAAGAGGAGCGCCCGAGCTCCATTCGGCCACCCGCGCCCGTCGACACGCTCGCGATGTCCCTCGTCGACACGCGGACCCTCGACAGCACCGCGTTTCGAGGCGAAGAGCCGCGCGCTCACGTTCGCCGAACCCTCTCCGAGGACGGACGCGAGCTTCACGTCGTGCAGACCTTCACGATGGACGACGGCCTGCAGCTCGTGAACGAGAGCTGGTACGTGCGCGGCTGACCGCACCTCGTTTCGAGACGGGCTCTTCGAGTCCGGCCCTCGAAACGCGCCCTCGTCGATTCGCTCGTCGGGGGCGTCGTTCGTCCGTCTCGGATCGCCCGACGCCGGCCGACGGGCAACCGCGCGGCATCGCGAAGGCGTCGGCCACGTGACGAGGGCCCGGCGTCGACGCTCCGTCACGCACGAGCCACGCGCCGCTCACGAAACGGCGCGACCTAGGCGCCATGACCGAGCTCGCGCCCTACGAAGCCTTCGTCCCCCGCGTCCCGCTCGCGTTGCTACGCGCCCCCGAGCCGCCCGCCCCGCCACGTCGCGACCCGCCGCGGGCCTGCTATACCGCGGCCGAAATGCAGCACCTCGTCGACAAGGCCGGAACCCTTCTCGAGGCCCTCCCCTACATCCGTCGCTTTCACGGCGAGGTCTTCGTCCTCAAATACGGCGGCCACGCGATGATCGATCCGGAGCTGCGCGACAGCTTCGCGCGCGACGTGGTGCTGATGAAATACGTCGGCCTCCACCCGGTGATCGTGCACGGCGGCGGACCCCAGATCGACGCCACCCTCGCCTCGATGGGCGTGGTCTCCGAGCGCCTCGACGGACTTCGCGTCACCGACGACCGCACGATGGAGGTCGTCGAGATGGTCCTCGGCGGTCGCATCAACCAAGAGATCGTCTCCCTCGTGGGCAACCACGGGGGCCGCGCCGTGGGGCTCACCGGCCGCGACGACAACTTCGTCCGCGCGACGCGCGTGAAAGAGATGAAGACGAAGTCCGGCAAGTCGGTCGACCCCGGCCGCGTCGGACAGGTCACGCACGTCCGCCCCGACGTCGTCCGTGGCCTCGTCGACGCCGGCTTCATCCCCGTCATCGCGCCCATCGCGGTCGACGAAGAGGGTCGCTCGTTGAACGTCAACGCCGACACCGTCGCGGGCAAGGTCGCCGAAGCCCTCGGCGCCCGAAAGCTCGTGCTCATGACGGACATCGAAGGCGTGCGCGGCGCGAACGGCGAGGTGATGAGCTCGCTCTCCGCGACCGAAGCCAGCGACCTCCGCGCGCAGGGCGTCATCGACGGGGGCATGATTCCGAAGGTCGCGTGCGCGCTCGACGCCCTCGCGGGCGGCGTGAAGAAGACCCACATCATCGACGGCCGCACCCAACACGCGGTGCTCCTCGAGCTCTTCACCGACCACGGCATCGGCACGGAGATCACGCGCTGACGGCCCCTCGCGCGGACCCGTGCCCGTGCCCGTCTCCGCGAGCGCTTGCCCGCCCTGACGGTCCGTCGTGCCCGTGCCCGTGCCCGTGCCCGTGCCCGTGAGAATGGTGCGAGATCACTCCGCGAGCGGCAGCGCACGTCGTCGAAGCCAGACGTACGCGTAGCCCTCGCGCAGCGCCAACACCTCGGTCGCCTCGTAGTGCATGCGCGTCCACGGATGCGCCGCGACGCTTCGCTCGACCGGGAATCCCGCCAGTCGCACCAGACGCCCGACGTCGTCGATCTCCGGCTCCTGCTCGGTGTGCAGCAAGATCACCTCGGGGTCGCGCGCCGCGAGGTAGGCGACGTCGATGCGTTTCTCGAGGTGGCCGCCTTCCCAGCGCGCGACGACCGGATCGGTGAGCCCCCCGAGGTCGAGCACGTCGACGTCGCTCGCCCACACGAGAGCGCCCACGTCGACCAACGCCACGCTTTCCACGGAGGCGAGCCGCTCCGCCAGAGCCCGCCGTGGCGCGTCGAGCTCCCCCGCCGCCCGCCACGGCCCGATCTGCGAGACCAGCATCAACACGGGCACACCACACGCTGCGATCGCCGCGACACGCGCCGGCTTGCCGCCTCCACGCGCGAACCCTTCGCCGACCGCCCACGCGTACGCCGGAAGCACGGGGACCAAGAGCCGCCACCCCGGCATCCAATCGCCCCCGGCCACCGCGACCGTCACGGCGAAGAGCGCGACGGGCACCACGACCGCACGCGCTTCGCTCCGCCACGCCAGCCACGCCCCACCAAGCCCCGTGGTGAGCGTGACCCCCACCAGGACGTAGGGACCCCCCTCCGCGAGGCTCCCCGATTTGGCGAAGAACGCGAGCGGAAGCACCCCCCCGAAGAGCACGGCGCGAAACGCGACGGCCGCGACGCCGCTCGCGAGCACCAGGCCCCACTCGCGACGCGACGCACGAGAAGCGACGAGCACCGCGAGCACCAAGACCGCCGCTTCCGGTCGAAACCAAGGCAACGACGCCAACGCCGCACCTCGCGTCCAGCCCGGCCGCCCGAGCAGTGCCACGGTCGCAGCGAAGGTGGCCGCCCCGGTCTCCAGACCCGCGACGCCCCACGCCACCGCGCTCGCCTGAAAGGCCAAGACCGCCGCCGTGAGCCACGGCGCACGACTTCGTCGCAGCGCGAAACATCCCGCGCCGAGCAGCGTCGCCGCTCCGACCACCTTCTGGGCCAACGGCGCGCCCACGCCGATCCAGGTGCCGACCACCCCGGGAACGATCCACGCCGGCCCGGTGATGCCGTCCGTCGCGGGGCCGTCGCGAAACGTCCAACCGAGCCCTTCGCTCGCACGACGTGCGTATCGCGCGACGAGAAACGCGTCGTCGACCGTGAAGCCCCACGCGATGGCGAAAAGCACACACGTGACGACCACGTAGGCGATCGTCGGAGCCGCCAGACGCTCGGTGGCGCCGTCACGACGCGCCGAGCCCTCGGGCTCAACGATCGCCGTGTCTGCGCTCACTCCGGGACACGCTCGCCGCGCGCCGTTCGTTCTTCTCGCTCGACCTCGATCGCTTCGACGAAGGGATGTGCGACGTCGGGATCGAACTGCGATCCAGCGCAACGCTCGATCTCGTTCACCGCGATCTCGTGGGGCAGCGCCTTGCGGTACGCACGGTCGCTCGTCATCGCGTCGTACGTGTCGGCCACCGAGATGATGCGCGCGATGACCGGAATCTCCGCCGCCTTCAGGCCGAGCGGATAGCCGTTTCCGTCCCAACGCTCGTGGTGCAGGTGCACGCCCGGAATCAGCGGATGGAGAAACGCGATCGGCTCGAGGATGTCGCGGCCGTAGTCCGGGTGCTGTTTGAAGACATCGTATTCTTCCTGTGACAGCTTCCCGGGTTTGTTCAGGTTCATGACGCAACCAATCTTGCCGATGTCGTGCATCAGCGCGGATTGGCGAACGATCTCCTGCTGCCCCTCGTCCATGCCGAGCTTGATCGCCAGAATCTGGGCGTAGCCGGCGACACGCTCCGAATGACCGGACGTGTAGCGGTCCATCTTGTCGATGGCGCTCGCGAGACCACGAATCGTCTGCTTGAAGGTCGCCTGCAGGTCCTCGTAGAGCCGCGCGTTCTCGATCGCAGCCGAAGCGCGGTTGCTGACGATGCTCAACAGCTTTCGTTGCCCCTCGTCGAAACGTTTGCCGCGCGTGTACGCGATAGCCGCGAGGAAGCCGATGATTTCGCCTCGGATTCGGAGGCGCGTGACGACCAAGGAGCCGACCTCGGGGTTCTCCGGCGGCTCTTGGAAGAAGGGCAAGGCCTGTTTGCCGTGCACGCGGAGCGGGCGGTCCTCGGCGAAGAAGCGCAGGAGCTCCCCCGGGTCCAGCGCCGCGAGCTCGTCCAGCCGGTAAGGCAGCCGATCCTGCGCGATGTTCACACGCTCGTAGAACCCACCCGTGCCGTCCTTCAGCAGAACGACCACCTGGTCGGCATCGACCTCGTGCAACGCGGCGTCGACCACCGTGCCGAGCACCTGCTCGAGCGAGAGACTCGACGCAATCGCTTCGCTTACCTTGTAGAGAGACAGCGCTTCTTTGAGACGAATGTTCTCCGCCTTCAAACGCTGTTTCTCCAGCCCACGACGGATCGTGTGAACCACCTCCTCAACCTTGAAAGGTTTGAGAATGTAGTCGTACGCGCCACGCTTCATCGCGTCGATGGCGGTCTCGACCGTGCCGAATCCGGTCATGATCACGGTGACCACGTTCGGCGTGTGCTTCTGAATCGCCCCGAGGAGCTCGAGGCCCCCCATTTTCGGCATCTTCAGGTCGGTGAGCACCAGGTCGTAGTGCGTGCGGGAGAGCTCGACGAGCGCCTCGCTCCCGTCCGCCGCGGTCCGCACCACGAAGCCTTCCATCGACAAGAAGTCGGCGAGGATCTCGCGGATGACCTGCTCGTCGTCGACGACCAGGATTCGCGCGGCTTCTTCGTCCGAGTTCATCATCGTGAGAACGCCCCGAAACGGAGCGAGACTTTGGTACAGCGTTCCCGCCGGAAGCGTCAACTCGCGATCTCCCCGACGGTCTCCGGTTTGAAGGGTCGCCGCTCGGGTGGTAGTCGCCTCGCACTTCCGTGACGCGCCGTACCCTCACCGCCCTGGTCGCCTACGCCGCGTTGACCGGCCTGGCTTGGGCTTGGGCTTGGGCCGCGGGACGCGCGCCGTGGGACGTGCCGGCGTGGCTCGCGCTCACACCGCCGAGCTCCTGGGCGCTCTCGGTGGCGTTGGGCTTGGCGTTGACCGCGCTCTTCGTCGGAGGGTCTCGGCTCGCGGTCCGGCATGCCAAATGGGCCCGCCGAATGCATCGCGGTTTTCGCGAGGTGTTGGGCCCCGATCTCACGGACCGCGAGATCCTCGTCTTCGCCGGCGCCTCCGCGATGGCGGAGGAGCTCTTCTTCCGAGGAGCGATGCAGCCCACGCTGGGCTTGCCGCTGACCGCGCTGGTCTTCGGTCTCGTCCACGTACCACCGGACCGCCGCTTCTTGCCGTGGACGCTCGTGGCGGTGGTCGGTGGTCTAGCGTTCGGTGCCGTCGTCGCGCTGACCGGCAACCTCGTCGGCGCGATGTTGGCCCACGCGCTCGTGAACTACCTGAACTTGCAGTTCATCCGCGCACACGATCTCGACGCGCCCCTCGCGGCGGTTCCGAGAGCCCCTTCCCTCGTGGGCGGCCGAGCACGCGCCACCCGCGGGCTGGACGCGCGCTGAAGCTCGAGAAGCGCACGGATCGAGAACACCGGTTTCACTCGCGGGGAGCGAGGGGAACGCGATGTTCCACGTGAGGGATGGGCACGAAGGGGACTGCGCTGTTGACGCGAAGGTGCCGTCCTCCTTACTCTTCATCCCCAGGACGACCGCAGGGGCGAGCGCTTGGATTCCGACATCAAGACCCGCGTCACTCCACTCGACGAGCTCAAGCTTCCCAACAAGCAAGGGCACGATTGTCTCGTGGTCATCTACTCGAGCGACGCTCGCCAGCTGGGCAAGCGGCACCTGCTCGGTAGTCAGCCCGTCCTTCTCGGACGCGGCAGCGACAACACGATCGTCCTCGAGAACGACAGCGTCTCCCGCCGCCACTGCAAGGTCGAGCGACGTGGCGCCGCGTACCACGTGGTCGACCTTCAATCGACGAACGGGACCTACGTCAACGACCAGCTCGTGACGGATTTCCAGCTTCGTCGAGGCGACCAAGTGAAGGTCGGCGACACGATCTTCAAGTTCCTCAGCGGCTCCGACATGGAGGCGCAGTACCACGAGACCATCTACCGGATGACCATCATCGATGGTCTCACCGGGGTGAACAACAAGCGCTTCCTCCTCGAAGCGCTCGAGCGCGAAATCCCTCGTGCGCGGCGTCATCAACGCCCGCTCGCGCTCATCATGTACGACATCGATCACTTCAAGACGATCAACGACACCTACGGCCACCTCGCGGGCGACTACGTCCTCAAGGAGATGGCGCAGATGGTGAAGAATCGTCTTCGTCCCGACGACGTGATCGGCCGCTACGGCGGCGAAGAGTTCGGCCTCCTCCTTCCGGAGACGGATGTGCGTGGTGGCGTCACGATCGGCGACGAGCTTCGGACGTTGATCCAGCAGCACCCGTTCGTGTTCGAGCAGGAGCGCATCAACGTCACGGTCTCGATGGGCGTGGCACAACTCGAAGACGGCTTCGACGTGCTGCAGTTCATCAAGCTCGCCGACGAGAAGCTCTACGAAGCGAAGCGCAGCGGCCGCAACCGCGTCTGCTCCTGACGCTTCTCTCGCGCGTCCGAACCCGCTCTCGACTCGGCGTGACTCGGTCGCGTGGTCGCCAACCCGTTCTCGTGGAAGTCTCCTCGTCCGCCGCGGTTCAGGGCGTTCGAAACCGTGAGCCCGATCAGAAAGTCGGAGACCTCCGCGGTTGCCTCAAGCTCCGATCCGGTCCGTGCTCGACGCCATCGCGCTCGGTCGCGATGGCGCGCTCGCGCGAGACGGAACGAAAAACGCCCCGGCGAGCGGGGCGTTTTTCATTCGGCGAGCCCCCTCAGGGCATCGGTAGGTCGACGATGCGGGTCACCGTCTCACCCGCCGAGATGTTCACGCTGATCGTGTGCCGCACGTTGAAGTCCGGGTTCACCAGCGTGACCTGATGACGGCCTGCGGAGAGCGCGATGTTCATCTGGGGTGTGTTGCCGATCAGACGACCGTCGACGAAGACCTGCGACCAGGGTCGCGAGTTGATGCGCAAGGCCCCCGAGCCGCCTGCTGCAGGCTCCGGGTTCATCGCCGGCGGCGGCTCGGACGTTCCGCTCGAGGTGGTCTCGGCCCCCACCATCGACGTCCCACGGGACGGGTTGCGACGCGGGCCGGTCGCCACGCGCTCCGGCGAGAGATCGGCGTCGATCTCGGCGGTGGTGGCACCGGAGCGGACTCGCAGATCCTGCGACCACGACCGATACCCTTCGGCCTCCATCTCGACCGTCCAACGGACACTCGGGTCGACGTCGGTCTCGCAGGGCGTGGTACCCACCGGCTCGCGGGTCGAACCGCGAACGAGCGTGACCTGCGCACCCGACGGATCGCTCGTGAAGCTCACGTGAACCGACGGCGAGAGGCTCACCGTCGCGAGCGGCAGGATACTACCCTCGACGACGTTGATGCTGCTCTCCCACGGCAGGCGCCCCTCGGCGACGAGCCGCACCTGGCGCGGGCCCGGCGCGAGGTCGCTGAGGGTCAGAGGCGTGACGCCCTTCTCCTGACCGTCGACGAAGACCGTCGCGCCCGCGGGGTCGCTCGTGAGACTGAACCCGGACGTCGCCGTCGCAGCCTCGGCCCCCGTGGCCGTCCCCGCTGCGTTCGGCGTGGGCCCCGCCGCCACGGCCACCTCGCCCTCCGGCACCAAGGTCACTGGCGGAAGCTGAAGGGTCTGACCCGGCTGCAGCTCGATGGGCATCGACCAGACCCGGTACCCCGTCTTTCGAACCTCGAGGAGGTGGGGGACGCCCGGCTCCACGTTTGGAATCACGAAGGGGCTGGAGGTGGCCTGGACCGGCTGTTCGTCGAACACCACGACCGCGTTCACCGGCTGCGTCTCGAGGTGAATCGTCCCGGGCGCACCGGGACGCAGCACGAACCAACCGATCGCGCCGAGCACGCCGAGCAGCGCGAGCGCGATGCCGACCATCATGCCGACGTTGCTTCCGGAGCCTTGGCGTTGCTCCGGGCGTGCCGTCACGGCGGTCGGCGGCGCGCTCCGCGGTGCGGGCTTGGCGGGCTCGAGGTCGTCGAAGGGCGACGGCGCACCGCTCAGACGAGGTGCGGCCGGACGCCCGGAGCCGGAGGGGCTGCCCCCCGACGCGGCGTCGAAGGGCGACGGTGCACCCAAGGGTGCGGAGCCCGAGATCGGAGCCGCCACCGGTCCCGACGAAGGCGCCGGTGCTGCCGTCGGGGCGCTCAAGAGCGGGCCGTGATCCTTCACGGCGGGCGGCGTGTCGTAGATCTGGGTCGCGAGCTCGTCGTCGTCCCAGTCCATGTCGAGGTCGGGTCCGGCGCCTTGCTTCGGCGGAAGCGGCGGAGGCGGAGGCGCAGCGACCGCGCCGAGCCCGAGCAGCGTCGCCTTGGGAGGCTGCGGTCTCGGAGGGGGCGGAGGCGGCGCCTTCGACACGTTCCCCGCCGACATCGACGGCGGCGCGGGAGGGCGCGTTTCTTTCTTGGGCGGCAGGTCGTCGAACGCGTCGAGCCCGGACGAGCTCGGCGCCTTGATCTGCTGGTATTGCTCGTCGCGCGCTTCTTCCTTCGCGATCTCGTCCGAGAACGCCTTCTTCTGGTAGGCCGCGAGGTCCTTGCGCGCGAAGAAGTTGCCGCTCGTGTACATGAAGGACTGCAGGTCGTCGTGCAGATCCATCGCGGTCTGGTAGCGATCCTCGACGTCCTTCGCGAGCGCCTTGAGCACGATCTGTTCGAGCTCTTCCGGAATCTTCCGGTTGTAGGTGCTCGGCGGCATGATCTCGACGTTGCGAACCTTCTCCAACGTCGAGAAGTCGCTCTCACCGACGAAGAGACGCTCGCCGGTCAGGAGCTCGTAGAGAACGATGCCGACACTGAAGATGTCGCTGCGCCGGTCGAGCGGGAGGCCCCGCACCTGCTCCGGCGACATGTAGCCGAACTTGCCCTTGAGGATGCCGGCCTGCGTCTTGCCGGCCTTGTTGGCCGCCTTCGCGATGCCGAAGTCGATGAGCTTGACCTCACCGTCGTAGGACAAGAGGATGTTCTGAGGCGAAACGTCGCGGTGCACCAAATGCAGATCCCGCCCCGCGGAATCCTTCTTGTTGTGCGCGTAGTCGAGGCCCTCGCAGACCTTCATGATGACGTAACACGCCATCGGAACTGGAACGGTCTCACCGCGCTTTCGGACGCGGTCGAAGATCGCGCGCAGGTCTTTTCCGCGCACGAACTCCATCGCGATGAAATAGCTGTCCGCGACCCGGCCGAGATCGAAGATCGAAGCGATGTTCGCGTGCGTGAGCTGCACGGCGATCTTCGCCTCGTCGATGAACATCGTGATGAACTCTTGGTCCTCCGCGATGCTGGGCAGGATGCGCTTGACCGCCACGAGGCGCTCGAAGCCCTCGACTCCGAAGGCCTTCGCCTTGAAGACCTCGGCCATGCCGCCGACGTTGACGCGTTCGAGCAGCAGGTACTTTCCGAATGGGATGGGCTTCTTCACCGCCGTCCTCGGACCCCTTCGGGCGTGAGAATCGCGGCACTGTACCCACCCTGCACAGAGCGGGTCAAGGTCCGGGACGGGGCGAAAAGCGTCGGATTTCTCGTGAGTTCGGTCACCACCCGCTTCCGACACGGGCGACGGCACGTTCCTTGGGCCGGAGCGCGTCGGGGTGAAAACGACTCACCGCGTCATCCGCGGACGCGCGCTCACTCGGTGTCTTCGGGCGCTTGGAAGCGGCTGGGGCGATCGGACTCGCGCAAGTAGCGGACGCGCGTGTCCTGCATCGGGCCCCAATACATGTACGGCCGCGGCTCGACGTCGGGGAAGAGCACCTCGGTGGCGGGGCGCTCTTCGGCCACGAACGGAAGCGCCGTGGTCGGATCGACCTCGACCACGTAGGCGTCCGCGCCGGCGTAGGTACCGTCGGGGAGCGCGAAGGCGAGGCGGGCGCCCTCGGGCAGCGCGAGCGCGTTCTCGACCCCCGCCGCCGCCATGCGGGCAGCCAGAGGCGTCGAATCGGATGCCCGCTCCGCGTAGACGAGGAAGCCGTCGGCATCGACCCCGAGGGCCGCGTCGGCGCTCGGCTGGCTCGCGAGCGGCTCGCCACGCAGCACGGCCCCTTCGGCCGCGGGGCCGATCGACCATCGACGGCCGACCGTCCGTTGCTGCGGCATCAGACCGAGCGCGCCTCGGCTCTGGGCGACGCCCGTGAGGTAACCGAGCACGCGCCCCTCGCCCGCGCCGGGCTTGGCGCGCGACGCGTCGATGCGCACGACCCACGTCCGGGCGCCGTCTTCGGCCGGCGGGTCGCCGAGCCACGCACGTGCGAAGGCGTGAGGCCAGCCCGCGTTGGGCAGGCCGCGCGAATCGAAGACGCCCTCGCCTTCCGCGTCGGCGCTCACGTGCGGCCCGGGCAGCACCGGCCGCTGCGTCAGGTAGAAGAAATCACGCGCGTCGCGGCGGATGTAACGCGGGAAACGCATCGGGGTCATCGAGCTCGCGAGCAGCCGGCCACGCACGCGCCATCCCCGCACGTGCGGGACGTCGATGTCGAACTCGAACTCGTCCCGCAGGCGGCGACCCACCTCCGGCAAGGGCTCGGCGTCGCGGTAGGTTCGGTAGAGCTCGAAGCCGGTGTGCCGCTGGTTCATGTCCAGGTGCAGGCCGCGCACGCAGCGCGCCGCGTGCATCGCCTTGCCGAGCTCTTCGGCGCCCATCGACTTGCCCCAGAAGTAGACGAGGAAGCCCTCGCGCGTGAGGCAGAGGCCGGAGCGGTCGATGTAGACCTGCTCGTCGTCACCCGAGGGCGCGGCGCCCCAATACCAACGACGCCACGGGTTCCAGCGGTCCCCTTCGACGACGCTCGTCAGGTTCTGTCGGAGCTCGACCATGCCCTCGGGGATCTGTCGCGTCGCCCACTCTTCGGCGTAGTAGCGAATTCCTTCGGGCGGACCCGACCAGCTGCCCATCGCGACCCGGCCGTCGTCGTAGACGCCCACGGTCGCCGCCCAGGGCTTGGGCGGCAGGTAGACCCGGCCCTCGCTCATCATGCCGAACTCGCCGTGCAGCGACTGGAAGCCGCCGTTGAACCCGCCGACCACGCGGTCGAGGGTCTCGTCGTCGCGCGGAACCATGCCGGGCGCGGTCTCGCCGGTCGCGCTCTCGGGCTCCTGCGTGCCGCTCATGATGCGGAGCTGAATCTGCCGCGGATCCCAGGCGATCACGTAGACGCGCGTGAACGGGCGCTCGGGATCGACCTGAAGGAAGGTCGTCGCGAACCCCGGCGGCGCGTTCGGGTACGCCTTCACGAAGGGATCGTCGACGACGGCGAGCCACTCGCCTTCGCCGCGCGCGGGCGCGTCGATGATCGGCTCGAGCGGCGCCGGGGGCCAACCGAGCTCGGGGTCGGTCGCGGAGAGCTCCGCGCGCTGCCGCGCTTCTTCTTCGGTCACGCCCATCTCGGCCGCGACCTCGGCCTCGGTGTCGGGCCCTCCCGCCGCCGCGTAGTAGGCGCGGTCGAAATAATCCTTCACTGCGAACACACGCGACTCGAGCCAGGCGATCGGCTCCGGACCGACGAACGAGAGGTTTCGCACCGAGTCGACCACCCACGTGATCGTGCCGGGCATGCCCTTCTCTTGTTCGTTCGGTTCCACTCGCTCGGCGCCGGCGACGGGATCGAGGGCCTCGGGATCGAGCTCCACGACCGACCCCTCGTCGAGGGTCATGCGCACGCGGCCCTCTTCGATCGCGAGCTCGAGGTGCTCGCTGGCCGGGCGAATCGCGTAGCGGCGACGACCGAACCCGACTCCGCGCCCCGTCTCCTGAAGGTTCGTGATCGCGTTTTGGGCGCGGGCGCGGGCCGGCCAACCGTGGGTGACGGCCTCCGGCTCCCCACGCAGGTCGAGCATCGTGACCGCGTCGAACTGACCGCCGACCTTGGCGACGAAGACCGCGTGGTGGGCGCCGACCCGTCGGGGCGCGAGCTCGTCGGCGCTGCTGGTGCGCGTCAGGTTCGAAAGGTGGCGGGTCGAGAGAACCGTGCCGTCTTCCGCGGCTCGGACCTCGACGAAGAAGAGATCGGCGGGAGCCCCTTCGTCGACCGTGCCTCGGAAAATCACCGGTTCGTAGCGAAGCACCCCGCCTTCGCCGAAGCGCAGCGTGCTGCTCGGGTCGACGTCCACGCGGTCCGCGAGGGCTTCCACCAGGGACGCCTCGAACCCGCCGGCGTCCGCGAAGCCGTCCCAGCGAAAGACGAGCAGAACCGCCAACCCGACGAGGGCGGCGATCACCAACCGAAAACGTTCACGGAGATGGGCGCGGGGGACCGGCACGGGCACGGTCCTACTACGACGGCGGAAAGCGACCAGTCGATTCCTCGAGGCCCCTCCCCGCGTGGGTTCTGCCAAGGGTCCGAGCGTCCCGAGTGAGCGAGTCTCGCTACCTGGGCAATTTTTCTTGGTTCGGCCCCCTTGCGGCGGCCTCACGTGCCGTCGGGCTCCCTCCTTTCGGTCGCTCGCTGGAACGGCAATTCGTCGAGCAGCCTTCGGAATCCTCTGCTATGCGTGCCGCCTGTCCCGCCAGGCGCACGGGCGCCTCGGGGAATTTGGGCGGAATCCTGCACGACGAAGCGGAGCCCATCCGTGGAGGTGCACGATTCCGCGAAACGGCCGTCCCCACGTGGAACGCGTGGGCGGGGGCGACTTGGGTTGCCGATGCGACACCTCCTCGTGCTTCTACTCGCGCTCTCGGCCTCGACGGCCCTCGCGCAACCGGCGCGCCGCGGACGCGCTGCCGCCACGGATGCGCCGGCGCAGCCACGCGTCACGCTCGCCGACCTGGAGGGCATCCTCCCGCGTCTGCGAAGCAACGACGCGGATCAGGTCCGCGAAGCGATCGACCTGCTCACGATCATCGATCGTCCGGAGGTCGTGCCGCCGCTCGCCGAGCTGGTGCGTGCGGGTCAATCGGACGTGATCACGGACCGTGCGATCGGCGCGCTCGAGCGCATCGCCGAGCCGAGCTCGATCGATCTGCTCACCGAGCTGCTCAACCACCGCCGTCCGGGCGCGCGTCGTCGTGCCTACGCGGCGCTCGCAGCCATCGACGACCCGCGTGTTCGTCCGCTGCTCGAGCGTGGGCTTCGCGACAGCGACCGCAGCGTGCGTGGCGCGGCCGCGCTCGCCCTCGGGGAGATCGGCGCCCAGCAGAGCCTCGACCTGCTCTTCCGCGCGTTCGAGCGCAACGTGGTCGAAGCCGCCATCGCCATCGGCAAGCTCGGCGACGCCGAGTCGGTCGAGCGCTACCACGCGTTCCTCGGCCAAGAGCCGCTCGGCGTGATGCTCACCGGCTACGACGCGTTCCTCCGCCGCAGCGACGTCTCGCTCGCGACGAAGAAGGCCATCGTGGAACGCCTCGGCGAGGTCGCCGGCGTGTCGGTGCGCCGTTTCCTCCAAGAATACCTCGCGAGCTTCCCCGACCGCATTCGCGATCGCGGCCAGCGCGAGCTCAAGGCCCTCGTCGAACAGACCATCGCACGCATCCCCGAGACGGCGGCTGGCGTGCGTGTCGGAGGTGGCGCGTGATTCGCCGTCGACTTCTCCTCGGGTCGGTGCTTCTCGGACTCGCGGGCCTTCAAGGCTGCGCGACCGTGACGCAGCTCCCCGCGTTCAGCTACCAGCTCCCCGACAACCGCGAGACCGACGTCGCGCAGGTGATCGCGACCCTTCCCGCCGAACGTGACGCCTCGAGCGAGCCGCGCCTCGTCGTGTCGATTCACGAGGAGAACGTCGTGGCCGGCCTCGCCCTCGACGGAACCGAGCAGTGGCGTGCCGAGGTCGCAGCGATGACCCGGCCCGAGCTTCACGGCGACCTCGTGATCACGAGCGACCGCGAGGGTCTCGTCGCGCTCGATGCCGCGAGCGGGCGCGTCCTCTGGCGTACCCCGATCGAAGGCCTCGCCTACGTGGGCTCCAGCCGCTCGGGCAGCACGCTCGTCTTCGTCGCCAGCGTGGGCGCCGGCGGTGGCGCCACCCGTGTCGGTCGCATTCGCGCGGTGGAGGCGCGCAGCGGCCGCGACCTCTGGCAGCACGAGATCGCCGGCACCCTCGGGCACCCGCAGGCACGGGGGCCCTGGGTCTTCGTGCCGTGGGACCGCCAGAACATCGCGATCCTCGATCTCGCCACGGGCATCGAAAAGGCGCGCCTCCGTTCGACCGACGACGTCATCGCGTGGGTCCGCGACCTGCCGAGCGGCGTCTACTACGGCGGCCACGGCCTCTACCGCTTCGACGCCCGCTCGGCCTCCGGCACGAAGAGTGGCTCGACCTACCACGCGCCCCTTCTTCCCGAAGCGCCGCGTGAGCCGCTCGTCGCCGACGATGGCTTCTTCCCCACCCCGGGCACCCGATCGGCGCGTGGCCGCATCCGCCTCTACGCGACGCCGACGCCGGCGGGCGAAGAGCTCGGGCTGGCGGGGGACCGCTTCTACTTCGTCTACTACCGCTACGTCTTCGGCTACGACGCGGAGCGAAACCTGCGTTGGGCCCGCATGCTCGACCAGGACGTCATCGCGGCGGACGCGCTCGACTCGGGCCTCTTCGTGGTCGGCGAGAACGGCACGCTTCGCCTTCTCTCGCCGGAGACCGGCAACGACGTGTGGACCGGCGGCTCCGAGCGCGCGCTCGCGAGCGCGGGTCTCGACGTCCGTGGGTTCGCGCCGCAGGGCGACGGGGGCGAAGCACGTGACCTCGCGACGAGCCTCGCGGAGATCGCCGGCGACCCCGACAACCGCCTCGTTCCCGCGCGTGCCTTCGCGATTCAGAAGCTCGGCGCGCTCGAAGCGCCCGAGGTCTCGTCGGTCCTGCTCGACCTCTACGCGCAGCGCAGCGTGCCGAGCGCGCTTCGCGAGACCATCAACGAGGTTCTTCGGCAGCGCACGACGGGCACGGAGCATCTGCTCGCGGCGCTTCAGCAGCGCTACGACTACCTCGACGAACGCCCGGCGCCGCCGCTCGAGCTGATCGTTCCGGCGTTGCTGGAGCAGCGAAAGACCGAGTCGGTGGCGAGCCTCGTCGCGCACATGCTCGACCACGAGACCCCGATCGGCGTTCTGCCGCTCGTCGTGCGCGCGATCGTCGAGCTCGGCGACGCGAGCGTCGTCCCGGCGCTTCAGAGCTTCCTGGTGCTCTACCACGCGGACTCGACCTTCGCGGGTCAGGGCGATGCGCTCGCCGTGGCCGCCGAGGGCATCTACCGTCACGGCGGCGACGAGGGTCGCGCGATGCTGACGGC
>JACKEH010000056.1 GCA_020633125.1 Sandaracinus sp. | reverse complement strand
CGACCAAGAGGCGGCGCAGGCGATGCGTGAGCGCATGCGACAGGTCGACTTCGGCGCGTCGGGTGGTCGCTCGTACTACGAGGCTTCGTGGCGAGGGGAGCACGACGAGACGGCGCGCGAGGACGTCACCCGCAGCCTGACGCGCGCGGAGGGGGTGCTTGCCGCCGCCGAACACACACAGCACGCGCGCACGATCGCGGCCGCGAAGCTTCTTGCCGCGGATGCGGCGTTTGCCTACGCGGGCACCGTGTCCGACCTGGCGCAGGCGGTGCGCGCGGCGGACCGCTACGCCGAGCTCGCCGCGGACGGCTTGTTCGACCCCTACCTCGAGGCCAGTCCTCGGCTTCTGGAGGCGGTGTTGAAAGCCTCCGAATCGAGCCTGGCCTTGCGCGTGCGTTGGGAGGAACGCCGCCGGCTCGGGGTCGTGTACTTCGTGGCCGAGCTTCGCGCGCACCCCGAAGCCCGGGACGCGTTGCGGGCTCGGCCGGAAGCCGCGGCCGCGGCCGAGCTCTTCCTCCGTCACGGAAACGGGGTCGACGTCGTGCGTTGGGCGCTCGGCGACGCGTTGAATCACCCAGGGCTGAGCGCGGCCAACGTGGCGGCGAAGTCGGACCCGAACGTACGTCACCGTTTGGAGGCCGAAGCCGCGGTCTCGCCGTGGCGGCAGGACCTTCAGCTCCAGCTCGGTTGGTTCTGAGCGAGCACTGGCACGGAGTCGATCCGTGCGAGTGCTCGGGGTGCTCGTTGGTGGCCCAATCCCGCTTGGCCGGTCGAGGGAGGGGATGCGCCCCTCGAGGAAGGAAGAGCACGAATCGGTGCAACCGTGCTCCGAGCGCGACGAGCTCGTGCGAAACCCGTCACCCGACTCGAGCGACCCTGCCGGCGTGAAGACGGGACACCACAAATCGGCGCCCCCGACGTCACGAACAGGCGACTTCTCCGACGAAGGGCCGCCCGCGGCTCCCTACGCGTGCCACCGGGCGAGGACTGCCACTATGCTCGCCGCCGTGCGTCGCCCTTCCTCGTTTGCTTTGGCTTGCTGGATCTCGCTCCTGGTCGCCGCTCCCGCGCTCGCTCAGGACGCTCCCGCCGCCCCCGTGATCACCCCACCTCGGCTGGTCGAGTTCGTCGAAGCGACCTTCCCACCCGGCGCGGAAGCCGAAGGGCTCGAAGGCCGGGTGCTCGTCGCGATCACCATCGCGGCCGACGGCGCCGTCACCGACGTGCAGGTGGTTCGCCCCGCGGGGAACGGCTTCGACGAGGCGGCGGTCGACGCGGTCCGGCGCTTCCGCTTCGAGCCCGCGCGGCGCGACGGGGCCCCGGTGCCGGTGCGCATTCAATACGAATACGTCTTCGAGCGGCGGGTCCCCGAGCCTCCGCCGGAGCCCGAGGTCCCCGACGAGCCTCCACCCCCGGCCGCGGGTCGCCTCGAAGGGCGCGTGCTCGGTCGCGAGGACGGGGCGCCGATTCGCAACGCCGAGATCTACGTCTCGAACGCCGAGCTGGGCATTCGCCGCCGCCTCGTCGCAGGCGAGGACGGACGGTTCTCCGCCGACGAGCTCCCGCCGGGTTCTTACACCGTGGTCGTACTCGCCGACGAGTTCGGCGAGACCACGCAGACCGAAGAGGTCGTCTCCGGCGAGATCACGGACGTGACCTATCGGCTCGACATCCTCCCCGAGGAAGAAGACGGCGACGACTTCGGCTTCGGCGCCGAAGCGGTGATCGACCCGCCGCCGCGCGAGGTCACCCGTCGCACGATCCGTCGCGAGCAGCTCACCACGATCCCCGGCACCCGCGGCGACGCGCTCCGTGCGGTCGAGCTTCTTCCCGGCGTCGGCCGCCCGCCCTTCGGCGCTGGCGCGCTGATCGTGCGCGGCGCGGCCCCCCAAGACAGCCAGACCTTCTTCGAAGGCGTGCCGGTCCCGCTGCTCTACCACTTCGGCGGTCTGACCTCGGTGGTGAACAGCCGCCTTCTCGAGCAGATCGACTTCTACCCGGGCAACTTCAGCGCGCGTTACGGCCGCAAGATGGGCGGCATCCTCGAGGTCGGTTTCCGCGATCCGCTCGCGATGCACCAGGACCGCCGCTTTCACGGCGTGGCCGAGCTCTCGCTCATCGACGCCTCCTTGCTCGCGGAATTCCCCCTCGGTGACAACGCCGCGATGGCGGCGGCGGTGCGTCGCAGCACCATCGACGGTGTCTTCTCGGCGCTGCCCGAGGACACCTTCACGATCACGGCGCTGCCCGTCTATTACGACTACCAGGGCTTCATCACCTGGACGCCGACCCCGCGCGACAAGTTTCGCATCCTCGCCTACGGCGCGTCGGACCGCTTCGGCCTCTTCGCGGGCGACTCGCTCTCGGACGAGGACCCGAACGTGCGTGGCAACCTCGACCTGCTCACGCGCTTTCATTTCCTCGACCTCGCGTGGGACCACACCTTCGACGAGCGCACCGTGCTCGACATCGACTTCGAGGTCGGCACCTCGATCTTCGAGTTCAGCCTCGGCGACCTCGTCAGCTTCGAAGCCCGCTTCAACCAGATCTACGGTCGCGCCGAGCTCCGCCACCGCGCCAACGATCGGGTCCGCCTCATCGCGGGCCTCGACATGTTCATCACGCCGCTGACGCTCCTCTACGTCGGCCCGCGCATCGGGCAGCAGGAAGGTGGCACCGAGAACCAAGGGCTCGGCGAAGACAACCGCGCGCGTTACCCCTTCGATGGCGTCGCGTACCGCCCGGCGATCTACTTCGAGAGCGACATGCGACCCTTCGATTGGGTGCAGATCCTCCTCGGCCTTCGCCTCGATTACGCCAAAGACATTCAGCAGTGGGCGTTCGATCCACGCTTTGCCGCGATCTTCACGGTGGCCGACGGATACCGTCTCAAGGTCGGCGCGGGCCTCTTCAGCCAGCCGCCGGAGTTTCAGGAGTCCGCGGAGGGCCTCGGAAACCCGAACCTCGACATGATCCACTCCGCGCACTTCGGGCTCGGCACCGACGCCGAGGTCGCGCCGGGCATTCGCCTCGGGCTCGAGGGTTTCTACAAGCGCCTGTGGGATCGCGTCGTCGGCACCGAAGGCGGCGTCGAGCCCTTCTTCGACAACGCGGGCATCGGCCGCATCTACGGCATGGAGGTCAGCGGCCGCATCGACCCGAGGCAGGGTCGTAACATCACAGGATTCCTCAGCTATACGCTGATGCGTTCCGAGCGTCGGGATCGCCCGGGGCAAGATTGGCGCCTCTTCGATTTCGACCAGACGCACATCTTCACGCTCTCGGCGACCTACAAGCTGCCCCGCAACTGGTCGGTCGGGGGCACGCTCCGTCTCGTCAGCGGCAACCCCAGCACCCCCGTGACGGCCGGCATCTACAACCCGGCCGACGGCACCGCAAACCCGATCGCGCTGGCGACGAACAGCACGCGCAACCCGCTCTTCAACCGTTTCGATCTCCGCATCGAAAAACAATGGCAGTTCGAGTCGTGGAAGCTGGCGCTTTTCCTCGACATCCAGAACCTCTGGAACGCGGACAATCCCGAAGGCACGATCTACAACTACAACTACACGCAGAGCGTGCCCATCAACGGTCTTCCTTTCATTCCGGCGCTCGGTATCCGAGGTGAGCTGTGATCTTCCTTCGCCGACTCGTTCTTCTCTTGCCGCTCGCGATCGCGTGTGGACCCAGCGTCGACCCCGCGTGGCTGGTGGTCGAAGCGCGCATGACCGGCCTGCTCGCCTCCGTCGACGACGCGGGCGATCGCGTGACGCCGCGTCCCGGCGAGACGCTTCGGGTGCAGCTGCTCTACGCCCAGCCGGACGGCACGCCGGTGAGGCCTTCGTGGGTCTTCCTGGCGTGTGAGCCGGCGGAGACCTCGGGCTTCAACTTCTGTGCGGGCGAGCCGATCGTCTTCGACGCGAAGGCCGACCCGGACGACGAGGATCGGCCCTTCGTGGTCACGCTGCCCGAGGACTACACGAACCGGAACGTGCTCTTCGTCGGCGCGGTCTGCATGAACGGCGCGATCGACCTGACCGCGGCCGACGCGTCGGAGGGCTTCGACCCCGCGCGAATCTGTCAGGACGGCGTCGGCGTGCCGCAGGTGTTCACGTTCCCGCACCCCGTCGCGATCGACGCGGGCCGCGAGAACCGCGCCCCGCGCATCGCGAGCATCACCCTCGGCGGCGAAGAGTGGACGGCCGAGCCCACGACCACGGGCCCGTGCGTCGGACAGGGCTACCCGGAGGTCGCGTACGGCAGCGATCCGATCGAGATCGTGCTCCTCGCGCGTGAGGACGACCTCGAGCTCTACGAGCGCTTGAGCGTGGACGGCGAGCTGGAGACCGTGCCCGAGCAGATCTACGTCGAGACCCTCTCCCCGTTCCGCCGAATCGAGCGTCGCTTCACCTTCATCACCGTCGAGGACCCGATCGCGGATCTGGAATTCGAGCCCATCGACGAGGACATCTCCGTGCCCGAGGGCGGCCTCTTGGTGCCGATCTACTTCGTCATGCGTGACCAGCGGGGTGGGTTCGACGCCGCGACGCGCGCGGTCTGCGTCACGCGTTGAGCGCGGCGCGGGCTGTCGCCGAATGCCCGGTGTCCGTGCCCGTGCCCGTGCCCGATTCGTCGACTCGCGCGGACTCCGGTCTCGCGCTTCGCGGGGCGCCTCGGCAACGAATCGAGCGCGAGCGCCGGATTCGAAAGCGCCCGAGCTCTCCAAACTCTCGCCCCCGAGGTTCTTCTCACCAGTCGAGCAGGGCACGGGCACGGGCATGGCTCGCGGGAAGCACCCCGGTTTTTCGCCAAACCCGCTCTGCGCAAGTCGGCGAATCACACGCGCGTCGGAATCGAACGTGAGGGCCCGACTCGAACGGCCGATTTCGCCAGACTCTCGCCCTCCGAGTTTCTTCTCACGAGTCGGGCATGGGGTACGGCGCGGAGCAGACGAGCGACGAGGTGTATACCGTTGATCCGGCCTGGCGTGACGAACGTACCGGCCCGACGTAAGGCCCTCCGATGAAGGTCGACGTCGTCATCCCCGCCCTGAACGAAGAAGCCGCACTGCCCACCGTGCTCGCGGCGATTCCGCGTCCGACGGTGCGGCGGGTGGTGGTGGCGGACAACGGATCGACCGACCGCACGGCCGAGGTCGCCCGCGCGGGGGGCGCGGAGGTCGTTCGCGAGGACGAGCGGGGCTACGGGGCGGCGTGCCTGAAGGCGCTCGCCCACCTCGAGAGCGACCCGCCCGACGTGGTGGTCTTTCTCGACGGTGACGCCTCCGATCATCCGGAGGAGCTGCCGTCCTTGTTGGCGCCGATCGCCGCGGGCAAAGCCGACCTCGTCATCGGCTCGCGCGTGCGCGGCAACCTGCAACGCGGCGCGCTCACCCCGCAGCAGCGGGTCGGCAACGCGATCGCCTGCGTGGTGCTGAAGGTCGTCTACCAGGCCGAGTACACCGACCTCGGCCCCTTTCGCGCGATTCGTTGGGACGCGCTCGACCAACTCCGCATGCGCGACCGCAACTACGGCTGGACGGTCGAGATGCAGATTCGCGCCGCGCGGCTCGGCTTTCGCGGCGCCGAGGTGCCCGTCAGCTACCGGCCACGCATCGGCGAGTCGAAGGTGAGCGGCACGATTCGCGGCACGCTCGGCGCGAGCCGCAAGATCCTCTGGCTCCTGGCCCGGCACGCGGTGAGCTCGTGAAAGCCACCCGCGTCGCGCTCTTCGGCAAACCGCCGGTCGCGGGCCACGTGAAGACACGGCTCGGCGCGACGCTCGGCGCAGAGCGGGCGGCCTCGCTCTACCGCGCCTTCTTGCTCGACGCGGTGACGAACGCCCAGGCGCTGCCGGGCCCACTCACGCTCTGGGTCGACGGCGATCCGAACCACCCGACCCTCGACGCCGTCGACGTGCCGATACGGGCCCAAGTGGGCGACGACCTCGGGGAACGCATGCGCCGATGCTTCGAGGTCGAGCTCGCCCACGGGCTGCCGGTGCTGCTCGTCGGGACCGACGTGCCGACCTTGCCGCGACGGGTCTTGGTGGCGGCGCGCGAAGCGCTCGAGCGCCACGACGTGGTCTTCGTGCCGAGCGCGGACGGCGGCTACGTGCTGGTCGGGGCGCGGGTCGTGCCGTGTTTCGACTCGGTCCGGTGGTCGACGTCGCACGCGCTCGCGGACACGCTCGAGCATCACCCCGACGCGGTCGTGCTCGAGCCTTGGTACGACGTGGACGACGCGGACGATCTGAGGCTCTTGCGGCTCGAGCTGCTCTTGCGGCCCGAAGCGGCGCCTCGCACCGCGGCGTGGCTCGCGCATTCCCCCTGAAGACGCGACGGCCGGATCGAGGGCGACACGTCGACGCGCCTCGCGGGCAAGTATCCGATGCGATCCGCCTGGGGGATCGCGGTGGACGATCGGGGGCGCGCGCCAGATTCGCTCGCGTGCGACGGGGGATTCGAAGGTGGACGTTTTCCACCTCGACCCTCGAACGTCGCGGTATCCACGGCGATCCGCCTGGGGGATCGCGGTGGAGGATCGGGGCGAAGCACGCGAATCGCGCTGCGCGGACGAGGGATTCGCGCGATCGAGTTTTCCACTCGGGCTCGGACCGTCTCGAGACGACGCGCTTTGCTCCACCGTCGTCGGGGGTCGCCATCGGTCACCCGCGTGACGCGTCACACGGACGCGAAAGAGAGGCCGACGCGGTTTGGGTGCCCGTTCTTGCGTCAGGACGAGAACGAGATGGACTCGAGCCACGTATCTGCCGCGATCCGCATGTGGGATCGCGGTGGACGATCGCGCGCGAATCCGAGAATTCTCCTTCGTCGCCGAGCGATGCTCACGCTGGTTTTTTCACCAAGCCTCCGGAAAGAGAACGACCGCTCGGCGAACCGAGCGGTCGTTGGAGGCGTTCACGGCTGGACCGGAGGAAACGTGAACGCCGGAGGCTTCGTGGGGCTCACATGCCGGGGTTCGTCGGGCGACCGAACCCACGCCACGCATCGATCAAGGTCGAGCGGTAGACGTGGTGCTCGACTCCGCCGCCGGCCGACTTGCGTGCTTCGAGCTGCTCTGCGGTCAGCGGCTCGTCGGGCGTCACGGTCTTGGGCACGTCGGCGAGCTGGTTCACGTGCGCCACGAGCACCGGGAAGCGTCCGTCGCGCACGAGGGTCTCGGCGACCGAGCCCATCACGAGGCGCTTCACGCCCGTGCGTCCGTGGGTGCCGACCACCACGAGGTCACCTTCGTAGTCGGCGGCCACCTGCGTGATGACCTCGACCGGGCTGCCCAGCCGCACGTGCTGCCAGATCGGCACTGCGTCGAGCGCGAGCCCTTCGGTCTCGAGGATTTTCACCACGCGGTCCCAGATCTGACGCGGCGCGTGGCCCATGGCGTCGGCCTGCTTCTCGACCTTGCTGCCGAGCGTCATCTCCTTGTCCGCCACCGCATGGGCGATGTGGATCTGCGCACCGCCGGCGTGGCGGGAGGCGAGCTGCACGGCCTGGCGGAAGGCGCGCTCACCGCATTCGCTGAAATCCATGCCCACGATCACGTTCCAGGTCTTCATGTCGAGCTCCCCTCGAAAGAGCGCGACCTCGTCGCGGCTCTCGTCTTGCTAGCCTCCGGGCGCGCGGCTTGAAGTAGGCTGCCAACCACCCTCGGGCTCCTCGGTACGGAGCAACATGCGGACCAGCCGTCCGCGCAGGAGAAAGTCATGCACGGTCCCAAGAAGATTCTCGTCGGTACGGACCTTTCGGAGTCGAGCAAGGCTGCGCTCGCGACCGCCGCTTTCTACGCCAAGACCTTCGACGCGGACGTCGTGCTGGCGAGCGTCTTCGATCCGACGCCCTTCGTGGCGCCCTCCGTGATCCCGGGGCCCACGGATTTGCTCGAAAGCGCGACCCGCGAGATCGAGAAGTCGATCCGCGAAGCGCTCACGCAGACCGCGCAAGACGTCTTCGCAGACCGTGCGGCGCGGGTGAAGATCGTGCCGCTTCGCCACCCGGCGCCCGGCGACGCGCTCGCCGACCTCGCGCACGACGAAGGCGTGGACCTCATCGTCGTCGCCTCGCACGGCCGCACCGGCCTCAAGCGGGTGCTGCTCGGATCGGTCGCCGAGCGTGTGACCCGCATGGCCAAATGCCCGGTGCTCGTGGTGCGCGCCGGCGAGACGGATTGAGCGCAGATTCTGCGTACAGGCGCCCGTCGCGCGCAGAATCTGCGCAGCTCGGTCGCTCGGGGTACGATCGGAAGGGCGTTCGTGGCAGGCTGCTGCGGACGCCCTTCGTGCATCGAGGTCTGGTCTCGAGCCGAGCCAACGCACGGGTTCGAGGGGGACCGAGTCTCTTCGCCTTCGGTGGGAGGTGGAGATCGATGGAACGAAGCCAGACTCCGAGGCGGGAGTGCTCCACGCACCCGATTCGAGACTGGAACGGTGTGTGCTGAGGCGCCGTGGTCGACCACGGACGAAGGAGCGGGACGATGGGGGACGAGCAGCCGAAGCCGAGCGAGGTACGGAAGAAGATCCTGGCGGAGCACGTGGCGCTTCGAACGCACCTCGATGCCCTCGACGCGATCGCGGATCGACTGGCGGCTGGGGAGGGCGTCCTGGACGAAGCCCGCGCGGCGGCGTCGACGCTTCATGCCGCGCTGGTCGCGCACATGAAGGACGAGGAAGCCATCCTCGTTCCGGCGCTCGCCGAAGCCGACGGCTTCGGTCCGGCCCGCGTGGCCGACCTGCAGCGTGAGCACGTCGAGCAGGGCGAGGTCCTCGGGGCGTTGCTCCGCGAGATCGGTGGCGCGCCAGGCTCGGCCGAGCTCGAGTCTCGGATTCGCGAGCTGGTTCGGAGGATTCGCGAGGACATGGCCCACGAAGAGTCCGTTCACCTCGCACCTGGTGTCTTGAAGGACTCCGTCGTGACCACTTCGTTCGGTGGCTGAGAGCGCGCCCACCACTTGCACGGATCGAATCCGTGCGAGTGGTCGTGGTGCTCGGTGGTGGGAGGGGACCGGTTGGGAGGGAGCGAGCCGCTCCCTCGAGAAAAGAGAAGAGCATGAATCAGTGCACCTGATTCGTGGAGAGGGGCCGACGCCCCTCGAGGATGCTGTGATGAGCGACGACCTCGAGACCACCGAGACCCCCTTCGACCCGAGCACACGCCCCGGGCGGGTGTTGATCGTCGACGACGAAGCGAACGCGCGCTCCGCGTTGGCGGAGCTCCTCGAAGACGAGGGCTACGTCACCGCGACCGCGAGCGACGGCGTCGAGGCGCTCGAGAAGCTCGAGACCTTCACGCCCGAGGTCGTGCTCACGGACCTGAAGATGCCGCGCATGGACGGCTTGGCGCTCCTCGAAGAAGGGAAGAAGCGCCAGCCCTCGCTGGCCTTCGTGGTGATGACCGCGTTCGGATCGATCGACACCGCAGTCGAAGCGATCAAGCGCGGCGCGGAGAACTACCTGACGAAGCCGCTCGACGTGAACAGCGTCGCGGCGATCGTCGCGCGCGCGCTCGAGAAGGCGCGGCTCTCGGCCGAGGCGGCGTTGCTTCGCGCGCAGGTCGACAAGCGGCTCTCCTTCGGCGGCATCCTCGGCGACCACCCGACGATGCAGCGGGTGCTGAAGATCGTGGGGCAGGTCGCGCCGACGCGAGCGACGGTGCTGATCACCGGCGAGAGCGGCACCGGCAAGGAGCTCGTGGCGGCCGCGCTGCACCACAACTCGGCGCGATCGAAGGCGCCCTTCATCCGGCTCAACTGCGCGTCGCTCGCGGAGACCTTGCTCGAGAGCGAGCTCTTCGGGCACGAGCGCGGGTCGTTCACGGGCGCGGAGAAGCGGCGTGCGGGTCGCTTCGAGCAGGCGCACGGCGGCACGCTCTTCCTCGACGAGGTCTCGGAGATCCCGATGGCCACGCAGGTGAAGCTGCTGCGTTTCCTTCAGGAGCGCGAGCTCGAGCGGGTCGGTGGCAACGAGACGATTCGCGTCGACGTGCGTGTGGTGGCGGCGAGCAACCGCGACCTACGGCAGATGGTCGCCGACGGAACGTTCCGAGAGGACCTCTACTACCGGCTCAACGTCGTGCAGATCGAGATGCCGCCGCTTCGGGTGCGTCGAAGCGACATTCCGACGCTCGCGCACCACTTCTTGCGGAAGTACCGCGAGGAGAACAAACGACCGATCGAGGGCTTCACCGACGCGGCGCTGCGGGCGTTGGTCGCGTACCCGTGGCCGGGCAACGTGCGCGAGCTCGAGAACGCGGTCGAGCGTGCGGTGGTGCTCTGCGAGGGTCCCATGATCGACACCGAGCTCCTGCCGAGCGCGACGGGGCCCGCGATGACCCGGCCGCCGGAGAACGGCGGGGGTGGGCTCGACCTGCTGATCCCGGGCATCACGATGGGCGAGGTCGAGCGCATCGTGATCGAGCGAACGCTCGAATCGGTCGGAGGCTCGACGGCACGTGCGGCGGAGGTGCTCGGCATCAGCCGTCGAACGATCCAGTACCGCCTCAAGGAGTGGCGCGGGGCGTCGGAGATCGATCTGGACGAATGACCTTTGGCCGGTCGGAGCCGGACGGAGCCGGACGCGCGAGCCGCTGAAACGCGACCCTCCTGGCCGCGACGCCCCGTCCTTGCTCCTTGGCTTCGTCAGGCACAGCCGATCACCTGCCCGATGACCCTGAGAAGAGCGACTATCCCGTCGGCATGTCGACAAGTTCTCGAAACAACTTCGTTTTTCGGATCGGCGGAGTGCCGTTCGCGCACGAAACGAAGCGTGGCTCAGGTCGCGAGGCGCTGCGCGCTGAAGCGGTCGTGAACCACACACACGAGGATCAAGACCGCCATCGCGGCCAGACCCGCGACCCCGAAGAAAGGGCGCTGCCAAGCCGTGGCGTCCCACGCGATCTCGGTGGCGGGCAGGGTGAGCGCCATCAGGGTGCCGCGAAAGAGCGCGGGCACGAGCACGCTGCCGCTGCGGGCGCGGAGGTACGTGAGCACGGGAGACGCGAGCAGGCACCAGGCCACGACGAGGCCCACGCCGACGAGCGGGCTCTCGGGAAAGTGAAGGCCGAGGGCGACGGGCGGTGCGAGCCAAGCCGCTTCGGCGACACCGGAGAGAAACGCGCGACGCCAGAAGCCGCCGCGAATCTCCCGGAAGAGGAAGCCACGAAAGCCGAGCTCGCCCGCGAGGGCCACGAGCAGGTTGATCGAGAGGCCCGCGGGCATGCCTTTGGCGACGAGCCAGAACCAGAGCGGGTTCGGCGGCGGGCTCTCACGAACGTAGCGGTCGAAGGTCTCGAGCTGGTCGGGGGCGAGCAGGGCGCGTTTCTTCGTGACGTAGGTCGCGGCGTCGAGGACGGGCTGCACGCCGAAGAAGAGCCACGCGAAGAGCACACCGAGCGCGAGCAAGACGACGGGGCCGACCCAGCCGGCGAGCCACCAACGGCCGAGCTTCAGCTGCAGGCCGAGCGGTTCGAGGACCGGCTGCTTGAGCACCGGGCCTTGCACGAAGAGCGTCGCGAGCAGGACCGGGAGCAGGTGCACGACGATCAGCGCGCGGGCCCACGGCGTGGTCCAGCTGTTCGCGAAGACGAGCGTCACCGCGAGCCCGCCGCCGAGGGCGAGCCCGAAGAAGATCGCGAACATCTTCGCCCGAGTCATCGGGGCGACGGTTAGCAGCAGATCCGGCCGCGGTCACTCGCTCGCGTTCGGGTCGTCCTCGCGGGGGACGAATCGGTCGGGCGCGGCGGGATGTCCGAGGTGCAGGATGCGGGAGCCGACGGGGCCGGCGGGGTTGACGCTCTTGCCGATGACGACGCCGTCTTCGGGGGCGCGGTACTCGCGCAGCACCTCGCCGAAGACGTCGGTCAGGCGCGCGATGAGGTCGCCGCGTTGCACGTGTTGGCAGAGCTCGGGGTAGACCTCGAGCAAGCCGCCGCGGTCGGTGTAGAGCCACTTCGACTTGTCGCAGAGGATGGGCGGGTCGCCGACCTGCACTTTGCGTTTGGGGATCATGTCCATCGACACGAGCAAGCGGCGCACGCCTTGGGCGGTGCTCTTCACGAGCTCGGGCTGGAAACGCTGCGGGTCGCCGATCTCGATCGTGACCGAAGGAATGCCGAAGCCCATCGCGGCGCCACGGAGCGTCTTGTCGGAAGGCTGGTTGTGCAGCGTGATCTGCGGGCGGAGCAGGTAGGCCATCTGGCGCGCGACCGGGTGGTCGAGGTCGGCGCGCACGTAGAGCGAGTTGATGCGGCCGAAGCTTGCGGTGTGAAGGTCGAGGAAGCGGTCCATCTTGCGGACGAGCCGCTGCACCACGCGGTGCGCGTAGACCTGCGGGGTCGAGCCCTTCGCGCGGCCCGGCATGATGGTGTTGAGGTCGGTGCCTTCGTCGAGCTCGCGTTGGTTCAGGCGAAAGCCCGGGACGTTGACGACGACGACCGCGAGCACGGTGCCGCGAAGGGTCTCGAGGTCGAGCGAGCGAAAGACACGGTGAATGACGGGGACGCCGTTGAGCTCGTTGCCATGCACGGCGGCGGTCATGCCGAAGACGGGGCCGGGCTTCTTGCCGCGGGCGACGAGCAGGGGGAGCGCGATGGGGCGGCCGAGGGCGTCGTCCATCAAGTCGAAGAGCAGGCGGTGCACTTTCCCGAGCTCGAGCGATTCGAGCTCGAGGCTGGTGACGAGCTGGGCTTCGGAGCGCGGGAAGACGCTCGGGATCACGGCTGACTCCTCTTTCGCGCGCGCACCTCCAGAGTGTGGAGAAAACGCGCCAGGAACGCGAAAAAGCGGAGAAATTCGTCTTCACAGGGGGACCCCGAACGGGGTGCGTCGGGCGCGGGACGTGCGGGCCAAAGCGACGTACGCTCCGGGCGTGATCGGTGTGGTCGTCAACGCCAACGCGCGGAAGAACCGCAAGCGGCCTTCGCTGGTGCGGGAGCTTCGGGGGGCGTTGGGGTCCGACGGTCGGGTCCTGCCGACCCGGCAGCTCGAGGAGCTTCGGCCCGCCGTCGAAACGCTGCTGGCCGAAGGCGCGACGGTCTTGGTGGCGGCGGGTGGCGACGGCGCGCTGCACCGCATGGCGAACGTGCTGCTCGACCTCCGCGACGAGGGGAAGCTGCAGACCCTGCCGCCCTTGGTGCCGACGAACGGCGGGACGATCGACTTCGTCGCCAAGAAGCTCGGGCTGCGGGGCGACGCGCTGACGATCCTGTGGCGGCTGCGGATGCAGGTGCGGGCGGGAAACCTCGCGCTCGAGGACGTGCCTTCGCTCGAGATGCGGGGCACCGAAGGTCCGTCGCACGCTGCGTTTCGTCGGGTCGGGTTCGCGCTCGCGGCCGGCGGGGTCGGTCAGCGTTTCTTCGAGCAGTACTACGCGCTCGAAGATCCGGGGCCGCCGAGCATCGTGAAGGTCGTGGGCAAGGTCGCGGCGTCGCAGGTCGCGCGATCGATCGCGCCGGTGCCGAGGCCGATCGCGGCGCCGAGCGCGCGCATGTTCGCGCACACGCGGGCTCGTGTGACGATCGACGGCGTGGAGGTCGACGGGACGCTTCACGGTGCGCTGCACGCGGGCGCGTTCTTCCTCGATCTCGGCGGGGTGTTTCGGTTCTTCCCGCTCGCGACCGAAGGGAAGCTGCATTTTCACGCGGGGCCCGTGGCGCCGTGGGGCGTGATCGGGAGCTTGCCGCGGATGGCGATGGGCAAGCGGCTGCGGGCGCGTGGGCTCGTGGAGTGCGCCGGATACGAGATGATCGTCGAGGCGGTGGACGAGCCGCTGACGCCGATCGTCGACGGCGAGGCGTACGAAGGCGTGCACCGGCTCGAGGTGCGGCCCGGGCCGACGCTCTCGATCGCGGTCGCTTGATGCGTGGCCTCGCGCTCGGCGCGGTGCGCGGCATGACGATCGCGCGAGCGCTTCGTGGTCGGACGATCCTGCCTGCCGCGGCGCGCGCGTCGGGTCGTGTGGAGTGCGGTCCTTCGAGGCGTGGCGTGGCGCACGTGGTGGCGCGCGTTCACCGTGGCGGGCGGCTCGAGGTCGTGGCAGCGAGGGGGCGGTGGAAGCTCTCGTGAGCGATGCGCGGTCGATGCGACGCGCGCGAATCGCGGTGGCGGTCGGAGTGACCGCGATCGCGTTTGCGGCGATCTTCTTTCGTCGCACCGCGCCGACGCCGCCGATCGTGGCGGCGGGATTGCGGTTGGTGCTCGCGTCGATGCTCTTCGCGCCCTTCGCGGGTCGAAGTCTCACGAAGCTGACGCCGACCTTGTGGCGCGACGCGACGCTCGGCGGCTTGTGTTACGCGCTGCACTTCGGCGCGTGGGTGAGCTCGTTGGCGCTCACCACGGTCGCGGCGTCGGTGACGCTCGTGACCGCGACGCCGCTCTTGCTCGCGCTCGTGGCGTTCGCGACCGGGAAGGATCGGCCGACCCGGCGGCAATGGCTCGCGTTGCCAATCGCGCTGCTCGGGACCGCGATGCTCGGGGGCAGCGACGCGTTCGCAGAAGGTGCGCTGCTCGGGGACGTGCTCGCGTTCGTGGGGGCGGTCGCGATGGCGGGGTATTTGTTGATCGTGCGCCGGCATGGCGCGGGTCTGCCGGTGCTCGCGTTCACCACCGTGGCGTGTGGTGTGGGCGGCGTGGTGTTGCTCGGGACCGCGCTCGCGCTCGGGCATTCGCTGGTGCCGCCGAGCACCGAAGCCGCGCTCTTCGTGGTGGCCGCGACGCTCTTGCCGCAGGTCGTCGGGCACACCTCGCTGACCTGGGCGCTGCGGCACGTCCCGCCCACGACGATCGGGCTCGCGACGGTCGCGGAGCCGGTGGGCTCGACGGTGCTCGCGTGGTGGTGGCTTCACGAGGTGCCCGGGGCGCTGACGTTGGTGGGCTGTGGGGTGACGCTCTTCGCGGTGTTGATGTCGTTCGAGCGGGAGCCATCTCTCCGGCTCGAGAGTTGAGTGTGGATCTCCCGTTGGTGAGCGGAGGGCCCAGAAGGGCCCCGAGGAGCGGGCCGCCCCCCACTTCTCACGCTCGCCCATGTGACGAATCAACAGCGTTTCCTGGGCTTTCGTGGCGCGAAGCGCGGTGTCGGCGAAGCCGTGAGGCCGCGAAGCGGCGTTGGCGCGAAGCGCCGTCTCCGACTCTGCCTCTGACACTGAGGCGCGAAGCGCGGTTCTGGCGTCAGGATGAGAACTACACCAGCTCCGACTCTGGGAGCGAAGCGGCGTGACGGTCTCGGGTCAGGAGATCGACACGGCGCCGTTCGGAATGCGTCGCCCTCAGACCGACCCTGGCGCCGGCAGCGGCGCATTCGACGGAAACCCCCGCCGCAACACCTGCAGCGCATAACGCGCGCCGAGCTTGAGCTGCAGCCCCGACAGACGGCCGTAGCGCTCCGTCCCCGCGGCCGCGACCTGCTTCATGTAGTCGTGGTCGAAGAGCACGCGCATCCAACGCCGACCTTGCGAGCCGTAGAGCAGCTCGGCGAGGCGCCACTGGAACTTGAGGTTCACGCCCTCGTCGGTCTTCTTCGCGAAGTCGCTCTCGTAACGCGCGATGTTCTTCGTGCCCGCGTCGAGTGCTTCTTTCACGCGGCGCGCGGCGTAACGCGAGATCTCGATCGAGGGCGCGATGCCTTCGCCGAGCAGCGGGTCGATGCCCCACGCTTCGCCCGTGAGCACGAGGCCCGGGCGGTGCGCCTCGGTGCGCGGCGAGTAGTAATGCTCGGGCCAGCCTTGAAGCTTCGCGTCGACGAGGCGGAAGCCGTGGCGCGCGGCGAACTTCTCCGTCCAGTCGCGCAGCACCGAGCCGGGCGTGACGCCGCGGCCGTCCATGATGCCGAGCTTCCACGGGCCCGCGCTCGCGGGCAGCTCGGGCGCCACGTTCTGCGCGTAGGCGCTGCCGGGCTTCGGGTATTGGAAGAGCCACGCGTAACCGGGGATGCCGTCCGCGATCGGATCGAAGTCGAAGTAGAGGACCCGTGGATCGAGGTCGCTCGAGGTGCTCTCGAAGACCGCCTCGACGAGCCGCCCGACGACGCCGCCGCGAAGCCCCGCGCTGCGACCGACCGCGCCGCGTGCGCCGTCCGCGCCGACGACCCAGTCGAAGGTCTCCGCGACCTCGCGGCCGTGCCGTACACGCCACCCACCGGGCACCGGCTCCACGTCTTTGACCGCGGTGCCTTCACGCACCTCGACGCCGGCGTCGATGCACGCGCGCAGCAACGCGTGGTCGAGGTGCGAGCGGTCGTAGAGCCACTGCACGCCACGCTCGAACACCGGGAACTTGCCGAGCACGCTCCGAAACTCGAGCCCGAGCGTCTCGCCGCCGTCGGTCGGTCGGCCGAGCAGCTCGTTCAGCGCTTCGGTGCCGCGAAAGGTCAGCGCGCCGCCGCAGAGCTTCGGGCGCGGGAACGTGGCCTTGTCGAGGATCACGAGGTCCTTCGGCGACACACCCGCGCGCAGCGCGAAGAGCGCGAAGCTGGTGCCGCCCGGGCCTCCTCCGACGATGGCGATCTTCGTCATCGCGGCGGACCATTCCACGAGCACGGCGAGCGCGAAAGGCGCCTCGTCGACGTGGGTCGCGAGTGTCCGTCCGCCTTGCCGCGCCGCGTCGAAGGGGTCGCACACGCACAAGCACACGCGACTTCTGCCGCCGCACGGTCGACGCTGCCGGCTTCGTCACGATCCGCGGGGTGGGGAGGCCGATCGCCTCTTGGCTGCGCCCCGTCGTCCGCGGTACGCCGCCCGGATGCGTCACCTCGCGCTCCTTCTCCTCTTCGCGCTCGCTTGCGGCGGCACGCAAACGACGACGACCGAGACGACCCCGACCGTCGAAGGCCCCACGCGCGAGGCGTCTCGCCCGCGTCCGCCCCTGGCCAAGCAGGTGCCGCACGAGCTGCGCGCGCACGACCAGGTGCGCCAGGACCCCTACTACTGGATGCGCGACGACGACCGGAACGATCCGGAGGTCCTCGCACACCTCGCGGCCGAGAACGAATACACCGAGGCGATGCTCGAGCCGCTCGCGGGCTTTCGCGAGTCGCTCTACCAAGAGATCGTCGCGCGCATCCCGCAAGACGACGTCTCGGTGCCGGCGCGCTACGGGGAGTTCCTCTACTACCAGCGTGTCGAGGCCGGGAAGGAGTACCCGATCCACTGTCGCCGCCCGGTGCCGACGTGCTCGCAGGAGCCCTGCACGGACGCCGACGAAGAGGTGCTCCTGGACGCGAACGAGCTCGCGTCCGAGCACTCGTATTACGACCTTCGGGGGCTGACGCCGACGCACGACGGCAAGCTGCTCGCGTACGCCGAAGACACGCTGAGTCGTCGCATCTACACGATTCGCGTGAAGAATCTCGAGGACGGCAGCACGCTCACCGACACCCTCGAAGGCACGAGCGGCAACAGCGTTTGGTCCGCGGATGGACGCACGCTCTTCTACGTCAAACGCGACCCGCAGACGCTGCGCGCGCACCAGGTCTGGCGGCACGCGCTCGGCACGCCGTCGACCGAGGACGTGCTCGTCTTCGACGAGACCGACGACGAGTTCTACGTGTCGATCTTCGAGAGCAAGTCGCGCGACTTCGTGATGATCGGCAGCTACCAGACACTCGCGCACGAGTACCGCTACGTCGACGCGCGAAACCCGACGAGCGAGCCGAAGCTCGTGCTCGCGCGCGAAGAAGGCCACGAATACGACGTCGACCACGCGCTCGGTCGTTTCTACATCCGCACCAACTGGGAGGCGCGCGACTTTCGTTTGATGAGCGTCGCGCCCGTGAACAGCGGCGAGCGCGACGCGTGGCGTGTCGAGGTCCCGGCGCAAGACGGTGTCTTCTTCGAAGGCTTCGAGCTCTTCTCCGGTCACCTCGTCGTCAACGAACGGCGCGACGGCATCCTGCGTCTTCGCGTGATCCCGTGGAAGGTCGGGGAGCGCCCTCGCGCGCGTGGACGCACGGCGCTCCCGAACGCGGCGGACCTCGAGCATGCCCACGAGATCGCGATGGACGAGGACGCGTATTGGACGGGCTTCGGCGACAACGACGAGCTCGCCAGCGGCATCCTGCGCTTCGAGTACGCGTCGATGACGACGCCGCCGAGCGTCTTCGACTACGACCTGAACCGCCGCACGCGCACGCTGCGAAAGCAGGAAGAGGTGGTCGGTGGCTTCGACCGTGAGCAATACGTTTCGCATCGCCTGAACGTGCCGGCGCGCGACGGAACGTTGGTGCCGGTGTCGATCGTGCACCGTCGCGATCTCGACCGCGCGTCGCCGCAGCCGCTCTTGCTCTACGGCTACGGCAGCTACGGCTACTCGCTCGATCCGACGTTTTCGTCGTCGCGTCTGTCGCTGCTGAACCGCGGCGTGATCTTCGCGATCGCGCACGTTCGCGGCGGCCAAGAGCGCGGCCGCGCGTGGTACGAGGACGGCAAGCTCCTGCACAAGATGAACACCTTCACGGACTTCATCGACGTGGGGCGTCACCTCGTGCAGGAAGGCTGGACCACGAGCGAGAAGCTCTTCGCGCACGGTGGCAGCGCGGGCGGTCTGCTCATGGGCGCGGTGGCGAACATGGCGCCGGATCTCTTCGGTGCGATCGTCGCGGACGTGCCCTTCGTCGACGTGGTCACCACGATGCTCGACGAGACGATTCCGCTCACGACCTTCGAATACGACGAGTGGGGCAACCCGAACGAGCGCGAATACTACGACTACATGATGCAGTACTCGCCCTACGACAACGTCGCGGCGCAGGACTATCCGCCGATGCTCGTGCTCACGGGTCTGCACGATTCGCAGGTGCAGTATTGGGAGCCGATGAAGTGGGTCGCGCGCCTTCGCGAGCGCAAGACCGACGACAACCTGCTGCTCTTCGACGTGAACATGGAAGCCGGTCACGGCGGTGCGTCGGGGCGTTTCCGACGGCACAAGGAGACGGCGCTCGTGTACGCGTTCTTGCTCGACCGGGTCGGCGTGCGTCGCTGAGAACGCACACGGGTTCGCGACGAGGGCGGGGCCGCGAGGTCTCGCCCTCGTCACGTTTTGCGGTGTGAATCACGTTTCTTGCCAACTCCGCCCACACGCCGTTGTCCGAGGAGGATGGTCCGGCTCCTCACGCTCGCGCTCTTCGCCTCTCTCGTCGCGTCCAGCACGACGGTGCACGCGATGTGTGCCCTCTCCGAACCGAGCTTGTACCCGTGGCCGACGGAGCTGCTGCCCGCGCGTCCGCAGCTCTTCTACTTCCGGAACGAACGGTCGGAGGACACGGAGATCGTCGCGAGCGCGCCGTTCAGGGTGCTTCGTCGGGAGCGTTTCAGTGACCTCGTCTTCGAGGTGCTCCAGTTCGACGTCGCCGAAGGCGAGCTGCGCGTGCGCATCGGGGGTCGACCCGAGCTGCGTTACTTCGTGTCGCCGCATTGGCGTGAGCCCGTGTCCAGCGAGGACGGCGGGCTCGCGACGCCTCACATGCACCGCTGGATCTGCGCGACGTCGAAGGGGTGGATGGTGGAGCCATGCTCCGAGGCGCCCGCGTTCGAGATCGAATGGGACGGCGGCCACGTGGTGTTGCCGGCTGCGCAGCCGTACCGGCACCGGTCCCTCTGGAGACCCCACGAACCCTCGTGCCGGCGCGCCCTGCTCGTCGGCGACCACGGGTGCGACGGGCCCGTCGTCGACGTCATCCCCGACGCGGACACCTTTCGGGTGTTCGCACTGCTGCCCAACGGACAGCGTCGTCCGGCGGGGGTGTTCAAGCGGGGTCGCCGGCCGTGGGAGCCGAAGCGTGCGCCGCCGAAGAAGCGCCTCGCGCGGCGGGTGGAGTCTCCGAGCGATCTCGGCGCACCCTTGCTCGTGTGCGCCGCGTTCGTCGCGCTCGCGCTCGTTTGTCGCGTCCGCCGACGCCGACGGTGACGAGCGCTTCGCGATCGCAGGGAAGGCCGACCACACCCTTCGTGTGCACGGGGTGCTCAGCCAGCGTCGGGCGCGACGCGGATGCGTGCGTCACGGAGCGTGAGCCGTTCGCGAGGCGAGCGACGCAGCAAGCCCGCACAGAGCGCGTCGAGGTCTTCCGGCACGCCCGGCGCGAGCTCGCTTGCGGTCGGCGCTTCGACGCTCTGTTTTCGGACGAGCACTTCCATGCCGCCGCCGTCGAAGGGGAGCTTTCCGGTGAGCGCTTCGAAGAGCAGCACGCCGAGCGCGTAGGCGTCAGCGGCTTCGGTCGGCGGTGCGAGCCCGAGCTCGGGCGCGAGGCTGGCGGCGGCGCCCGCGACCAGACGTCGTTCGGCGCGTGCGACGTCCCAGCCGAGGCCGAGGTCGAGCAAGACCGGCACGTCGTCGGATCCGCGGCGTACGACGCGCACGTTCTCCGCGCTGACGTCGAGGTGGTAGAGGCCCGCGTCGTGAAGCGCGCAGAGGCCGTCGGCGAGCGCGACGATCGACGTGCGAAGCCAGGCCGCGCCGGCCTCGGTGATGGGTGAGAACGCGGAGCGTCCTTCCTCCTGCATCTCGTAGCCGAACGCGACGGGCAGGTTGCGTCGTGGACCTCGTCGCGGCGCCGCTTTCGGCACGTCGCGTCGTGCGAAGGTGACGAAGCTCGGTCCTTCGACGAGCGACATCGCAAGCGCGGCGGGCGGCCCCTCGTCGAACGCGATCGCACGCACGACGTGCGGATGGTCGACGCGCGCGAGCCTCGCGTGCTCTTCGCGCAGGGCGTCGACCTCGGGGCCCGTCTTGAGCGCGACCCACCGATCGGTGGTGCGGTCGTACGCGCGGTGGACGACGCCGAAACGTCCCTCGCCGATCGGCGGCCCGACGCGGAAGCGGGTCATGGCGCGAGCGTGGGCGGGTTCGAGGAGCGGTGCCAGTGCGGGGGCCTTCCTGCTGCTCCCGAGGCCTCGTCGGTGACGGAGCCCTCGTCGGAGACCGAGACCGAGACCGAGACCGAGACCGAGACGGCGCTGCGCGCCCCCGCGCTTCGCGCCCCCGCGCTTCGCGCGACAGAGACGGAGACCGAGACGGCGCTGCGCGCCCCCGCGCTTCGCGCGACAGAGACGGAGACGCCGCCGCGCGGCACCGCGCTTCGCGCGACAGAGACGGAGACGCCGCCGCGCGGCACCGCGCTTCGCGCGACAGAGACGGAGACGGAGACGCCGCCGTGCGGCACCGCGCTTCGCGCGACGGAGAGTCGGAGACCGCGCTGCGCGCCGCTGCGCTTCGCGAGACGGAGGCCGACACGGTGCTGCGTCACGCCGCGAAGCGGCGGCTCGGTCTCGGTCTCGGAGGTCGCGAAAGCGACGGAGGCGCGCAGCGCGGTGCCGCGCGGCGGCGTCTCGGTCTCGGAGGTCGCGAAAGCGACGGTGGCGCGCAGCGGCGTCTCGGTCTCGGTCTCGGTGGTCGCGAAAGCGACGGAGGCGCGCAGCGTGGTGCCGCGAAGCGGCGTCTCGGTCTCGGTCTCGGAGGTCGCGAAGCGACGGTGGCGCGCAGCGCGGTGCCGCGAAGCGGCGTCTCGGTCTCGGAGGTCGCGAAAGCGACGGTGGTCCGCAGCGCGGTGCCGCGAAGCGGCGTCTCGGTCTCGGTCTCGGAAGTCGCGAAAGCGACGGAGGCACGCAGCGCGGTGCCGCGAAGCAGCGTCTCGGTCTCGGTCTCGGAAGTCGCGAAAGCGACGGAGGCGCGCAGCGCGGTGCCGCGAAGCAGCGTCTCGGTCTCGGTCTCGGTCTCGGTCTCGGTCTCGGGCACGGGCACGGCCACGGGCTCACGGACGAGGGCACGGTGGAAACCGCCTGCGTTACCCTCCCGCCCCCATGGCCGCCCTCGCCGCCCTCGTCGTCCTCGCTTGTTTCGCCCTCGGCTACCGTTTCTACGCGCGCTGGGTGGGCGCCCGAATCTTCGGCGACGACGAGACGATCGAGATGCCTTCGATCGCCAAGGAAGACGGCGTCGACTTCGTGCCCACCGATCGGCACGTGCTCTTCGGCCACCACTTCACGAGCATTGCGGGCGCGGCGCCCATCGTCGGTCCTTGCGTGGCCGCCTATTGGGGCTGGTTGCCCGCGCTCGCCTGGGTGGTGCTCGGCACGATCTTTCTCGGCGCGGTGCACGACTTCGGCGCGCTGGTCGCGAGCGCACGCGAAGGCGGGCGCTCGATCGCCGACCTCGCCAACGACGTGATGGGTGGCCGCGCGCGGGTGCTCTTCCTCTGCTTCGTGCTGGTGCTCGTGTGGCTGGTGCTCGCGGTCTTCGCGATGGTGATCGCCGGCCTCTTCGTCGCGCAGCCGGCCAGCGTCCTGCCGATTCAAGCCGAGATCCCGATGGCCATGGCGATCGGCTGGCTCATTCACAAGAAGAAGATCGGCGCGCTCGTGCCGTCGCTCGTGGTGCTCGTCGCGCTCTACGCGCTGGTCTGGGTCGGCACGAAGGCGCCCTTCGATCTGCGGGCGATCGCGGGATGGGACGCCACGACGAGCCGGCGCGCGTGGATCGTCTTCCTCTTCGTCTACGCGGCCGTCGCGAGCTTGTTGCCGGTGTGGTTGCTCTTGCAGCCCCGCGACTTCGTCAACAGCCACCAGCTCTTCGTCGGTCTCGCGGCGCTCTTCGGCGGCCTCTTCTTCGCGTGGCCCGAGTTCGACGCGCCCGCCGTGCGCACCGACGGAGATGCGCCTTCGATCTTTCCGTTGCTCTTCGTCACCGTCGCGTGCGGCGCGATCAGCGGCTTTCACGGGCTCGTCTCGAGCGGCACCACGAGCAAACAGCTGCGCTCGCTCTCCGACGCGCGAATGGTCGGCTACGGCGCGATGCTCGGCGAAGGCGCGCTCGCGCTCGCCAGCACGCTCGCGGCGGTCGCGGGCATTGCGCTCGTCGGCGCGTGCACCTTGCCGGGCCAAGGCGCGATCGCGGACCTCTCCTGGGCGACCTACTACGACCGCTGGGCGCACGCGGGCGCGAACCAAGCGAGCGCGTTCGTGCTCGGGGGTGGCGCGTTCCTGGAGCAGCTCGGCATTCCGACCGAGCTCGCACGCACGGTGATGGCGGTGCTCGTGATCTCGTTCGCGGCGACCACGCTCGACACCGCCGCGCGCATTCAGCGCTTCATCGTCGCCGAGCTCGGCCAAGCGGTCGGCGTGAAGGCGCTGACCAAACCCACGCTCGCGACCGCGATCGCGTTGCTGCCCGCGGTCTTCCTCGCGTTCGGGCAGACCACCGATCCGAGCGGCCAGACCCGCGAGCTCGGGTGGGTGCTCTGGCCGCTCTTCGGCGCGAGCAACCAGCTGCTCGCCGCGCTCGCGCTCGTGGTGATGGCGCTCTACTTCGCGGTGCGTCGCAAGCCGGTGCTGCCGCTCGTGATCCCGATGGTGCTCGTCACCGTGGCCAGCGTCTTGGCGCTGCTCGAGAAGCTGCGGCAATTCGTCGGCCAAGAGGCGTGGGGGCTCGCGGCTTTCGCGGCGGCGCTGCTCGCGCTCACGTTCTGGATGCTCGTGGAAGCCGGTCGCGCGGTGGGACGGCTTCGCGACGCGGCGACGTGAGCACGACGAGATGGCGCGACGTCACGAGAGCCGCGCCTCGAAGCCGTGATGTGACGTCGCGAGCGGCGTCGGAGACGTCCAGAGCTCAGACGTGGCGCGAGAGGCGGCGCGCTTCTTCGAGCAGCAACACCAAGCCGTCGCACACCGGACGCGGAAGGTCGCCGAGCGAGCGGAACGGACCGACCAGCGTCTCCATCTCCTGCACGACCTCGCCGATCTGCTGGAAGCCGTAGCTCCCCGCGGTGCCCGCGAGCTTGTGGGCGGCGCCCCAGAGCAGGTCGACTTCTTCCGGCGTCGCGCGACGCGAGACCACGGTTCGAACCGCCGTCTCCAGCACGTCGAGCTTCTCGGTCATCTTCGCTGCGTACCCCTCGCGAAGCTTCGCGAGACGTTCCTCGAGTCCACCGGCCACGGCGCGTAGGGTTCGCGACGCGGAGTGGCGAAGCAAGCGGTCGGCGTGGATTTCCGGACGCGATCGGGTGACGGCTCGACGCGAAGTGTCCCTCCTTCGGGAGCGTCGCCGATCCGAAGAGGTCTCGACCCGCTGCGTGGTCTTCCCTATAGGACGGGGTCTCCTCGTCCCCCGGAGCCCCTTGCACCACGGATTCCTCGCCGACTTCGCGCTCGTGCTCACGATCGGAGCCCTCATCGGGCTGGTCGCCGTTCGTCTGAAGCAGCCGTCGATTCTCGGCTACCTCCTCGCCGGCCTCGTCGTCGGCCCGTACCTGCCGATCCCGATCTACGCCGACCCGCAGCGTGTGCACACGATGAGCGAGCTCGGGGTCGTGCTCGTCATGTTCACGGTCGGGCTCGAGCTGCGGCTCCTGCGTTTCGTGGCCGTGCTTCCGACCGCCGGCGCGACGGCGCTCGCGGAGGTCATGACGATGCTCGCCCTCGGCTACGGCTTCGGCCGCGTCCTCGGCTGGAGCGAGGTCGCGTCGCTCTTCCTCGGGGCCGGCTTGTGCATCTCGTCGACCATGGTCGTCAGCCGGGTCTTCGACGACCAGAAGGCGTCGCGCGCGCTCAAGGACCACGTGCTCGGTGTGTTGGTCGTGCAGGACGTGCTCGCGATCACGCTGGCCGCGGTGCTCACCGCGGTCGCGGCGGGCGGTGGGCTCGAGACCTCGGACCTGCTGCGCACGATCGGCAAGCTGCTCGTCGTGCTGGTGGGCACGATCGCAGTCGGCATGCTGGTGGTGCCGCGTTTCGTGCGTCGGGTCGTGGACCTGAAGCGACCCGAGGCGCTCGTCGTGCTCGTGACGGGGCTCTGCTTCGGCCTCGCGGCGGCGGCGGCGGCGGTCGGCTATTCGGTCGCGCTCGGCGCGTTCCTCGCAGGCCTCTTGGTCGCCGAGTCGGGCAAGGGTCACGAGGTCGAGCACCTCGTCGCGCCGCTTCGCGACGTCTTCGCGGCGATCTTCTTCGTGTCGATCGGCATGAGCGTCGACCCGCGCCTCGCGTGGGAGCACGTGGACGTCGCGCTCTACGCGACGGTGCTGGTGATCGTCGGGCAGCTCGTGGTGGTCGGGCTCGCGGGCGTGCTCTCCGGCAACGGGCTTCGCAAGGCGGTCTCGTCGGGTCTCGCGCTGGGGCAGATCGGCGAGTTCGCGTTCATCCTCGCGACGATCGGCAGCGCGGCCGGGGTCACACCGCCGGAGCTTCAGCCGATCCTCGTGACCGTCGCGGTGCTGACGGCGTTCACGACACCGATCGCGATGCGCGGCGCGGACGCGATCGTGCGTTGGCTGGACCACCACATGCCGGAGCGCCTTCGCACCTTGCTCACGCTCTACGAAGCGTGGCTCGAGCGCGCTCGCACGGCGCCGCCGTCGAACCCCGCGCGCGCGCAGGTGCGGCGCACGTTGGTCGCGACCGCGCTCGACGGCGCCTTGCTCACGGGCGTCGTGGTCGCGGTGTCGGTGAAGTTTCGCTGGCTTCGCGCCATCGCGCGGGAGCGTTTCGAGCTCGACGGAGAGTGGGACGAGCGCGCGGTGTTGCTCGGCGCCGCGCTGCTGATCGTGCCGATCGCGCTTCACCTCGTGTGGACCTCGCGAAGCTTCGGCGCGGCGTTGGCGCGTCTGGCCGCGGGCGACAGCAACGAGCGCGTACAGCGGCTCGTGCAGGTCTTCGCGCAGGTGTTGGTGTTGATCGCGATCGGCGCACCCGTGTTCGCGATCCTCGCTCCTTTCGTGGGCGCGACCTTTTCGCTGCCAACCTCGATGGCGCTGCTCGTGTTGGCGCTCGCGTATTTGTGGCGGCGCGCGGGCACCTTCGAGCTCGACGTGCGCTCCGGCGCGGAGCGGGTGCTCGGCATGGTCGCGCGCCAAGGCTTGGCGACCGACTCGGGCAGCGCGTCGCGCGAGTCGCTCGTCGACGGCGTGCTCGGGCTCGACACGGTGTTGCGCGTCGGTCTCGAAGAGAGCGCGCACGCGGTGGGCCGCACGCTCACGGAGCTCGATCTACGCGCGCGCTCGGGGGCGAGCGTGGTCGCGATTCGTCACGCGGGGGGCGAGCAGAAGGTCGTGCCCACGGGGCGCGAGGTGCTCGCGTCGGGGGACGTGTTGGTGCTCGCCGGCTCGCGCGGGGGGTTGGAGCGGGCAAAGGCGGTGTTGTTGGAGGGGCGGGATTTGGGGGATTGAGGCGGCCGCTACGCGCGGCCCCGTGCCCGTGCCCGTCCGCGCTTCGCGCCACCGCCGCTCGCGGCCCCGGAGACGGAGACGGAGACGGAGACGGAGACGGAGACGGAGACGGAGACGGAGACGGAGGCAGAGACGGCGCTGCGCGCCACGGACACGGACACGGACACGGACACGGACACGGTCACGGACACGGACACGGTCACCGACACGGTCACCGACACGGACACCGACACGGACACGGTCACCGACACCGACACGAGTCGGGCACGGGCACGGGCACGGTCGGCGAGACGGGCACGCACACCGACGCAGCCAAAGAAAAAACGCCGCCCCTTTCGGAGCGGCGTCTTCTCATCCCTCGACGGGTTTCAGACGTTCTCGAGCACCACGGCGATGCCCTGGCCGCCGCCGATGCACGCCGAGCCGACGCTGAACTTCTTGCCGAGCTTGCGCGCCGTGTAGACGAGGTTCGCCGTGATGCGCGCGCCGCTGGCGCCGAGCGGGTGACCGAGCGCGATCGCGCCGCCGTTCACGTTCGTCTTCTCTTCCGGAAGACCGAGCTCCTTCTGCACCGCGAGGAACTGCGGCGCGAAGGCCTCGTTCACGTCGAAGAGGTCGATGTCGGCGATCGTGAGGCCCGCGCGGTCGAGCGCGTTGCGAATCGCCGGCGCCGGGCCGATGCCCATGATCGTCGGGTCGACGCCCGCGACGCCCCACTGCACGAGCTTCGCGAGCGGCTGCAGCCCGCGGCTCTTGCCCCACTCCGCGTCCACCACGATCAGGGCCGCGGCGCCGTCGCAGATGCCGCTCGCGTTGCCGGCCGTGACCACGCCGTCCTTCTTGAAGACCGTCGGGAGCTTCGCGAGGATCTCCATCGTGGTCTCCGGGCGCGCGTGCTCGTCGCGGTCGACGACCTTCGGGCCCTTGCGGGTCTCGAGCGTGACCGGCGCGATCTCGTCGGCGAAGAAGCCGCCTTCCTGTGCCGCGGCCCAACGCTGCTGGCTGCGAAGGCCGAAGGCGTCCGCGTCTGCGCGCGTGATGCCGTACTTCTCGGCGAGGTTCTCGGCCGTCATCGCCATCGGCAGCTTGCAGAAGCTGTCGGTGAGCGCCTCCCAGAGGGTGTCGACCATCTTCGGCGCGCGGCCGAACTTCTGGCCGTCGCGAAGGCCCCACATCGAGTGCGGCGCCTGCGACATGTTCTCCGAGCCCACCGCGAGCACGGCCTTCGCGTCGCCGAGGAGGATCTGCTCGGCCGCGGTGACCACCGCCTGGAAGCCGGAGCCGCAGAGGCGGTTCACGGTCAGCGCGGGCACCTCGATCGGGAGGCCGGCCTTGAGGCCGACGTGGCGGCCGCCGTAGATGGCGTCGGCCGAGGTCTGCTGGACGTTGCCGAAGATGACGTGGTCGATCTCGTTCGGCTGAATGCCCGACTGCGCGAGCGCGGCCTTCGACGCGTGCGCGCCGAGGTCGATGGCCGAGAGATCCTTGAGCGATCCGTTCATCGCGCCGAAAGGCGTGCGCTTGGCGGCGACGATCCAGAGTTCCTTCGCGAGCTTCTTCATCTGCGTTCCTCGTGTCGTTTCTTGCGCGGATCTGCCGCGCGGGTTCGAGGGAGAGGTTCCGCGCGCGATCTAGCAGACGGTGACCCTCGGAGGTCTGCGAAAGCGCGCAGGACGCGGCCTCCGGCCACGGGCTGCGGCCGCAAAAGTGGGTTTCATCCTCGCGCGCCGGGGGATAGCTGCTATCCATGCGCCGCCCGACCCCCCCCGACCCCCGGAGAGGCCTGCCGTTGCCCCATCTCTTCGAAGGATTCGGCGTCGAGATCGAGTGGACGATCGTCGACACCGCCACGCTGCTGCCGACGCCGCTCGCACACGTGCTCCTCGGAGAAGGTCGCGCCGATCGCGCGTTCGAGCGACCGCGGGGCCTCGCGCGTTGGGCCGGCGAGCTCGTGCGCCATCAGGTCGAGGTCGCGGCGCAGACGAAGAAGCTCGAAGGTCTCGGCGACTTCTTCGAGGCCGAGGCCGCGGCGATGAACGACGCGCTCGCGCCCCACGGTGCGTGCCTGCTCGGCGGCGGTCTGCACCCGCTCTTCGATCCCACCCGCGCCCAACTCTGGCCGATCGACGCCAGCCGCACGCTGCGCGCGTGGGACGCCGTCTTCGGTTGCCGCGGCCACGCGTGGACGAACCTGCAGAGCGTCCACCTCGAGATTCCCTTCGAGGGCGACGAAGAGCTCGCGCGCCTTCACGCCGCGACCCGCCTCGTCCTCCCGCTCATCCCCGCGCTCGCCGCGAGCTCGCCTTTCGTCGACGGCCGCCGCAGCCCCTTCGTGGACACGCGCGTCGACCTCTTCCGCGCCAAACACGCGAAGGTCCCTCAGGTCGTCGGCCGCATCGTGCCCGAGCCGATCACCAGCCAGGCCGGCTACGAGGCGCGCATCCTCCGACCGATGTACGCGGCCGTCGCGCCGGTCGATCCCGACGGTCTGCTCCGCGATCTGCGACTCGACGGCCGCGGCGCGGTCGCGCGTTTCGATCGCGGCGTGATGCAGATTCGTCTCATCGATGCCCAAGAGACGCCGCGCGCCGACGTCGCGGTCTGCGCCGCGATCGCCACGGTGATTCGCGCGCTGGCTTACGAGATGTTGCCGGGCAGCTACCCGATCGAAGGCAGCACCGAGCGCCTCGCCTACCTCCTCGAGCTCTCGATGCGCGACGGCGAGCGGGCGGTCCTCGACGACCCGGCGTACCTGCGTGCGTTCGGCCTGCGTCGCGACCGCGTCACCTTCGGCCAGCTCTGGGATCACCTCATCGAACGTTGCTCGCCCGCCCGCGAGCACGCCGAGCCGCTCGATCTGATCCGCCGCCACGGTCCCCTCGCGCGCCGCATGCTCACGCGCGTCGGCAGCGTCGATCGCGCCAACCTCGAAGGGCTCTGCCGCGAGCTCTCCGAGTGCCTGCGCGACGGGCGGATGTTGCTCGCCTGACGCGCTTCCGTCGGTCCCTGCCGCCTTCTAGAGTTCGCGCATGACCGCCGACGCGTGGCGAGAGGCCGACCGGCTCGCGTTCCAGATCCTCCGGGAGCTCGAGCAGGTGGAACCCGACGAGGATCCAGAGGACTTGCTGGAGCATCCGGCGTTTCCTTTCGTCCTCGTCGACGAGGATCTCGGCGACGGGCTCGAGGCCGTCCGAACCGTCGTCGCGCGCGCAGGGCTGACGCCGGAGTGGGAGGCTCGGGTGCATGAGACGCTCGAACGATGCCTCGTCGCCCACGAGCGCGGCGCGTCTCGTGATGGCCTCACCTCGAACGACCTACGTAACCTGGCGAGCTCGCGAGGTTGGGCCGAGCCGGGCGTCACCGACATCGAGTCGTATCTGGAGCGCATCGGGCGGACCCCGGGCTCGGGGTTTGCCGTTCACCCTTCGCTCGAGCCATGGGCCGTTCTCCTGGAAGAGCTGGCCGGGACGGCGACACAGCGCGGGCCCGCGGCGACGTTCTGGGTGTTGCTGCCCTTGGCCCGGCAAGTGCTGCCCGAGCTTCCGCCCTTCGTGCCCGAGCCACCCGTGACCACGCCTG
>JACKEH010000055.1 GCA_020633125.1 Sandaracinus sp. | reverse complement strand
GACGACGAGTCCATCGACGAGCTCATCGAGCTGGAGCCCGCGGTCTCGCCGCCACGGAAACGCGCGGTGACCTGGCGCATCTCGTCGAGCGAGACGATGCAGGTCGGCTCGTTGCCGCCGCAGCCGCCTTCCCAACCGACGAAGCGCGCGCCGCCCGTCGGGCGAGCCGTCAGCTGGACCATCTCGCCGAACTCGAACGCGCTCGCGCAGTCCGGGCCGCAGTCGATGCCGGCCGGCTCCGAGCTGACCTCGCCGTTGCCGGCGGTCGTCACCTCGAGGTCGATGGTCTTGATGCGGATGCGACCGTCGCGCGCCGCCGCCTCGCGGAGGCCGGTGACGTAGAGACGAAGCGCCTCTTCACGCTTGGCGCGAAGAAGACCGTCGCGAAGACGCTGACGAACCTCGTCCGTGTACTCCTCGCGCGACGCTTCGCTGCGCTCCACCAAGCGGTAGATCACGAAGTCGTTGCCGAGCTGGATGGGCTCGCCGGGGATCGCGTCTTCCATCGTGCGACCGAAGACGTCGCGGACGAGCGGACCCGAGTCGAAGGGACCCTGGATCGGGTTGTCGGTGCGACCGAAGCTGCGCGACTCCTGCATGCGCGGGGCCAGCGGGTCGTCTTCCTCTTCCTCGGCGGGCGCCTCGCCCTCGGCCGGCGCCGCGGGAGCCTCTTCGCCACGCTCGAGCGCACGAAGCCAGGCGTTCATCTCGTCGGCGGTCTTGCCGCTGCGAAGCGCTTCGAGCGCAGCCACGGCGGCCTCACGCGCGAGCGATTGCGCGCGGTCCTCGCGGTAGAGACGGTCGGCGAGCTCACGCTTCGCTTCGGTCTCCGGCACGTCGCCCTCGCGCTTGCCCTCGACCTTGATGACGTGGAAGCCGAAGCGCGTCTCGACGATGTCGCTGACGCCGCCGACCTCGAGCGCGAACTGCGCCTCGTCGAAGGGACCGACCATGCGGCCGCGGGGGTTGTAGCCGAGGTCGCCGCCGCGACGGGCGCTGCCGGTGTCCTCGGAGAGCGTGGTCGCGAGCTGCGCGAAGTCTTCGCCCGCACGCGCGCGACGAAGGACGTCCTCGGCGCGACGGCGCGCGGCCGCCTTCTCGTCGTCGCTCGCGTCGGCTGCGGCCTTGATGAGCACGTGGCGCGCGCGCACCTGCGGCTCGAGGCCGGTGTAGCGGTGGCGGTTCTGCTCGTACTCGCGGTTGATCTCTTCGGGGTGCGCGGCGATCCACGCGTCGAGGTCGGCCGCGGTCGGGTCGAGCTGCTCGCGGTAGAAGCCGGGCGCGAAGCGGACGTACTCGATGCGGGCACGGTCGCGCTCACGCACGTACGAGTCCCACACCTCGGTCTCGCTGACCTCGACGCCCGCGAGCACCGTCTGGCGCATGCGGTCGGCCAGCGCTTCTTCGATCTGCGCCTGCGTGAACTCGCCGACGCTGCGGCGAAGGTCGTGCTGGATGAAGTTGCGGGCGCGCTCGAGATCGAAGTTGTCGTCGCGGTCGCGGACCTGCGCGCTCACGTCGAGCTCGCCACCCGGGTACGGCGCGTCGACGCCGAGCGAGACACGCATCTTCCCGTCCTCGGCGAGGTTGCGCATCACGTCTTCCTCGGTGACCGAGTAGCCGAGACGACGCGCTTCCTGCGCGAGGAGGGTGCGCTCGATGAGGCCGTCGAGCACCGCGCGCCAAAGCCGGTCGCTGCGCTGCTGCGCGATCGGGGCGCGGTTGAAGCCGAGGGTCTGGTAGACCGATCGCACCTCACCGGCGCTGAGGGTCTCACCGTCGACCTTCGCCGCGTAGGTGCTGCCGCCCGCGGTGCATCCCTGCGCCTGCGGTCCACCGAACTGGAGGATGAACACGGCAGAGAGCAGCGAGACGAGTCCGACGAGGACGATGGTCTGGAAGCGATTGGCGATCTTTTCGAGCATGAAACGCCCTTTGGCGTCCGCCCGCACGGCGCGTCGAAAGGGGACGGCTCGCGAGGGGAGAGGACGGTCGGGGCGAGGGTCCCCGACGTAAGAGGGCGCGAACCATAGATGACGCCGCAAAGGGCCGCAAACCCGCGCGAGACGCGATTTCGGAGCGGTTTGCGGCCACGAAACCATTGAACAATTCGCCAACTGGAGCCCGGGAGGCGTTCCGCGATACCGTGAGCGCGCTCGATGGGTGGGCAAAAGGCACTCGGGCTGCTGGCCCTGGCTCTGACCCTGACGTCTTGGGGCGCGCAGGCGCAGACCGTCGTTCGCGCGACCGGACCCGACGCCGCGACGTGGCAGGCGGAGCTGCAGGCACGTGGTGCGGTGATCGCGTTGCCGCCGCCCCTCGACGTGCCGTCGACACCTCGTGCGCGGCTTCGTGCGTTGGTCGAAGTCGAGCGTCTGTTGGCCGAAGCCCGTGCGCATGCGGGGCGTCTCGACGAAGGGCCCGCGCTCGCCGCGCTCGAACGCGCGCGCCGGCTCGCGGAGGAGCACGCCGACGTGCCGGGCGCGTCGCGTTGGCTCGCGGAGGTCGAGCTCGCGTCGGGGCTCGTGGCTGCGCAGGCCGGGCACGATGCGCTCTCGGACCAAGGGTTTCGTCGCGCGGCGTCTCTCGATCCGGATCGCGTCGTGCGCGCGGCCGAAGCGGCGCCTGCGGTGGCGAGTCGTGCGCAAGAGCTCGCACGTGCGGTGGCGACGGCGCCCGAATCCCTCGTGGTGATCGAAGCCGACGTGCCGGGCGCGGTGGTCGAGCTCGCGGGTCGGGTGCTCGGGCGCGCGCCGGTCGAGCTTCGCGCGCCGGCCGGGCGTCACGTGCTGCGGGTGGTCGCGCCGGGACATCGCGCGTGGGGTCGGGCGCTCGATCTCTTCGAAGGACGTCGCGCGCCGATGCGAGTGCATCTGTCGCCGACCGAAGACGAACGTGCGCGCCGTGCGTTCGAGGCGGCGTCGACCTTCTCCGAAGCGCGCGCGACGCGACCTCCCGGCGTCGAGCTCTTCTTCGTCGAAGCGCGTGGGGATCGCGCGTTGATCTTGCGTTGCGACGACGCCGGCTGCGCGCCGCCGGTGCGTTTGGCGCCCGGCGAGGATTGGCCGACGCGCTGGCCCGAGGCCGCGCCGGACGATCCACGGGAGCTTGCGGCGGCGCGTGTCTGGCTTCGCACCGAGACCTTGCCGGATCGCCCACCTCCACCGCCTCCCGGGCGGCCTTGGTATCGGCGTTGGCCAGTGTGGACCGCGGTGGCGGCGGGGGTCCTCGCCGGCGCGGTCGGGGTCGGGTTCGCGTTGCAACCGGAGCCCGAACAGCGGCTGCGGGTGCGCATCGAGCCCGGTGACCTCGGCGGGATGTGAGCCGGGGCCGCTTCGAGGGTTCGGCAGCGGCGACGTCGACCCACCACCCGAGCGACCCATTCCCTCGTACGGATCGCTTCGAGTGGCGGTCGCCCTCAGCTCCCTTCGAGCACCTGCAGCACCGAGGTCCACCCGAGCGAGGCGGCGAGATCGACGGCGGTCATGCCATGCGGCGTGCGCGCGTCGCGATCCGCGCCGTGGCGCAACAACAAGCGGACGATCTCGCTGCTCCCGCCGAGCGCGTGGTGGTGCAGCATCGTCCAGCCCTGGTCGTCGACGGATCGTGCGAGCGACGGATTCTTCGTCAGACCTTCTTCGAAGCGGCTGGCCATGTTCGTCGCCATCGGGTGATCACGATCGAGCGCGGCGCCGGGGGGCACCAAGACCGGATGCGGTTCGCCGAACTCGAAGCCCCATGCGCCGTCGTGACCCGCGCGCTCGCGGGGCGACATGCCGGCACGCAACACGTGCACCGTGAAGCCTCCGTAGACGCGGCCGCCTTGCACGTAGAGCCAATCGTCGATCTCCGAGATGCCGAGCCGAACCTGGTCGCCGATCCGCACGCTGCGCACCCAATTCGGATCGCTGTTCAACGTGGCGACGATCTCGCGTCCGTCGAAGACCGGCTCGACGAGCCACATGTGCTCGACTCGACCGCTGCGGCGTTCGGGCGCATCCGAGAAGGGCGCCTTGAGCGCGACGAAGTCGCAGCCCGGAACGATGCGGTGCCGCTCCCAGAAGAGCTCGCGCCAGAAGTAGCGAAAGCTCTCCTGCGCGCCCTGGTAGGCGGCCTGCATCTCGGGCGGATCGCCCTCGCCGACGAGCATGTCGCCGGCTTCCTGCCAAGAGTCGTCCCGTCCGAAGAGCCGCTTCCAGAATCCCATCGGCGGAGGACATCACGGCTCGGGACGCGATGCCACCACGGCCGATGGTCGCTTTTTCGGAGGGTGTGAGAGGAGCCCCCGCTTGCACGGATTCGAACCGTGTGGCGGCTGGTGCCCCAATCGGGCTCTGCCGGTTGGGGGGCCGCGCAGCCCCCGAAGAAAAGGAAGCGCACGAATCCGTGCAACGGACGTGCTGTGAGATGCGAGGTGAGGTCGACTCGCGATACCGTGTGCCGATGGCTTCCGACGACGAGCTCAGCCCGCGACCCAAGGTCGCCCCCCTCGCACGTGTGGCGCGAAACCTGGCCGGCGCGGTGATCGCGACCAGCGTCACGCTCGTCGGCTGCGGAGGCGACGACGACGGAACGCTCGATGCCTCGGTCGACGCGGGAATCGACGGCGAGATCATCGCCCCGATGCCGCCTCCGATGCCGCCGCCGAGGGATGCGTCGACGGAGGAGGACGCCGGCATCCTCGCGCCGATGCCGCCCCCGCAGGACGGCGGCACCGTGACGCCGATGCCGGACGCGGGGCCCCCGCCGCCGATGCCGCCGCCCGAAGACGCGGGCACGGATGCGGGCGTGATTCCGCCCATGCCACCGCCGATGCCGCCCCCGATGCCGCCGCCCGCGGATTGAACGATGGACGAAGCGCGGGACGTCGTCGCGCCCGAGTGGGTGGCGTGGGCGACCGAGAATCTCTTGGCCGGCGCGTCGATCGCGAAGGTGCGCGCGGCATGGATCGACGAAGGCATTCCGGAGGCGCTCGCCGACGCGACGCTCGCAGCAATCCGTCGCTCGCCGATCTTCGAAGGTGCGCGACGAATTGCGACGCGCGAACGACGGCTCGCGCAGATCGTTCGGCTCACCCGTGAGCGCGCGCGAACGCTGACGATCGAGACGCGCGAAGGCCTCGACGCCGCGACCTTCTTCGGCACCTACGTCGCCGGCAACGTGCCGGTGCTCCTGCCCGACTTCGCGCGCGAGTGGCCCGCCGTGCGGCGATGGAGCCTCGACGATCTCGAAGCGCGTTTCGGCGACGCGACGATCGCGGTCTCGGAAGGACGTGCGAGCCTGCCGGTGCACGAGCGCAACTCCGGGCGCAGCTCGCAAGAGACGTCGATGCGGGCGCTGATCGCGCGCATTCGCGAGGCGGGTGAGAGCGACGACTTCTACGCGATCGCACAAGACCGCAACCTCGCGCGCCCCGAGCTCTCCGGCTTGCTCGACGACGTCGATCTCTCACGGGGCTTTCTCGACGGCACGAAGCTTCGCTTCGGCACCGCGCTCTGGCTCGGCCCCGCCGGCACCGTGACGCCGCTGCATCACGACACCTCGAGCATCCTCTTCGTGCAGGTGGTCGGACGAAAACGCGTGACGCTGATCGCGCCGAACGAGCTGTCGATGTTCGAGCGGGCGCACGCGATGTACGCGGCGATCGAGCCGGACGAGATCCCGGACGACGTGCGCGTGCACGAGCTCGAGCTCGGTCCGGGCGACACGCTCTTCTTGCCCGTCGGCTGGTGGCATCACGTCCGTGCGCTCACGCCGTCGATCAGCCTCGCGTTCAACGCGCTCTCGCGAGGACCGAACGCGTTCGTCTGGTACGGGCCGGGCTCGATTCGCTGAGCCTCGCGTTCAACGCGCTGTCGCGAAGGCCGAACGCGTTCGTCGGGTACGGCCCGGGCGCGATTCGCTGAGTCGCTCCGCGCGCGAGCGGCTCTCGGTCACCAGCGCTCGCGTCTCGACGGGGTCGCCGTCTCCGTCGCTCGGACGTGGCGTCCCCGCGAGCGCGATCTCGGGCGTCGCCGTCGCCCGGACGGGTCGCCCGCGAAGACGAAGGCTCTCGGGATTCGCCGTCGGACGGCCGTTCCCTCGCCCGCGAAGACGAAGGCCCTCTGTCGCTCGGACGTGCCCTCGCCCGCGAACACGAAGACGCGCACGCGGTCGGCGTGAGCGTCTCGGTTCGAGGACGAAGGTGGCGTCAGAAGAAGCCCATGGGCTTCTCGTCGTAGCTGACGAGGATGTTCTTCGTCTGCTGGTAGTGCTCGAGCATCATCTTGTGGGTTTCGCGGCCGATGCCCGACTGCTTGTAGCCACCGAACGACGCGTGCGCGGGGTAGAGGTGGTAGCAGTTGGTCCACACGCGGCCGGCTTCGAGCGCGCGACCCGCGCGATACGCGGTGTGCACGCTGCGGGTCCACACGCCGGCGCCGAGGCCGTAGGCGGAGTCGTTCGCGATCTTCATCGCGTCGTCGAAGCCGTCGAACCTCGCGACCGAGACGACGGGCCCGAAGATCTCCTCTTGGAAGACACGCATCGCGTTGTGGCCCTCGAAGATCGTGGGCGCGACGTAGTAGCCACCGCCGAGCTCGCCGGGCAGCGTGACGCGCTCGCCACCGAGGCGGAGCTTCGCGCCTTCGTTCTTTCCGATCTCGACGTACGAGAGGATCTTCTCGAGCTGCTCCTTCGACGCCTGCGCGCCGATGCGCGTCTTGGTGTCGAGCGGATCGCCGGGCTCGATCGCGCGGGCGCGGGCTTCGGCGAGCTTCATGAACTCCTCGTAGATCGTGGCGTCGACGAGCGCGCGCGACGGGCACGTGCAGACCTCGCCTTGGTTGAGCGCGAACATCGCGAAGCCTTCGAGCGCCTTCTGGCGGAAGTCGTCGTCGCGATCGAGCACGTCGCCGAAGAAGACGTTCGCCGACTTGCCGCCGAGCTCCAGCGTCACCGGGATCAGGTTCTCGGACGCGTACTGCATGATGAGACGGCCGGTGCTCGTCTCGCCGGTGAAGGCGATCTTCGCGATACGCTTGCTCATCGCGAGCGGCTTGCCCGCCTCGAGGCCGAAGCCTTGGACGACGTTGAGCACGCCGCGCGGAAGGACCTGCGCGGCCAGCTGCGCGAAGAGGTTGATCGTCGCGGGCGTCTGCTCGGCCGGCTTGAGCACGACGCAGTTTCCGGCCGCGAGCGCGGGGGCGAGCTTCCACGCCGCCATGAGCAGCGGGAAGTTCCACGGGATGATCTGGCCGACGACGCCGAGCGGCTCGTGCACGTGGTAGGCGACCGTGTGCTCGTCGAGCTCGGCCATCGTGCCTTCTTCGCTGCGAATGCACGACGCGAAGTAGCGGAAGTGATCGATGGCGAGGGGAATGTCGGCGGCGAGCGTCTCGCGAATCGGCTTGCCGTTGTCCCAGGTCTCCGAGACCGCGAGCGCTTCGAGGTTCTCCTCCATGAGATCCGCGAGCTTCATCAGGATCTTGGCGCGCTCCGCGGCGGGCGTACGGCCCCAACCGATCTTCGCGGCGTGCGCGGCGTCGAGGGCGCGCTCGACGTCGGCCTCGGTGGAGCGCGCGATCTCGCAGAAAGGACGCCCGGTGACCGGGCTGAGGTTCTCGAACCACTGCCCTCCGACGGGCGGGACGAATTCGTTGTCGATGAAGTTGCCGTAGCGGCTCTCGTAACGAACCTTCGAGCCCTCGGAATTGGGTTTGTCGTAACGCATGATGGGAGTCCTCCGGTGAGACTCCGTTCCAGTGCGACACCCGTGCCGCCTCCCCATCGCGCGCTCGCTTCCAAACGACACGGGGACTTGGCAAGCGACGCGCCGCGTCAGAGCGACGCCACCTGCGACACCCCCTGTCGCGCTTCGCGACGGCCTTCGTGTCGGGATTGCGAGCGCCGCGTTTCTTCTGCAGGGTGAAACGCGTGGGGGCCCACGGAACACTGGTCTTGGAGGACGTGCCGGAAGGCGTGTGGAGCGCGTTTCAGGCCGACCGTTCGCGGGTGCGAATCCCGAGCCGCGCGCACCGTGACCACGTCGAACGTTGGGCGCGCTCGCGTCGTGTGGGCGCGCCCCTCGAGCCCGAATCGGTCGACGACGACCTGCTGCGTGGCGAGGCGTTTCGACTTCGCGCCGAGCACCTCGAAGTGATCGAAGCGCTCGGCGCGGCGGTGCTCGCGCGGGCGACCGGCCACCTCGCCGAGCACGACTTCGTCTGCCTGCTGGCCGACGTCGAAGGCGTGGTCGTGCGCAGCGAGGGTGGCGGCCGCTTCGCGCCGGAGGCCAAACGCGTACGCCTGATGGAAGGCGCGCGTTGGGCCGAGCCCACCCGCGGCACGAACGCGATCGGCACCGCGCTCGCCGAACGTCGCCCGACCTTCGTGCTCGGACGCGCGCACTACGCGCGGCCTTACCACGGGCTCGCTTGTTACGCGGCGCCCATCTTCGACGCCCACGGGCGGGTGGTCGCGGTGCTCGACGCGACCGGGCGCAGCGACGGCGCGCACGACGAGATCGGACAGGTCGTGCTCGCTGCGGCCGGGGCGCTCGGCGAGCTGCTACGGCTCGAGGCCTTCGCGAGCGCGGGCGGTTCGATCCTTCGCGTGCTCGCCCACACGATGGAGCGCACGCACGATCCGATGGTGCTCGTCGAAGCGCGCGGTCGGGTGTCGAAGGTGAACGCCTCGGCGCGTCTCGCCGTCGGGGCCGCGGGCCGTTCGTCGCGCGCCACGCTCGGCCTCGATTGGGGCACCTTGGTCGAGCACGCGAGGAGCGGGCTGCCGCTTCACGTCGAGCGACCCGATGGGCGAGGCGGTGCGCGGGCGTTTCGGCTCTTCGCGGAGCCCGTCGTCGGCGTGAGCGCCGAGCCGCTCGCGGTGCTCGTGCGCCTCGAGCCGGCGACCTCGCGCGCGGTGGCCACGACGGTCGATCCCACCGACGCGTTTCGTCGCATTCACGCCCGCGACGCGTCGGTCGCACGCAGCATCGAGTGGGCGCGCACGCTCGCGAAGAGCGAGCTGCCGGTGATGCTCTTGGCCGAGACCGGCTCGGGCAAGGAGCTCTTCGCGGAGGCGATTCACGCCGCGAGCCCCCGCGCGAGTGGCCCCTTCGTCGCGGTGAACTGCGGCGCGCTCGCGCCGACGCTGCTCGAGAGCGAGCTCTTCGGCTACGCGCCAGGTGCGTTCACGGGCGCGGACCGACGGGGACGTCGCGGCCTCTTGCGCGAAGCGGACCGCGGCACGCTCTTCCTCGACGAGGTCGCGGAGATGCCGCTCGCGATGCAGGTCGCGCTGCTGCGCGTGCTCGAGACGGGCACCTACCACCGCGTGGGCGAGTCGACGCCGGAGCGCTGCGACGTGCGGGTGATCTGCGCGACGTGCCGTGACCTCGACGAGGCGATGGCGAAGGGCACGTTCCGCTCGGACCTCTACTTCCGCTTGAAGGGCGCGACGCTTCGGCTGCCACCGCTTCGAGAACGTTCGGATCTGACGAGCTTGGTCGAGCACCTGATCGAGCGTCGCCACGCGAAGGCCGGGTGGGTGGCGCCGCCGCCACTGACCGACGAGGCGATGGCGCGGCTTCGCGCGCACCCGTGGCCCGGCAACGTGCGCGAGCTCTGCACGGTGCTCGACGTCGCCCTCGTGACCGCGGCGGGGCGCACGGAGATCGACGTGGAGCACCTGCCCGCAGAGCTCTCGGCCGGCGAAACGCCGCGGGAAGGCGGCGGGCTCGAACGCGCGGAAGCCAAGGCGTTGCAACGCGCGTTGGCGCGGCACGACGGGAACGTCTCGGCCGCGGCGCGGGAGCTCGGGGTCGCGCGCAGCACCGTGTACCGACTCGCGCGGCGGCTCGGCGTCGACTTGGAATAGAGAGAGGACGCTCTTCTCGATCTCGAGAGCTCGGGTCTCGAAGACGAGAACGAGAACGAGAATCTTTCGACCGATGGCGACGATTGCGAGGCGCACCTCGCGGCGTCGGGCTCAGCCTGGCGACGCCACCGACTCTTCGTCGAAAGGCCGCGCCAACGCGTCGAGGACCGCGAGGATGCGTGGGGTCTTGCGCAGGTCGGGGTGGGTGAGCAGCCAAATCGGACGATCGAGGCCCTGCGTCGACGGAGCGTCGGCGACCTCGACGAGGCCGCGATGACGTGACGCGAGCAAGGTCGGGAGCAACGCGAGACCGGCACCCCGCGCGCAGAGCGAGACCAAGGCGTCGAAGGGCGCGCGCACCGCGACGTCGCCCGCGTGTTTGCGCTCCCACGCGGCTTCGGGCGCGGATTGCTCGGCCATCGCGCGCAACAACCAACGACGCGGCTTTCGTGCCGCCGCCGCGCGGGTGGCGTAGACGCCGTAGCGGAGCTTGGTGACGCGACGCCCCCAACACCCTTCGGGCGGACGCTTCATCACCGCGAGCGCGACGTCGGCCTCACGCGCACGCACCGAAGGTCCGTCGTCGCCGAGGTGAAGCGTCACGTGAAGCTCGGGGTGGGTCGTCGTGAGCTCGGCGAGCGGGGCTTCCACGAAGGGCAGCAGCGCTTGCACCGTGGTCAGTCGAACCTCACCGCTCACGCCCGTGGCCTCGGCGCGCAGCCGACCTTCGACGGTGCTCAAGCCGTCACGGGTTCGGCGACCGATCTCGGCGAGCTCTTCGCCGACGGGGGTCAGCGTGCCCCCGCTCGGGCCACGGTGAAGGCACACGCGGTCGAGGCGCGACTCGAGCTCGGCCACGCGTCGGTAGAGGGTCGAGCTGCCGATGCCGAGGTCGCGCGCGGCGGCCGAGACCTTGCCGCAACGTTGAATGGCTTCGAGGTAGCGGAGGTCGTCCCAGCGCAGGTCCATTCGTCCGCCGTACACCGCGCGAGCCTCGACCACCAGAGCCCCAGCCGCGGACGTTCGCGGGTGCGATCGGTGGACGACGTTCACGTGGGCGTTGCCCGAGGAAGTCGCACCGCGTGCGTGAGGTCGGTGTCCTTCGAACGCGCGCCACGAACGCGGCGAAGACCGCCCGGGTTCCGAGCGGTCTTCGAAGCGTCGACGTGGAGGACGAAGTGCCGTGGCGAAGCGGCAGGCGCGGTGGAGGGCGACGAAGCGGCGAGCGAAGCAGAGGACGCGCGACCGCAAGGGAGGAAGACGACGCGGCGAGCGCAGGAGGACGACGCCCGTTCTCGCGCCGCGAGCGCTCACGCAGCGCGGCGGACGACACGCGCGGCGGGGGCGTAACGGTGCAAGGTCACCGTCTCGTGGCCTTCGGGGTCGACGCGCACGACGCGCACCACCATGCCGTCGCGGCCTTCGTGCTCGACCACCACTTCGCCGGGGGCGAGGGTTTCGTCGAGGACGACACGCTCGCTGGCTTCGACCTCGCGGACGACCTCGGTGCGCACCTCGTAGTGCAGCGCCTCGGCGCCTTCGACCGCGACCGCGAGGCGACCGTCGACCGCTTCGACACGAAGCCGCACCGGGAACGCGTGCGGGTTGCGGACGCGGTAGTCCTGCGTGCCCCACGCGATGCGCGCGTCGAGGCCGGGGTCGAGGTAGCTCGAGGGCAAGCTGTGCGTGCGGTGGTCGACGACTTCGAGGCCCGCGCGAAGCGACGCGACGTGAAGGGTGCTGGCGACCTGGCAAACGCCCCCGCCCACGCCGCGGCGGAGCTGGCCGTTCGCGAGCACGGGCGCGTAGCGGAAGCCACGCTCGAGGCTGCGCTCGCCGACGACCGCGTCGAAGGAGAGCTCTTCGCCGGGAGCGATCACCATGCCGTCGAGACGCTTGGCCGCGAGCTCGACGTTGATCGCACGACCGAGGTAACGACCGCGGGTGCGGAAACGGGTCGACGCTTCCCCGAGGGTCTCGTCGAAGTCCGCGACCTCCTCGACGCTGGTGGTGCGGTCGACCGCGTGTGCGGTGCCGAGCCCGAAAAAGAAGGCGGTCGCCAGGAAGAGAGCCTTGGTCGTCGTCGGTTGCATCGTCGTCCTCCGACCGCTCGCCTTCTCAAGGGTCGGACCACGCACGAAATCGCGGGAAAAGCCGCGAGGCGCGGCGTGGCAGCGTCGACACGGACGCGCGGCGGCGTGTCTGGAGCGACACGGCGAGGCCTGAGAGCGGCGGCCACTTGCACGGATCGCAATCCGTGCGAGTGGCCGGGCGCTCGGTAGGGGGCCCCGATCCGGCTTTGCCGGTCGGGGGAGGGAGCGCGCCGCTCCCTCGAGAAAAGAGAAGAGCGGGAATCAGTGCAACGGATGCCCGCTCTGAGCGCGACCGTCCGGAGCCCATCCCCGCGAAGCAGGGATCCGAAGTCGCAGCGGTACGGCGCCCTCGCGATCCGCTGCTATCGTCCGGCTCGTGCGCGTCGCCGCCCTCCTCCTCCTCGCCGCCTGCGCTCCCGCGACGCCGGCGTGGACGATGGGCTCGACCACCCCGAAGAGCCGCGCGGACACCAGCGTCGGTGGCGCGATGCGCATCCCGACGGGCGACCTTCGCGAGCTCGGCCCCGATCCCAGCGCCTACCGCGAGCGCGCCGAGACGCCTGGCCTGACACCGGTGGCCGCGTTTCGCTACGGCGTCGCGCGCGGGCTCGACCTCGGCGTGATGCTCGCCGGCACCACGTTGCGCTTCGACCTCCGCAAGGAGCTGGGCGCGTTCGAAGACACCACGCGGCCCACCTGGATCGTCGGCGTCGCCCCCTACGTCGGCTGGATCCCCGAGCACGACGACCTGGGGCAGGGCTACCGCGTCGGGGTCGAGGGCACCTTCGCTCGGGCGGTCGAGCTCGGCGGGCTCTACGAGGCGTGGGCGGGCGTGCGGGTCGGCACCGAGACCGCGGGGGGCCGCTTCGCCCGCGAGGGGCTCGACCGCGCCGACGCCCAAGTCTTCGGTGTCCGCGCCGGGGGACTGCTGGGGGTCTCGGCCGGCTTCCGGCGGGTGCACGCCTTCCTCGAGCTCACCGCGGCCTACGAGCATTGGTGGGGAGAACACGGCGAGACCGACCTCGATCACGGAGGGTTGGTCTTGATTCCGAGCTTCGGGCTTCGCCTTCGAATCTGACAACCCCTCGGAACGACGAAGGATTTTGGCGGGCGCCACGACCGTTGCACATCGCGCACGGTTCGTTCGTTTCTTGGCGATTGTTCCTTACGCGGCTCGGCGGCAGAACGGACCGACAGACCCCCGAGGGAGAACGCCATGCCGAACGTCGCCGTCATCTACTACTCGTCCACCGGAACCAACGCCGCCGTCGCGGAGGCCGTCGCCGAAGGCGCCAAGGCCGCGGGTGCGGAGGTTCGTGTCCGCCTCGTTCCCGAGCTCGCGCCCGACGCCGCCATCGATTCGAACCCGAAGTGGCGGGCCTTCGTCGACGCCAAGAAGGACGAGCCCCGCGCTTCGCTCGACGACCTCGACTGGGCCGATGCGATCGTCTTCGGAACCCCGACCCGCTTCGGCAACATGGCCGCGCAGCTCAAGCAGTTCCTCGATGGAGCCGGTGGCCTCTGGTTCCAGGGCAAGCTCGCGAACAAGGTCTACGCCGGCTTCACGAGCGCGATGAACGCGCACGGCGGCCAGGAGTCGACGCTCCTCGCGCTCTTCAACTCCATCTACCACTTCGGCGGGTACCTCGTGACGCCGGGCTACACGGATCCGGCGACCTTCGCGTCGGGCGGCAACCCCTACGGCGTGAGCGTCACGACCGGCCCCGAGGGCAAGGGCCCGACCGAGCAGGACGTCGCGCACGCGAAGTACCTCGGCAAGCGCGTCGCCGAGGTTGCGGCGAAGGTTCGCGGCTGAACGTCGCTTCGTGCTGCCTACGAAGCGCGAGGTTCGCGGCTGAACGGCGCGCCGCTTCGTGCTCCCGAAGAAGCGGCGTTTCGTTCGTTCGTGCTCGAGAGGCGGATCGCCACGCTCGTCCGGCGCCTGCCGACGCCGCTTCTCTCGCGATGGCGGCGTCGAGGCAGTATTCTCGCGGGCCACATGGCGCTCCCCCCTACCCTCGCCACGACGTCCCCGATCGATCGCGCGCATGCCGCGCGGCTGCGGGGGGATCTCGACGGCGCGCTGCAGCTCGCGATCGCGTTGCTCGAACGTGACCCCACGCAGCTCGCGGCCGCGTCGCTCCTGACCACCACGCTCGTCGCGGAAGACCGAGGCCTCGTCGCCGGCGAGGCCTCGCTTCGTTTGGTCGACGCCTTCGTGCGGCGTGGCGATCTCCCACAAGCGCTGGGCGCCGCGCTCACCGCGAAGCGGGCCGGCGACGACGCCACGCCGCTCTTCGCGTCGATCGCCGAGGCCTTCGGCAAGGGCAGCAAGCGCGTGACGGATGCGTCGTCGAGCCCGCCGCCGCTGCCCGAAGAGGTCGCGGTGCCGAAGGAGCTCGACGCCACGAAAGGCGACGCGTTGCTCGATCGCGCCGAGCGCGCGCTGGAGAAGTGGCTCGCGACCGAAGACCCGGTCGGCGACGACACCGAGCTGCCGCGGCTGCCGCTCTTCGGCGACCTCGAGCCCAAGGCGCTCGCGAGCCTGCTCGCCGCGTTCACGCTGCGTGACGTCGCGCCCGACGTGGAAGTGGTCGCGCAGGGCGAAGAAGGCACCGAGGCCTTCGTGGTGGTGCGCGGCATGTTGCGCGTCGTGCGCCGCGACGGAAGCGAGGAGCTGACCCTCGCGATCCTCGGGCCGGGCGCGATCTTCGGCGAGATGGCGCTCGTGAGCGAAGCGCCGCGCGCCGCGGCGGTCGTGGCGGGCGAAGCCGCGGCGTTGCTCGTGATCGCACGGGAGGCGCTCGAGAAGGTCGCCGCGAAGACCCCGATCGTCGGGCAGATGCTCTCGAGCTTCTGTCGTCAGCGCATGCTCTCGAACCTCTTGCGGCACAGCGCGATCCTTCGCGCCGTGGACGCGAGCCATCGCGAGGCGCTGATCGGCCGCTTCGAGACGAAACACTTCGAGGCGGGCAGCGCGCTCGTCGAAGAAGGCGCCGAGAGCGACGGCCTCTACCTGATCGCGAGCGGCGCGGTCGAGGTGGTGGGCAAGGACGCGGACGGCGACGAGCTGCGCATCGCCGAGCTCGGGCCTGGCGACGTGGTGGGTGAGATCTCGCTCGTGCTGCGGCGACCCGCGAACGCCACGGTGCGCGCGCTGCACCCGACGGTCGCGCTCGAGCTCACGCGCGACGAGCTGCACAAGGTGATCAAGACCCACCCGACCTTGCTCGCCGAGCTCTACGAGCTGGCGACGCAGCGCGAGGAAGAGACGCGCAGCGTGGTCGCGCAAGAAGCCCTCGACGTGGAAGACGTGGTCTTGCTCTGACGTCTTCGTCGGGCCGAGGAAACGTCGCGGCGTGTGCGGCGACCGACGCCTCGTCTCCCATCCTCTCCGAAGGCCCACGCCTTCCTCGCTCGATCGAATGACCGCACCCTCGCCGCGCCTTCTTCGTGAAACCCTCGGAACCTTCGTGCGCGGAAAGGACGACGCGATCGGCGTCGTGCTCTCGGCGCTGATCGCGAACGGGCACGTGTTGCTCGAAGACGTGCCCGGCGTCGGCAAGACGACGCTCGCGCGCGCGTTGGCCGGGCTGCTCGGGCTCGATTACCGGCGGCTGCAGTTCACGTCGGACTTGTTGCCCGCCGACGTGGTGGGCGGAAGCGTCTTCGACCGCGATCGCAACGCCTTCGTCTTTCGGCCGGGTCCGGTGTTCGCGAACGTCTTGCTCGCGGACGAGATCAACCGAACGACGCCGAAGACGCAGTCGGCCTTGCTCGAAGCGATGGGCGAAGGGCAGGTGTCGATCGACGGTACGACCCACGCCCTGCCGAGCCCCTTCTTCGTGCTCGCGACGCAGAACCCGATCGACTTCTACGGCACGTATCCCTTGCCCGAGTCGCAGCTCGATCGTTTCCTGGTGCGCTTGCGGCTCGGTTATCCGCCGGCCGAGGTCGAGCGCGAGCTGCTTCGCACGCGGCGTGATCGCGACCCGCTCGAAGGGCTCGAGCCGGTGCTCTCGGCGTCGGAGCTTCGCGCGATGCAGGCCGCGGTGGCCGACGTGAAGATCGACGACGCGATCCTCGATTACCTGCACGCGATCGTGCTCGCGACGCGGCAGAGCCCGCTGCTCGAGGTCGGCGCGTCGACACGCGCGGCGATCGCGTTCGAGCGCATCGTCCGGGCGCGCGCGTTGGTCGAAGGGCGCGCGCACGTGATGCCGGACGACGTGAAGAAGCTCGCGCAGCCGGTGCTCGCGCATCGCCTTCGTGGGGCGGGGGACGGGGCGCGTGACGACTCGGAGCGAGCGCTCGCGGAGATCCTGGAGCGGGTGCCGGTCCCGGTCTGACCGCGGTGAACGGTGACCGTGGCGGTGACAGTGCCCGTGCCCGTGACGGTGTCGGTGTCCGTGGCGGTGACCGTGCCCGGTGTCGGTGACCGTGCCCGTGCCCGTGCCCGTGCCCGAGACGGTGTCGGCGACCGTGGCGGTGTCGGTGCCGTGCCCATGCCCCGTCGGGATCGGCGACCGTCCCTTCCCCGCTCTCAGTTCCCGAGCCGTGCCAAGAGCGGCCGCATCCAACGCGGCACGTGCGTCTCTTCGAAGCGCCGCATCGGATCTGCGAGGTCGCCTTCTTCGCGCCACTCGAAGTGGAGGTGCGGCCCCCGCGAGAGCCCCGTGTTGCCAGCCCGCGCCACGAGGTCGCCCGCGTCGACGACCTGGCCTGCGTGCACGTGAATCGCGTCGAGGTGTGCGTAGGCGCTGACCTGTCCGTCGGCGTGAAGGAGCACCAGCAGGTTGCCGTAGCCGTCGACGGTGTTGTCCGCGTAGCCGACGAGCGCGTCCGCGACCGCGCGAACTGGCGTGCCGACCTCGGCCGTCACGTCGATGCCGCGGTGGGTCACCTTGCGGCCACGACGCTGAATCCCGCGCCCGAAACGGCCGCCGTCGATCGGCCACGACATCGGGTACCGGAGCGGCGGCAGGAGGTCGCGGGCCGCTGCGATCCATTCGGGTCGCGGCTGCGCACGAATCAGCTCCGCCGCCGCGCGATGGGTGCCGAGGCCGAGGCGCTCCGCGAGGGCGCCGCTCTCGCCGGCCGGCTCCGGCGCGCGACGTGGTCCGTTGCAATAGCGGCGTCGTCCGTGACGCCCGCAGCGACGGGCTTCGGGCAGCCACTGCACCACCCGCGGGAGCTGTTCGCGCGAGCCGCTGGCACGAAGCGCGAGCTCCGGACGAGGCTCGGGAGTCGGCGCAGGAGGCGTGACCTCGACGACCTCGGGCGGAGGCTCGGGGGGCGGCGCGACGGGCGGCGGTGGCTCGTCGCACGCGAAGGCGAAGGCGACGACCGCCCCGGCGAGCCAGACACGCACGGGCCGGAGGGTATCAGCTCGAGGCGAAGAGTCGCAGAAGGGGGCCGAGGTCGCCGGGAAGGCTCGGCTCACTCGCACGCGTACGCGACGCAGCGCGGCGTCTCGGCGGAGCGGTCACAGATCGCGCCGGGCTCACACCCGCCGGAGCAGCTTTCCCCGATCGCGGCGGGCGCGCGGCATTGCGCGACCATGTCCGCACGAGCGGAACAAGCGCCTTCGCACTGCCGGCCGAGAATGCCGATCGAGTCGGAGGGAAACCCGACGAAGAACCCACCGAAGACCTGGCACTCCGTGCCTTCTGGTGCCGGGGCACACACGCCGTCGAGACAGGCGCCGAGCGCGCACGCGTCGGTGCAGGCCTCGCCTCGAACGGGCAGAGGCTCGCAGCGTCGCCCCTCGCAACCGAACCCCCTCGGGCACACCCGGTCCGATTCGCAGCGGTCGTTCGGGCCGACGATCGTCAGGCAGCGGTCGCCCTCGTCGGTCGGACTGCACCGGGAGCCGGCCGGGCAGAGCGTGGTTTCGCCGCAAGGACCTCCGAGCTCCGCGCGGCCCACACAGCGGTACGCGGCGCACCAGCCGTCTTGGCCGCAGTCGGCGTCGGACTCGCAGGGCGCGTCGTACGCGCTGGCGCTGCATCGAGACGAACGCGTGCAGAACGGGGCCTCCGGTGGACAATGATCTCGGCTGCGACAGACCGCTCCGTCCACCCGCTCGGGCGGCTGACAGACCCGGTCGACGCACAAGAGCTCCGGTACGCACGCGGAGCCGGAGCCAGAGCCGCACTCCTCGCCTTCGAGGCGGAACCTCTCGCACACCCCCTGGCTCGTGTTGCAGCGAAGGCCGTCCTCGCACGGGAGGTCGGCGTTGCAGGGCTCCCCTTCGCGCGCTCGACGGCAGCGACCCGCGTCGCAGACGCCTTGGTCTCGAGTCCCGGCTTCCATGCAAAGGTCCCCCGCGCCGCAGGACTCGCCGAACGCACGCGTGCGCAGGCATCGTCGAACCCCGTCCACGTCGGGCGCGCATGACGAGCCGATTGCGCAGAGGTCGTCGCAAGGCGCGCCGACGGCCGCCCGAGGCTCGCAGGTCGGACAGGCCGACCACACGCAAGCGTGGTCGACGTCGCAACCGAGGTCGGTGAGGCAGCGATCGCCTGCGGCACCGCTGCCTCGAACGATCGCGCCCGTCGGCCCCACGAGTCCGCAGGACCACAAGCCTCCCCAGGTGTCGCAAGGCTCGCGCGAGGTCGCCTCGAGACACGCCGTGGCCGCCGCCACGTCGATCGAGCCGCCGCGCTCGAACTCTGCCATCCAATCGTCGACCCGGGCGGGATGGCAGCTCGGTCCGGCCCAATAGTCCGACACGCTCTCGCACTCCATCGCCCGCCGGCATTGCGCGTCGACGAGCGCCTCGAAGTACGCGCGAATCTCGTCGGGCTCGGCGGGCACCACCGCGTCGACCGCTCCGTCGGCGAGCGACGCATCCCACCCGAAGCCTGCGTCGCGGTTCCGCTCACGCGACTTGGAGCACGACGGGACGAGGACGAGCACCACGAGCGACGAGACGAAGTAGCGACGCATCGACCGCATCGTGCCATCGCGCGCGACAAGATCTAGATTGAAGCGCTCATCTACCTCATTTGACGTAGCCCAACTGGGGTAGACGTTCGTTTTCGAGCGACAGCCGGACCTGCCCGTAGTACCGGGGCCTCCGTGAGATACACCTCGGTTCTTCTGGTGGGCCTCTTTTTCGGATTCTCTCCAGCCCACGCTCAAAGCGAGCCCGCGGACGGCGTCGTCGCGGTCGTCGTCTTCCCGTCCGGGGGAATCGACCTCGTATCCGTCGAGGTCGGGTCGCGACGCTTCACCATCGCCGCGGATGGCCAAGCGCTGAGCGGCGTCGTGGTCGACCGGCGCGGCGTGCTCGCCGTGCCGCTGGATTCCTTTTCCTCCGAGGCACGTTTCGCCGTCTCGCTCGAGGGCGAATGGCGCGACGCGCGGCTCGCGGTGTCCGATCCGTCGACGTCGACCGCCCTCTTGGTCGTCGACACCGCGACGCCCTTGGTCGAAGCGGACGTCGAGCCGGACTCCGCTCCGATGCCGAGCGAGGTCGTCGTGGTGCGCGCGGGAGAGTCGCGACGTGTCACCGTTCGCACTGGGGGTGACGGCCGACCGCGCTTTGCACCCGAGGTGCCGGGCGGTGCGTTGGTCCGCAGCGATGACGGCGTCGTGCTCGGATGGACGACGCGCGCGGCGCGGGAGAGCACCTGGCGCCTCGGTTCGGTGCGCGCGGCCCGCGCTCTGGTGACGCGCTCGACGAACGAGCTCGCCCGCGCTCAACGGATGCTCGAGCGAGAGTGGCCCCGCTTCTACGGCCGTACGCGTTCCATGCTCGGTACGGCGGCCCTCGAAACGACGCCGACCGCGGAAGACGTGCTCGCACTGGCTCGTGACGCCGAGGCTGCGACCGAGCCGTTCGTGCATGCGCTCGCCGCGACCTACCTCTGGAACGTCGCGTGGTTGACCCGAGAAGGGCTCGGGGTCCGCGATGCGCCGCCGGAAGCCGTGGCGGAGCAATGCCGTCAGGCCGCCGTGCGGTTTGCGGATCGCGTCGCGCGCGCCCCGGGAAACCTTCACGCGCGCTCGCGGGCGCTGCTCGCGATCAGCGGACGCCACGTCGCCCCACGCAACACGGCGTTCGGGGCAGCGCCCGAGCCGGTCGAAGCTGCCGAGGACGACGCCGAGGAGAACGAAGAGTCGCGTTGGTTCCCCGTGCTTTGGGCGGGCTTTCAGGCCGCACCCGGAGACTCCGCGTTCGGGTTCTCGATCGGTGGCCTGGCCCCGGTGTGGCGGACCGAGGGGTTCACACGCGTCGCGCTCGGCGTGGGGGTCGGCGTCGACTGGCTCCGCGCGAAAGCCAGTGGCTTCACCGTCACCGAGCTCGCGCTCAGCCTTCCCCTCGGGGCGTCGATTCGCGTGGGGCGGGAGCTCGCCTTCCTCGGATCGTTCGCGTGGGCGCCTTCGGTCGTGCTCGCCAAGGCGTGCGACGGCGGCTGCGAGTCGGCGACCGACGCACGCCTCGGCACCCTCCGTCTTGCTACCGGGCTCGCGTGGAACCATGCGTCGATCGCGCTCTTTTCGACCTTCCTGGTGCCGGAAGACGGATCGGGCGACGTCCGTGTCGGTGTGCAGTTGGGCACGAGCTTCTGAGAGCGGACATCCCTAGAGGGTGATTCCGACCGTCTGGGTGACGTCACGAGCCGAGGGAATGCTGGAGCATTTTCGAGCCTGAGGGGACGACCGCAGGGGCGCGCGTAGCGACCGTCGACTGGGCGGAATCACGCGCTGGCATCGACTCCCGCGCTTCTCTTCTCTCGAGCCGACGACGCGCCAACACGCCCCTTCCAACCCCCCCTCGTCACCGAATCGAATCCGCAAGCGGGGGCCGCTCGGAGCGCGGTCTGACTCGGACCTTCAACCGTCGAGAGGCTCGAGCTCGAGCACCTCGTTCGTGTCGCCCGTGTAGGGCGGGCGCTTGGCGCTGGGTGTGAGCACGAGCTCGAGCGCGCGGTGGTCGTCGACGTCGGTGCCACCGCGAATCGTCACCGCGTACCACCCCTCGGGGACCGCGGGTCGCATCACACGCGGGTGCTCGGCGTTCCACTCCGAGAGGTAACCGAGGCCGCAGAGACAGAGCGGTCGAGCGCTGGCGGAGAGCACCCAACCCGGGGATTCCACCGTGACTCGCACGAGCAGGCTCGGCGCGTCGACGTGACGCACCACGAGCGTGTAGTCGTCCGCGGGCAGACCGAGCATCGGCACCGCGACGCCGTCGGCCGCGACGCGATCCCCTTCGTCGCTGGTCGTGTACTCGTGAAGCAGATCGCGACCGGTCGCGCCCTCGGCGTAGCGCGCGTCGAGCGTGTCTGGGTTGAGGAGCACGAAGCCGAAGAGCTCGGAAAAGACTTCGCGCGCGACGAAGGTCTCGAACGTCGTGTCCAACTCGGGCTCCACGGAGATCGGGCCTGACCTCGGAGCGGATCGTCGCCCGAGCCCGACGGCGACGCAACGCAGGCCCGGCGTCGGCGCAACGCAGACGCGACTCGGCCCGGCAACGACGGCGCAACGCAGACGCCGGACGAGCGAGGTCCGTGCTTTCGACGCGGCATCCTTTCGATGAACGACATCGATTCGTGCGATGACGATGATGAGCTCGATGCATCGCTTCCGGCTCCGCATGCTCTGGACGTGGCCGCCCCTCGCGGCCCGAGGAGAAACAATGCGCTGGTCCCCCCTCCCCTCCGTCACGGCTCCTTCGATGGCCCTGCTCCTTCTGTCGATCGCGTGTGGCAGCGAAGGCGCCACGCCTGCCGACGCAACCACCGGTGGCGAAGACGCGGCGACCCCTCCGAACGTCGCGGGCCGTTGGGTCTCCGACTGTCTGCCCAGTCCGCAGGCGGACGGCTCGACCCAATACTTCCGGCTCGACTTCGAGCTCACCGTCGACGCGTGGGACCTCGACTACGTCGTTCACGGCGACGACGCGTGCGAGATCCCGCTGGTCACGGTGAACATCGTCGGTCCTTACGCCTTCGAGCGTCCCAGTGACGCCGTCGCGGGCGCCTGGGAAGCACGCTTCGGCTTCACGTCGAAGACGATTCGTCCCGAGGTCGACGGATTGCGCGACTTCCTCAACTCCCTCGAAGGCTGCGGCAGCGCGGACTTCGAGACGGGGGTCGCGCAAGACGTCTTCGCGACCGGTTGCGCCGGCTTCGGGCAATACCCCGCCGACGCGTGCGCGGCCGACTACGACCTCGTGCGCGTCGAAGGCGACGTGCTTCAGTTCGGCGCGCGGCCGGCCGACAACGACATGTGCGCGCCCGAGAAGCGGCCGACCGCGCTCAGCCCGGTGGCGAACCGCCGCCAGTGAGCGCGTCCGGGTCACGCCTTCCCGCGTGGGAGCCTGGTAGGCTCGCCACGCGTGGAGCGGAACTCGTGACCCCGGGCGCGTGGCCCGACGTCGATCTCGATCTCTTGCGGGTGCTCGACGTGCTCTTGCGCACCGAGAGCACCGTCCTCGCGGCGCGGGAGCTCGGGCTCACGCAGAGCGCCGTCAGCCACGCGCTGCGTCGCCTTCGGGAGGCGTTCGGCGATCCACTCTTGGTCCGGGTGGGTCGCCGCTTCGTGCCGACCGAGCGTGCACGCGAGCTGGCACCCGCGCTCGCCGAAGCGCGGCTGGCGGTCACGCGGGTCCTCGCGCCGCGCGAGACCTTCGATCCAGCGAAGCTGCGCACCACGTTTCGCATGGCGCTCGCCGACTACGCCGAGTCCGTGATCTTGCCGGGTCTGCTCACGACGCTCGCGACCGACGCGCCCGAGGTGGATCTCGTGACCACCCTCTCGGGTGACGCGCTCGAGGAAGATCTGCAGCACGGCCGCGTCGACCTCGCGTGCGGCGGTTTCTTCCAGGAGCGCGCCGGGCTCGTGCTGCGGACGCTCTTTCGCGACCCGCTGGTGTGTGTGCGGCGCCCGACCAAGGGTCGTCTCACGCTCGCGCGTTACCTCGCCGCCCGGCACGTGTTGGTTTCACCGCGCGGCCGGCCGGGGGGAATCGTCGACGACCACCTCGCGGCCGCGAATCAGACCCGGCGTGTGGTGCTGCGCACCCCGACCTTTCAGACCGCGATCACCCTCGCCGCCCGCACGGATCTGCTCGTGACGATCCCGGAGAGCCTCGCGCGACTTCACGCCGAGCACGCGCCGCTCACGGTCGAGCCGTTGCCCTTCGAGCTGCCACCGCTGCGTTTCGCGATGGCGTATGCCGCTTCGCGCAAGGACGACGTGAGCCATCGTTGGTTGCGCGAGCGGGTGGTCGAGGCCGCGCAGGCTCGGGCGCCGAAGCGTCGCGGGAAGTGAGCTTCGCGCGGGGGAGATCGACGGAGCGCAGGAGGCTCGCGCACGTCCGTCGCTGCCTGGCGACATGGACGCCCCTCCGTTCCAGGGGCAGGGGGCGAATTCGTTCCGAGCCGGCGACTCGGACCGAGATCCCGTCTGGTGCGAGTCTCTCGAACGCGTGTAGCGTTCACGCGATGCAAAAGCCGTCGTGGGTGGTGGTGCTCGTCTCGTCCGTGCTCCTCGCCTCGTGCGGTTCGTCGCCGGGACCCGACGACTCCGGATCGCGCCGCGACGGTGGCATCTGCGCCGAGGACCGCGACTGCGAAGACGACGTCTACTGCAACGGCGTCGAGCGATGTGATCCGGGCGCGCGCGACGCCGACGAAGCGGGCTGCGTGTCCGGGCCGCTTCCTTGCGAGGCGCCGCGCGTCTGTCTCGAATCGACCGCCACGTGCTCGGACGAATGCCCCGACCTCGATCGCGACGGGCACGCCGACGCGCGCTGCGGCGGGGACGATTGCGACGACGACGACCCCGACCGCTACGCCGGGAACGTCGAGGTCTGCGACAGCCGCGGGCACGACGAGGACTGCGACCCGACGACCTTCGGACGGCGCGACGTCGACGGCGACGGCGCGATCGACGCCGCCTGCTGCAACGACGACGGAGCGGGCACCCAGCGCTGCGGCACCGACTGCGACGACACGCGCGGCAGCGTCGCGCCCGGCAACGTCGAGGCGTGCAATCTGCTCGACGACGACTGCGACGGACGCGTCGACGAAGGGGCGCAGGTCGCTCTCTACGTCGACGCCGATCGCGACGGGGACGGCGACGCGAGCGCCGAGCCGATGCCGGGCTGCGCGGGCACGGTGGGCACCTCCACCACGAACGGCGACTGCAACGACGCCGCGCCCGGGATCAACGTCGGTGCGCCCGAGGTGTGCAACGCGATCGACGACGACTGCGACGGACGCGTCGACGACATTCGCGACGACGTGGTGGTCTGCGCGTCCGAGAGCTCGCGTCCGTGCACGACCGCCGCCGGCCTCACGGGCACCCAAGCCTGTCGCGCCGACTGCCTCGCGTACCTCTCGTGCGTCGCGGACGAGGTCTGCAACGGCATCGACGACGACCTCGATGGCCTGATCGACGACGGCTTCGCGTGCGCGCGCGGCGAGATCCTCCCGTGCACGAACTCGTGCGGCAGCGAAGGCACGACGACGTGCACCACGGCGTGCATGCCGGGCGTCTGTCGCGCCGCCGAGGTCTGCAACTTCTGCGACGACGACGGCGTGGAAGGTATCGCCGGCGAGCGCGCGGACGCTACGACGCTCGCGCCCCGCGGGCTCCGGGACCCTGGCGCGCGGCTCTTCGGCGCGGCCACGCGGGACGCGGAGTCCAGGGATGAAGGGTTCATCGACTTCGCGCGGCTGCTCGACGGAACGGCGGTGACCCAGACCGGCGCCTACTGGCTCGACCTCGACCGCTTCCAAGGTTGGGGTCCGACGACCTTGCTCGTGGAGATGCGCGTGCGCACGACCGACGGAGAGCAGGCGATGGGGGGGTGGTCCGTGATCCTCGCGGACCGAACGTCGGGGGTGGTGAACGCGGTCGGCACCGCGCAGGACCGCGGCGTGCCCAACGCGGGCTCCGGGGCCCGCTTCGATTGGATCTGGGGCTATCCCGCGTCGATGGGCCCCGACCTCGCCGACCGGCTGGCCTACGCGCGGCTTCCGAGCACCTGGCGTGGGCAGATTTTCTCGGGGGTCGACCCGATCTACGGGCGTCGCGCCGCGGGCACGCACCTCGACCGCCAGACGAGCTTCATCACGCAGACGGTGGTCGTCGTCTACCAGCCCGAGGATCCGTACACGGTCACCCGCGAGGAGCGCGTCACGATCGGCTTCCCGCTCGGCGGCGAGACCGCGTGCACCGCGCCGGGCGGGGCGTGCGCGAGTGGTCGCGTTTGTGTCGCGCCACGTGGCGGCTCGAGCGGGCTCTGCATGTTGGGCGACAGCTACTTCCCCGGCATGGGGGGCGGCGCAGTCGAGCCCGCCAACGACGTCCCGCTCGCGACGCGCCTTGCGATCGGCATCACGGCCGGCACCTACCGCTACACCTTCCGACCCCCGGGCTCGCCGGTCGACGTCTCGGTTGGCGGCCCGGTCGTCGCGGACGTCCTCCTCTACGAGTTCCAGCCTCCGCCCGCAGGCTCGGGCCTGATGGAGACGCACCTCGACCGCAGCGCCATCGCGCGTGGGGGACTCTGCTCGGGTCCCTACTGACGAACGTTGGAGCGCCAGATGCTCTTCGCCCGGCGTGCCTTCGTGTGAGCGGAGGACCGGCCTGTGAGTCCGTGGCGTGTCGGACACGACGCCTGCGGAGGTCCTTGCGCGCCGAGCTCGCCGGAAGCCGGTCGACGAGCCTCGATCCGCGCCAGCGCGGCGCGTATGTGGCGAATGCGCACGGTGTCGGTGGCGATGACGGAGTCGGAGTCGGAGTCCGAAGCCACGCTCGACACATACTTCCGTGTCGGATGCCGCGGCGGTGCGCGAAGCGCGCCTCGGCCTCGGTCTCGGTCTCGGAGGCCGCGAAGCGGCGGTGCGCGAAGCGCGTCTCGGTGTCGGAGACGGTCTCAAAAACGGAGACGGAGACCGAGACGGAGACCGAGACGGAGACCGAGACGGAGACCGAGACGGAGACCGAGACGGAGACCGAGACGGAGACCGAGACGGAGACCGAGACGGAGACCGAGACGGAGACGGCCACGGAGTCCGAGACGGAGACCGAGACGGAGACCGAGACGGAGACCGAGACGGAGACCGAGACGGAGACCGAGACGGAGACGGCCACGGAGTCCGTGCCGATGAACCGGCTGCGCGCGGAGCGGCGGTGCGCGGAGTGCGTCTCTGTCTCGGCCTCGGAGGCCGCGAAGCGGCGGAGCGCGAAGCGCGTCTCGGTCGCTGCCTCGGAGGCCGCGCAGCGGCGGAGCGCGAAGCGCGTCCCCGAATGCCTCAGGGCTGCACGCCGATCGCTCCGGGAATCACGTCCGACCCTTCCCCGAGCGACGTCGCCCCGAGATCCGTCACCGCGCCTTCTTCGAAACGCACACGGCGAATCGCCTGGTTCTCTGCCACGAGCACCAAACCGCGGAGCGCGCCGCGCGTGATCGCGACCGTGCCGCCCGGGAGCTGCGGGCGTCCGCCGACGTAGGTGAGCGGCGTCGGCGCGCCGACCGGGCCTGCCGCCTCGGCGTCGTACGTGAGCGCGAAGAGCGCGTCGCCGTAGCCGCTGACCGCGAGCAAACGGTCCCCGAAAGGCGAGAAGACCAACGCGACTGCGTCTTCGACGTCGGCGACCTCGGCGAGCGCAGCGAGCGGGCGTGTGGTGCGCGCCACGCCGAGTCGGTTCGTGACGTCGGCGAACTCCGAGTTGTCCGCGAAGACGAGGTGCTCGGTGGTGAGGGCGAGGCCGGCGCCGATCCAATCGTCGCCTTCGATCACGTCGACACGGCTCTCCACCGCGCCGGTCGCGAGGTTCACGCGAAAGACGTCGTCGTCGCCACGCGCCTCGTCGCCGACCGCCTTGGCCACGAGCAGCGCCATGCCGTCGTCCTCGAAGACGAGGCCGTAGGGGAGCTCCGCCGCGAGCGCGAGCGTCTCCGACGCCACACGCCCTTCGCAGGTGAGCTCGACGCGGTACACGCCGCCGCCGTTCGTGCGGACCTGGCTGTCGAGCACCCAGAACACACGGGCGTCGTTCGGGTCGGCGATCACACGCGCGGCGTAGGCGTCGCCGTCCCGCCCGATCTCTCGAACCGTGACCGCACCGGCGGCGTCGATCGTGAACACCCCGAGCGTGCCGTCGTCTTGCGCGACCACGCCGAAGAAGCCGTCGCGCGAGAACGCGATCTCGCCGTCGAAGGCGCGGCCCATCGAGAAGGTCGTGCCCGTGTCCGTCAGCTCGCCCGCGGTCGAGAGCGCGTGCACCGCGTAGGTCGTGCGGTCGGTCGCGAAGGGGTGCGAGACGACGACGTAACGGGTGCGGTCTTCGGCGGGAAGCTCGCGGCAAGGCATGCCGGCGTCCACCCCACCGTCGAGGTCGGCGTCCGAGCTCGCGTCGACGAAGACGTCGGCGTCGAAGAGGCTGGCGTCCACCGCGACGTTCGCGTCGAAACCCGCGTCGACACGTGACGTGTCGTCGTCCCCACAAGCCGCGACGAGAACGAAGAGCCAACGGAAACGCCGAGCGTGCATCGGCGGAGCTTCCGATTCGCGCGGTGCGAGCGCCAGTTACGCTTGGTGCGCGCAGAGGTGTACGGAAACGACGCATTCGCCGCGACCGAATGCGAGTCGTCGTTTACGAGCGCGGCCTCGCGATTCGTGCGAAGGCGTCGTCATGCCTCAGGGGGAAACGACGCGCTTCGTCGCGTGGTGCTGGTCTGCGTCTCGTGCTCGATTGCTTGCAATCCAGAGCAACGGATCGAGGAGAGCCAGCTGAAGGACTACGGCCGCTTCGGACGCAGCGTCGCGATGCACTCCGCGCTCGCTGCGGTCGGTGCAGCGGAGGAAGACACCGGATCGGGCGCGGTCTACGTGTTCGCGCGCGGCGGCGACGTGCTCTCGCCGATGGCGCGGCTCGTGTCGCCCGGGGCGTCGTACGAGCTCTTCGGTGACGCGGTCGCGTTGGACGGTACCACGCTCGTGGTCGGTGCGCCGCGGTCGAACCGCAGCGGCGCGGTTCGTGCGGGCGCGGCGTACGTCTTCGAGTACGCCTCCGGCGCGTGGTCGCACACGGCGACCCTCGAGTCCGCGTGGCCGCACGAGGCGTGGGAAGGCTTCGGAACCGCGGTCGCCGTGTCCGGCGATCGCATCGTCGTCGGGGCGCCCGATCGCGACGTCGCGGGCAAGACCGACGCGGGCGCGGCGTTCGTGTTCACGCGCACCGGTGGCTCGTGGTCGTACGCCGCGACGCTCACGATCGGCAGCCCCGGCGCCTCCGACAAGCTCGGCGCTTCGGTGGCGGTGGCAGGCGACGCGATCGTCGTCGGTGCGCCGCGGCGCGACGTCTTCGTCGGTCTCGGGGGTACGTACACCGACGCGGGCGCGGCGTACGTGTTCGGGCCAAGCCGTAGCACATACACCTTGCAGCAGACCTTGATCGCGCCCGATCGACGGGCGGGCGATCTCTTCGGCGGTCGCGTTGCCGCGACGAGCGCGACGGACGTGCGACGCGTGTTGGTGGGCGCGAGCAGCGCGGACCTCGGACGCGTCGCGAACGCGGGCGCGGCGTACGTCTTCGCCGCAGCGCCCACCGTCGCGTTTCCGGCCGGTGTGAAGCTCGTCGCGAGCACCCCGTCCACGAACGCGGGGTTCGGAGGTGCGGTCGCACTCTCGACCACCACGCTCGCGGTCGGCGCGTCGGGCACGCACGGCAGCGTGCTCTTCGCGGGCGCGGCGCACGTCTTTCGTCTCGAGGGCACGAGCTGGGTCGAAGAGGCCACGCTCGTCGACGAGAGCCCGGACGCGAGCGCGCTCCTCGGCAGCGCGGTGGCGATCGTCGGCGACGTGGTGATCGCCGGCGCGACCGGCGAAGAGCTCGGCCCCAATCGCACCGACACCGGCGTGGTGCAGGTCTTTCGTGGGTCCAGTGGGGGTTGGTCGCGCTCCCACGCGCTTCACGCCGCGACCTCGCCCACGAACGCCAACTACGGTCGCGTCTTGGCGGTGTCGGACGAGAGCCTCGTGAGCGGCACCGCGAGCGGCTTGGACCTCGCGCGCCGCGACGCCGACGCGTGGTCGATCGACCGGTCGTCTCTTCGAAGCGGCCGCGGTCGAAGGCGACACTCTCGTCACCTTCGCCAAGCAGACCTCGGCGCCGGTCGGGCGCCTCGAGGTGCGCACCTTCGACGGCGCGCATTGGGTCGTTTCGCAGACGATCGATCCCGACCTCGTGTCGTTGGCGCTGCCGAGCGAGTCCGCGAACTCCGCGCGCCTCGCGATCGAAGGCGACGTCTTCGTCTTGGGTGCGCCGCGCTTCAACGGCGGTGACGGACGGATCTTCGTGTACCGCCGCAGCGCGGGCACGTGGAGCCTCGCGCAGACGATCGACGCGCCCACTGCCTCGTCGAACTTCGACATGAACTTCGGACGCGAGGTCGCGCTCTCGGGCGACGTGCTCGTGATCGCCGAGGTGCCGTCGAGTGGTATTCCGAGCTCGGCGACCCACGGGCGTGTGCACGTCTACCGCGAGCTCGCCGATAGCTTCGTCGCTTCGCAGATCTTCGCGGCTGCGTCGCCGACGAACTTGGATCATTTCGGCGAGAGCGTGGCGGTGGACGGCGCGGTGCTCGCGATCGTCGCGCCTGCGGACGACACGGTGCAGGTGTATCGGCGCATCGGCGACGACTTCGTGCTCGCGTCGGCGTGGGCCTCGCCGACCGATCTGACGACGAGCGCGCGCCATCCGGTCGACGTCGTGGGAGACCTCGTCGCGGTCGGCTTGCATACCTTCGATTACGACTCCTTCGTCGACGCGGGTGAGGTGCGCCTCTTGCGCCTGATGCCGGACGACAGCTTCGCCGAAGAGAACGTCTTTCGGGCCAACGCGGCGACGACGAACCTCGGTCTCGGCTCCGAAGTGCGGCTGACGAGCGATCGGGTCGTGGCGTCGGCGCGCCCGGCGTTCACCTCGGTGCCGGGGCGGGTGTACGCGTTCCCGCGTTGAGCTTCGGTTCGCGGCGGCGTGGCGAGCCCGCGTTGAGCTTCGGTTCGCGGCGGCGTCGCGAGTGCGGTCGTCGTGACCGGACGTGTGTGCGTGTGGGGTGTCGCCCGCGTCGAGCTGCGGTTCGCGCGAGCTGGTGGAGCCGTGCGGTCGTCGCGACCGGAGGTGTGTGGGGGGTCGCCCGGAGTCGGCTTCGGGTCCCCACTCGCGCGTGCGGCGTGATATCCGGTGGCGATGACCGACCTCGTCGAACGCGCGGCGCGCGCCGCCACCGTGATCGCGCCTTACGCGCGTGCGATCGAGACCGAGCGACGCCTGCCGCCCGAGGTGATCGACGCGCTCGTCGAAGCCGGTCTGTTCAAGGCGCTCGTGCCGAAGGAGCACGGCGGTGGCGAGCACGCGTTGCTCTCGTTTCTCGACGCGGTCGAGACCATCGCCGCGGCGGATGGATCGGCGGGTTGGTGCGCGATGATC
>JACKEH010000054.1 GCA_020633125.1 Sandaracinus sp. | reverse complement strand
GCAGGGCGGCCTCCTACGGACTTCGCTTCGCTCAGCCACTACGGAGGCCGCGGGGGTCTGCTAGACCTCCCGACGCTCCGCCCACGCCCCGCCCCCGCCTCGGGCGCGCGATCTCTCGAACGCTCTCGAACGAGACGCGGCACGAACACCGGCTTCGCCGGCGACGCAGCATCGAACGCGAAGGCACGTCAACGATGTCGGCACGCGACGTCGGACGCGAGGCACGACGTCGAACGAAGCTCAGCGCGAAGGCGCGCTCACGGTGACGCTCACGTCGACCTCGTCGCGAAGCATGCTGCCCACCGAGCAGTACTTCTTCACGCCGAGCGTCGCGGCCCGCGAGAGCTTCGCTTCGTCCACGCCGGGCGCCTCGAAGTGAATCCGAATGCGCTCGAAGACCGCGGGCGTGGCGTCCGCGCGGTCGCCCTCGATCGCGATCGTGAGCTCGCGAAGGTCTTCCTTCTGGCGCGTCACGATGAGCACCACGTCCATCGCGCTGCACGCCGCGAACGAGACGAGGAAGAGCTCCATCGGCCGCATCGCGCCACCCGCCTCGTAGGCGTCCGCCTGCGGCAAGACCGAGCGATCGGGCACCCGCTCCAGGATTCGCGCTTCCAGATCGGCCGAGCCCGCGACGCGAACCCGCTGACCTCGCTCGTTCTCGGCCTCGAAGGTCGAGACCCCGACCCGTCGCAACACGAGCTTCATCATTCGACGATCTCCAAGCCACCGAGGCCTTCGTCCCCGAGCGTCGCGTGATCCGGCGCGTAGAGGTCCGACGACAGGTACCGGTCACCGCGGTCGCAGAGGATGCAGACGATCACGCCGCCGGCGATCTCGCTCGCGACCTTCTGCGCCGCCCAGACGGCGCCGGCCGCCGAGACGCCGACGAAGAGCCCCGACTTCGCCGCGAGCTCACGCGCCTTTCGCTCGGCGTCGTCCTGCTCGACGTCGACCACGCGATCGACCCGCTCGGGCTCGAAGATCTTCGGCAGGTACTCGCGCGGCCACCGGCGAATGCCGGGAATGCGCGAGCCCTCGGTCGGCTGGCAGCCCACGATCTGCACCCGCTCGTCCTGCGACTTCAGGAAGCGCGAGACGCCCATGATCGTCCCGGTGGTGCCCATCGCGGACACGAAATGCGTGATCTCGCCCTTCGTGTCGGCCCAGATCTCGGGGCCCGTGGTCTCGACGTGCGCCCGCCAATTGTCGGGGTTCGCGAACTGGTCGAGCATCCGGTAGCCGCCCTTCGCGACCCGCGCGTGCGCGAAGTCGATGCAGCCCTCCATGCCCGCCTCGGCCGGCGTCAGCACGACCTTCGCCCCGAACGCGCGCATCGTCTGGACACGTTCCGCGGTGCTGTTCGCGGGCATCACCAGCTCGATCCGGTAGCCCCGGACGGCCGCGATCATCGCGAGCGCGATGCCCGTGTTTCCACTGGTCGGCTCGATGAGCGCGACCCCGTCCCCGAGCTCCCCACGCTCCTCGGCCCGCCGAATCATCGACCACGCCGGGCGGTCCTTCACGCTCCCGCCGGGGTTGTTTCCCTCCATTTTGCCGAGGATTCGAACCTTCGGATTGGGAGAAGGAAGGGCCACGAGCGGCGTCGCGCCGATGCGATCGGTGAGGGTCGGCATCATCGGGAGACGTTGTGCTCCCTAGGCGCGGAGGAGCAAGGGGGAAGGCGCCGCATCGCGCTTGCGGGTCGGCCCCTCGCGCGAGTGGGCTGCGCCTACCGAACGCAACCCACCGCGGGCTCCGTGCCGAACGCAACCCACCGCGGGCTCAGCTCCCGTCGCGCACGCAGCCGGCCTCGCTCGCCCCGTGGGCCTGCTCCTCGGCCTGCTCCAGGCTCGGTGGCACTTCGGCTCCGCCCGCCATCAGGGTCTGCCGGAGCACCGTCAACGTCGCCCCGAGGCAAGGCGCGACTCTTTCGTAGGCGGCATCGCCTCCCTCCGCCCACATCTCGATGGCGGCCTCGGTTGGCGCCAACCAGTCGTGCGCGTCACGTAGCGCTTCCACCACCTCGGGCGACTCCCCACCCGAGGTCTCGACGTCCAGCAGTGCCCTCGACGTGAGTCGGACCGTCTCCTCGGCGTAACTCTTCTGGCCATCCGAGCATCCGAGCCCTAGGACCCCGACCACCCCGAGCAGCCATGCGAGACCCCCGACCCCACGCCGCGTCCGTCCGCTCATCCGAAGAGCCTACGCCGCGGCGTGCGCCTCGCGAAGGCTGGACCGTCGCTGGCGCTCCCCGTAGGCTGCCGGCGGGCCCGATCGTCATGACGCCGCCGAAGCAGTACCGCGCCCTCGAAGAGGCCATCGACGCCGTCTCCGCCAGCTACGACCGCGGAAAACCGATCGACAACCTCGAGAGCGCCGCCCTCCCGAACAAACAGCGCTGCATCGAGGGCCTGACCGAGCTCCTGCCCGTGCTCTACATGGGCTTCTACGCCACGCGCGCCCTCAACCGGGACAACCTCCGGCACGCCATCGCCGAGCGCATGTACCGAGCCCACGACCTCTTGGTCGAGCAGATCGAGCGCGCGCTGACCTACCAGAACTGGGATGGGCGCTGCGAGGACTGCCCCCCACCCGGCAGCGGCGAGGACATCGTGCTGCGGCTCTTCTCGGCGATTCCCGAGATTCGCCGGGTGCTCAACTCCGATCTCGAAGCCGCGTTCGAAGGCGATCCCGCCGCGGACAGCATCGAGGAGATCGTCTTCTCCTACCCGAGCATCACCGCGATCACCGCGTACCGCATCGCGCACGAGCTGCACGAAGCGCGTGTCCCGATGATTCCGCGGATTCTCTCGGAGTGGGCGCACGGCAAGACCGGCATCGACATCCACCCGGCCGCGACGATCGGCGAACGTTTCTTCGTCGACCACGGCACCGGCGTGGTGGTCGGCGCGACCGCCGTCATCGGCCACAACGTGAAGCTCTACCAAGGCGTGACCCTCGGCGCGCTCTCGGTCCCGCGGCGCGGCGAGACGAGCAAGCGCCACCCGACCCTCGAAGACGACGTCACCGTCTACGCCCACGCCACGATTCTCGGCGGCGACACCGTCATCGGGCAGGGCAGCGTGATCGGCGGCAACGTGTGGCTCGTGCAGAGCGTGCCGCCCGGCTCGAAGGTCTTCGGGCGCCCTCGCGGCGACGAGTGAACGGAAGCCGCGAACACGGCTCGCAAACGCTCCCGTGCCACGTCGGGCTCGGCCGGACACCCGACCGAAGGGGACGGCGCAACAGCGGTGAAGGCACACGAGGTCACCGTTCAGGTGACCTCACCATCGAAAACGGACGCCGCTCCAGCTATTCTCCCCGGCCATGTGTCGGCGTGCGGGTCACGGGGCGCAGACGAGCTCGCTCGTCGCCCTGGCGTGCCTCTTCGTCGTGGTCTCGGCCGCGGCGCGCGCCCACGCGCAACCGAGCCTCGAAGACGCGGAGCGGGCGCTGGAGAACGCCGAGTTCGAGCGAGCGCTGACGCAGCTCGAGGCCCTCGCCGACGACGAGTCGTTGGCGTTCGGTCGGGACGAGCTCGCCCGCCTCTTGCGCCTTCGCGCGGTGGCGGCCGCCGCGCTCGGGCGCGACGACGAGGCCCGAGAAGCGCTTCGCGCCCTCTCCACCCTCCTCGCGGGCGGCCCACCGGGACCGCTGCCTCCGACGCTGGCCGCGACCTATGGCGAGGTTCGCTCGACCGCGGGTCTCGAGCTTCGCGTCGGCCTGACACGCGACGTCGGCGAACAGGTTCGCGCCAGCGTCGCGGTGGAGAACGACCCCGCGGGGCTCGTGCGCCACGTGGTGCTTCGCTGCGCCATCGGCGAGCGCGAGATCGCCCGTACCCGCGGCGACCGCTTGGTGGTGCGTGCCGCCGACGGGCTCGTCTGCCACGCCGACGCCGTCGGCCCCGCCGGGTACCCGCTCGGGCACGAGGAGTCGGCATGGGTCGGCGGAGCCGTGGGCGAGGAGCCGTGGGACCCGTTCGAAGAGCCCCCGAAGCGTCGCGTCGGCGCGTGGGTCGGCGGCATCTTGGGCGCCGCGGTCGTCGTCGCCGGCGCGATCACCCTCGGGGTCTTGGCCGCACGCCGCAACACCACGCTCGACGGTCCGACGTGGGAGGACATGCGATGACGGTCGCGGTCCCCACGGCGCTTCGCGCCGTGCCCCGCTCGGTGCTTCGGCTCGCGCTGGTGGCTTCGCTGCTCGCGGGCGTCGGTTGCTCCGAGCGCGTGCCGTGGGTCTTTCGCCCCGGCGACGAGGTCGACACCACGCCGACGATCGTGCGCGCCGAGGTGCATCCCGCCGAGGTCTGCGACCGTGGCTGCGCCGTGCAGAGCAGCCCGCTCTATTGCGGGCTCTTCGTGCCTCCGGGTCCCGGCCCACGTCCGAGCGGGCTCTCGGAGCGCGAGACCTACTGCTTCGTCGGGACCGCTTTCGACGAGACCGGCGTCGCCTTCGCGCGTGGCTGTGCGATGGGTCGCATCGGCGACGAAGTGCCGGTCGAGGTCACGCTCGACCCCGCGGTCCTCGCCGAGCGCCCGACCTGCAACCCCCGCGACGCCGGCCTTCCCGACAGCGGCATGCCGATGGACGGCGGTTTCGACGCCGGACCGCCCGACGGCGAGATTCTCGACGCGCCGGTCGACGTGCCCGAGCCGGACGCCGGCCCCGGTCCCTTCCAGCTCACGGTTCGCACCGGCAGCGGCGGTGGCATGGACGTGGTGCTGCGTCTGCCCGGCGTGATTCGCACCTGGGACATTCCGGCGGACGTCGGCTCGTTCACGATCCCCGACGAGCTGCCCATCGGCACGACGGTGAGCTTCGTGCCCAAGCCCTTCTGGACGAACGGGCACGTCGAGTGGACCGACGACCCACCCCCGGAGTGTGTGCCGGGGCAGGTCTGCACCTTCGACGTCTTCCGCAACCGCACCGTCGGCGCGCGCTTCGACGATTGCCCCGCCGGCGGCGTGTGCGGCGACTTCGACGGCAACGGGCGGGTCGAGACGGCCGACGCCGACGCCCTGCGCGAAGCGCTCTCGAACCGCTACGCGGAGGGCTGCGCGTTCTGGCGCGGAGACGTGGCCGACGCGCGCCGCACGCTCAGCCCCGAAGACGCGACGCTCATCGAGCAGGTCGCGACCTCGGGCGGCACGTTGACCTGCGATCCGGCGCTCTGATCGCTCGTGTGAGCGGACGGGTACGGCGGCATGGGCCGCGAACACCGCGGCGAAGGTTTCGCGTGGTTCTCATCGCAAATCGACCACGTCTCGCGGGCTTTCGTGCCGCGTAGCGCGGCGTCGGCGAAAACGATGAGGCCGCGAAGCGGCGGTGGCGCGAAGCGCCGTCTCTGCCTCGGTCTCTGGGCGCGAAGCGCGATTGCCCCTTCTCGCGTCAGTAGCAGAACGACCCACGAGCACGGGCACGGGCGAAAGGGTGGGGAACGTTCGTTGCGGCGAATGGTCGCGGCCGGTGGACGCGACGTGCTCTGGGCTCCATGCCTCCCGGGTGGACGCCTTCTCGCGCCCTTGGCTCCTCGCACGTCTCGCGACCGGCGCGCTCGCCGCGGTCCTCTGCGTGCTCGCGTTGGGGGTCGCGGTGCGGGTGTTGCGTCATTGGCGCCTCGGGGCGACCAGCGAGGGCCAGCTCGCGCTCGAGCGCCGCGCGGAGCTCGTCGCGACCCTCGTGCAGGTGGCCTTGCTGGTCTCGCTCGGTGGGCTGGCGCTCACGGTGCTCGCGGCCGACCGCAGCGCTCAATCGATTCGCGGCGCCATGTGCGCGTGGGGCGTCTTCGAGAGCACGGGCGTCGGCTTCCTCCCCGTCGCGACGAGCGCGCTCGCGGCGTTCGGGTGCGCGCTCTGGCTCGTCGTGCATCGACTCGACCTTCGCCTCGAACGACCCGTGCTGACGCGCGCGAAGTTCGCCGCCTTGCACGTCGTCACGCCGCTCGTGGTCCTAGACCTCGTGACCTTCGGGGTCTTCGCGGCGCAGCTCGACTTCGACGTCGTCGCCTCGTGTTGCAGCGTGAGCCTCGACGGCGGCGCGCCCGTCCGCACCGGCGCGGGCATGGGTCCGGGCGCGACGCTCTTCGTCGCTGCCCTGGCGCTCTCGGCCGGTGCGGCGGCGTTGCTCTTCGCCAACGCACGTCGCCCCTCGCGTGGCCTCTCGTTCGCGAGCGCGGTGGCGAGCGTGCCTGCGGCCGGTCTGGCCCTCGGCGCCACGCTCCTCTACGTCGCCCCCCACGCCTACGAGCTGCCACACCACCGCTGCCCCTTCTGCCTCCTTCACGCGCACGTGGGCGGCATCGGCTGGCCGCTCTTCGGCGGTCTCTTCGCCGCCACGGTGCTCGGCGTCGGCACGGGCCTGGTCGCCGCGCTACGAAACCGCGCCGGCGAGCCCACGCAGGTCGACGCCTCGCTCGGCACCCTCGGTCGGCTCGGCGCGTTCGGGTGGCTCGTGGTCCTCGTCACGCTCGCGTTCCCCGTGGCGAGCTATTGGCTTCGCACGGGAGCCTCGGTGTTCGGATGAATCGACGACGTTTTCTCGGCGGCGCCGCCATGCTCTGTCTTCACGCCGCCTGCGGTGGTGGCAGCGACGACGTGCCTCGCTGTGCACGCTGCGGCATGCGCGTGGACACCGCGCCCGCGTGGCTCGCCGGTCACGGCGACGCGCGCTTCGACGGGCCGAAGTGCCTCTTTCGCTGGGCTGCGGAGAACGGGCGCGACGCCGGCGAAGGTTGGGCGACCGAGTATTTCGACACGCGGGAGGTCCCACTGCGCGAAGCGTTCTTCGTCGCGGGCTCCGACGTCGTCTCCCCGATGGGCGACGACCTCGTCCCGCTGCGCACACGCGCGCTCGCCGAACGTTTCGCGGGCGACCACGGCGGCCGCGTCTTGGCGTTCGGCGAGGTCGACGACGCGGTGTTGCAAGCGCTCCGCTGAAACCCGAAGCGGCGAATGGACCGCCTTCGTTTCAGCGCAGAGGCCTCCGTCGTTCTCTCAGAGCAGCCTCCACGTACCCGATTCAATCCGTGCGAGTGCAGGGGATGCTCGGTGGTGGGGCCCAATCCGGCTTTGCCGTTGGGGGAGAGGGCGCGCCGCCCCCTCGAAGAGAAGGAAGAGCATGATTCCGTGCAACGGACTCTTGCTCTCAGGACGCGTGCTCGAGGTCCCGCTGCGAGCTCAACGCCGGATGAGGTCGCGACGAATTCCGGCGCCCAAGCCGGCGCGAACGCCGGTCTTGACCTTGATCGCACGGAAGTCGAACGGCTCCGAGGGCACGGTCGGGGCGGGGTTCGCTGCGAGCGGGTTCGTTTCGGTATTCTTCGTCATGTCGCGGCTCCTTCAGGAGGGAGCTCTTCGTCCCTCGCGCTCCGTTCGTGAGGGGCGCTGGCGAATGTGACGCCCGAAAGATCGCGCGGCGCGCGCACCGCCGCCCGTGCACGAGCCGCGCGCGCTTCACGTCTCGGCGTAGCCCTTGCCCGTCTTTTCGGCGACCAGCTTGTCGTGCTCCGCCTGCGCCTTCGCTTCGGTGGCGAACGCCTTGGTCTTCGATTGGCCGCTCGTGCCGAGGCGCCCCCAACGCGTCGTGACCTCGCAGCCGTCGAGCGCGATCTCCCAGAACTTGCTCGACTTGCCGTCGTCGAGCTCGAAGCGTCGCGAAGCGGAGGCGGTACTCGAAGCGGCGGTGCTGGACGGCGTCGCGCTCGAAGACGCCGCGCTCGAAGACGCCGCGCTCGAAGACGTCGCGCTCGAAGACGTCGCGCTCGAAGACGCCGCGCTCGAAGACGTCGCGCTCGAAGCCGCCGCGCTCGAAGACGCCGCGCTCGAAGACGTCGCGCTCGAGGACGCCGCGTCGAACGAGACCTCCCGCGCTTCTCCGAAGATCACGAAACCGTCCGCGAGCACCTCCGCCTTCGCCGCCTCGAGCGCGCCATCGAGCTCGTCTTCGGTCCCGAACGTCGTCACCCGCCGCATCGCGAGCTCACGGCCACGCGTCTCGAGCTCGACGACCTCGCGCCGCCCGTCCTTCACGCGCTCGAAGCGCATCACGCTGCGTGTGCCGCCCGACGCAGGCGAGCTCGTCGAAGGTGCCCTTCCCTTCCACTCGCCGTCGATGCGCACGCCGACGTAGGTCGGAAAACGCGGCACCCCGGCGTCCGAGAGCTCTTGGTAGCGAAAGGTGACGAGCGCGCCGAGCGGAGGCGGGCTCTCGCGCTCCGCGTCCGAGAAACCGGTGCCGACGTTGAAGCGCACGCCGTTCTCCAGCTCGAGCACGAGCGCGCCGAGCCGCCCTTGGTGTTTGCCCGCGCCGGCCTCGTGCCCGACCACCAGCGCCTCCGCGTCGAAGAAGGTCTTCACCTTCAAGAGCGTCGAGCTCCGCCCCGACTCGTAACGCGACTTCGGCCGCCGCATCATCAAGCCTTCGCCGCCGAGCGCTTCGACACGCGCGAGCTCTTCGCGAAGGTGGTCGACGTCACGACAGACCACGTGCTCGTGCCAAGACGCGTAGTCGCCCGCGCGAGAGCAGACGTCGCGGCAAAGCTCGATGCGCTCTTCGAAGGGCCCCTCGTGAGAAGGCGCGTCGAAGACCACGAATCGCAGATCCTTCCAGAGCTCACCGCCGTCGAAGCGCTTCACGATGCCCACCGTGCGCTGAAAGCGTTTGCGACCCCCGAAGAGCTCCCCGTCGAGCGGCGTCTTCGGCAGCTTCTCGACGAACCAGTCGGGCGCGAAGAAGCGGTTTCCGAGTCGCGACACGAAGTGCTCGCCGTTCCAATACGCGCGCACTCCGTCGAGCTTCTCGCTCATCCACCAGCCGCTCGGGTCGACGCTCACGTCCCACGAGTGCGCGAGCAAGAGCGGCGGCGCGTCGCCCTTGTCGGCGCTCGAAGACGACGACGAGCGCACGGCCTTGCCGGGCAACGCGTCGGATCCGAGCCGCTCCGTCTCCGCGTCGTCGCCACGAAAAGCACGCAAGTGCTTGCACGTGCGTCGGTCGATCGGCGCGTTCTGATGCAACCACGCCGGGCACGTGCACGAGTACACGCCGCCGTCGTTCTTCAACGTGTAGACCGCCGATCCCGAACCCTTCACCTGCGTCGTCTCACCGCTCGCCAAATCGCGTCCGCTCATGTGCCGAAGCGTCGCACGACGAAGCCGGCGAGGGGACACCGGGTTCCGACCCGGGAGTCGCACCCTCCGGTTGCAGATGGGATTCGTCGAAGAGGTGCTGGCGAACGCCACCGAGCAACTGGGCCGCGAACCAGACCTCGAGACCTGGCTCGTATGCCTCCTGTTCTTCTTCGAGAACGACGCGTTCTTCGACCTCAACGGCGGGTGACGGGTTCGGTCTCGCTCGCCACCTCGGACGCGACGTCGCGCAACCCGGCCCGCAGCCATTTCGCGCCGGGCTCGGCGTGCGTCCGCTCGTGCCAGACCATGCTCAACGCGTAGTCCGCCACCTCGACCGGCGGAGGGAGCTCGCTCAAGCGCGCGAGCGCCGAGAGCTCGGGCGCGAGCCGTGCGGTCGCGGTGAGGATCGCGTCCGTCGACGCCACGACGCGAGGGGCCACGAGGTAATGCGGCACGAGGTAACGCACGTCGCGCGCGCGTCCGATGCGCTCGAGCGCGACGTCGACCGCGCCACGTGTCCCGCCTCGGGGCGAGATCAACACGTGGGGATGCGCGACGTACGCGTCGAGATCCCACGCGCCCGCCGCCGGGTGTCCCTCGCGCACGAAGCACGCGTAGCGCTCGACCAAGAGCGTCACTCTTCGAAGCCCCTCCGGCGCGGCACCGAAGTATCCGATCGCGACGTCGAGGTCGCGCGCGACCTCGACCTCCGGGTCGTGAAGCGGCACCACGTGCAGACGCACGCGAGGCGCGCGCGACGACAACCACGCTGCGAGCGGTCCGGCCAAGAGCACCGCCGCGTGGTCGGTCATGGCGACGCGGAAGGTGCGCGTGTCGTGCAGGGCGTCGAAGCGCGACTCGACGCGCACCACGCGACGAACCTCGCGCAAGAGCGGCTCGATCTCGGAGCGCAGCGCCTCGGCCCGGGGCGTCAGGCGCATCTCGTTTCCATCCCGCACCAGGAGCGGGTCGCCGAAGTGCTCGCGAAGTCGACGCAACGCATGGCTCGCGGCCGGCTGACCGCGCGCGATCCGCTTCGCGGCGCCCGTGACGCTGCCCTCGAAGAGCAGCGCCTCGAGCGCCACGAGCAGGTTCAGGTCGAAGTCGCGCAGCTCCTTCATGGCGTGGCGAGCAAGGCGTCCACGAGCTCGACCGGCACCTCGAGCGCCGGCAGATGGCCGGAAGCCACGGTGAGCGTGGGCGTCGGCGTCGCTTGGAGCATGCGGTTCTGCAAGGTGGTCGAGACCGCGCGGTCGGCCGACGTACGCACGTAGTGCCGCGGCACGCGGGCCCACGTGTCTCCGCGCGTCACGGGCGTCCCGAGCGCGGAGGTGGGCTCCGGACGCACGCGCTCGCGGACCAGCGCCCGCTGCGCCGCGGTGCAATCCGCGCAGAACGCGGTCTCGACGAGGTCCGCCCGCACCGTCGCGAGCGCGCCCATCTCCGTGTACTCGAGCGCGCCTTCCTGGGCGAACGTCGAGTCGCCGTCGGTGAGCGCCCAATCGAGCAACGACTCGCCGTTCTGCGGCAGATACGCCGCCACGTAGACGAGCCGCGCGACGAGCTCGGGCCGCCGCTCGGCCACCGTGGTGATCACCACGCCGGCCATGCTGTGGCCGACGAGGATCACCGGCGCGTCCTCGGCTTCGAGGAGCGCGACGACCGAAGCCACGTAGCGATCGAGCCCGAGCTCACCGAGCGGGGCGTCGTCGTCGCCATGTCCCGGAAGATCCACCGCGACCACGCGCCGACCACGCGACTGCAGCTCGTCCACCACGGGATCCCAGCTCCAAGCACCCATCCAGGCGCCGTGGACCAGCACCACGGTCGGTTCCTTCGAGTCCGAGTCACCGCAGCCCACCGCCGTCGTCCACATCGTCATCCAAACCCCCATCCAACGAATCCATCGGTTCTTCATCGGGCACCTCGTGTCGCCCGTGGCTCCGACGCCTCGGCCGCGACCTCGCGAACCTGAGGACCCCGAGCGACACGCGCCCATCGAACGCACGCATGACGCGCATCGACACGCGTGATGCGCTTCACGGAGGACGCGACACGAGCGTCACCTGCAGCGTCGCGAGCAGGCGAACGTCCGTGCGCTGCACCCCGCTCGGCGGTCGCCGGTCGTGCCACACCGAGCACGTGAGGCCCGAGCCGAAGCTCGGCGCCACCACGGCCAAGAGCTGCAGCTCGTTCAAGACGCGGTAGTCGGAGAGCGCGTCGAAACGCGGCTGCACGTACGTGGTGTTCTGCAGGATCAGCCGCCCGGTGAAGGGCGCGACCCGCAGCGCCAAGTAGCTCGTCCACCGCGCCACGTTCGTGCGTGGGTCGTCGGTCGCTCCTTCTTCGACGCGAATGCGCTCGTGCTCGAGCATCGCCCCGGTTCCCGCCCACACCCGCGCGACGGGTCGATGCACGAGCACGAGACGCGCACCGAACCCGGCGAGCGCACGCACGCGCAACCGAAGCAGCTCGTCGAACTGCACCTGCGCGAAGACGTCGCTTCCGACCCGGCGATGCCACATCGCGATCCAGCGCGCGTGTCCGAAGCTCCGGTTTTGAAAGGTTCGGTCCGCTTGCCGGGCGTAGCGCGCGTTGGCGGAGAGAAAGACACGCTGCCGCAACCACGGAGGAGCGGGCGACCCGCTCTGCGGCGAAGACTCGGTCGGGACGTTCGCGCCTTCCCGCGTCGAAGCGTGCTCGAGGGAGCGTCGGGATCCCTCGACCTCCTCGAAACGTTGCCACTCCACGCGGCCGCCTCCCCCGACGTCGAGGAAGTCCACGTTGCCGCGGGTCCGCGTGACGCCGGCCTCGATCCCGCCCGACCACGAAGGGTGATCGAGCACGGCGTCGTTTCGAATGCCTTCGGCGTTGACCTGCGCGAGCGCGACGCTCGGCCCCACGAGCATCGACACCAGCGACCACACGCTCCCCGTGACACGCCACATCGCCTCAACATGGGGCCACTCCTCCTTGCGGATGGCGCAACGTTTGAAACCCATACTTTCTCACAACGAAACCTTTGATCGTTCCCAGAGCGCGTTCGACCTTCGCTTCTCGCGCAACTCTTTCGTTTCATGCAATGTCGATGTTCGTCGGTTTCGTTCGATGCCACGTGTTTCGACCCCCAGGATCGGGCATGGACGCCCAAGCCCCCGACTCCACGCCCGTCACCGTCGTCGTCACGCGCCGCGTGAAGGAAGGGCACCAAGACGCCTACGAAGCGTGGTTGCGCGCCTTGTTGGACGAAGCGAAGTCGCTTCCGGGTTATCTCGGAACGGAGATCCTGCGGCCGGTCGGCGCGAGCCGTGAGTACACCAGCGTGTTCCGCTTCGCCTCCGTGGCGCACCTTCGTGCGTTCGAAGCCAGCGAGCTTCGCCGCCGCGCCCTCGCGTCGGTCGTGCCACACGTCGAAGGCGATCCGGCGTGGCGAGAGCTCACCGGGCTCGAGCTCTTCTTCGAGCCACCGCCCGGCACCGTCGTCCCTCAACCTTCGCGTTTTCGGATGGCGCTCGTGCTCGTGGTGGTCGTGTACCTGCTCGTGCTCTCGATCGGAAGCGCGGTCGCGTTCCTGCTCGCCGACCTACCCGCGCAAGCCCGGCTGCTCCTCACGATCGCGCTCGAGGTCTTCTTGCTGACCTACGTGCTCATGCCGCGCCTCACGCGCTGGCTCGCGCGTTGGATCTACCCGCGCACCGTGGTTCGTTGAGCCGCCAGCTCAGGGCACGGGCGGCGCTTCGAGCTCGGCCGCCAGACGCAAGAGCCGGCGCGCGCCCACGTCGTCACCAGGCGCATGAATCACGAGGACGAGCAACCAATCCCCACCGTGTCGGTAGGCCCCCGTCGTGACGACGAAGGGTCCACCGAGCTCGGGAAGCGTCGCCTGCCACGTCACGCCCGGCACCACGTGCCCGCCGAGATCCATCGTCCCTCGGCCGAGGGGCTCCGGGTCCTCGCCCAGCAGCCCGCTCTGCCGAAAGAACGCCTCCCCGTCGCGCTCGAGCACGTCCGCGCCTTCTTCGTCCGTCGCGATGCTCGCGAGCGAAAGCACACGTACGCCTTCGGACTCGTCGACGAAGAGGCAACCGTCGGGCGCGACCGCGAGCGCGTCGTGGTCTTCGAGTGGAATCCCGAAGGCGAGGCGTCCATCCGCCAACGCGCACGTCTCGAGGCGGGTCGCGGGCTCGGGCGTCGTCGGGCGTGCCTCTCGGGCGCACGCGGTGAAAAGGAGGAGGGAAGAGAGGAAGAGGCGCATCGCGAGTCGAGTGGACGCGGTGCTCGTGGAAGACCGCGTGGGAACGTGGAGAAAAGCTCGAGGGTGACGGTCAGCCTCGCTCAAGGCTGGCGCTGCTTGCGGTAGCGCGCCTTCGCGCGGCGGCCCTTGGCTTTCATCGCCGGCTCGAGCACGCGACGCAAGCCCGGCATCAGGTACGCCACGGTCGCCAGCGCCGCCGACGACTTCGGTTTCACACGCTCGCGCTTGTGATCTGCCGCGCACTCGACCACGAGCGCAGCGACTTCGTCGGCGGTGCTCATCGGCTGCGCGAAGACCACGTCGGCCGCGTCTTCCATCGACTCCATCAAGAAGCCGGTGTCGAGAATCGGTCCGGGCGAGACGAGCGACACCCCCACGCCCGTGCCGCGAAGCTCTTCGGCGAGCGCGATCGAAAACGCGCGGAGCGCGAACTTCGACGCCGAATAGGTCGCCGCGTCGGGCAGCGGCGTCATGCCCGCGATCGACGCCACGTTGACGATCGCGCCCCGCGACGCGAGCAACGCGTCGAGCGCGAGCCGGCTGAGCACGAGCGGCGCACGCGCGTTCACGTCGATCATGGTCGCGATCTCGGCCGGCGTCCGTTCGAGCACCGGACCGCGAAAATGCGCGCCCGCGTTGTTCACGAGCACGTCGAGCCCACCGAGCTCCGAGACCGTCGTCGCGATCAAACGCTCGCACGCCTCGAGGTCACCGACATCCGTCGGCACGACCAACACGTGTGTGCCCCGCCCTCGCAGCTCTGCCGCCAACGTGTCGAGCGGCCCTCGGCGTCGCGCCGCCAGCACGAGCTTGGCGCCCTCCGCCGCGAAGCGACGTGCGCACGCCGCGCCGATGCCTTCGGATGCCCCGGTGACGAGGACGACGCGATCACGAAAACGAGTCATGCGCCCGAGCGTAGTACCGAACGCCCCCCTTTCGGGGCGTGTTCGCGCGGGACGACGGAACACGAACGCCCGCACCTCTCGGCGCGGGCGTTCGACATTTCGTTCGACCCGAGGCTCAGGCGACCGCGACGCGATCCGTGCCTGGCACCGGGCGCTTGTCGCCGCGAAGCTCGACCGCGACGGTCTTCGAGATGCCCGGCTCCTCCATCGTCACGCCGTAGAGCACGTCGGTGTATTCCATCGTGCGCTTGGAGTGCGTGATGACGATGAACTGGCTGCGGTCGGTCATCTGCCGAATCGCCTGCGCGAAGCGGCTGATGTTCGCCTCGTCGAGCGGGGCGTCCACCTCGTCGAGCAGACAGAAGGGGCTCGGCTTGTACTGGAAGATCGCGAAGATCATCGCGACGGCCGTGAGCGCCTTCTCGCCACCGCTCATCAGCTCGAGCGAGCCGAGCTTCTTGCCGGGCGGCTGCGCGATGATCTCGATGCCGCTCTCGAGCATGTCGTTCGGGTCGGTGAGGCGAAGCTCGGCGCTGCCACCGCGGAAGAGCTCCGGGAAGATGCGCTTGAAGCGTTCGTTCACGGCCACGAAGGCCTCCTTGAACATGCGCTTGCTCTCGCGGTTCATCTCGCGGATGGCCTTGTCGAGCTTGCGCAACGCCTCCTCGAGGTCGTCCTTCTGGCTCTTGAGGTACGTGTAGCGCTGGCTCTTCTCTTCGTACTCTTCGATGGCCGTGAGGTTGATCGGGCCCATGCGCTCGATGAGGCGCAGGAGCTCGGACACTCGCTCGCGGATCTCGGGGCTCGGCAGCTCGCGGCTGTGGTAGTCGATGAGCACCGTCTTCAGATCGAGGCGATGACGCTCGTCGATCTGCTCCAAGAGGTGCTCGAGCTCCATCGAGAGCTCGCGGTCGCGAAGCGTGAGCTCGCCGACGCGGCCCGAGACCTCGTCGATGCGACGCCGAAGCTCACGAAGCCCACCCTCGCCTTCTTGCAGCGCGAGCCGCGCCGACTCGAAGAGCTGGCGTGCCGCGCCGAGGACCTCGTGCGCCTTCATCGCTTCGCCGACCCGGTCGTGAAGCTCGCCACGCACGAGCATCATCTCGGCCGCGAGGCGCCCCTGCTCGGCCGCTCCGGCCTCGACGTCGCCGCGAAGACGCCCCTCACGCGCGTCGAGGTCGACGATGCTGCGCGCGAGACGCTCGATGGCGCCGCGATCCGACTCCGCGCGCTCGCGGGCCTGCGCCGCACGCACACGCACCTCGGTGACGCGTGCCGACTGCTCTTCCACCGAGCGCTGACGCTGCTGGTAGACGGCCTGCGCGCTGCCGAGCTCTTGCGAGGCCTCGTCGAACGACGCCTTCGACGACGCGATCTCGGCGCGGGCCTCGCTCTCTTCTTCGTCGGCTTCCGTGAGCTGCGCCGAGAGCGCCTGGAGCTCCTCGCCGAGCCGCTCGGCGCGCTTGCTCGCCTGCACCGCGTCTTCTTCGGCGCGACGAAGGTCCTTCTCCGCCTTCACGATCGCGATCTCGGACTCGTGCGCCGCGTTGCGCGCGCCGTCGATCTCCGCCTGCAAGACCGCGATGCGACGGCGAAGCTCGCCGTGCTCTTCGACCGCGTGCTGAAGCTCGGCCTCGAGCTCGGAGACCACGCCCTCGAGCTCGCGCATCTCGCGCTTCATCTCGATCATGTGCGCGCCGCTCTCGTCGCCGCGGCCGCCGGTGAGCGTTCCGTCGGTGGCGAGGCGCTCGCCGTCGAGCGTCACCAGCGTCTCTTCCACCTGCCCGCTGCGATGCACGGCCAGCGCGGCCTCGAGGTCCTTCACGACCACGAAGTCGCCCGTCAGGTGACGGACCAACATCTCGTCTTCGGCGCTGCTCCGAACGAGGTCGCCGAGGCGGCCGACGATGCCCTCGAGCTCCGGCAGCGGACGACGCGCGCCCACCGTGCGACGCGGGTGACGCGGCACCAGCGTCGCGCGGCCCTTCGCCTGCTGGCGAAGGAAATCGAGCGCGCCGACACCGGCCTCGAGCCCCGAGACCACGACGTGCTGGAGCGACTCGCCGAGCGCGCCCGCGAGCGCGCCCGTGAGCTCGGGCGGGCAATCGATGCGGTCGGCGACGAGACCGACGACGCCCTTCTGGCGGCGCTGCTCTTCCGCGCCGAGCTTCGTCATCAGCGCACGGACGCCGGCGCCCACGCCTTCGAAGCGCGACGAGACCTCCTTGAGCGAACGCAGGCGCGAGCGCTTGCTCGTCACCTTCTCGCGGAGCTTCTCGAGCTGCTGGTCGCGCTCGCGAATCGTCGTGCGCAGCTGCTGCAGCTCCGCTTCGATCTCCGCCTTGCGCTCGGCCGTCTGCGCCTTGCCGCTGCGAAGGCCTTCGAGACGAGCCGCGAGCTCTTCGTGCTGCTGACGAAGCTCCTGGGCACGCGCTTCGAGCTGCTCGCGCTCGGTGCGAATTCGCTCGGCGCGCTGCTGCGCGTCGGCGCGTCGGCGCTCGAAGCTCTGAAGCACGGCTTCGGAGCGCGCCTGGCGTTTCTCCGCCTCGGCCACGCGTCCACGCGCGGAGGTCACCACGAGCTCGGCTTCGGCCACCGCGCCGCGGCGACGGTCGAGCTCGTTCTGCTCCCGCTCGAAGATCGACGCCGCTTCGGCCTCGGCCTTCTCGAGATCCTCGAGGGCCGTCGCGAGCTGGTCGCGCTCTTCGACGAGCGTGCGGCGCTGGCCGACGATCTCGCCGAGCTCACGCTCCGCGAGCTGCTCGCGCTCCTGCAGGTTGCGAAGTCGATCGCTGAGCTGCGTCTGACGGCCCTCGAGCACCCGCACTGCGTTGTCGAGCTCGTAGGCGCGCGTCTGCGCCTTCTCGACCGCGGAGCCGTGACGCTCGACGTCGCTGCGCTCGGCTTCGAGCTCGGCCTCACGCACGCGGAACGCGAGACGCGATCCTTCGTCGGCCGCCTGCGCGGTCTCGAGGCTGCCCCGCACGAGGCGCGTCTCTCCGACGAGCTCGAGGTAGCGAAAGCTCGCGACGTAGAGCTCGAGGTCACGCACCTCGTCGCGGTACTTCTTGTAGCGCTCGGCCTTCTGGGCCTGCCGCTGCAGCGACGAGAGGCTCTTGTCGAGCTCGCCGAGGATGTCGCCGACGCGCTGCAGGTTCGCGCGCGTCTGCTCCATCTTCTTCTCGGCCGCGCGCTTGCGGACCTTGAACTTCGTGATGCCGGCCGCCTCTTCGATCATCGAGCGCCGGTCCTCGGGCTTCGACGAGACGATGAAGCCGATGCGGCCCTGCTCGATGATCGAGTAGGCACGGCGACCGACGCCGGTGCCGAGGAAGAGGTTCGTCACGTCGAGGAGACGAACCTGGGTTCGGTTGATGAGGTAGTCCGAGCGACCCTGGCGATCGAGCTTCCGGGTGACCGTGATCTCGGCGTAGTCGCGGTACTCGGGCGGGGCGAGGCCGTCGGAGTTCTCGAAGGTGATCGAGACCTCCGCGAAGCCGTGCGGACCACGCGACTCCGAGCCGTTGAAGATGACGTCCTCCATCCCCTTGCCGCGAAGGCGGGACGGTGACTGCTCACCCATGACCCACTTGATGGCGTCGACGACGTTCGACTTGCCGCAGCCGTTCGGCCCGACGATGCCCGTCACGTCGTGGTCGAAATGCAGAACCGTTTTGTCCACGAAGGACTTGAAGCCGATGATCTCGAGCTTGCGGATCTTCACGGTCGCTCCAGGTCGGGGACGGCTCGGATCGACGCGATCGTCACCGGGTCGGCGAACCTGCCGACCACCCCATCAGAGCGCCATGGGTACCGGGTGGAGATCGCCTGAGCAAGAGACTCCGCAAGGAGCGGTGCGCTTCACGGTGTGACCACCACTACATCTTGTGGTGTACCGAACTCGACACGCACATCGCAGGTGGCGAGCTCCAGATCGCTATGCTCCCAACGCGGATCTTCCACGCGGCGAAGGGCGATCGCCCCGAAGCCCCCGTCGGTCAGGACGAAGGTTCCCTCGATCCAAAGAGCCACCCGCTGCCCTCCCGGCCGGCGTCCCGAAACGAGGGCGCGCTCGAAGACCCAGGCCGCCCCCTTGAGCGCAAAGGGCGGATCGCCGCGCTGGGCCTCGGCCCCTCCCTGGATGCAGAGGCTGGCCGGCTCGGCCTCGCGCAGGAGCGCCAAGCGCTCGGGATGCACGTGCAGCGGCGCGACCCGCACCGCACGGGCGCGCTCGGCGGCGTCCGGCTCGAGGAGGTCACGTAGCGCCCCGTCCTCGAAGAGGATGGCCGTGGGGTTTCCCTCCGCGAGATGCGCGTAGAGGCGACGCCCGAGCTCGGCCAAGACCGCCTCACGCTCCGAGGCCTCGGCGGGCATCGCGCGTGGAAGCGTCGAGGCACCGGCCCGTTCGGCCGAGGGACCACCGCACGCGGCGAGGAGGAGGAGAATCGGCGCCCAACGCATCGGAGCGACGATAGCGCGTCGTCGTTCGTGGGCGGCCCATGAAAAACGCGCCCCCGAGGGACCGCGTTTCTCACGGAGCGTCGCTGCGCTTCACGAACCCGAGCGCGAAGCGCGAGGTGTTGATGCTGGGGACGCCCCCGCGGCGGGCGCGCAGCGCCCAGGAGCGACCCGATTTCCGCGCGCCAAGGCGCGTGGAAGAGGAGAGGGGCCGGCGGGGACACCTCCCTCGTGAGCGAAGCGAACAGAGCACCGCCCACGCTCCCGCGTGGGGGCGGCAGTTTCGCGGATTTCTGCGGCTGCGCGGACTTCGTCCGCTCCGCTTCGGAAGATTCCGCTTCAGTTCGCCCCCGCCCACGCTCACGCGTGGGGGCGGCAGCTTCGCGGATTTCTGCGGCTTCGCGGACTGACGTCCCCTTCGCTTCGGAAGATTCCGCTTCAGTTCATCGGGCGGATCGCGAAGGGGTAGGTGAGATCGAAGTGGCTCTGGCGGAAGCGCGGGAAGCGCGCGGTCTGGACCACGCCTTCCATGCAGGCGCCCTGCGGGGTGCCGCCGAAGGGGCTGCCGCCGATCGAGACCGAGTTGACCGAGCCGTCGTTCGACACGCGGATGCGGGCGGTGGCGAGGCCGACCTGATCGCCCGCGCACGTGCGAATGCGGGGCATGAGGCCGCCGAGCGCGCGCGCGACGGCGGCGCGATCGGGGGTCTCGGGGAGGTTCGCCGGATCGGCCGAGGGCGTCGCCGCCGCCATCGCCGCGGGAGCCTCCGCCGCCGCCGGGTTCATGCCGCCGAGCGCGCGATCGAGCAGGTCTTCCATGCTGTCCATGCGCGACGGCTCCCCCGACGTCGCGGGCTCGGCCGCCATCGTGGCTTCGGTCATCGCGGACTCGGTCATCGCGGACTCGGTCATCGCCGCGGGGGTGGCCGGCGTGGCGGGCTCGACACGTGCGGTGGACGTCGAACGACGACGCTCGCTGCGGGCCGTTCCATCGTTCGCCGGCTCGGTCGCCGCTTCTTCCGCAGGCGCTTCTTCCGTGGGCTCGGTCGCCGCTTCGACGCCGGGTTCTTCGACGGGTTCTTCGCTCGGCTCCGCCGCTTCGACCGGCTCTTCGACGCCAGGCACTTCGGTGGGCTCCGCCGCTTCGGGCTCGACGGGCGCCGTCGCAGCCGGGCTCGGCGCGGCGAGAGCGGGCGCGGCGGCCGAAGCCACCTCGGACGGCGTCTCGTCCTTCCGCATCAGCATCAGCGCCGCCACGGCGACGCCGGCGCCGAGCACGACGCCGAGAAGCGTCTTGCCCATGCCGCCGCCGCCGGTGGGCTCGGCCACCACTTCGGGTGCCGGACGCGCCGCTTCGACGGTCTTCACGACCGGCTTGGAGGTGGGCTTCGCTTCCGCCTTCGGAGCCGCCTTCGCCTTGGGAGCGTCGGGCTCCGGCGCTGGGCTCGCGGCCGCGACCGCCGCGGGAGCCGCGTCGGAGTCGTTGGCCGGCGGCGGCATCGACGTCGTCAACGCACGAAGGTCGACTTTCGCGTCCTCCTCGTCTTCGTCGTCGTCCGCCGGAGGGGGCACGGAAGGCATGGACGGGCGCGCCAGCGCGGCCAGCGCATCGGCGTCGAAATCCTGTTCGTCGTCCGAACGATCGCTCACTTCGACCTCGAGTCTCGAAAGATAGGTTTCGCTGCCATGGGTGGTGGGCCGGCCGCGAGAAACCGCGGGACGCTAGCACAAGCGCGAGCGACCGGTCAGGTTGCCGTACGAAACACGCACGGGACGTCATCTTGGGTGTGCGTTGCCGCGCGAGATGCGCGCTGGACGTCCTCCCCGCAGTGCGTGAGGCGCGAGAGGTGGCTCACACGGAACGCTCCGTTGCACGAACGAGGACGTTCGTGTCGCGCTCAACCGCCGGCCAACGCGACGACCACGAGGAGCGCCAACCCGACCAAGGCACCGGTCGCGATGCCGAGCACGCGAAGCGCGCGCGACCCGAGGCGGTCGGCCAGGTGCATGCCGCCGAACGCACCGAGCACGAAGAGGACGAAGCTCGTCGGGGCGACGGGGTAGCCGTCACCGAAGCTGTGAAAGGCCACGAAGTTGAGGAGCAGCGCGAAGCCTCCGCCCGCGATCCATCCCAGGACCACGGCGGCCTTCGCGTCGCTCGTCGTGCGTCGCTCGTCGCTCATCTCGGCCGAGCATGCGCGACCGAGGTGGCAGCGTCCAACCGCGTCACCGCCTCCGTTCCGAGGCGCGAAAGGGATGGTCAGCTGCGTACGCCGAAGAGCGCGAGCAGCTCGTGGGCGGCCGCGGTCGGCGGCGTGCGACCGGCGCGAACCTCGGCTTCGAGCGCCGGCAGCTTCGCGCGAACGCCCTCGTGGCGGCGCAACGCGGCGTTCAGGCCGTCTTCGATCATGCGCCACATCCAACGGACCATCTGCCCTTCGCGACGTCGCGCGAGCTTGCCGCTCTCTTCGGCGTCGGTGCGCACCTTCACGAGCGCGTCCCACACGTCGGGCAGGCCCGTGCCTTCGACGCTGCTGCAGGTGAGGACCGGCACCTCGTGCCCGCGAAGCAGCCGCAGCGCCGCGCGATGCTCGGCCTTCGCTTGCTCGGCGCGCATCACGTTGTTGCCGTCGGCTTTGTTCATCACGAGCACGTCGACGGCCTCGAGGATGCCGCGCTTGATGCCCTGCAGCTCGTCGCCACCGCCCGCGATCAGCAAGACCAGCGTCACGTCGACCATGTCGCTGACCACCGTCTCGCTCTGTCCGACGCCCACCGTCTCGACGAGCACGACGTCGAAGCCCGCGGCCTCGCAGAGCAGCATCGACTCACGGGTCTTTCGCGCGACGCCGCCGAGCGTGCCGCCGCTCGGGCTCGGACGAATGTACGCCCGCTCGTCACGCGAGAGGCGCGCCATGCGGGTCTTGTCGCCGAGGATGCTGCCGCCGCTCACGCGGCTCGACGGATCCACCGCGAGCACCGCGACGCGATGACCGGCCTCGACGAGGCGCATGCCCATCGCGTCGATGAAGGTGCTCTTTCCCGCGCCCGGCACGCCGCTGATGCCGACACGCACCGCCTTGCCGGTGTGCGGAAGAAGCGCCGCGAGCAGCTCCTGCGCTTTGGCTTCGTGTTTGGGGTGCTCGCTCTCGACGAGCGTGATCGCGCGCGCGAGCATCGCGCGATCGCCGGCGCGCACGCCGTCCGCGAGGGCCTCGGCGGAGAGCGCCATCAGCGCACGCCCCTCGGCGCACGCACGCTCACGACGACGCCGCTCATTCGTCGAGCTGGGCTTCGAGCGTGTCGAGCAGCGCGACCGCCGCTTCGCCGATCACCGTGCCCGGTCCGAAGATCGCTGCCGCGCCCGCCTCGCGAAGCGCGTCGTAGTCGTCGGGGGGGATCACGCCACCGACCACGACCACGATGTCCTTGCGGCCGAGGTCGTCGAGGGCCTTGCGAAGCTGCGGCACGAGCGTGAGGTGACCCGCGGCGAGGCTCGACGCGCCGACCACGTGCACGTCGTTCTCCACCGCCTGACGCGCGGTCTCTTCCGGCGTCTGGAAGAGCGGCCCCACGTCGACGTCGAAGCCGAGGTCCGCGAACGCCGTCGCGATGACCTTCTGACCACGGTCGTGACCGTCTTGGCCCATCTTCGCGACCAAGATGCGCGGTCGGCGGCCGTGGTCCTCGAGGAACTTCTCGGCGCGCTGGCGTGCCTTCGTCACCGTCGCGTCGTCGCTGGCTTCGCTCGTGTACACGCCGCTGATGCTCCGGAGGGTGGCCTCGTAGCGCCCGAAGACCTTCTCGAGCGCGTCGCTCATCTCGCCGACGGTCGCCTTCGCGCGCGCGGCGTCGATGGCGAGGGCGAGCAGGTTCCCGGAGTCGGGGCCTTCGGTGCTCGCGGCGTTCGTCATCGCTTCGAGCGCCGACTTCACGGTCGCTTCGTCGCGCGACGCTCGAAGCTCCTTCAGCCGCGCGATCTGCGCTTCGCGGACCGCGGCGTTGTCCACCTTGAGCACGGGGATGTGCTCTTCCTTGTCGAGCGGGTAGACGTTCACGCCGACGATGGGCTGCTTGCCCGAGTCGATGCGCGCCTGCGTGCGCGCCGCGGCTTCTTCGATGCGCAGCTTCGGCAGGCCTTCTTCGATGGCCTTCGTCATGCCGCCGAGCGCCTCGACCTCTTCGAGGTGCGCCCACGCCTTCTTCGCGAGCTCGTGCGTGAGTCGCTCGACGTAGTGGCTGCCACCCCAGGGATCGATGGTGCGCGTCATGCCCGACTCCATCTGCAGGTGGAGCTGGGTGTTGCGCGCGATGCGGGCGGAGAAGTCGGTCGGAAGGGCGAGCGCTTCGTCGAGGGAGTTCGTGTGAAGGCTCTGCGTGTGGCCCTGCGTGGCGGCCATCGCTTCGATCGCGGTGCGGACGACGTTGTTGTAGACGTCCTGCGCCGTGAGCGACCAACCGCTGGTCTGGCAATGCGTGCGGAGCGCGAGCGACTTCGGGTTCTGCGCTCCCTGCGCCTTCACGATCTTCGCCCAGAGCAGGCGCGCGGCGCGAAGCTTCGCGACCTCCATGAAGAAGTGCGTGCCGATGGCGAAGAAGAAGGAGAGGCGCGGCGCGAAGGCGTCCACGTCGAGGCCGGCCGCGACGCCGGTGCGGATGTACTCGAGGCCGTCGGCGAGCGTGTAACCGAGCTCGAGGTCGGCCGTCGCTCCGGCCTCTTGCATGTGGTAGCCGCTGATCGAGATGCTGTTGAAGCGCGGCATCTCCTTCGCGGTGTGCGCGATGATGTCCGCCACGATCCGCATCGAGGGCTTCGGCGGATAGATGTACGTGTTGCGGACCATGAACTCCTTCAGAATGTCGTTCTGAATGGTTCCGCTGAGCTGCTTCTGCGAGACGCCCTGCTCTTCGCCGGCGACGACGTAGAGCGCGAGGATCGGGAGCACCGCCCCGTTCATCGTCATCGACACGCTCATCTGATCGAGCGGAATGCGGTCGAAGAGGATCCGCATGTCGAGGATCGAATCGATGGCGACGCCCGCCATGCCGACGTCGCCGGCCACGCGCGGGTGATCGCTGTCGTAGCCACGGTGCGTCGCGAGGTCGAAGGCGATCGAGAGGCCCTTCTGACCCGCCGCGAGGTTGCGGCGGTAGAAGGCGTTCGACTCTTCGGCGGTGGAGAAGCCGGCGTATTGCCGGACCGTCCACGGCTGGCGCACGTACATCGTCGAATACGGGCCACGCACGTAGGGCGGAAGGCCGGGAACGCTCGCGAGGTGGTCGACGCCCTCGAGCGCGCTCGGCTCGTAGTGATCGTCGATGGCGATGCCCTCGGGCGTCGTCCACGGCGCACGCGGCGGAGCCGGTGCCGGCTCGGGCGACGCGAGCTCGGCGTCGAAGTCGACCTCGGCGAAATCGGGGAGCCGCGACATCTCGTCGGTGCTGTCCACGCGTCGTTCGCTCATGACCGCTCCTCGAGCGCACGCAGCGCACGGGACAAGGTGGAGAGGACGTCGTCGCCCGCGAAGAGCAGGTCGTCGACGCCACGCTTTCGAAGCGCCTCGGCGACCTCGGGCGAAGGCTTGCCCGCGAGCAAGACGAGCGTCGCGCCCTTCGCCTTGAGCACCGGCGCCACCTCGGGCGCTTCGTCGGCGTGGCGGGCGTCGGCGCAGACGATCACCGCGAGCTCCGTCGGGTTGGCCGCGAACTTCGCGCTCGCGGTCTCGAGGTCGTGCACCTCGGCCGAAGCGACGGCTTCGACGCCGGCCGCGGCCAGCAGGTTCTGCGTCCACGTCAGACGCGCCGCGTGCTCCGCGAGCGGGCCGAGCGTCGCGAGGAACGCACGAGGCCGGTGCCCGTGGTTCTTCAGGAAGCGGTCGCTGCGCGTGCGGAGCGCTTCCCACGGCTCGGCCGGGCGGAAGGCCGTGAGCGGCTCGCTGTAGAGCGAGGCTTGGCCGGTGCGGAGCAACATGCCGAGCGAGAAGACGTCGACCCCGAGTCGAAGCGCGGCCAACGCGCTCTCCGCGATGCGACCCGGCTCGGCATCGACCTCACGAAGCACCCGCACGAACGCGAGGAGCGCCTCGTGGCGCTGCTCGGGCGTGGCGTCGCCGAAGGCGTTGCCGATCTCGACCTCGACCTCTTCGAGGCGAACCGCGTCGCGCACCACCGGCTCTTCACCGAGGTTCGGATACTCGCTGACACCGAGCACCGGCTCGCGGCGGGTGGCGATGCGGCGCGAGCGCGTCGCGCGTTCGGCGTCGAGCGCGGCGGAGACGCGGCCGTGGCGAAGCGCGCGCATCATGCCGCCCTCGCGCTCGATCTCGCGGAAGGTCGCCCACGCCTCGCGTGCGAACGACGCGGTGAGCGACTCGAGCGCGTAGCTGCCGGCAGCGGGGTCGTCGACCGCGTCCAGATGCGACTCGGCGCGGAGCACGAGCTGCGTGTTGCGCGAGAGGCGACGCGCGAAGGGATCGCTCGGCCCGATGCCCGCGTCGAAGGGCGCGCACGCGATCGAGTCCGCGCCACCGAGCGCAGCGGCGAAGACCTCGGCCGTGCCGCGCAGGAGGTTGACCCAAGGGTCACGCCGCGTGCGGCGGGCGACGCTGGCGTGCACGTGAAGCTCGATGCGACGCGCTTCCACGCCCGCCGCCGAGGCCGCCATCGCCTTGAACCAGAGCCAACGCATCGCGCGAAGCTTCGCGATGCTCTCGAGCACACGGTCGGACGCGCCGAGCGAGAAGACGAGCTGACCCGCGGCGGCTTCGAGCGAGAGGCCGCTGTCGAGGAAGGCGCGCAAGTAGTCGACGCCGGTCGCGAGCGCCCACGCGATCTCTTGCGGCGGGGTGGCGCCGGCCTCGTGGTAGGGGCGCGTGCTCACGAGACCCGCGCGAACGCCGGGGTACTTCGCCTGCGCGAGCGCGCCGAGCTCACCGAGGGTGCGACGTGCGGTGCGCCAGCCCTGCGGGAGCGAGCCGCTGCGCGCCAGCGTGCCGATCGGATCGGCACCGAAGCCGCCGCGCAGTTGCTCGGGCGCGACGCCACGACCTTCGGCGACGGCGACGAGCGAGAGCGCGACCGGGAGCGCGTCGGCTTCCGGCTCGAGCTGAACGCGAACCTCGCCGAGGTCGACCGCGCGAAGCACCGCGTCGAGGTCACCCGCCGTGAGCACACGGGTGCCGTGATCGAGCCCCGCGACCAACCAGAGCGCGTCTGCACCGCGTGCGAGGTCGTCGGCGATGGCCGAAGCACAGACCTCCATGCGCGGGTCGTCGTGCTCGGGTTGGATGCGCCAGGGTCCGTGCCGCACGGGCACTTCGCTCGGGAGCACACCCTCCGCCTTCGCGTAGAGCGGCTCGAGCGTGGTCGAAGCGGAGATCGGCGTCCGGAGGCTCTCGAAGGGCGCACCCCGGAGATCCGCCTCGACCTTCGCCCGCCACTCCTCGAGCCCGGCCGGGTCGAAGCCTTCGAAGAAGGAGGATTCCACGCGGCGGGTTTAGACCACGGCGGCCCCGCCGTCGAGAGCGCGCGGCCCGTTCTTCCCTGCGTTTCCCTCCGACGATTGCGGCGCCACGGGGGCGCGAGGCCCGCGGTGCGCGTCGTCGCATCGAACCGCGGTGGGGTCGAAGCGAAGACGAGGCTCGGTCTCGAGGGCGTCCGTCGAGCGCGTCAGGGGCGCTCGGCGAGGCTCCTCCCGTCGAGGATCAGACGGTCTCGTCGGAGCGATGCGTGGCCAGCGCGGCCAGGAGCGTCTCGACTTGGAAAGGCTTGCAGAGCCCCAACACACCGAGCGCTTCCGCGCGGGCTTGTTCGTGTGCGCCCGCGGTGAGCAACACCGCTTCGGGGGCTTCGTCGGCGAGGTCGGCACGCACTTGGCGCAGCACCGACTCCCCATCGAGCCCCGGCATCGAATAATCGACGACCATCATGCGCAGGCCGACCGCTCGAGCGATCGCCAGCGCCGTGTCGCCGTCCGCTGCTTCCAACACGTCGTGCCCCTCCCCCCGGAGGATGCGTGCGAGCGCAGCGCGAAGGTTCGGATCGTCCTCGACGACGAGGATCGGCCGTTCGTTGGTTTCTTCCCCCACCACGGTCGCGACCTTTCCATGGCGATCGCGGGTTGGCGAGGAGGTGGTGTTCGAAATGTGCACGTTCACCGAAGCGAAGTGAGAATTCTCTGGAATTTCGTTCGCGGAGAGGGTCGAAGCGACGGATCCGTCACCGGTCGCAAGGCTCGAAACCGCCGGCTCACGTGCGACACGACTCCCAGAGCGAGGACCCCGGCCTTTAGCAGCGGCCGTCAGGGGGTGCCCGGACAAAAGCGGACCTCGCTCACTCTTTGGCACGAAAATCGACCTCCGGGTCGCACAAGGGTCTTTGGGGGCGATCCGCGGCACGATCGGAGCAGTGCGCCCGAACGCGACTCGATCGGGAATCGAAGCGCCCCCCGAACGTTGGGGCGGGGTGCGCGCAGCGACCGTGGCCGTCGCGTTTTCGGTGGGAGGTCACGCGGTGCTCGCGTGGACCGCGCCCATGCGTGCGCCGAGCGGCCCGACCGGGAGCAGCGCCTGGGACGAAGGGGTGGAGCTCGCCCTGGTCGAGCTGCCTTCCGCCGAGCCGTCGGAGCCCGAACCGGACCCACGGGTCTTCGAGCCGGCGAGCGTTCCCCGACCGGCCACGGTGGCGACCCTCGTCCGTCGCGCGCGCCCGTCGCTCGGCGCGCCCATCGGAGGCGCGACCGAGGCCGCGGCAGGGTCGGTGGGAAGCGAGGCGGAGCCGGAGGCGAGCGCCGCGCCGAGCGAACCGACGGCCCCGATCCCGAGCACGAGCGCGCCGGCGCCCTGGAACCTCGTGCCCTCCGCCGTCGCTCGTGGCGACGTTCGCGGGCAGGTCGAAGGGCTTCCGACCGAGGGCGATCGAACGCGCGCGCTCGAAGCCGCCATCGACGGAGCGCTGCGGGCTGCCGCTCGGCCAGGGCACCTCTCGGAGCGCCCTCCCCCCGAGCTGCATCCGACGCGTGATGGCGGCTACACCTGGCGCGGCACCGGGTTCACGGCGCGCATCGAACCGGACGGCTCCGTCTCCTTCGAGGACCTGCCCCCGATTCGCTTCGACGGCCCCGGCGGGCCCGAGGGCTCGCTCGGGGTCGGCTTTCGCTTCGACCTCACCGAAGGTGCCGAGCGACGCCACGGAAACGACCCCTACTACGCGGACCGCACGTGGTTCCTGCGCGAGACCGAGGAGGTTCGAGACCGCCTCGCACGTCGCCACGCGGAAGAGCTGGACCGCCGTCAGCTCACGCGGCTTCGCGGGAGGATCGAGGCGCTCGTCGACGACACCTCGCGTCCGCTCGACGCACGTCATCGCGCCGTGTTCGCCCTGTGGGACGACTTCGAAGAAGACGAGGTGGGGCGTCGGGCCCGTCGAACCCTCGTGGGATTCGTGCGCGAACGCTGGCCACGCGGCTCGGCCGACGCGTTCACGGACGCCGAGCTCACGCGCCTCAACGCGGGCCGCGTGAGCACGGAGCCTTTCGCGCCTTATGCCGAAGGCGTCGACGAAGACCCGGTTCGAAAGTAGGTTCCGGTTCGTGGCCGCCCGCAAGAAACGCCCGAACGAGAGTCGACCGGACGCGAAGTCGGAGTCGAAGTCGTCGAAGAAGAAGAGCGACGTGCGCTCGACCCGCGCGGAGTCGCCGCGTGCGAAGCGGGCGTCGGCGCCGCCGCCCGCGAAGGGCTCGAGCGGGACGAAGTGGCTCTACGTGGGTGCGCTCGGCTTCTTCGGTGTCGTCGCCGCGGTGGTCGTCGCGCAAGGCGGCCCCGAGTCGCGTGGTCGGCGCGGAGGCACGGAGGAGGTCACCGACGTGAGCCCGCCGCGAAGCTCGGTCCAGATCCCCGAAGCGTTGCGCGTGCGGGTCGTCGAGCGGCGCCCCCACGACCCCGACGCGTTCACCCAAGGCCTGCTCTGGCACGACGGCGCTCTCTACGAGAGCACCGGGCTCGAAGGGGAGTCGAGCCTGCGTCGCGTGGACCTGACGAGCGGCGAGGTGCGGCAGCGCGTCGAGGTGCCCGAGGAGCTCTTCGCCGAAGGCCTCGCGCTCGTGGGCGACCGTCTCTTCCAGATCACGTGGCAGAACCACAAGGCCTTCGTCTACGACCGGAGCACCTTCGAGAAGGTGCGCGAGCACGAGTACGAGGGCGAGGGTTGGGGGCTCTGCTACGACGGCACGCACCTCGTGATGAGCGACGGCAGCGACCGCCTCTTCTTTCGCGACCCGGAGACCTTCGAGGTGCGTCGCACGGTGCACGTGACGAAGGTCGGCCGACCGCTTCGTTACCTCAACGAGCTCGAGTGCGTGAACGGCAAGGTCTGGGCGAACGTGTGGCAGCGCGACGAGATCGTGCGCATCGACCCGCAATCCGGCGTGGTCGAAGCCACCGTCGACGCGAGCGGTCTGCTCACCCGCGAGGAGCGTCGGCGCACCGACGTGCTCAACGGCATCGCGTGGTTGCCCGACCGCGAGCGTTTCCTGATCACCGGCAAGCTCTGGCCTTGGACCTTCGAGGTCGAGCTGGTCGAGCGCTGAGCGGCGGTCACGCCAAACACGAAGACCCTGGAGGAAGCTCCAGGGTCTTTCACGTGGTGGCGCGTTCGATCGATCGGCGGGGTGTGAAGCGGCGGAGCGGCCAGTCCGTTCTCGCGTCGAGACACGGCCCGACGACGCCCACGCCGTTCGAACGACGCTCAGGTCCCAGGCGCCCAGCGAATGCCAGGCGGTCCTTCGATGCCACGCTCGCGTCGGAGGAAACCGACGAAGGGGTTGCTCTTCAGCTCGCGCTCGAGCGTCGTCACGGGACCGTGCCCGCTGTGAACGCGGAGGTGGCCGGGAAGATCGAAGAGACGTCGCAGGCTCTCGACCATGAGCTGCGGATCGCTGAGCGGAAAGTCGGTGCGACCGATGCTGCCCGAGAAGAGCGTGTCGCCGACGAGAATGTCGTGGTCGTCGTAGTAGCAACCCTGGCCGGGCGTGTGGCCGGGGGTCGACAGGAAGCGCAGCGTGGTCTCGCCGAGCGCGATCTCCGCGCCGTCGTCGATCCAATGGTCGATGCGACCGGCCGGGCGGTCGAGGTGCGGCATGCCGAACATCGAGCCTTGCATCGGCAGGGTGTCGTAGAGGGGCTTGTCCTTGGCGGGGCAATACGTCGGCGCGTCGAAGTGCTGCTGGAGCAGTGTCAGGGCACCCGCATGATCGATGTGCGTGTGGGTCAGCAGGATCATCCGCACGTCGAGCGGACCTTCCTCTTTCGCGACCTTCTCCAGGCGACGGACGAGCTCGTCGTTCTCGCCGGTGTCGAGGATGGCCGACTGACCGGTGGCCTCGTCGGTGAGCAGGTAGGTGTTCACCTGGAACATCCCGACCGTGAAGGTTCGAATCTTCATGACTGCATCCTGCGCGACGGTGGGCGACGCCACGGGGCGGCTCCGTCGGTCGATTGCTGAGCCGCGAAGCGGCGACGGTCAAGCGGCCGACGCGGCGTGAAGCGCACGCGTCGACGCATGGTTCTCGTACGACGTTCTGAGAGCGCCCCCACTCGTACGGAGTCCAACCGTGCGAGTGGAGGGAGGCGCGGTGGTGGGAGGGGGCTCCAATCCGGCTTTGCGGTTGGGGGCCGCGCCACCCCCTCGGCAAAGGAGAAGCGGGAATCCGTGAACCGAGGCCCGCTCCGAGCGCGGCGGCGATCGCGAGCCGCCCCACTCACGCCGTGGCGCGATCAAGCGCGCACGTAGGCGTCGCCGCGTCGCACGTAGGTCGGGCGCAGCGCGCCGTTCCAACGACGCGCGAGCTCGAGCTTCAGCGGGCGGAAGCCTTCGTTCATCGGGATGGCGCTCGCCTCGACGACCGCGACGGCGTCGGGGCGTTCGAGTGGCGCCAAACGCGAGAGCGCGCGCTCGACGTCGCCCGCGCTCACGTCGCCGGAGACCCGCGGAACGATGCACGCGACGAGGCGACGCTCCCCCTCTTGCTGCACCGAGAAGACCACCGCCATCGCGGCGCCTTCGATCGCGTCGAGGGCCTCCTCGGCGCGGCGCGGGAAGAGCAGCTTGCCGCCGCGCACGATCACGTCGGTCACGCGCCCGAGGTACCAGTGGTCGC
>JACKEH010000053.1 GCA_020633125.1 Sandaracinus sp. | reverse complement strand
TCTCAGGGACCACCATCGAGACGCCGACACGGTTTCGGGCCCTACGCGCCGTACGACTCGCCAGAAGTAGAGACCTGGCGGGAACGACGGCCCCAGGCGCCCCGACGTTCCCATCGTCGGTATCGAGGTCGGAGTTGCGCAGTCCGGTTGCTCACAGACTTCGACGAACCCCTCGTGCGGTCCCAAGGGCCACGTCCACACGAGAGTCGGATTCGACGAGGACGCGGTGGCGGCTGTCGGTGGGCGAATCAAACGAGGCTCTTCGAAACATCGACTGCTACACCCGTCGAAGTCCACGAGGTTCCCGTCGTCGCACTCCTCCCCCGGGTGCAGGACACCGTCGCCGCACGGCAAATCGGCCACGCACCGGTCGGTCAAAGCGCTGCAGAAAGGCGTGGCGCCGACGCAGTCGACCACCGGTCCGTCGACGTTGCCATCGCAGTCGTCATCGCGCCCATTGCACACCTCCGGGGCGCCCGGAAAGACGGTGATGCGCGAATCGTCGCAGTCGGTTCCGCCGCACGCGATGTCGCCAAATCCGTCGCCATCGTCGTCGCTCGCGTTGGCAATGCCGTCGCAATTGGTGTCGAGACCGTCGCACCCCTCGGGTGCCCCCGGGTAGTAGCTCGCTCGGGTGTCGTCGCAGTCATCACCCCCGCACGACGTGTCGGCGAATCCGTCTCCGTCGTCGTCTTCTCCCGGCCCGTCCAATCGCCCGTTGCAGTCGTTGTCGAGTCCGTCGCAGAGTTCGGGCGCGCCCGCGTAGACGGAGTCGCGGGAATCGTCGCAATCGTCACCCCCACACGAGTCCGACCCGCGGCCATCCCCATCGGCGTCGGCAATGGTAGGCGTTCCGTCGCAGTTGGTGTCCCTGCCATCGCAGACTTCTACTGCACCCGGATGAAACGTCGCTGACGCGTCGTCGCAATCGTCGCCTCCGCAAGCCGCGTCGGCGTATCCGTCGCCGTCGTCGTCCTCGCCCGGGCCATCGAAGCGACCGTCGCAGTCGTTGTCCAAGCCGTCGCACAACTCGACGGCGCCGCGAAACACCCGTGGGTCTGAGTCGTCGCAGTCACCTGGGACCCGACCGCATCCGCTCCAGTCTCCGTCACGGTCTACATCTTCACCCACGCCCTCCAGGATCCCGTTGCAGTTCGTGTCGATCCCGTCGCACGCCTCGCCAGCGGCGGGGTTGATGGCGCGTTGGGTGTCGTCGCAGTCGTCGTCGTTCTCGACCCAGCCGTCCGGCGGGCTGCAACCTCGCATCGGAGCGGGATCGGGGTCGCCGAAACCATCCCCGTCCGAGTCGGGGTGGAAGGTGCGAACTACGCCCTCGTCGACCGTCCCGTCGCAGTCGTTGTCGAAGCCGTCGCAGGCCTCAACCTGACCCGAGTAGATGTCGGGGCGCATGTCGTTGCAGTCGTCTCCACACAGTTCCCCACCACCAGCCTGAGGATTGCAGCATCGGGAATCCGGTCGTGCGTCTCCGTCGAGGTCTCGGAACCCGAACGTACTGGGATCGCAGTCCTCGTCGTCCGAGTCGCAGATTTCGCGGTTGCCGGGAGCGCGATTCGGGTCCGAGTCGTCGCAATCGTCTCCACCGCACGAAGCCTCGAAGGCTCCGTCTCCGTCGTTGTCCGGGCAGGCGTCGACGCAGTCGTTCAGCGTTTCGCTGCAAAGCCGCTCGCATGGCGATGACCCAGCCAAACATCCGAGCGAGTTCGCCGCAGAGTCGGTCGGGTCGCACCGTTCGAGCCCGTTGCAAAAGAGTCCGTCGTCGCAGGCCGAGTCGTCACGGCAAGGAGGGGATGCCCCATCGGGCCTGACGCCGGGGTCGGACCCGCACGAAACGACGACGAGCAAGACGGCTACGGTCAGAACGCTTCGCGGCATACACCCCCCATGCAACTGCGACTCTACCATCGCCAACCCGAGCGTTCAGCCCAACAAGGTGCATACACGACCCGAGAGCTCAAGCGACGCAGCGGTGCGCGCGCGTCGGACGCAGACATCGAGGCGCTCGCCTGCGCCATGCGTAGCGTGCTCAGCGTGGTCGATGACCGGTCGAAGGGCTTCGCGAGCGTGCTCCGGCTCGGCCGTGCGTTCGACCTCGCGGCTCGGCCTCCGACGCCGTGGTGGCGCCCGACCCGTTCAGCGACGTGACGCGTGCGCCGGCGCTGGTCGCGTTGCACCGTTTCGGCGGGTGGGAACGGTAGGCGGCGAACGCTTCGCACGTGGCCATCACCCGGGCCCACGAAGGACGTCGACCCGACGTCGCTTGCGGAAGCGCGGTGCGAGACGGCCACGTCGAGACGAGTGCCTCGTGCGGTCGTCCTGCTCGCCGTCGAAGACGCCAAGCGACGCACCGAAGCGCTGTTCGCCCGCTTGGACGCGCATCTCGTCTTCGGCGCCACCGACGCGTTCGAGCGAACGCTCACCGAGCTCCGCGCCGCACACGGACCGACGTACCCCCTCTCCGAGACCGGACCCGAGATCGAGGAACTCCGGCAGATCGGCGCGCTCGTTCGCGGCAAGCTCAACGCGGTTGGTAGTCCATCGACGGCTACGCCCGGGCGTACTACTCCCAAGCCTGCGACGAGACCCGAGAACGAAACGCGGCTCGCCGCGCCGCGTCGCGAGCCTCGGGAGTAAGGCGAGGTGGGTCGACGCAAGGTTCGGGAAAACCGAGGTGTTCGCGATTCACTCGTACGGATTCCGTAGAAGAGGGAGTCCAAGCGGACTCAGTGGACGCGATGGACACCCGATGGCGGCTTCGGTAGCTTGGCGCCGACATGGGGAACTTGACCGTGCCTCAGCGCACCCATGGGATGGCGCTCGCGTTGCGCGGCCGCTGCCCTTTCTGCGCCGAGGTGACGACCGCGCCGAGCGTGCTCTCTGGAGCCCCCTGCACGGTGTGCGGTGGTGCCTTCGACGACCCCTCGTTCGCAGACTTCCTCCTGGAGGACATGGCGCGTCTGTCGAAGGATCGCTTCGTGCTCCTGCTGGGCATCGCTCTGGGACTCTCGTTGGCGAGTTGTGTTCCAGGGATCGGCTGGCTCATCTCATTCTGCGGAACCTTCGGCGCTTTCATGGGTTTTCGGATCCTGGTCGTGAACCCGGCACTGGCATTGATGTCCAAGTCGCGCCGACGTGTCGCCAACTGGACGGTTCGCTTGATCCTCGCTTCAGTCCTCGCCTTGATGTCGATGCTCTTGGTGACACCAGGCGCAAGTCTCTTGGCGTCGGGGATCGCTGTCGCAGTCGCATGGTGGTCCGCGCGAGCCTACATCCTTTGGCAGCTCCGTCGTGAGCGAGCAGGCTTGCCCGTCCAAGGCTCCGAATACGGAATCCTCATTGGGCTTCTAGGGGCACTTCTCGTGGCCTTCTTGATCGTTGCCTCTCTTCTTGCCTGGGCGGCCTGGGTCATCACGGGCGTGATGGAGTTCCTCTCGTGAACGTGGGTGACGAGCTGAGGATCGCAGAGCTGTCGATGGCGGTCGGCATTCGTCCGACGGTCGGATTGGCGCTCACGTCGGGCGGAATCTGCCTCGGATTCCTGCAAGTGAGCGGACCGCTCGAGGTGTTGGGACATCCGGTTGGGTTTGCGCTGGCCGCGACGCTTGCCGTGTTCGAGATGTCCGCCGAGCGCGACGAGGACGCGGACTTCGATCTCGACGAAGCCATGGGGATCGTTCGAGGCATCGCGGCGATCATCGCGGTCTGGGCGACCTCGTCCGCGCTCAGCTCGACGATGAACCACGATCTCAGCGCGGGGAGCACCTTCCTGCACTCGACCATCGCCGGGGGAACCGCCGTCGTACGTGCGGAGATCCGGCGCCGTGTCAGCGACTACCTTTCGTCCGCGGGAGCTGGCCTCATGGCCCGGATCGAGGAAGGCGGGCTCGTCGCAATCCTCGTCGGAGTGTTCTTCTTCCCCCTAGTCGTCGTGGTGATGCTGTTCCTGCTGTCGCTCGCAGCGCTGCTCACCTTCGTGGGCACTTGGGTGGTGGACAAGCGGCGACGTCGGCCCTGTGTGCATTGTGGCCACGCTGCTCGAAACGAGGCGATGCGCTGCCCGGTGTGCCAAGGCGCCCTCGAGCCCGCAGCGTACTTGTCGCCGCCGAGTCGATTGAGCGCCTGGGTCGGAGAACAGCGGGGCCGGATCGAACAAGCGGTTGGTCAAACGAGGGGGACGCGCTAGTGCAGACCGCCGCTCCCGGTGGACCGCGCCGTCAAGCGGCGGGCCCTCGCAACATCCGCAAGCCGTATCTTGGCGTCACGATGTCCGGACTGCTGGTGTTGTTGTTCGGGTATCTGGCCCTTCGTGCCTGCGCGACGGATGGTGGTGAAGCGCGCGTGGACGACGCTGTGGCGTCCGCGACCGTCGAGCCGCCGACGGGTCCCGTGGCGGCACTCGTTCCGGTCGCGCCGGTCGAGCCTGGCGCGACGACCGAGCAAGCTGCGACGTCCGCCCCACGCGCCCAGGGCGCGCCGGTCGCGCAGCTCACCCCAACGGAGCAGGTCACCCCAACGGACCAGGTCACCCCAACGGAGGAGGGCGCACCCTTCGAGGAGCGTCCATCGATCGAGTTGGGCCCCATCGAGGTGGCCCCGCAGCCCACCAGACCCGCGACACGACTCGAGCCCCATCGGGTCAAGGCCTCCTCGGAGTGGTCGAGCCCGACGAGCGACAACCGCTACCCCGCCGAGCGTGCCTTCGACGGGGATCTGAACACCGCCTGGAACGAAGGGGTCGAGGGTCCCGGCGCGGGCGAATGGCTCGAAGCGGAGTTGGCCCGACCGGCTCTCATTCGCCGCGTGGAGCTCGTCACCGGCTGGGACCTGAGACGCAGGGGACAGGACCTCTTCACCGCGAACGCGCACGTCCGCGAGGTGATCCTCCTCATCGACGGGCAAGAGGTCACCCGCCGCCAAGTGGGAGTCGACGAGCGGTTCGTGTCGCTCGAAGGGATCGACGTCATCGGCTCACGGGTCCGACTGGTGTTCGCTCAGGTCTACGCGGGCAGCCGCTTTCAAGATCTCGCCATTCCCCGGGTGGAGGTCTGGGGTACCGAGTAGGCCTCACCCTCGGGTGGTGCGATGAAGATGCAGAGCCCGGTGCCATTCCAGTAGAGCACGTTGCAGCTTCGCCTCGACCGATTGACGAAGAGGAAAGGTCGCCGCTCTGCGGGTCGCGACCGAGCGCGCCGCTTAGAGACCGTCGTAGCCCTTGCGCAGGTCCGTTGCGGCGCGGCCCGGACGCGCACGTTGCGGGTGCTGCCGATCATCCAGATGCTCGTAGCAAGGCGAGGTCACGGAGCTCGAGCCCCTCGACGCGATAGCCCGACGGCGACAGCAACATCCGTCGCGCCCCCCGCGCTCGGCTCGTCGACCACCGTCAAGGGCACGAGCGCGGCGGGGGACGTCGGCGCGCGATACGCATCCATCACGCACCTCCTGAGCTGAGTCGCGGCAGGAGAGGCGGAGATCACGCAACCGTCACGACGGGGTCTGGCGAGCACATACGAAGGATCTCGAGGCGCGCGTTCGTGCTTGCGGAACTCCTTCGCCAACAGCGTCGTCTCGTCCATCATCCACGTCCTGGGCGGAGATCAGGCGGCCGTCACGACGGGTCCTGGCGAGCACGTACGCTGGGCAGAGATCTCGAAGAGCGTTCAACGCGCCAGAGGGGCGGCCGATTCACGGCACACCACGTCCACGCACCACGCGTACTCCGGCGTCCTCCCATCCCATCGCGTGAGCCCCGTCGTCGCCCCGATCGCCAGGTCCACGTGCGTCTCCTCGAGCTCGGCCACTGCGTCCTCCACGCGCGGCGGCCTCGGCCACACGAGCGGCGCCCCGTCCGGTCGGAAGAAGCGCGCTTCGTCGCCCTCCAGCTCCACCGTCCAACCACCCTCGTGCACCAGGCGGTGATGCGCGTCGCAGAGGGTGATCAGGTTGTCGAGCTTGGTCTCTCCGTCGTTCGACCAGTGCTCGATGTGATGCCGATCGAGGAAGCGGCGGTGGTTGCAGCCGGGGAAGCGGCAGCGGCCCGCGTCGCGGACGTCGAGGGCGCGCGAAAGCGCAGGAGGAATCGTTCTCGTGCGGCGGCCGACGTCGAGGACGGTGCCTCGTTCGTCGAGCTTCACGAGGTCGAGGGCGCAATCGCAGGCGACGCGGCGCCAGGTCTCGGGGGCGATCCAGGTTCCGTCGTCGAGGTTGGCGACGAGTCCATCGGACAGGAGATGCGGCGCGAGCTGGATGAGCACGCGTTGGGTGTCGCCGCCGGAGACCTTCTTCCTTCTTCGGGTGGAGGCAATCGACTCCGCGGAGTCGTCGGCAGCGCGGCCGGTCGCGTGGGATGACTCCGCGGAGTCGTCTGCCGCGTGGGATGACTCCGCGGAGTCGTCTGCTGCATGTTCGTAGGTCGCCACGGATGACTCCGCGGAGTCGTCTGCTGGATGATCGTCGGTCGCCACGGATGACTCCGCGGAGTCGCCGGCCGTGTGGTCGTCGTTCGCGAGGAACGACTCCGCGGAGTCGTTCGCGACCTCGACGGTCGCTTCCTCGAAGCCGACGTCGACGAGGCGGACGAAAGCGTCGGCGTAGCTCGGCGGCAAGGACCTGCACTCATCGCGCATCGCGTCGCGCATGGTTTCGACGGCGGTGAAGACGCGTTGGGCTTCGTCGGGCATGAGCGTGGCGACGACTTGCACGGTGCCGTCGCCTCGCGCGCGCAGGACGACGTCGCGGGACTCGTAGGCGCGGCGAAGCCGTTGGGCTTCGTCGAGCGCGTCGTCTTCGGCGTCGAGGAGCTGCCGTTGACGTACCCCGCGGCAGATGCGTTCGAGCTGGGCCGCGGTGGCGTCGTGCGCGAACTCGAGGAGTTGGTCTTCCATCTTCGGTGTGGCGACGCGAACGATGGCGCGGACCTTGGAGTAGGAGATCGTACCGGTGCGCATGGCGTCGGCGATTTTCGGGAGCTCGCGCAGCGCGTGGGCGATGCGGAGGCGTTCGCGCGCGGCCGTGCCGTTCATCCCGATGCGCCACGAGAGCCACGCAGCACACGAGGTGGCTCCCGCGCTGGCCCAATGACCGCTCTCGTCGAGCTGGCGAATCAAGACGAGCTGTCGGTAGGTCGCGGCGTCGAGATGAGACGAGAGCGTGGCGAGCTCTTCTTCGGCGGCCTCGGCGTCGAACGCTGCTTCTTCGACCGAGGCGTCCATCTGGGCGACCAACGCGACCGAGGCGGCTTCCCCGTCGCCGCTGTGATCGAGCGTTGTATCTGCTTCCATCGAGGTTCGGGCGGCGTCGAACATGGTTCGACGATCGCACGAGGGTGTGACGCTCGCCCTGTTGCTCCGGGCGGCTTTGCGAGCGACGACGCGTGGTTCGTCCGACCGCCGCGCGCCTCGCCGCCGGCGCTCCGACCGCGGAGAAGAACCGGAAGACGTTCCCGTTCTTTCCGACCCCTCCCCGGTCTGGAAAGCGCGAGGGAGATACTTTTTCCACCCCTTGGGGGTTCGAAAAGTATCTCCATCGGGCTTCTGGAACCCCTCTGTGGTCGATAAATCACCGAGGAGACGTTTCGTGGCGTGGCGAGGGATTCGCCAACCGAGGCAGTCACGACTCTCCGAGCGGAATGCGTAGGAAGAAGCCCGGGACTCGGGGCTCTTTCTACTCCGGGAGGTTCGGAAAAGACCTGCCGCGGCCTTTCCCGTGCGGCGGCGCTCCCTGGGAGACCTCGGCTCCGATTGGGCAACCGCAGGCCGGTGCGAAGTCACGGTGTCGGCGGTTTCGCGAAGGCTCGGAGCTCCCACGAAGCGGGCCGCTTCGTTCTCCCGTGCGAGGGAGCGCTCGCAGATGCCAGAAGAAGAACTCGTGAAGGTCTTGGGTGCTCCGGGGCCTGGTCGGCGTGCGTCTTCTCGCGCAACTCCCTGCACTCCACGTCGAAGAGCGGCGCGTCGGTGGCCGTGGGGGTCCCGGCCCGTGCCTCGAGAGTCGAGGTTCGTTCGAAGAAAGCCACCCATCGTTCAAGGAAATCGAAATGTCTCTTCAGTCGCAGAACGTGGCCGCGCTCGTCGCCGCGTACACCAGCCCCGCCCGGTTCAGCAGCGCGCACAGCGCCGCGCTCGCGCTTCAGCTTCGCGCGGCGGCGCCGAAGTCGATGACGGCGGACCAGCAGAAGGCGCTCGAGACGGTGCTCCAGCGTGCCGCCGACGTGGGTGAGATTCGCAAGGCGCGCGAGCGCACCGCGCCTCCGGCGGTGCGGGCGCGGCGCGCGGAGCTCGCGTCGTCGTGGACCTCGCTGCATGCGGCGCTCTCCGCGCTCGTCAGCATCCCGAAGGAGATCAGCCCCCTGGGGGCCGAGGCGGCCGAGCTGGTCGACCGGCTCTTCCCCGAGGGCGTCGTGTTCACGACCGCAGATGCGCTCTCGCTCTTCGGTCGCTCGCAGATGCTGCTGGAGCGCATCGAGGAAGAAGGCCTTCGGGCGCGGATCGACGCGTTGGTGACGCCGATGCTGATGCGCAGCGCCGAGGTGGCGTTCGAGCGCATCGGCGAGGTGCTCGGCATCTCCGCCGACACCACGAGCCTTCCTCCGCGCGCGCTCGCGGAGGCCAACGCGCGCTTCGCGTACGCGGTCACGACGTACGCGCGCGCGCTCTCGATCACACTCGACCCCGAAGACGAGGCCGGCGTGCGGGTGTTCCTCGCGGCGATGGCGCCGATCGACGGCGCCCGCATCGTGCCGGGCCGCGCGAAGGCAGCGGACGAGGAGCTCGAAGACGAGCCGAGCGACCCCGGTGAGCCGAGTGAGCCCGCGCGCCCGGGGACGCCCGAGGAAGACCCGGACGCCCCCTACGTGCCCGCGTCGGACGACCCGATCGACAATCCTTTCATCACTTGAGCCCTGCTCCTCGGGATTCGAACGGGGGGCGAACGAGACTCGAACCTCACGCGAGGCGACGGGCGCGTGCCCGCTTCCGCTCGTGTGGCCTCGGTCGACCCGTCGCCCCTCCCCACCGGGCCAACGCCTGGAGCGGTGCTCGGCCGATCGCAGACCTCCACCGACGCGACCGCGACCATGTGAGCTACGCTCGCCCCATGTCACCGTGCCGCCGTTTCGGGCTCCTGACCTTTTTCGCGCTCACCCTCGTCGCTTGCGACTGCGGAGGAGGCGGCTCCTCCACCTGCGAGACCGCGACCGACTGCAACGCAGGCGAGGTCTGCCTCGACGGGCGCTGCCAAGCCGCGCGTGACGGTTCCCTCCCCGACGGCTTCGTGCCGGACGGCGAGACCCCCGACGCGGAGACGTGCGAGTGCGGCGGCGCCTGCTGCGACGACGACGAGCTCTGCGCGTTCGACACCTGCGTCGACGACGGCGGCCCCTGCACCACCACGGACGATTGCGAGGGCGACACCTATTGCGCCGCCGAGCTCGGCCGCTGCATCCCCTACGAGGTTCCCTCGAGCATGACGCGCGACCCCGAGTGCCGACGCCTCGACGTCGCGGGTGTCTTCGCGCCGACGGTTCAATGCGCGTTCACCGAGGCCCCCGCGGGCGACGCGTTCCCCGCGCACCTTCACGTGCTCTCGACGCCGATGGTCGCGGACTTCGCCATCGGCCGCGGCCCGGACATGCCCGCGCGCCCGTCGATCGTCGCGGTCTTCGACGACGGAGAAGACGGCATGAGTGAGCTTCCGACCGGTGTGATTCGCATCCTCGACGGCGCGACGTGCACCCAAACCGCGGAGCTCGGCTCGCTTCAGCTCGTGGCGCACAGCGCGCCGCCGGCGATCGGTGATCTGACCGGCGACGGCCGCCCGGAGATCGTCGCGTTCCAAGGCGGCGGAGGCCTCGTGGCCTTCACCTACGACGCAGGTGCGTGGCGTGTGCTCTGGCGCTCGACGAGCGGCGGTGCCCCTTTCAACGTCGCGGGCGGCGGCTGGGCGGGACCGAGCCTCGTCGACCTCGACGACGACGGCGTGCCCGAGGTGGTGCGCGGCGGCATCGTGCTGGACGCGACCGGCGTCGTGGTCGACGCGTCGCTCGGAATCCTCGCGTACAGCAACGGCATCTTCCCCGTGGTCGCCGACGTCGACGCGGACGGCACCATGGAGCTCGTGACCGGGGACGCGGTCTGGCAATGGGTCGGCGCGGCGTGGGCGCTCGAGGCGTGGTCGCCCGCCGCCGCGTTGCGAGGGCACGTGGCGCTCGCCGACTTCGGCGACTTCCCCGGCACCCAAGCGTGGCCCGCGAGCACGCCGGAGGTCGCGGTCATCTCGAACGGCTTCGCGCGCGTGCAGACGCTCGACGGCACCGTCGTCTTCGGTCCGGTCGCGCTGCCCGCGGGAGGAAGCGGCGGACCGCCGACGGTCGCCGACTTCGACGGAGACGGTCGTCCCGAGCTCGCCTCGGCCGGCGCGCGCGCGTACAGCGTCTTCGATCTCGACTGCACCGCGACGCCGGTCGGCACCTGCGCGAGCGCGCGCACCGACGGCGTGTTGTGGTCGTCGCCCACGCAAGACGGCTCGTCGAACGTGACCGGATCGAGCGTCTTCGACTTCGAAGACGACGGTCGCGCGGAGGTCGTCTACGGCGACGAGTGTTTCTTGCGCGTCTACGACGGAGGCACCGGCGACGTCGTCTTCAGTCAGCGCCGAAGCTCGTGCACCTGGTACGAGAACCCGGTCATCGCCGACCTCGACGGCGACTTCAACGCCGAGATCGTCATCGGCGACAACTTCAACTGCGGCTCGGCGGATTCGGGCGTCGTCTGCTCGAACACCGCGAGCGGACCGGGCCTCGGACCTCGCAACACCGACCCGCTCTTCGCCGGCCTTCGCTGCACGACCGCCGCCGACTGCGTCTCCGGAAGCTGCGACGCGGGCTTCTGCCGCTGCACCACCGACGCGGAGTGTTGCGTGGGCGCCGGATGCGCCGAAGCCGCGTTCGTGTGCGAAGTTCCGCCCGCCGGCACCCCCGGTGCGGGCAACACCTGCCGTGCTTCGCGGCCCTCGGGCACGCGTGGCATTCGCGTCTACCGCGACGGCTCCGACAACTGGGTTCGTTCGCGCATGGCGTGGAACCAGCACGCGTATTTCGTCACCAACGTCGAAGAGGACGGCACCATCCCGCGCACCTCGACGATGAACGACAACTGGCTCGATCCCGCGCTGAACAACTTCCGTCAGAACGTGCCCGGCGACGCCATCCCCGGCGCGTCCCCGGATCTCACGACCGGTGGCACCCCGCTCCGCTGCGACGGCGAGATCGCGCGATTGACCGCGCGGGTGTGCAACCGTGGAACCGAGCCGGTCGGAAGTGGCGTCAGCGTCGGCTTCTACGTGGGCGACCCCGCGGCCGGCGGCGAGCGCATCTGCAGCGGCGCCAGCGTCGGCAACGTCCTTCCGGGCGAATGCGAGAACGTCGAATGCCCTTGGCCCGACGCGCCCGAGACCGCGCCCGGCCCGGACGTCTGGGTCATCGCCGACGACGAGAACCTCGCACGTGAGTGCCGCGAAGGGAACAACGTGACGATCTTCCGCGACGTGTACTGCGGGCAGATCTTCTGAGCGAGCAACTCGATCAGCCGCTGGCGCAATTCGCGCCGAATCCACGACGCGCACGACGTCGTGCTCACCCCTGCGAGATGGTGCCGATGCACTCGCCGCCGCGAAGCACGGTCCACCAGATGCCGCCGAAGTGAAACCCGTCGCCTGCGGCGTCGAAGACCTCCGCGCGCAATCGGGCCTCTTCGACGTAGGTGAACGTCGTGCAGCCGATCACGTTCAAGAACGCGCAGACCTCTCGGCTTCGCGTCGGGCCGTTCCAGTTGAACATGTGCCGCGTGCCCGCGCCGACGTACCACACGCCCATGTCCGCTCCGTTTCTCAGGATTCGAAAACGAAGCGCGTCGCCCGAGTAGGAAGCCACGTGCCACTCGGCGTGCTCCGCGCGGCCCTCGGCGAAGATGCCGTTGCGCCAGCCGGGATAGCAGACCGACATGCGGGTGGTGCTGTTGCAGACCTCGGTCGGGCACCCGCCGTTGCGCATGAACACGTAGGGGTCCGCGCTGTACTTGTAGGCCACGCCCTCGTCGTCCTTCGACCCGAACGTCGGCGTCGCCGACTCGCCGCCGCCGACCGTGGCATCCGGGTCTTCTCCCGAAGCGTCCGCGAGCTCGGGGACACCGACCGGTGCGCGACGTGCGTCGAGTGCCGCGAGAACGGCGGGAACCTCTTCGTTCGGAAGCAACGCCGAAAACACCTCTGCCGCCGACCGCGACGTGCCTTCGCCGCTCGGGAGCAACATCGGCTCGTTTTCGGGCGCCTCTTCCCCGACGAGCAGCACCCCCGGCTCCGGCTCGTAGAACTTGATCGTGTGCCCCTGCACCTCGACGGCGAGAAGCAAGCCCACGCGGGCATCCGCTTCGGCGTTGAAGCGCTCGGCGGCGTCGAGCACGGCCGGATGATTCGGGAACTGCCGCGTGAGCTCGACGAGCGCATCGGCATGCGCGCCCGGCTCCTCCGGCAAGGCTTCGAGCTCGGCGAGGAGTCGCTCTTCCACGCTCGGATCGAAGGTCCCTCCTTCGTGATCGACCGGACTCACGCACGCCACGAACGCGGCCATGCACGCCGGCGCGGTCCCTCGAACGAACCTCGCGAAACCTCGAGGACGGGTACGGCGGGTAGTGGCCACGGAAAGCTCGGAATTCATCACGATTCTCCTTCGACCAATCGCCTGAGCACGGCTCGTGCCCGCCACGCTCGCGCGATGCGAATCCCTTCGTATGCCGACGAATTCCGTGCGCTCTGCGCCGCCACCTCCGGTCTCTCGACGGGCCGCGACCTCTCTCGTGTATCGAGGCGTTACGGTGACGTAGCGATGCTGAACGCCTTCAGCACACGACGCCGACACGCAGCGCGGCTCGACGACGCACGCGAGACGACGCACGCGAGACGAAGGAAGGAGCGCGTGGCATCCTGGGGTGATGCGGACGTGGGCCTTCCTTCTCTCGTTCGTCCTCACAGCTGCGGCGAGCTGCGGCGGTGACGACGACACTCCCTCGGACGCAGCGGCCTCGATGGACGCAGCGCGAAGCGACGCCTCCGACGTGATGGACGCCACGACGACGGACGGCGCGGCGTCGGCGGACGCCGCCCCGAACGACGCGGCGACCGACGCAAACCAGGTGGACGGCGGCGCCACCTCCGAGCTGCCCCCGCGTCCGAGCCCCGGTTGTGGAATGGCAGGCGCACCGACCGGCGCGTTGACGGGCCAGACCATGGCGATTCGCGGCACCGATCGAAGCTACGACGTCTACGTGCCGCCTTCGTATCGAGCCGACCGACCGACGGTGCTCGTGTTCACCTACCACGGCGTCGGCGGCACCTCGAACACCAACCAGTTCGGCTTCGACACCTTCAGCGAGGCGGGCGGCGGGTCGTCGATTCAGGTCGCGCCGCAAGGTTGGGCCACGCCGGAGTGGGATCAGCGCCACTTCGTCCCCTTCAACCTCGACGACAGCCTCGAGCTCTTCGACCGCGTGCTCGAAGACCTCGCCGACACCTATTGCATCGATCTCAACCGCGTCTTCGCCATGGGCATGAGCAACGGCGGCCAGATGGCGTTCCATTTGGGTTGCCTCCGCGGCGACGTGCTGCGCGGCATCCTGCCGTCCGGCGGACGCTGCTTCTCGTACGGCGCGGGGGTCTGCGATCCGAACCACGCGCCGAGCGCGCAAGAGTGCGCGGGCTCGGTGATGGTGTTGAGCGTGATGGGCGAGGACGACACCACGCGGCACGCGGACGAGGACGCGACGCTCGAAGGTTTCCGACAGCGACAAGGCTGTTCGAGCGAACGCGAGGCGCGGGATCCGAGCCCCTGCCAACGCTTCGTCGGATGCGACGAAGACGCCGAGGTCGCGTCCTGCCGCATCCCGGGCCTCGGGCACAGCATCTGGCGCGACGGTCGACGGTCGCTCTACGACTACATGCTCTCGCTCTGATCGTTCGGTCTCGGAGCGGCGCGCTCCTTCCTCCGACGGGTCGCACGGAGGGCAATCCGCGCAAATGGCGGTCGCTCGGAGAGCGGCGACTCACGGCTCGGCGCGCCCGCGCAGCCTCTCGAGCGTGCGCGCCGTCGCGGCCACCACCTCGCTCGCGGTCGGCCGATCGATCGGGTCGTAGCTCCGGCATCGCTCGAGCACCTCGAGGCAATCCCGTTCGGATCCTTCGGCGCGCAACGGCTCCGGCGCCGGCATCGGGGATCCTTCGAGTCGCGCGAGGATCGGCGGGCGCTCGAAGGGCCGACGACCGAGCAAGAGCTCGTGCGCGATCACGCCGAGGCTGAACACGTCGATCGACTCGTCGACGAGTCGTAGCCCGTCGGCGAGCTCGGGCGCCATGTACATCGGCGTTCCGGCGAGCCGGCCAACCTCGGTGAGGGTGCCCCCGACGAGGCGGCGAGGGCCCGAGGGAGTTCGCGAAACGCCCCCCTCACGAAGCGGCGCCGTGACGTCCCCCGTGAGCTCGGAGAAGTCGAGCTGCCGCGAGATGCCGAAGTCCGTGATCTTGACGAGGGGCTCGCCGAAGACGTCGCCCGTGAGAAGGACGTTGTCCGGCTTGAGGTCGCGGTGCACCACCCCACGCGCGTGAAGCGCCGTGAGCCCACGTGCGATCTGGTGAAGCACCGACATCGACCAACGTGGACTGCGACGCTCGCCGACGAAGGAGCGCAGCGACGAACCGTCGACGAGCTCCAACACCACGAAGAGCATTCCGGACTCCGACACGTCGACGTCGAGAATCTCGACGACGTTCGGGTGGTGCACTTCGCTCGCGATGCGCGCCTCCCGCGCGAGCCGCGCCAACGACGCCGGGTCGACCGCGTGCGCCAGCTTCAACGCGAGACGCTGATCGTCGGTCGTACGCCGAACCTCGTACACGACGCCCATCCCGCCCTCGCCCAAAGGGCGAACGACCTCGTAGCGACCGGCCACCGACTCGCCGATCTGCAGCTCGCGGGGAAGCGCGGGGATCAAGCTCGTCAGCGATTCGAAGAGCGTCGTGGAGCGCTCGCGAATCTGACGGCGCAGCTCGGCGTTCAGGGACTCGATCCGCCGTGTGCCCGCCTCGAGCTCTTCGACGCGGTGCGCGAGCTCTTCGTTGAGCGCGTCGGCGCGACCGAGCGACGTGATGTGGCGGCGGCCGAGCACGACGGTCAGCGACACGGCGAACACCAGCAGGCCGAGGCTCGCGGTCCGCGAACCTTCCATCCAATCGGGTCCGCCCATCCAGACGAGGAAGTCGCAGATCGACGTCGCGCCGAGCACGAGCCAACCCGTGAGCCACAACCCGGCGCTCACGCGCTCCCGTCGTTCGCGCAAGAGCTTCACGGAGCGCACCACGTGGTAGGCGAGGATGCTCACCACCGTGCCCACCACGATCGGCCCGACGAAGCGCGTCGCGGCGAAGGGGTCGGCGAATAAACCGGAGGCCGCGATCCCCCCGGCGCACACGACGCGCCAACCCCGCCACGGCGGTCCGAGCTCGAAGAACGCGTGAAGGAAATAGACGCTCGCGATCGGCGCGGCCACCAGCATCGCGGCCAGGACGTTGACGTCGTAGCGCCCAAACACCTGTTGCGGAAAGCCGAGCACGAAGAGCGGGTAGTACGAGGCGCAGATGCCCTGAATCCCGAAGTACAGGTACGCGCGGCGTCCGCGGTCGACGAGGAAGACCAGCAGGTAGATGAGCCCGACTTGAAAGAGCGCCATGAACGACGCCGTCGCGGCATGCAGGTTGACCACCCACGCGCGGCGGGTGGTCCGGTCGAGAGACCCGGCGCGCGACAGACGCGGCGCCGCCCCGACCCATCCGCTCTGGGTCCAGACGTGCCGGACCCGAAGCACGAGCTCGACTCGACCGTCCCGTGTCGCGTCGCGGGGGATTCGGAAGACGTGCGGCCCCCGACCGCGGTAGCCGGCCGCGGGGTCGAAGCCGCCTTCGATGATCTCTCCGTCGACCCTCAGGACCGGAATCGCGGCGAGCGTCGGGAGCGCCAGGTCGAGCTCGCGCCCGCGCCACGCGTCGGGGAGACTCACGACGGTCGAGAGCTCGTACGCCAGCTCGCGGGCGGGCAGAGGCAGATGCGCCGGCAGTCGCACCTCTCGACCGTCCGTCGCACCGTCCACGCGCAGTGACCACGTCGACAGAAGACGCACGTCCGCGTTGCCCGAACAGCCGACGATCCCGAGGAGCCCGACGAGGATCCACGAGGTTGGGACGAGACGCGCCACTCGGCCGAGTCTACCGCGCGCCGAGGCCCGCTCCGCGGCGAGGGCCTCGGCCGCAGGGAAAGCCCGGACGTTCGGCTCAGCGCGGAATCGGGCGCAGCTCGATGCGCACGTTCGTTTCGCCCGACGGAAGGTCGAGATCGAGGTCGTGCGGGAAGTAGCCCGGCGCTTCGACCGTGAGGCGGTGTCGACCCGGCGCGACCTCCTTCGGGCGTACCGCGGTCACACGCGCCCGCGCGACGAAGACGTCGTCGAGCAGCACACGCGCGTCGTCGGGGACGACCTCCACACGAAGCACCGCCGGGGTCGGGCGAAGGTTGCCGTAGCAAGCCCCGAGCAGACTCAGGGCCAGAATCGCAAAGCCTCGTCGCGTCGTTCCCATGTCCGCCGTACGCGCCGTCAAAACGGCGCCCTTCCCTCGTCGAACGGCGCGCGAAGCTGCGACAGCTCGACCTTCATCACCACGACCGCCGAACCGTCTGCGAGCGCACGCACCGCGACCACCTCGCCCGCGTCACGCGCCGCGGCTTGGGCACGCGCCGCGACGCTCGGACTCTCGCCTCGCAGATGACCGTCGAGCCAGGTCGCGAGCAAGGCCCGCGCACGCTCTTCGCCACGGCGGCGCGCGCTCGCACGACGCGCCGGCCAACTCCCGATGCGCTCGTCGACGAGGCCGAGCGCCGCGACCCTCACGCGATCGCCCTCGATGCGAGGCGCGACGTCACCCCACGGCAGCGCCGACCGCGCGTCGTTCTCTTGCGCCGCAACGAGCGAGACACTCGCGACGAGCACGACACCGATCAAGGCGGCGAGCACGCCTCTCGCGCGTGTCACGAAAGCGCTCGCCCTCCGAACGACGACGCGACGCAGGTCCGCGCGCCTCACGCCCACCTCACTCCCACTCGATGGTCGCCGGCGGCTTGCTCGAGATGTCGTAGACGACGCGGTTGCAGCCACGCACCTCGTTGATGATGCGCGAGCTCGCCTTCGCGAGGAGCTCGTGCGGCAGACGCGCCCAGTCGGCGGTCATGCCGTCGCGCGACTCCACGCAACGAATCGCGATGACCCACTCGTAGGTGCGTCCGTCGCCCATCACGCCGACCGTCTTGACCGGCACCAACACGCAGAAGCTCTGCCACAGCTTCTCGTAGTATCCCGCGGCACGAATCTCTTCGTCGAGGATCGCGTCCGCCTCGCGCAACACGTCGAGCTTTTCGCTGTCGATCGCGCCCGGGCAACGCACCGCGAGGCCCGGACCCGGAAAGGGCTGACGCCAGAGCACGTCGCGCGGCATGTCCATCGCCGCGCCGACCTCACGCACCTCGTCCTTGAAGAGCAGACGAAGCGGCTCGACGAGCTCGAGGTCCATGCGCTCGGGCAGGCCCCCGACGTTGTGGTGGCTCTTGATGACGACACTCGGCCCCTTGAACGAGACGCTCTCGATCACGTCCGGGTAGAGCGTGCCCTGCACGAGGTACTTCACGCCTTCGATGCGCTTGGCCTCGCGCTCGAAGACGTCGATGAAGACCTTGCCGATGATCTTTCGCTTCTGCTCGGGGTCGCTGACGCCCGCGAGCGCGGTGAGGAACTCCTCACGCGCGTCGACGTGGACGATGTCGAGGTTCAAGCGACCGTGGAACATCTCCATCACGCGCTTGCCCTCATCCTTGCGAAGCAAGCCGTTGTCCACGAAGACGCAGGTGAGGCGCTCGCCGATGGCCTTGCTCACGAGCACCGCGGCGACCGACGAGTCGACGCCGCCCGACAGGCCGCAGACCGCCTTGCCCTCGCCGACCTGCGCGCGAATCGCCGCGACCGACTGCTCGACGAAGGAGCCCGGCGTCCAATCCGCCTTCACGCCCGCCACGTCGAAGAGGAAGGAACGAAGCATCTCGTCGCCGCGCGGCGTGTGCACGACCTCCGGGTGGAACTGCACGCCGAAGATACGCCGCGAAAGATGCGCGACCGCCGCGTAGGGGCTGTTCTTCGAGTGCGCGAGCACCTCGAAGCCCTCGGGCAAGCTCTCGACGCGGTCGCCGTGGCTCATCCACACGTGCACGTCGTCGCCAGCCGCAAACGACGCGAGCAGCCCCTCGGGCTTTTCGACCCGCACGTGCGCCGGCCCGTACTCGCGCTCGTTCGCCGCGACGACCTTGCCGCCGAGCAGATGCGAGGTGAGCTGCATGCCGTAGCAGATGCCGAGCACCGGCACGCCGAGCTCGAAGACACCGGGGTCGACGCTCGGGGCGCCGTCCGCGAAGACGCTCGCGGGTCCTCCGGAGAGGATGACGGCCGGCGCCTCGAAAGCGCGGATCTCGTCGAGCGAGAGCGTGCAGGGGTGAATCTCGCAGTAGACGTGCTGCTCGCGAATGCGTCGCGCGATGAGCTGCGTGTACTGGCTGCCGAAGTCGAGGACGAGAACGGGGCGCGGCATGGCGCCGCGTGTACCACGGTTGGTGGGGCGGCGCGACGCGCGAAGGAGGCGATCCGCACGCCGCGTGCGCGATGTCGCAAACGCCCGAATCCATTGAGATTGCGAGCGTGCATCGCGAACGTGTCGTCGTGAGCCTAGGCCCGCGAAATCGTGCGACTTCCCCCGATCTCGCGCCACTCGCCCGCCGCGACCCCCGTCCGAGGGCGCGGATCAAAGCGCACAGCGCACCTCGGCAGCCCTCCGGCCGCCTGCTAGGGTCCGGCTTTACTCCACGCCGCTCGGGTGCTCCCCAGCGGCGTTTGGCACATCCGCGGAGGCCCTCGTGCTCGAAGACCGTCTGAAGCTGGCTCTGACCTTCGACGACATCTTGCTCGTCCCGGCCTACTCGGCCTTCTTGCCGAAGGACGCCGACCTGCGCACGCGGCTGACCCGCGAGCTCTCGCTGCACATCCCCTTCCTCTCGGCCGCGATGGACACGGTCACCGAGTGGCGGACCGCGGTGACGATGGCGCGCGAGGGGGGCCTCGGCATCCTGCACAAGAACATGTCGCCCGCCGACCAGGCGAAGGAAGTGCTTCGTGTGAAGCGCGCCGAGAGCGGCATGATCGTCGACCCGATCACCATCCCGGCGACGATTCGGCTCTCGCAGGCCCTCGACATCATGCGCGAGCACCAGATCAGCGGCCTTCCCGTCGTCGAGGGCGACCGCAAGCCGGTCGGCATCCTCACGAGCCGCGACGTGCGCTTCGAGAAGAACCTCGACCAGCCCGTCTCGCAGCTGATGACGAAGGATCTCGTCACCGCGCCGCCCGGCGTCTCGCAGGAGCGCGCACGCGAGCTGCTTCACCAGCACCGCATCGAGAAGCTCCTCGTGGTCGACGAAGACGGCAAGCTCGTCGGCCTCATCACCATCAAGGACCTCCTGCAGGCGGAGAAGTACCCGCACGCGGTGAAGGACTCGATGGGTCGCCTGCGCTGCGGCGCCGCGGTCGGTGTCGGCCCCGATCGCGCGGAGCGCGTCGCGGCGCTGGTCGAAGCGGGCCTCGACGTGCTCGTCATCGACACCGCGCACGGCCACTCGCAGGGCGTCATCGACGCGGTGCGCGCGACCAAGCAGGAGCACCCGGGCCTGCAGGTCGTCGCGGGCAACATCGCCACCGGCGCCGCGGCCGAAGCGCTCATCGACGCGGGCGCGGACGCGCTCAAGGTCGGCATCGGGCCCGGCTCGATCTGCACCACGCGCGTGGTTGCCGGCATCGGTGTGCCGCAGGTCACCGCCATCGCCGACGTCGCGCGTGTCGCGAAGCCGCGCGGCGTGCCGATCATCGCGGACGGCGGCATCAAGTTCAGCGGCGACGTCGTAAAGGCCATCGCGGTCGGCGCCGACTGCGTGATGATGGGCTCGCTCTTCGCCGGCACCGACGAATCGCCCGGTCAGCTCGTGCTCTACCAGGGCCGCACCTACAAGAGCTACCGCGGCATGGGCAGCATCGGCGCGATGCGTCGCGGCAGCGCCGACCGCTACAGCCAGGGCGACGTCGAGGACAGCCGCAAGCTCGTCCCCGAAGGCATCGAAGGCCGCGTGCCCTACCGCGGTCCGCTCAGCAGCGTCGTGCACCAGCTCGTCGGCGGCCTCCGCGCCGGCATGGGCTACACCGGCTGCCGCACCCTCGAGTCGCTCCAGACCGAAGCGCAGTTCGTCCGCATGAGCAGCCAGGGCCTTCGCGAGAGCCACGTGCACGACGTCGTGGTCACCGAAGAAGCGCCGAACTACCGCATCTGACGAAGACGCGGGGTTCCCACGAGACGGCGTCGCGACAGCGGCGCCGTTTTTCGTTGAGGCGTGCGCGTCCGCCCACGTGCGACGCTGCGGCGGTGTCCGATTCGCTCGAACCCGTTCGGGACCGGATTCGTCGGCTGCTCGATGCCTGGCCCGGTCCCAAGCTCGCACCCGGCGTGCCGGTTTCACTTCGCGATCCCAACGAACCGGGCGACCTGAACGGCTGGGCTTCGTGGAGGTTCGTGCCCTCCACGGTCGACGTGGACGCGTTGCTTCGAGAGCCGCTTCCCGGCGTCTTGCCGCCCAGCTACGTGGCGTTCCTGACGACCTACGCCTGCCTGGACATCGACTTCGGCGACTACACCCTTCCCGCGATGCCGCCCGAGGCACCGCTCGCCCACCTGCGCCAGCTCTGGGCGGACACGTCGATGCACACGGCGGGCTACCTCGCGATCGGCAGCGCGCGAAGGTGCGGCGATCCCATCTGTCTCGACCTGCGACGACGCGACGAGCGAGGCGAAACCCCGGTGGTGCTCTTCAACCACGACTTCGTTCCGCGCGCGGCCTGGGCGAGGCGAGGCGTGCTTCTTCCTTTCGCAGCCGAGCTCGCGCCCACCTTCGAAGCGCTCCTCCGGGGCCTCACCGAGGACGACCCACACCTCTTTCCACCCCCGCTTTCCCTGGCTGAGAAGCGCCGGATGACGTGAGGGCGCGCTCGAGAAAAAAACGCAGCAACAAAATGTCGATCCCACGTTCGCCCGGTCGTCGTCTCCCCGAAGGCCGCGTTTCGCGAGCGGATCGCGACGCCGATCCACCGAGGAGAACGACATGAAGTTCATGGTGATGCACAAGCACAGCCCCGACACAGAAGCCGGAAAGCCCCCGACGCCCGACTTCGTCGCGAAGATGGGCGCGCTCATCGGAGGCGCTGCCCAACGCGGCTGGCTCGTCGACGGGGAAGGTCTCGGCGCGACGCGCACACGCTCGCGGGTCACGTTCGAAGGCGGCGAGGCACGCGTCGAGCACGGCCCCTACGAGGGACGTCACGAGCTGCCTGCCGGCTTCGTGAAGGTCACGGTGACTTCCCGCGACGAAGCCATCGCCATCGCGCGTCGGCTCGGCGAGGCCATCGGCGAGGACGTCGAGCTCGAGGTCGGCAAGCTCACGGAGACGTGGGACCTCGGCCTGAGCGAAAGACCCGCCGACGCGCCGGAGCGCTACCTCGTGATTCACAAGACGAATCCCTCGTCCGAGGCAGGGCAGACGCGGCCCCTCGGCGATCTGATCGCGCTGCTGGAGAAGGACGGCATCGCCACCGCCTCTGGCTCGCTCGCACCTTCGTACCGCGGCAAGCGCCTGCTCTGGCGCGGCGGCAAGCGCACGATTCAAGACGGTCCCTTCGCCGAGTCGAAGGAGCTGATCGGCGGCTACGCGATTCTCGAGATGGAGTCGATGGACGCCTGCGTCGCGTTCACGAACGAGTACGCCGAGCTCCTGCTCACGCAGCACGACTCGCTCGAGATCGACATTCGGCCGCTCTGACCGTGCGTCGGGGGGCGCGCCAACATGCGCCCTCCGACGTCACCGGTTCACGGGGCGGGCATTTTTCGTTCTCGAACCGCGCATGCACCTTGCTCCGGCACGCCGACCATGCCGACCCGTGCCATCTACGTCTTCTTGTCCGCGGCGCTCGCTTGCACGAGCTCCGAGGCTCCCTCGTCCGACGCCGGCCTTCTCGTGGACGGCCTCGTCCCCGACTCGAACCACCCCTACGCCCCCGACGCCACCGCCTCGCCCCCCACCTCGCGAATCGAGACCGACGTCTTCTACGTCGTCGCCGAAGGCGATCTCACCAACGGCGGCGGCATGCCGACCCGCACTCGAGAACGACTGCGCGTCTACATGGCCGGCGACACTCCGCTCTACGTTCGCGACGAACGCTTCGGCGCTCTTTCCGGGCGCATCTACGACCTTCGCTTCGCTGCGGGTGCAGACGCGAGCAACGACGTCCACCTCGACGGCGACTCGGGGTGCGTACTCCGCGTCCGACGCGACGGGTGCGCGACGTTCGAGTACGACGCGTGCTTCCGACGCGACCCCAACACCGACACGGGTCCGCAGGTGACCGGCACCCTCGCGGGATGTCCGAACGACGAGCACACGCCGCTCTGGCTCGATCTGGGCGGGGAGCTCGTGCCCCCCGTCGTGTTGCCCGATGGTCGTGCGCGTGTGTTCGCGAACTTCCGCTTGGATCTGACGCGCGACAGCCTCGAGGTCGCGGTGAACGGCGAGCTCCGAGAGGTCACGCTGACCCTGGACGACGATCCGGACTCGGCGACGCTCGAGCTCGGTTCGCTCCCTCCGAATGCCAGCTTGGTCGCGCGCTACGTCGGCACCCGCGAGGGGGTGGACTTCGCGCACTTCGAGGGGTTCCGAACCACGACCACCGTCGTGGATCTTGGGCTCGACGACGTGGGGGAGGACAGCATCGACGCGCGAGGTGCGACGGTCGAACACGTCGATGGCGCGCTCGTCATCCGTCGACCCGGCGCGGCGCCGCATCCCGCGTTCGCCTTTGCGGTCGCGGTCGGAGAGCCTCCCGCAGGCGCGACGTCGCTCGAGGTCGACCTCACCGCACGCCTCGGGCTCTCGTCCGTCCAGCGCTACCTCGTCCGTGCGAACGGCGAGTACGTCACGGGCGTGGGCCCGCTCGATCTGCCCGCCGGCGAAGGCCCGGTGTGGTTGGTCCTCGCGCATCCCGGCGTCCGGCCGCCCGACGGTGGCTCGAGTGGGGATGTCGTCCTCGACGGCATGACCTGGCGCTGACCCTCGCTCGCGTCGGCGTACCACTCGCACGCCGACGCGAGCCTCACGTGCCGCAGTAGCGACAGACCGCGTCGACGAAGACCCCGATGCGCAAGTCGTCGGGGTGGACTCCGATCGATTGATGTCCGTCGCCAAACGACAGCTGCGCCAAGAGCGGCTGCCCGAGATGGCTCCCACCCATCCCGGACCAATCGACCGGGTCGCCACCGAAGAGACGGTCTCCCGCGTAAGCGTCGCATGGAGGACCGGGCGGCACCCCGAGCGCGTCAGCAAGCCTGTCCAGCATCGGTTGCCCCAACGCCTCGGCCACGGCCCGCGGCCCGTTCGTGTCGGACGTCTGCAGAAAGTAGAAGCTCGGAACGAAACGAAGCCGCGCCTCGTCGAGCATCGACTTCATGTAGTCGGGCGCTTCGAAGGCCGGCGCATGCGGCGCAAGCGACGCGACCTCGGTGGTGTGAACGATCAGACCGCGCCCCGTCTCCGTGACGAACGCGTAGAGCATCCCGGCCGTCGGCGTTCGCCCCGTCACGTCGCACGCGGCCACCTCCGCGAGCGCGAGCTGCACCAAGAGGTAGGTCGGCTCGCCCTCGATCCGTGGCCATTCGAATCCCTTCGGCAGGTGCGGATGCCCACCCACCTTCGAGGCGCCGAGCGGGACGGGTTCCTTCACACGCTCCACCGCGATCACCGGCTCGAACGAGGCGATCAACCCCTGAGGGCTCAGGTCGACGTAGCGACGAAGACGCTTCGGCAGGCGCTGCAACGCCGCCTTCGAGTCGTCGTACCCGGCGAGCACGGCACGCACCGCGGCGAGGCGCGCCTCCCAAGCCGAGTCGTCCGCCGCCGCACGCGCCGCCGCACGACGTACCTCGCGCGCCAACGCCGCGCGCAGGTCCAGCGGCGCCGCGGGCTCGCCGCTCCAAGTCGCGAACGCATCCTCACCGCCATGCGACTCGACCACCTCGCGCCAGAGCGCGGGATATCCGTCGCACAACGCCTCCCGCGAAGGAAACGTCCCGAGCAACGCTTCGGGCTCTCCGTTCACGCTCGCGTGCACTGCGCAGGCGTCGGTGTCGATGCGAAGCGAGACGAAGGTCGCACCTTCGAGCAGGTCGTAGAAGGTCATCGTGTCTCCCCGACGCAGCGTAGTCCCCCCGGCTGCGAGCTCGTTCCGGGTATTCGCGACGAAGGGCGCGGATCACCGACCTCCTCGGTTCGAAAGGGAATCGCGTGAAGCGGAGCCGACGAAGTCCGTCGAGCGACGCGATTCCGCGAGCCAGCCGGCCCATGTGTCAGCTCGGAGCCGACGCGTGGGCTTCGACCTGGCCTTCCTCGGCGCGGCAAACGACCTCGACTCCGCTCATGGGGAACGAACCGACGGCCGGGGGAGCAGCCGAGCGTTCGCGTTCGCGACGAGCCGCTCAGCGCGGTCGCTCGGTCACCAAGAAGGCGGGGCTCTCGACCGAGACGTTGCCCGGCAGCGAGACCTCGAAGCGTCCGTTTCCGGCGCGGTTGGGGATCTGAATCGTGATCGAGGTCGGCGTCACTTCGCGCACGCGCGCCGGCTCGCCGAGGAAACGCACGCGCACCTGACGTGTGTTGCCCGAGAAGCCGTGGCCGCGAAGGATCGCGACGCAGCCCGGGTACGCGCATGCCGGATCGATCTGCGTGATCGCCGTGCCCGTCGGCGCCGCCGTCACCGTGAACGTGCCGGCCGGCATCGTTCGACCGTTGGGCAGAAGCACCGTGACGTCGCCGCTCGCTGCGCCCGCGGGAACGATCGCGCGAATCTCGACCGGCGACAGACGTCGCGCGTCCACGGCGGGCGCTCCGAGGAACTGCACGCGAATGCCGCGCGCCGGAAAACCTTGCCCACGAATCGTGACCTCGGTGCCGGCAAAGCCGCTCGCGGGCGTCAGCGCGCTGACCTCGCGGCGTGCTTCGATCTCGAGCTCGTCCGCGCTCGCGGCGCCGCCCTGCAAGCTCACCTCGACGACGAGACGACCACGCGTCGCGCCGCGCGGAACCTCGACGACGATCTGCTCGTTCTGCAACCCCACCACCGGCATCGGCGTGCCGTTGATCGAGACACGCACGAGGCGGAGGTTGGTCCCGAAGTTCGCGCCACGAATCGTCACCCGCTCGCCGACGCCCGCGATGCGCGGCTCGAAGCCCGCGACGAAAGGCGGCTGCGCGACGACGAAGGGTTGGTTCGTGCGAACGACCGACGAACCGACACGCAGCTCGAAGGGGCCCGCCGGCGCGCTCGGCACCCGCACCTGGAGCGACGTCCCACTCGCCGCGACGACCTGCGCCGGCACACCCGAGAGCGTGACGGAGTTGGCAGCCGGCACGGGTGAGAAGCCCGCCCCACGGAAGGTCACGACCGTTCCGGCCGGCCCGCTCGTCGGCGAGAAGCCGTCGACGCGAAGCGTTCCGGTCCCGGAGAACATCGGGTGCTCTTCGGCCGCGAGACCCGCGACGGTCAGCGTCAACGGCCCCGAGGGCGTGCCGGGCGCGATCTCGAACTGCAGTGCGCGGTCGCCCGCGTTTCGAACGACCTGCGCACGACCTCCGATGTCGACGCCGATCACCGCGACGTCGCCTCCGAAGCCGCGCCCCTGCAACGTGACCGTCGTGCCGGCCGGACCCGCGTCGGGGGTCATCGCGACGATGCGAGGAATCGGGCGCACCTCGAAGGGCATCGGCGAGACCGCACGACCCGCCCCGCGAACGTCGACCGTGACCGGTCCGGTGCGCGCGCGGTTCGGCACCCGCACGACGATCTCCGTGTCCGTCGCGCGCTCGATCTGCGCACGCGCGCGACCGAAGAAGACCTGCACTTGGCGGCCGGAGAAGCCGGCTCCGCGAATCGTGACCTGCGAGCCGGTCGGTCCCACGGGCGGGACGAGCTCGGTGATGGCGGTCGACGCCGCCACCGTGAAGGGCGGCGTCGTCACCTCGCCCGCGTTCGCGACACGCACGACGAAGGGCCCGCTGGCCGCGCCCTGCGGCACGATCACCCGAAGCTCGGTCGGCGCCGCCGTCCGCACCACCACCAGGCGACCCGCCAGGAAGACCGAGTTCTCGGAGAGCACGCTCGAAAAGCCCGTGCCGACGATCGCGACCTCTCCACCCGGCGGGCCAGCGAGCGGCGAGATGCCCTGCACCGTCGGGGCGGGCAGCGACGCCGTCACTCGGAAATACGGGCCCACGAACTCGCCGTGACGCGTCTGCAGAATCACGGGGCCGCTGGTCGCCCCCGCCGGCACCACGACCGTCCAACGAAAGGGCAAGCGCTCCTGCACCGCCAGCGCCGTGTCGCCCACGCGGACCTGCTGCACGTGCTGGAATCCGCGGCCCACGAGCGTGAGCGTGGTGCCGGGCGGGCCGCTGGTCGGCTCGATGCGCTCGAGCACGGGACGGGGCTGCGCGAGGGCGAGCGTGGGCAGAACCAGAACGAGGAGGAGCGCGCGGTGGAGCATGGGGCCTCGCCCGAGACTCGTCCGCCAAAGGGACGAGCGTCAACGGGCGAGGCTCCGACCGGCGGGAGCCCCGTTCGATTCATCGGCAGCGCACTCCATCGTGCGTCGCGCCAATCGCTTCTCTTCCGGGGGGAACGTGGCCGCGCTCGACGTGGAATCGACACCGACCGCGGCGAAGAGGTCGAACGGTGCGCATCGGGGGTCGGTTGGCGTACCTTGCGCACGAAGGCTGGACGAAACGTGGGGTATCGCGACGAAGAGGGGGCTCTGCGCGCACGCGTCGCGTACCTCGAGAGCGAGCTCGACGAGGCACACGCCGAGATCGAACGCCTTCGAGGTTCGAGCCCCGACGCGTTCGGCGAGCCCAACGCGCTCCTCGGCGGCCCGACCGAGCTCGGCTTCGAGCGGGAGATCGACCGCGAGCTCGACGACGAGACCCTCGAGGAGCTCGTCGGCATCCTTCGTCACGAGCTCGGGGACGTCGGTCGCCTCGACCGACTCGGCGGCACGCTCACGTGGGTGACCTCGCGCGACCCCAACCAAGGGGGACGCCGCGTCGAAGTCACGATCGAGCGCCGCCGTGGACGAACCCGTGTGGCGGTACGCGAACGACTCGGACAAGTCGCGGGCGGGCTCTTCGGGGGCATCGTCGGCGGCGTCGGCGGCGGCGGCCTCGGAGGCGTGATCCCAGCCGCCATCTTCGGCGGTGTGGCCCCCGTGCTCATCCCGGTGCTCGCGCTCGGATGGGTCGGCGGCACGTGGGCGGCGGTGCGTCTGGGCTACCGCGCGCTGACCCGACGACGCGCGCGCGAGCACGCCCGCATCGCACGTCGTTTCGACACCGAGATCGGTGCCCGCGCGGCCGTGCGTGCGCGGGTCGAAGAAGACGAATCCGTGGGGGAGCCCGTCGAGGTCGCGGCCGCGGCAGAAACGAAACGAGGGAGAGAAGCATGACGAAGGCCTTCGTGGCCGGCGCGACCGGTCTGACGGGACGCGAGGTGGTCCGCGCGCTGCGGGCACGTGGGGTGGACGTGCACGCGCACGTGCGGCCCGACTCCCGCGCCCTCGACGAGTGGCGCCAACGCTTCGGCGCGATGGGGGCCGAGGTCGACACCACGCCGTGGGACGAAGCCGCGATGACCAAGCGGCTGACCTCGCTCGCGCCGACGCACGTCTTCGCGTTGCTCGGCACCACGCAGAAGCGTGGGCGGGCCGCCAAGAGCGGCGGCAAGGACGAGACCTACGAGACCGTCGACTACGGCCTCTCGGCGCTCCTGCTCCGCGCCGCGACGGCGTGTGGAAGCCATCCCCGCTTCGTCTACCTCTCGTCGATGGGCGTGAACGCCAGCACCAAGAACCCCTACCTCGCGGTGCGCCATCGGCTCGAGACCGAGCTGCGACAGAGCGGGCTTCCGTGGTTCGCGGCTCGGCCCTCGTTCATCGTCGGCGATCGCGACGAAGCCCGGCCGATGGAGAAGGTCGGCTCGGTCGTGGGTGACGGTTTGCTCGCGCTCGCGGGGGCGCTCGGGGCGAAGAAGCTACGCGAGAGCTACCGCTCGCAGACGGGCGAAGAGCTCGCCGCGTCCCTCGTGAAGCTCGCGCTCGACGAGCGCCCCGACCGCGTCGTGACCAGCGACGAGCTTCGCGCGCTCATCCACTAAGCGCTTCTGGTCTCGCGGCGGCGAGCGCCTGCCCCTGAACGGGCGGGCGGCGCGACGCGAGGTGCGCGATAGCGCGATAGCGCGATAGCGCGGGGCGCGGCGCGCGAAAACGCGGCGCGCGAAAACGCGGCGCGCGAAAACGCGGGGCGCGAAAACGCGGGGCGCGAAAGCGCGGCGCGCGAAAGCGCGTCCCGAAACACGTGCTTCGCCCTCGCGCGTAGCGCGAGGGACGAGACCGCAACGCGCGCCCAATCAAGCCCGGCTTTGCCGACGCGTGCGAGCGACGGCATCGACGCGAAAGGCGGCCCAAGCCGCCCCCGTCGCACCCGAGCGCCGCTCGAAGCGACATCCGGTCGTCAGAGCCGCTGCGTGCCGAGCGGCCGCAACGCGCCTCGCACCGCGGCGCGCACCACCTGCGGTCCGAGACGATCGACCTCCGGACCACGCGCAACGGCACGACCGGACAACATCATGCGCACCGCACCGCCGCGGCGATCCGCGACCACGAGCGAGACCTCGCATTCGAGCTGACGCCGATCGGCGTCGCCACGCACTTCCAGCCGCGTCACGGAGCCACGCAGCACGTATTGCGCGCGCGGGGTCGGCGCCACGCGCACGCCGCGTACTTCGCCGAGCTCTTCGTTGAGCGCCTCGCGAAGCTGGCTCTCCACCACCTCGCCGGGCGCCGCGGTCTCGCCGATCGCGATCGGTGTCAGCCGCTGTGCCTCGGCGCCATGCGCGAGATTCATCCAAACGAGCGCCCCGAGCGCGATCGCGCTCCAACCCACGTGACGCATGGTCGCCTCCCGTTCGCGCCTCGAAGCGAAGCTTCGGCACGACTGCCATCGGACGTTCCTCCGACGGAGCCACCGTCGGATGCGCCGCGTCACGTTCGCCCTGCGACACGCCGCACCCCCTTCGAATACGGCAGCCCGCGAGGAGGGGTCAAAGATTCGGCGAGCTCGCGACGCGCCCGGCTCGGCGCCGTTGCGGACGCGCGCGGTGAGGAAGTGCTGCGCGCGGTCGCACGCTCCGAGTGCTCGTCGCGACTCGAGGCCTGCTACCACGATCACATGGCCGTCCTTCCCATCGCCCAAATCGGTGAGCCCGTCCTGCGCGAACGTTCGCGCGAGCTCACGCGCGAGGAGCTGCTCGCGCCCACCATGCAGTCGTTCGTCGACGACCTCATCGAGACGATGCGTCACGCCAAAGGCGCGGGCCTCGCCGCGCCCCAAGTTTTTCGACCGATTCGTGTGCAGGCGATCGAGGTCGGCGACAACCCACGCTACCCCTACAAGCCGAAGATCCCACTCACGGTGCTCGTGAACCCGAAGCTGACCCCGCTCTCCGCCGAGATCTTCCAGAACTACGAAGGTTGCCTCAGCGTGCCGAACCTCCGGGGGGTCGTGCCGCGCTTCGTCGGCGTGCGAGTCGAAGCGTGGGACCGTCACGGCGAAGCGCTCGATTACGAGGTCTGGGGTCTGTCGGCAGGCACCTACCAGCACGAGACCGATCACCTCGACGGCACGATCTTCGTCGACCGCGTCGCCGACCCGAGCACCTTCGCGACGTGGGAGACGTTTCGCGCGCACCACGAGGCCGCGTTCGTCGAACGTGTTCGCGCACTGGTCGCGCGCTTCGGTGCCTGAGCCTCTTCGATGCCCGCAGGACGGAACGAAAAAGCCCCGCCGAAGCGGGGCTTTTTCGTTCTGCGCCGGAAGCTCAGGCCGGCACGTCGAGGGCGCCCTTCGGAAGGCGGCCGCGCTCCTCGACTGGCGCCGGCTTGCGACCCGCCTTGCGCTCGGCGTCGGCGGCGCGCCCCTCGGCGAGCACCTTCTCGGGCACCGGGCGAAGGTTCCAGACGATGCCGACGAACGAGAGCAGCTTCAGCACGTAGTACGTGAGGTCGACCTCCCACCAGTAGAAGCCGTTGCGCGTCGACGCCTGATGGCGGTGGTGGTTGTTGTGCCAACCCTCGCCGAGCGTGAGCAGCGCGAGGAGGAAGTTGTTGCGGCTGTCGTCGGTCGTCTCGAAGCGGCGCTTGCCCCAGACGTGCGTCAGCGAGTTGATGAAGAAGGTCACGTGCCAGACGAGCACCGTGCTCAGGAAGAAGCCGACGAAGAGCATCTCGACTCCGCCGAACGCGCAGGCCACGCCGACGATCGTGGGCGGGACGAGGAAGTACTTGTCGAGCCACACGAGCTCCGGGAACTTCTGCAGGTCCTTCACGCGGTCGAAGTCGGTCTCCTCCGCGCCCTTCACGAAGATCCAGCCCATGTGGCTGAACCAGAAGCCGTCACGGACCGGCGAGTGGAGGTCGCCCTCGAGGTCCGAGTACTTGTGGTGGCGGCGGTGGTGGGCCGCCCACCAGAGCGCACCGCGCTGCGCGCTCGACATCGCGATGAACGCGAGGATGAACTGGAAGACGCGGCTCGTCTCGAAGGTGCGGTGCGCGAAGTAGCGGTGGTAGCCCGCGGTCACGCCCCACATGCGGACGAAGTAGAGCACCACGCCGACGATCACGGACGGCCAGGTGAAGCCCGTCCAGATCACTCCGAACGCGAGAAGGTGGATGAGCACGAACGGGATGGCACCCGCCCAACCAATCTTCCGTTCCGACATCCACTCCGGAACGACACCACTGTGATTCACCATGGGTCGCACCCTATGCGGGTTCGGCCACGGGCACCGTCACCGTTCGATGTGGAGATGTAATTGTTCCGTCACCAGGTCCTTCGACGACCCTCACGGCGACGAATTTCATCCTAATTTCAGAGACATATCCCCGAAACAAACGCGAACACCCCTCGCCGCCAACAAGGGCAGGAGGGGTGTCCGCGGGCTCCGCGCGATCCGTGAAGGCGTCACGCGCGAGCCGGGTTGGAGGAGGTTCAGGAAGCCGTTCGGGAGCACCGAACGGGTAGGGAA
>JACKEH010000052.1 GCA_020633125.1 Sandaracinus sp. | reverse complement strand
CGCGACGGTCGCCGCGTTGGTGGCGAGCACCATGAAGAAGCTTCGCGACGTCGAGCCTGCGTTCCCCGCGGTCGGCCACGCGGCGCTCGCGCAGATCGAGATCGACTCGTCGCGTTTCGGCGACGGCTACGGGACCGCGAACGAAGACGCGGTCGAAGCGAGCGCGGTCGCGTCGGACTTCGGGCTCGTGCTCGATCCGACCTACACCGCGCGAGCGTTTTCTTCGTTTCTCGCCCACGCGCGTGGCGCCGACGCGCGACGCACGCTCTTCTGGCACACGCTGAGCGCGGCCTCGCTCACCGAACGCGCCGAAGCCGGCCCCGAGGTGCCGGTGGCGTTGCGCGAGATGGCCTTCGCGCAGAGCTTCTGAGTCTCAATCGCCGTGTCGGCACTCACCGCCGCCCTGACCATGCCCGCCGCCGTGCCCGCGGCCTCGCCCGCCGCCGTGCCCGCGACCACGTCCCCCACCCCGCTCGTGCTCCGAGCGTGCGATCGCTTCGAGCTCGTCTTGCGTGAGGTGTCGCGCCACGTAGCTCCCGCCGCGGGCCTCGTGTTGCCGGAAGAAGGCGCGCAGGTGGTTGCGTGATCCGCGCGCGAGGTGGGCGACCACGTCCGGGTCGAGCGCCGCTTCGTGGTGGGCGAGGTCGGCGAGGTCCATCTCCTCGATGCGGAGGCCGACGGCGAGCGCGGCGAGCTCGTTCGCTTCGCCTTGCGTGACGAGCTCGGCGAAGAGCGCGTCGACCTCCGCGTCGCCGAAGCGGCCTTCGGGCAACGCGGCGAGGGCCTCGCGGGTCTCGGTCGGCAGCGACGCGGCGACGGCGTCGAAGTGGCGCTGCTCGGCTTCGGCGATGTGCGCGAAGATCGGCAGCGGGTAGCGGCGACCGAGCGTGCGGTAGACGTCGCGCGCGAGCTTCTCCTCGCGCGCCAACGCGAGCGCGGCCGAGGCGTCGTCGACGCGGGGCTGTGCGTGCGCGGTCTCGGGGACGGAGCCGCCGCATGCAACGAGCGAGAAGGCGAGCGCTCCGGCGACCAGGGAGGTGGTGGCAGTCATGGTGGCCGAGAGTGCAAACCAGAGGCCGTCAAAGATCCTGATTTTGTTGTGGTTTTGGGTGCGACAATCTGTCTTTGCGTCGCATCTGATGCGCGAGGCGTTGCAGGGCGTCGCAGGGTCTCGGTGTCTTCGGTGTCTCGGTGTCTCGGTGTCTCGGTGTCTCGGTGTCTCGGTGTCTCGGTGTCTCGGTGTCTCGGTGTCTCGGTGGTGTGAGCGGCGGACGTGTCGGTCGCGCGGGACACGCCGGTCCGGTTCGGGCGACGAGGTTTCGAGGCGACACGCAGGGCGGTGTGAGCTCGGTGGTGTGAGCGGCGGACGTGTCGGTCTGCCGCCCCCGCTTCTCAGGCTCGCCTACGTGGCGATTCGACTGCGTTTCGTGGGCTTCGTGGCGCGACGCGCGGTGTCGGCGAAGCCGTGAGGCCGTGAGGCTGCGAAACGCGGTGGCGCGAAGCGCCGACTCTGCCTCGGCCTCCGAGGCGCGAAGCGCGGTTCGGGTGCCCGTTCTCGCTTCCGGATGAGAACGACACGCAGTGGGGGAGCGAGCGTGGGGTGGGGTGGGAGGTCGCGTCGTGAGCTCGGTAGGACACGACTCGCGCGTGGAGAGCGAGACCTCGCCACGGGGACCGCGGCTACTCCTCGGGCTCGTCGGGCGGGCCGCGTCGGAAGAGCGACACGAAGAATCGCGCGGGCACCACGAAGAGCATCTCGAGGTCGAGCTCGATGCCGGCCGTCAGCTCCCAACGCGAGACCTGGTCGAGGTGCACGCGCGACGAGACGAAGACGTGGAAGCCGATCTGGTAGTGATCGTGGAAGTCGTAGCTGCGGTAGCCCCACGCCGCGGTGCCGACGAAGATCGGTCCGTCTTCCCAGCCCGCGAGCACGTCGTTCTTTCGAAACGCGTAGCCCGCGGTCGCGGTGAGCACGATCGGGTAGCCGCGTGCGATCGGGAGCAGGAGGCCGAGGCCCGCCGAGCCTTCGGCGCTGCGAAAGGTTCGGGTGCGGAGATCGATCGCCGGACCGACGCGGACGTGCTCGTCGCCGCGGCCGCCGAAGAGGGCTTCGACACGGATCGTGTTCTCGTAGACGAACGCACGCTCGAGGTCGCCCATGGCGGCGCCGAAGCCGAAGCCGAGGCGCGACGACCACTGCACGTCGGCCCGCGCCGGCGACGCGAAGCTGCCGAAGAGCCCGACGAAGCCGACGAGGAGGCCGGCGTGGAGGAGCGAACGACGCACGAGCGACGCGGTCAGAGCGCGGTCCAGACGAAGCCGCGGTCGAGCACGAGGTCTTCGACGCGGCCGTCGGCGCGGCGCACCGTCAGGCGTGTCGCCTCGGAGCATGCCCGCGAGAGCGCCCCGGCCGCGCGTGCTTCGCCGAGGTCTTCCACCGACTCACCGCCGATGGCGAGGATCGCATCACCCGGCACGAGACCGGCGCGTCCGGCCGGCGAGTGCTCGAGCACCTCGATCAAGCGAAGCTCCTTGCGACGCACTTCGTAGTTCGGGATGCCCGCACCTCGCGAGGCTTCGGGCGAGAGCACGCGGAATCCGACGGTCGCGTTGCCGTCGAGCATGATGCGCGTGTCGCCGTCTTCCATGGCGCCGGAGGGCAAGCCTTGGCCGTGCCAGATGCCGATCACGGTGGGCATCACGCCGTCCGCGTCCCAGAGCTCGATGCGCGACTCGGTGTTCGACGGAAGGTGAAGGTTCGGCGTCGTCGCTTCGAGCACGGGCTGAAGCCCCTCGACCGGCTCGCTCTCGAACAAGAGCTCGTCGCCGCGGTAGACACGCACGAAGACGTCGGGCGGTGTGCCGTCCTCGTCCCAGGGCTGATCGCCGCGTTGCCGAGGCGGGATCACCGCGGTCGAGAACGCGAGGCGCCAGATGTCGTTGGGTGCAGGGCGAGCGTCGGTCGTGGCCGGGCAGAGCGAGGTCGAGCGGCGCGGGTAAGCGCAGCCGAAGCCGGCGAGACAAGCCACGAGGATCAGAAGGGCGCGCATCGCGGCGGATGGTGCCATTTTCTGCTGTCGCGCGCCGACTTCTGCATCGGCTCGTTCCGAGACCCCGGGCGGTCGACGCGACGACGAGTCCGTGAAGCGGTGCCGCGTGACGCGCGTTCTCACGCGCCGCGCCCTCGACCCCCCGCGTGGATCCCCTCGGGGAGCCCGAGATTCCGCGCAGGCCGCCCCTCGCGAGCCCAGTCGTCCGAGCGCCCGCGTACCGCTTGCGAGCCTTCGGCAAGCGGCCGTCCCCGTTTGGCGGATCGAGCCGGGAAGGACTCTTCATTCGTGCCCGCCGAGCATGCGCGATGCGGCGGTGCGTGCTCTCCTCCGGAGGTGCAAGAGCTGACGCAAGACGAGCTCGCCCGCTCCGTGTTCATCCACGGTCCGGTCGTCGTTTTCCGTTGGCGGAACGACCCGGGCTGGCCCGTCGAGCTCTGCACGCTGAACGTGCTGGAGGTCTTCGGGCACTCCGCGGAGGCCTTCCTCGAAGGACGCGTCGCGTACGCCGACTGCGTCGCGCCGGAGGACCTCGCGCGGGTTCAAGAAGAGGTCGTCGCGGCGACGAACGCCGGCCTGAGCACCTTCGAGCACGAGCCCTACCGCATTCGTCGCGCCGACGGATCCATCCGGTGGCTCTACGACTTCACGCGCATCCTCCGCGACGAGGACGGGCACGCGACGCATTACCTCGGCTACGTCATCGACGTGACCTCGCGTGTGCAAGCGCAGGTCGAGAAGCAGGAGCTCGAGCGTCAGCTCCTTCACGCGCAGAAGCTCGAGAGCCTCGGTGTGCTCGCGGGCGGCGTCGCGCACGACTTCAACAACTTGCTGACCGGCATCCTCGGTCAGACGCAGCTCGCGCAGCTCGCCGTCACGGCGAACCCTGCCCGCGCGCTCGAGCACCTTCGTGAGATCGAGGCGCTCTCGCTTCGCGCCGCGGAGTTCACGCGGCAGCTGCTCGCGTACACGGGACGAGGGCAGCTCGTGGTCGAGCCGCTCGATCTCGGCGAGCTCGCGCGTTCGATGTTCGGCATGCTTCGCGTGCTCGTCAGCAAGAACGCGCAGCTTCAGATCGACGTCGAGCCGGACGTGCCCGCGATGTGCGGCGACCGCGCGCAGCTCCAACAGATCGTGCTGAACCTCGTCACCAACGCGTCCGACGCGCTCGGCGAGGCGTCCGGCTCGCTGCGCGTCTCGGTGCGTCGGGAGCTCGGGCCGGCCTGGGAGGCGTGCGCCGACGTCCCCGCCGGCGAGAAGGTCGTCCTCGAGGTCTCCGACGACGGTTGCGGCATGGACGACGACGCGCGCACGCGTCTCTTCGAGCCCTTCTTCACCACGAAGGCGACGGGGCGTGGGCTCGGGCTCTCGGCGGTGATGGGCATCGTGCGAGGGCACGAGGGCGCGATTCACGTGCGGTCGGCGCCGGGAGCAGGCACGTCGTTCTTGCTCGTCTTCCCCGCGTGCGACGAACAGACACCGGCACGACCGAGCGCGCCCGCGCCCAGCGTGTGGCGTGGTCAGGGCGTGGCGCTCGTGGTCGACGACGAGGCGGCGGTGCGAGAGGCGGCGTGCGCGATGTTGCAGCACCTCGGCTTCACGACCTTGGCGGCGGACAACGGCGCCGAGGCGCTCGCGTTGCTCGAGACCCACCACGCCACGGTCGCGATGGTCCTGCTCGATCGGACGATGCCCGTGCTCGGCGGCGCCGACACCATGGCGCGGCTTCGCGAGCGCTGGCCGGCGCTGCCGGTGGTGATGACGAGCGGCTTCGACGTCGGCGCGCCGACCGCGCTCGACAAGCGCACCCGCTTCTTGCCGAAGCCCTACCGCTTGTCGGAGCTGCGTGCGGTGCTCGAAGACGTGATGCGCTGACTCGGGTGCGCTTCGTCGAAGGCGTGCTGCGCGGACTCGGGCGCGCTTCTTCGAAGGCGTGTTGCGCGAACTCGGGCGCGCTTCTTCCAAGGGGTACGCGCGAACGGGCGCGCTTCTTCGTGTTGCGCGAACTCGGGCGCGCTTCTGCCAAGGGGTACTGCGCGAACGGGCGCGCTTCTTCGAAGGCGTGTTGCGCGAACTCGGGCGCGCTTCTTCGAAGGCACGCACTTCGCGGCTGCCCCCGACGACGCAGCCGGTAGACTCGCGCCGTGGATCCCTACGGACTCGAGCTCGCCGGATGGAAGACCCGTGCGCGTCTGCCTTCCGAGCTCTCGGCGCGCGACGAAGGCGAGGTGCGCGAGCGAGGTCTGGTGCTCTCCGACGCCAGCCCGGTTCCGGCGGGCCTGCTCTGTCCACGCGTCTTCGGGGAAAGCAGCGAACACGTCGGCTGGATTCGGCTGCCTCGCCCCGTCGTGAACCTCTGGATGGTGCCGGCGCTGATGGCCGCGACGGGTCTCGAGCCGCGGGACGTCGAGGCGCTCTACTACCACCAAGGTCACCTCGGTCCGGAGGGCGTGGTGCACGACGGAACGCTCACCTACCAGACCACCGGGGCGGCGGCGTTGCAGACGCTGACCCGTCACGATCCCGCGCTCGCGCCGCTCGTGTGGAACGTGTTGCCGGTGGTGCCGCCGCGCCTTCGGCCCGAGCGTGGCCAAGAGGGGCGCACGCCCAGCCGCCTCTACCGCAAGGTGCTTCATCACGCGGAGGAGCTACGGAACAAGACGCGGCACGGGGCGGCGCCGGTGCTCTTGGAAGACGAGCGCGGACGCCTTCAAGCCGCGGTGAGCGACGCGCTCACGTGGGGCATCGCGCAGGCGCTCGAGAGCTTCACGACGGTGCCGGTCGATCTCGTGCGACGCACGACGTATTTCCTCTTCGCGCGTGTCGAAGGGGCGCCGGACGACACCAACAACTCCGATCGTCCCGGCACCCTCGCGCTTTGGCTCTCGCGCATCGACGAGACCCGTCGGCGCCTTCGTGAGGCCGCCGTCGAGGTCGCGGGCGATCCGGTGCGCGAACGAAAGCTCGGCTTGGTGCTCGAGGCGCTCGGGCTTCACGCCGAACGCGCCTGACGTGCGGCGAGGCGCGTCGGCTTGGCCGGGAGCGGGCTCAAGGGCAGAGCGAGGCGTCGAGGCTCGCCGCCCACTCGCGCACCAGCTGCGCCGCGTGCTCGTCGACCACCGAGCGACCGACCGGCGGCATCGGCCCCGGGAAGTCGCCGCCGAGGGCGCGCATGCGGCGCACGATCACGGAGGCGTCCGGGTACGCCGGGTCGATGCGCATGCCTTCGCCTGCCGTGGCCGCGAATTGCGTCGGCACACAGACGGTCTGGGTCGCTTCGGTCGGCGTCGACCAGCGCAAATCGAGCGTGAGGCCGACGGGCGCGAAGCCCCCCGGTCGGTGGCAATGCCCGCAGTTCGCGTGCAGGTAGGCGCGCGCGCGGGCTTCGAGCGGCGCTTCCGTGTCCAGCGGGCTCGGCATGCCGACCGCGTCGGGTCGGGGCGCGACGAGGCCGAGCGCGGTCAGCGCGTCCAGCTGCGGTCGGAGCACGCCGTCGTAGCGCACCGGCATCGTGAGCTGCGCGACGCTCGGGCCGAGCACACCGACCTCGCCGTGGCAGGTGCGGCAGGTCTCGCGGGCGGGAAAGACGTAGTGCGCTTCGCGGCCGTCGGGCAACGCGAAGTCGGTGGTCTCTTGGCCTTCGAGCAGGCGCGCGTCGTCGCCTTCGAAGCGGTAGGTGAAGAAGACGAAGCCCGTCTCCGCGCGAACGGAGAAGCGAAGCTCGAGCGCACCGTCCTCGCTCGCGAAACGTTTCGCCAAGACACTGCCGACGGGGACGTCGAGGGTGCCGTCGTCGTACCAATCCGCGCGCTGACCCGGAGGAATCGCGAGCCAACGGGACTTGTGCGTCTCGTCCGAGAAGAGCGGCGAGACGACGGCGAAAGGCACGAGCTCGTCCGTCGCGACCAGCGGCACGACGCTCGTGAAGCAGCCGGTCTCCGAGAGGCGCGGGGGAGGGGGTGCGCCGCTCTCGACGCCGACGAGGCAACGACGCTCCGAGACGCGTGTGGGCAACGAGCCGAGCTCGGGGGGCTCGAAGCGTGGCGCCGTCGGGGCGTCTCCGCCGCACGCGAGCAGCGCGCAGCACACCGCGACGAACGAGCCGAGCGTTCTTAGCGACAGGCCCATCGGGCTCACCCGAAGAGGGAGAGGACGCCCCACGCTGCCGCGGCGGTGAGCACGGGCACCGAGAAGTTGTCGTCGATGCGGCGGCTCAACAGCTCGGCGAGCGCGCCCGCCACCCCAGACACGAGGGCGACGACGAGGGCGGTCACGATCGGGGTGCCGAAGCCGATCAGCACGGCGGCGGCGACGAGCGCGCCGACGATCGCGAAGGTCGTGGTGCCTTCGAGGGTGCGGCCGTGGATGAGCTTGTGCCGACCGAAGCGCCGTCCGACGATCGAGGCCGCCGGATCCGCGAGGCCGAGCACGCCCACGCCCACGGCGGCGACCATCGGGCGTTGCATCCAGGCGAGCACGAAGAGCGCGCCCACGTACCAGCTCGCGCTGTTCACGCGGTAGTGCTCGTAGGGGTGGGCGACCGGCCCGAAGAGCTTCATCAGCACGTCGTTCCAACGGGCCGAGACGCGTCGCGAGGTCTCGAGAAAGACCGCGAGGCCGAAGAAGGCGCTCGCGAGCGGGATGAGCCACGGGCTCGGCAAGAAGACGAGCAGCGCGACGACGCCGAGGGCGTTTCCGACGTGGAAGACGTTTCGGACGTAGTTGGTCGGGCGCAGGCTCGGCGCGTGGACCGCGTGCTCGCGGAGGGCGACGAGCAGCGCTTCGTAACGCGGCTGGAGCTCGTCGCGGAACCGCATCCAGCGTTCGCGGGCTTCGGACACGTCGGGAAGCTGCGAGCGCAGGTGCTCCGCGATCTCGGCGAAACGCGCGCGGGCCGTGTCGCCGAGCTCGCTCGACGCGGCGGCCTGGCTCAGGCGGTCCCGGAGCGCCTGGAGCCGGCTCGCGAGCTCCGCGCGTTTGGCGTCTCGGAAGCGCGCGGCGTCGAGCGCGAGGAGGGTGGCGTGGAGCTCGTGCACGAGCGGCTGTGCGACGGAGACCGCGGAGGACATCGGGGCGAGGGTACGGGGTTTTGGGGGAGCGAGCACGGCCGACCGCGAGGCCAGGCCGTGGGGACGAGAGGCCGCTCCACGGACGAATCTCCGTCCGCGCCCACGGTCTCGCGTGCCCCCGACCCGACGTCCCGAAGCCCGTCGCCGTTACCCTCGTCTCCGAGGCTGGTTTGCAGGTTCTCGTAACTATTGGTGTTTTGGGCTCGGGGCACGAGTCGGTCGCACGGATTCGTGCTCTTCCTTCTCTTCGAGGGGGCGGCGCGCCCGTGCCCCATCCGGCAAAGCCGGATTGAGGCCCCGCCTCACCACCGAGCATCCTGTGCGCTCGCACGGATCGAATCGGTGCAAGTGGGGGCTGCTTTCAGATTCCGCACTCGCGACGAGGCAGCGTCGGCAGCCGTCGACGGGGCGCCGCCCCGAGCGGCTCGTCGACGTAGCGAGCCAGCAGCGCTGCGACTTCGGTCACGGGCGTGCCGGGCGGCACCACGACCTCGACGTGCACGAGACCCGACGGGGTCTCGCTGATGCGGTGGTAGGCGTCCGCGTTCGACACGCCGTGCGTGCACGCGGGAACCACGACCTCGGCATGACGACCCGCGTTCCGCCAGAGCGTCGCGCCCTCGTTCACGCCCACGACCCGACGAAGCAGCCCGCGCCCGTCGTCGTCCGGGGCGAGCTCGCTCGGATCGAGCGCCGCCGCGTAGACATGCACGTTGCCGTCCTCGCTCCGAACGCTCCGCCCCGACGGGCTCTCGTGAAGCGAGTGGTTCGGCGCCGGCTCCGGACGCCACGCCAAGGCCCGCGGTTCGACCACCCCCCCGGGCCGCAGCGCGACCAAGCGGGTGCTCGCGAGCAAGAGCGTGCCGTCGTCGGCGAAGGCCACCGCGGGAACCTCGTCGACGAGGCGCTCGAAACGCGTGACCGAGCTCTCCCCGTCCCGCTCGGCCACGCGAAGCCGCAGCGGGCCCGCCCCCGTCTCGACCAGCGCGATCACGCGCGCGTCCGGCGAGAGCGCCATGTCTTGCGGCCACGCGAGCTCGCCCGGCGTGTCGCCGCAGCTCTCGCCCCGCGGCCCGTACTCGCTCACGCTCCACACCGTCGACGCATCCCGCGTGTCGATCACCCGCACCGAACGATGCGCGTGCGTTCGCACGAGGGCGTAGCGGCCGCTGGCGTCGAACCGAAGCTCGTCGAAGGCGCGTGTGATCACCCGACGCTGCAGCGGATCGTCGAGCGACCAACGCTCGAGCCGCGTCGCGCCGCAGGGGTCGAGGCTGCAATCCTCGGGGATCACCACGACGAGCTCGCGTTCGTCGAGGCGCACGTCGGCGCGACCCCGCGAGCCCGCGTCCCCGGCGAGCAAGAAGCTGCTCAGATCCGAGAGATCGTCGCCGTCGTAGAGCATCACGCTCACCACGCGCCCGCCGTCTTCCCGCGACTCGATCGTCATCAACAACGTCTTGTCGCCGACGCGTGCGAAGCGTGCCGCTTCGACGGCGTACGACGCGCGCTCGCGTTCGCTCAGGGACGTCGGCCTCTGGGAGCGCGCCCGCTCGACGCCCTCGCGCCGTCGCACGAGCACTCCGTCGCGCACGAGCACGATCGAGCCGTCGGGATGCCGCGCGAGCGGTTGGTCGGCCTCCGCGATCGCCGCCCGCGGCGCGCCCGTGGCGACGTCGAAACGAAAGCCCCCGTGGGCGACCTCGTCGCCGAGCGCGTGCACGTCCGCGAGGCTCCACGAAGCCCGCTCCCACACGACGCCCCACGGGGCGACGGCGTGCTCGGCGTTCTCGTCGGTCACCGGCGTGGGGGCCCGTGTCGCCGTCGACTCGGGAGCAGGCGCAGGCGCGCGATCGCACGCCAACACCCCGAGCAAGACGAGCGTCCTCCACCGCATGGGGCATGAAACGCGCGGGCGCACGCGAAGCTTCCCCGAGGACTCCCGCCCGCAACTAGCGGTACGGGCCGGCCGGCCCCGCCACTCCCTCGACGCGCAGGGCATCGAGGTCGAGTCGAGCGACCGCCTTGCGGGCCTTCGTGTAGGCGCTGGTGGCGTCGGGCGAGAGGTAGCGCGTGGTGGCCGGGGCCGCGCGGCCGAGCAGCGCGTCCATCGTGGCCACCACGAACGCGAGTCGATCCGTGCCCAGCGCCGTGTGTTCCAGCGGCGGTCGCGTGATCATCAGGTTTCGGCCCCGATCCACCTCGACGCGTCGACAGCTGCTGTCGAGGCAGAAGATGCCGAAGCCGGCGAGGACCGTCGCCACGTCGGCGATCGCACCGCCCTCGAAAGGGACCGTGCGAAGGTCGGCGACGGTCGCGACGTGCCACCCGACGACACTCCACGCGAGGTGCGCGATTTGGTCGGGCGCGTGATCGGTCTCGAGGTACGGGACGGGAAACCGTCCGTCCGCCGAGCGCATCCCATCCACCGGTTCCGGCTCGGGCTCGTCGAGGTGCACGCTCGGGTCGTCGTCCCGTGGATCGAGCTCGGACTCTTCCGCCACTTCCGGAAGAGGAGGGCGCTCTCGGGCTGCCGCGACGTTCCCTCCCGCGTCGCGCGGTGGGCGGTTGGTGTCCGCGGGGCCCGTGAGTAGGAAGAAGGGCCACTCCGAGAGCCCGGCATGCTCCACGACGAACGCGAGGTAGTCCTCGGCGAGGTCCTCGTGCTCGAGCGATGTGTCGACCGGGAAGTTCTCGGGCGTGGGCTCGATCACCCTCGCATCACGTCGCCAAGCGTCCGTGCCGTAGTAGGCATGCGCGAAGACCCAGCGGCACACGTCGAGCAACGCGTCGACGTCGTCCGCGGGAAGGAAGGGGCGGGACCAGAACACGGCGCGAAGATGGCAGAGCCACCCGTTCGGTCCATCCCCGGAAGACGGGCGTACCAAGCCCGCTTTTCAACGCTTCGGCACGAAGACGTGGCTGCGAAGCATCAGCGGCCGACCGATCTGAAGCGTGCCTTCTTCGTCGACCTGCAAGCCGCCGCCTTCGACCTCGAGCCAGGGCGAGGTCCAGCCGGGGTTGGCCATCGAGCCTTCGTTTCCGGAGTCGATCAGGGCGAGGCGAAGCTCGCCCACCTCCGAAAACGCGAACGAGGCGCCGAAGGCATCCGTGTCGCGGCACTCGTCGCATTCTTCGGACGCGTAGCTGACGAAGCCGCTCGTGGTCACGCCGTAGAGCGTGGTCTCTCCCAGCGTCAGCACGGTGGGCCGCCCGAAATCGCTGGGGTCGGAGAGCGCGAACTCGCATTGCCGCACCTGCTTGCGACCTCGAATCGCGCTGATCACGTAGAGCGTCGTCCCGATGCGCCCGAACGCGTGGCCGTGCTCTCCGACCTCGACGAACTCGTCGTAAGCGTCGGACCGCACGCCGGGGTGATCGGGATCGCCCAGCGGGAGGATCGGGCAAGGCGGCGAGGCGCTCTCGACCTCGCGGAGGCAACGACGGAGCGACGGGCGATCGGCGTGCGAGAGCAGCCCACGCAGCTCGAGCGCGCTCAGATCGCACGAGGCTTCCAAGCGCGCGTCGATCACGCGCCAGAACGCTTCGTCGACGATGCGACGGCGTCGCTCGATCGGCGTCTGGCGCGCCGCCCAATAGTGATCGGCGGCCGACCCCAAGTCGCCGCTCTCTTCGGCGACCCGACCGAGCTCGTACGCGCACGCTTCGATCGTCCCGGGCTCGAGCGTTCGGGGCTCGCCGTCGAGCGGAGGTCGCAGCGCCTCGGTGAGCATCTCGTGGGCGTGTGCGAGCGCGTGCGCGCGCCGGAGCAAGCTGCCGAGCGAGCAGCGTGCCGCGAGATCGTTCGGCGTTTCGTCGACCTGCGCGCGAAGGCGGGCGTAGCTCTCGCGAAGGTCTTCGGGGATCACCGGCTCGGCGTCGAGCGGGGAGGTCGGGGGCGCGGTGGGGACCGGGGTCGTGGGCTCGGCCATCGCGCTCGCAGACGCCGGCTCGGTCGGCGTGGTCGGCGTGGTCGGCGTCTCCGCCATGTTCGCCGCCGCCATGTTCGCCGCGTTCGGTGCCGGCGTCGGATCGGCGCTCGGGCTCGCGTCACCCGACCCGCATCCCACGACGACACACACGAGCCATCCCACGAGCGTTCGCATGCCCCCTCCCGTCGCCACGATGCCTTCGAACACGGGTGCGGGTCGAGCCTCTTTTCCTGCTGGAAGGCCCGAGAGCTCGGGGAGACCGGCGTGAGATCGCCGTAGATGCGCTCACGTCTCGTCGTGGCCCGGCCACGCTCGATACCCTCCCGGTGCCGATGCCTCCGCCCGCCCGCTCCCGCGCTCTGCCCGTCGTGTCGCTCTTGTCGCTGCTCGTTCTCGTCGGGCTACGCACCGCGCTCTTCGTCGGTGCACGCGGGACGGAAGGGCTCTTCGCGCTCGCGATGCTCGACCTCTGCGGGCTCTTCCTCGCGACCTCGGGCTTCGTCGTCATGCCCGCAGCGATGCGAGGCTACGGAGCCGTCGTGCTCGCCTTCGCGTTCGGCCTGCCGCTCGCGGGCGTCGGCGCGTTCCTCGAATACGTCGTCTCCCCCGAGGTCTCGCTCCTCGGCGCCTTCGTCGGCCTCAACGCCTTCGCTTCCGGCGGTATCTCCGGCAGCGTCTGGTCGCGCACCGAGTTCTTCGGCTTCGCACTCTTGCTCTGCCTGGGCTTCACCGCGGGTGGAGTCTACGGCGCAGCGAGCCAAACCTCTTGGACGGATGGCCTCGCGCTTCTCGCACCCTTCACGCTCGTCGGCTGGATCGGCGCCGCCGCGTCGTGGCGACCCGCGGCCCCGAGACCGACCACGCTCTGATCGGTGAGCGTCGGGCCCGCGGCACCCTCGCCGGGCCGCTGCTATACCCCGCGCATGCCGCGTGTTTCGTCTCTCGTGCTCCCGCTCCAACTCGCCGAGACCTTTCGCGTCTGTGCGCCGACGGTGGTGCAAGGCGCGATGGGGACGTTGACGCGCGAGACCTGCGATCGGCGGCTGGCGGAGTGGTCGGCGAACGCGGTGCGGCTCGCGGACATCGAGGTCGAGGTGGTCGGGCGCGAAAACGTCGGCGACGCGCCGGCGCTGGTGATGAGCAACCACCAATCGGCCTTCGACATCTTCACGCTGATGCACGTGCATCCGACGTCGCTGCGCATGATCGCGAAGAAGCAGATGTTCGCGCTTCCCATCATGGGCGGCGGCATGAAGGCCGCGGGTTTCGTCTCGCTCGATCGCGGCGATCGCGGCAAGGCGCTCGAAGCGCTCGAAGACGCCAAGCGCGTGATGTCGGCGGGCATTCACGTGTGGATCGCACCCGAAGGCACGCGGAGCGACGATGGCGCGCTGCTGCCCTTCAAGAAGGGTGGCTTCATGGTCGCGTTGCAGACGGGCATCCCGATCGTGCCGGTGACGATCGACGGCACGCGCGACGTGTTGCCGGCGAAGGACTTCCGGGTTCGCAAGGGCCAGAAGGTGCGCATCACCTACCACCCGCGCGTGAACCCCGCGGACTACGGGATCGAGGGGCGGGACGCGTTGATCGACAACGTGCGCGACACCATCGGCTCGGTGTTGTCGACGCACCGCTGACTCTCGGGGAACGAGCGCGCGACGTGGGACGAGGGCGTGGTCGCCCACGCTGCCGGTACCTTCGACTCGGCGGCGCGAAGCGCCGACTCCGCCTCCGACTCTGCGCGCGCGGTGGCGCGAAGCGCCGACTCTGCGGCGCGAAGCGCCGACTCCGCCTCCGCCTCTGCGGCGCGAAGCGCCGACTCCGCCTCCGGCTCTGCGGCGCGAAGCGCGGTGGCGCGAGCGCCGACTCCGCCTCTGACTCTGCGGCGCGAAGCGCGGTGGCGCGGAGCGCCGACTCTGCCTCCGCCTCTGGGGCGCGAAGCGCGGTGGCGTCAACGACGTCTCGGTCTGAGCTCTTGAGGCGCCAAACGCGGCGCCTCGAAGCGCGTCGCGACATGCGCGAGGACCCGCACCTCAGGCGAGCTTCGCGACGAGCTCGTTCGCGCCCAACCGCGCCGCGACGTCCGCGAGCTCCGGCGCCGGACCACGCCATTCAAGGTCGTCGACCGATTCCTCGAGCGGCACGTCGCGTCGCAGCGTCGCCAGCGTGCGGTAGAGCCACGCGGCCTCGCGGTGCTCGTTCAGGGAGGCCGCGAGCGCGTCGGCGCCGCGCACCTTCACGCCCCACGCCTTCGGATCGGCGGGGATGGCGTCGAGGTGGACCCAACGCGTGAGCACGGCCGCCGCGCCCTTCGCGCCCCAACGCGGCACCCCTGGGATTCCGTCCGCGGTGTCTCCGACGAGCGCGAGGTAGTCCGGTACGGACGCGGGCGAGACGCCGAGCTTCGCGCGTGTGGCGTCTTCGTCGAGCTCGACGTCTTTGCGTCGATCGAGCTGCACCACGCGGGTGCCTTCCACGCACTGCAGCAGGTCCTTGTCGGGCGAGGCGAGCAAGACCTTCTCCACCCGCGGATCCGCCGAAGCGCGCGCGGCGAAGGTCGCGATCGCGTCGTCGGCTTCGAACTCGACCATCGACCACGTGACGATGCCGAGCGCACGACAGGCTTCTTCGACGAGCGGGAATTGGCCGTGCAGCGCGGGATCGATGCCTTCGCCGGTCTTGTAGCCCGCGAAGAGGTCGTTGCGGAACGACTCGATCACCGTGTCGAAAGCCACCGCGACGTGGCTGACGCCTTCGCTCTTCACGAGGGTCGCGAGGTTGCGCATCAAGGCGCGGGTCGCACCGACCTCGCGCCCTTCGGCGTCGGTCGACGAGGGCGCGCCGTAGAACATGCGGAAGAGCTCGTAGGTGCCGTCGACGAGGTGCACGTGCATGCGCGCACTCGTAGCAGGTTGTGGCGCGCGGGGGTGAGCGACGGCTCGCGAGCTCTGCGCCGGAATCTCGTGCACCGACTCCCGCGCTTCCCCTTTCGAGGGCGGTGCTCGCCGAATCGGAAACCGGCGGTCGGAGCCCGTCCCACCACCGAGCGCTCACTCGCACGGACGGCATCGAGCGCCGGTCGCTCTCACTCCTCGGGAAACACGAACTCGAGGTCGCGCGTCGTGCCGGCGACCACCCGAACCCGCTCGGTGCGCATCGGTCGACCCATGCCGATGCGAATCGTGTGGGTGCCTGCCGGAAGCTCGAGGTTGGCCGGTGCGCGTCCCATGTAGCGCTCGCCGACCCACACCTCACCCCAAGGCACCAGACTGATGCGCACGTGGCCGGTTCGCTCGGTCGGAAGACGAAGCGTTTCGCCACCACGTGGTTCGGGCGTCGGCGTCTCCCCGGAAGAGGTCTCGACCATGGCGGTGTCGACCATGGCGGTGTCGACCATGGCGGTCTCGACCATGGACGTGTCGACCATCGACGTCTCGACCCTCGTCACCCGCGTGCCCGCCATCGAAGGGGGTCGTGCGACGGTTTGCATGGACGCCGGCTCGACCTCCATCGTCGTCACGGCCGGCTCGTCCATGGTGGTCGGAGGTTCGACGCCGGTGGGCACTTCGGACGTCGGGTCGGGTGACGACACCTCCGACCCGACCGGCACGACGGGCGTCACCGAGGTCGCGGCGGTGTCGCGCACGAAGAACATCGCGCTCAGCGCAGCCACACCGATCACGACGATCAACGACACGATCACCGAGCGGCTCCGGCTCGGCGTACTTGAGTCGGCTTCTTCCACCAGCGCGGGCGCGCGCAGCGCCCCGGTGGTCTCGTCGCTCGAACGCCGCGCCCGCGCGACCACCCCGGACGCGTTCGAAGGGTCCGGCTCGGGCACCAACGCGACGGCGGCGTTGCCTTCGGTCATCGTGCCGCCGGTCCCCACGGCTTCGGAGACGCCCACCATCAAGCCCGGTCGCGCGACCGCGGTCGCTGCGAGATGCGGCGACGCGCTCGACGTGCTCATCGGATGCGGGACCGTCGCCGAGAGATCGGACGACGACACGACCCCCCCGAGCGGGCTGCCCTGACTCACCATCGTCCCCGGCAAGACCGCCGGCGCGAACGCGGTATCCCGCTCGATCGCCGGTTCGACGCCGTACGCTTCGCGCACCAAGCGACCCAGGGTCACACGCGAGTCGGCCTGCACGAGCGACGCGAGCGCTTGCACGACGGCGTGGGCGTGGGGGCGCTGATCGCGCGCGATGGTCAGCAGTCGGTCGACGATGGGCTCGACCTGCGGCGCGTGCACCAACTCACCGAGGCGCGGGCGCTCCCCCTTGCTCACCCGAAGCATGACCTCGACGTCGTGCGCGCCGACGAAAGGGCGACGGCCGGCGAGCATCTCGAAGAGCGTCACCCCGAGGCTGAAGAGGTCACTGCGACCGTCGACCTCGCCCCCCGACATCTGCTCGGGCGCCATGTAGGGCACCTTGCCTTTGAGCAGCCCGCTCGCCGTCGGAAGCGTCTGCCCAGTGAGGCCTTTCGCCACGCCGAAGTCGGCGAGCTTCACCTCTCCGCGCACGCTCAGCAGCACGTTCGAGGGCGTCACGTCCCGGTGGACGACCTGCTCGGTGTGCGCGTAGTCGAGTGCGTACGCGAGGTCGAGCGCGACCAAGGCGGCCACGTCTTCGGGGAGGCGGTGATCCGGTTGTGCCTGCAGGAGCGCGCGAAGGTCGACGCCTTCCACCAGCTCGAGCGCCAGGTAGAGCTCTTCTTCGACCGCGCCGAAGTCGACCACGCCGACCACGTTGCTGTGGCGAAGCCGTCCCGCGAGCCGCGCCTCACGCTCGAACTGCCGAACGAACTCGGCGTCGCGGCAGAACGCCGGCAGGACCCGCTTCACGCAGACGCGCTGACGCGTCGCCCCTCGGCGAGCGACGAAGGTCTCGGCCATGCCGCCGACTCCCAGTCGTCGCTCGAGGACGTAGTCGCCGAACGCTCGCGGCAACCGTTCCGCCATCGCCAAGCGAGGCTAGCAGGGGAAGTCCTGGCGCGCCGCGAACAACCCACGTTTTGCGAGTCTTTCCGCACGCCTGAACGTGTGTGCTCGTTCAAAGAGGGTAGGAGTCGAGTGCCAGCGTCCCTGGTCGCGGAGCCAAAACTCCTTCGTACGAGGTATGTCGGGGACTGGACGAACGGCGGCGGGGCGGTCAGAAGGGGTGGGTGATGCGCCTACCTCGCCGGGCACTCGGTCCTTCGCTGGAGCCGACCGTCGTCGTGCTCGGAGCCATGGGCTTCGGCTCGCGGAGCCCGGAGGCGGAGTCCCGACACCTGCAAGACTGCCTCACTCTCGGGGTCGGAGCGGTCGACACGGCGCCACTCTACGGCTTCGGGCAGTCCGAGCGCGCTCTCGGTGACGCGCTGCGTCGAAGCGGTCTACGCCCCGAGGTCTACACGAAGGTCGGGCTGCGTTGGGACGACACGCACGGCGACGTGCTCTTCGTCGGCCGGGACCCTGACGGTGTCGAACGAGTCGTGCGACGTGACGGTCGGCCGGAGCAGGTCCGGCGCGACGTGCTCGCGAGCTGCGAGCGGCTCGGGCTCGAGCGGCTCGACCTCGTGCAGGTGCATCACCGCGACTACCAGGTGCCGGTCGACGAGACCCTCGGCGCGTTGGCGGACCTCGTTCGGGAAGGTCGCGTCCGCGCGGTCGGCGTCTCGAACTTCGAAGCCGAGGACGTCCGTGCGGCCGCGAGAGCGCTCGGCGACCTTCCGCTCGTGAGCCTGCAGAGCCCGTACAGCTTGCTCGACCGTGGCGTGGAGCGTGGCCCGTTGGCGGCCGCCCGATCGGTCGGCGCGGGCCTTCTCGCCTATTCGCCGCTCGCCCAAGGCTTGCTGACCGGCGCGCACGGGCCGGGGCGCCGTTACGACGCCGACGATTGGCGCGCGTCGACCCCGCTCTTCTCCGTGAAGTCGCGGAGGGCGATCGCGGAGGCGGTGAACGACACCCTTCGACCGCTCGCGAGCGAGCACGAGGTCGGGCCGGCCGCGCTCGCGCTCGCGTGGTTGCTCCATCGGGACGGCGTCACGGCCGTGATCGCGGGGGCCAGTCGTCCGTCGCAGCTCGAAGAGAGCCTCCGCGCGGCCACCGTCTCGCTCTCTGCCGCCGAGCTCGCGCGACTCGAAGCGCGTTTCGGCCTGCTCCCGCCTTCGCCGAGCGTCGCCGAACGAGTGCGCACGCGGCTTCGAGGTCGCCTCGGCGCCGTACGTCGGCGGGTCCGAGGGCTCATCGATCGAGTGTTGCCATGAAGAAGTTCTTTTGGGTCAAGACCGGCGACGCCGCGCGAGAGAAGCCGGCCAAACACGTGGCGAAGCGCTCCGACGACGCCCCGCGAGAGAAGCCGGCCAAACCCGTGGCGAAGCGCTCCGACGACGACACGCGTCCGACGCGGCTCTCGTCGCATCCTCCGCCTCCGATGCCTTCCGCCCTCGTCACCCCTCCACCCAAGGTGGAGTCCACGCCCGTGATGCCGCCCGCGCCTCGGCCCGCGCCCAAGCCGCCGACCGAACCCGCGAGTCCGGAGCTCGGGACGAGCGTGCAGATCGCATGTCTGAGCTGCGCGGCGAAGAACCGGGTGCCAGTCGGGCGTTTGGCCGACCGCTCCCGCTGCGCGCGGTGCCAGCAGAACCTCACCCCGATCGTGGGCTCCATCGCGCTCGAGTCGGAGGCGATCCTCGAGGCGCTCTTCGACGCGCGAGTGCCCGTGCTCTTCGCGCTCGGTGCGGCGTGGAGCGGTCCGTGGACCTTGCTCGCGACGGAGCTCGAGCGGCTCGCGGAGGAGTGCGCCGGCCGCGTGATCATCGCGCGGATCGACGTCGACCATCGACCGAACCTCGGGCGACAGCTCGCCGCCGAGTCGGTGCCGACGTTGGTGCTCGTGCGGGACGGACGGGAGATCGACCGCGAGCACGGCGTGTTGCCGGCCCAGACGCTTCGTCGCCGCTTCGGGCTCTGAGCGACGCGACGCTCAGCGATACGACGCTCAGCGACCCGACGCTCAGCGACCCGACGCTCAGCGACCCGACGCTCAGCGATGTCACGCTGAACGATGCGAGTCGGAGCGATGGCTCCGAGCGAGGCGGTGAAGGGTGCCGTTCCTCGAGTCGTCAGCGCACGCGTACGCGCGTCGTCGACCGTCCGTTGCCGCGTCGCGTACGCACCGTCGTCGTCTGGCGACGCGGCGTGCTGTGGCGAACGCGCACCGTCGCGGGACGCGATCGCGTGGTGCGAACCGTCGTCGTACGGCGAGGCGGCGAGTTCGTGTGCACGACGCAGCCAGAGAAGAGGAACACGCCGAGGAGCGCGAGGAGCGGGAGGAATCTCGTCATCGTTCGTCCGTTCGAGCGGCGGGCGCGCGGCCCGACGCGAGTCATTGTCAGCGGAGGTGGAGGCGATTCGCAACCCACGTCAGGGTTTGAGGCGACGTTCGGTCATTCGAGGAAGATCGCGGCCAGCGTGATCGCGACGACGAAGAAGGCGAGGAAAAGCCACGCGAAGATTCGCCCCGTGGCGTCCGCGGCGTCTTGGCGCGCTTGCGCTTCGTCGCGAAGCCCGAACACCGCACGGCGCAAGCGTCGCCGGGCCAACGCGCCGGGCGCGACGTGCTCGCCCAACAAGATCACGTTGCTGCAGTGGACGCAGATCACCTGAGGCGTGCCGTCGTCGGGCACCGCGTTGTGGCCGCCGCAGCGACCGCACGACACGCCCGACGCGATCAAGCGGTCGAGGGCTTGGTTCTCTTCCCACTGCCGATCCATGTCGAGATGGGCACGGTCCTCGTCCGAGACGTAGCGAACGATCGCCTGCTCTTTGCCGCAGCCGCCGCAGGTGAAGACCTTCTCTTCGAGCGCGAGCGGCACCTTCACGGGCGCGCCGCAGAGTTGGCAGGACGCGTCGTGCATCGCGTGGTTGCGGTCTTCGAGGGGGTCGAGCGCCTGTGCGCCTTCGACCGCCTCTTGCGCGTTCATGTCGAGGATGCCCTCGAGGTGTCGTGCGATGCCTTCGGCGGTCACCACGCCTTGGCCGGCGAAGTCGGCCGTCTGCAGCGTCGTGCGACAGAACGTGCAATCGAAGGTCGGCACCCGCACGTCGTCGGGGAGCGGCGTGCTCCCTCCACAGCTCGGACACGTCACGCCCTTGCCCATGCGTCCCCCCTTCGGTTCGAGGACCGAGCGTACGTGGGGGCAGGGCGACGGGGCGAGGGCATTCGTGGCGGTCGCGACGCGAGGGCATTCGTGGCGGCGCTGGTCGCGACGCGCCCCATCGTCGCAGTCGCGTTCGTGCGCGGCCGTACTAGCCTCCGCGGGATGCGGCCCGGGCTTCGTTTGCCTCCCCGTGACCACGAACGCGAGCGTCTGCTGGCGCGTGAGCTCGAGGCCCTCGAGGAGCTTCTCGTCTCCGATCGGGAGGCCGCGGTCGCGCGCCTCGACGCGTTGGCCGAGCGGACGGGTCATCCTTGCGACGAGACCCTCGTCTGGGCCTACGCCTCGAACGGCGAGGAGACGCTCCTCGGCCTCGCGCTTCCGCCGACTCCGCGCCTTCGCGAAGCGCTGACGCACGACGAGCAGCTCGAGCTCGTGCGCGCGTGGTGGACCTGCGCGGGGGAGGCCTTCGATCTCCACGCCGAGACATGGTTCCGGCGCGTGCTCGAAGCGAACCTCGCCGACCCGTCGTCGGTGCCGGGCGCGACGAGCCCCGAAGACTTCCTCGCGCGCGCGCTCGCGCAGCCGAAGCCAGCCGGCATGCCGGCACCCGACTCGCTTGGGCCACAGAACGAGCAGCAGGACAGCTGAGGCGACCTCGAACCGGGGGTGCGGCTGCGACCTTCATGTGCCTACCCCTTTCGTTTCCGGAGGGGCGTTCCGGCGCCCCTCCCCATCGGGCAAAGCCCGAATGGGGCCCCCTCCACCCGCCAGTCCGCGGGGTCAGCCGCGAACTCGATGGGGGAGAACACGCGCCTAGGACTCGCAACCGCCCGGAGAGATCCCTTACCCTTCTGGTCGGGATTGGTATGGATGGACGCCGGCTCTGCTTCGCAGTGGCCCGGTGAAACGAGGTGAGAAGTGCGGACCTCTTCACAGTGGCTTGCCGTGGCCTTGGTGGGCGCGGCGTGGTTTTCGGCGTCGCCTGCGCGCGCCGTTCCTCTGATCGACGGCTTCGGCGGCGCGGCGGGCTACGGCTCCAGCTCCTTGCCTTCGAACGACGACGGCTCGTCTTCGCCGATCGATCTGACCACCGCGTTTCCAGGTGGCCTCACCTTCTTCGGTGGCCCCTACAACCAAGCGTGGGTGAACACCAACGGCAACATCACCTTCGCCGGTGCTCTGCCGACCTTCACGCCGAACCCTTTCCCGGTCGCCTCGCGTCCGATGATCGCGCCGTATTGGGGTGACGTCGACATTCGCGGTGGCACCCGCAACGCGAACAACAACCAGGTCTATTGGCACCTGCAAGCGGGAATGATGGTCGTTACCTGGCACAACGTCGGGTACTACAACTCCCAGACGGATAAGCGCATGGATTTCCAAATGATCCTGCGCAACGCGCTCGGCTGCGGCATGGGTGATTTCGACGTGGAGTTCCGATACAACCGCTGCGAGTGGACCACGGGCAGCGCGAGCGGAGGCACCAACGGCTTCGGCGGCACGCCGGCCCAGGCGGGCTTCGACGCCGGCAACGGCATGGACTTCGTCGAGATTCCCGGCTCACGCACGATGGCGATCCTCGACCTCTGCACGACCTCGAACGTCGGCGAGCCCGGCATCTGGCGCTTTTCGGTGCGCAGCGGCGCGGTGAGCTGCCCCGATGCGGGCGACAACTGCACCATCGACGGTGCGATGGGCGCGTGTAGCCTCGGCGTCACGCAATGCGTCGGCCGTGACATCGTCTGCTCGCCGATCGGCACGAGCACGGGCGAGCGTTGCGACGGCATCGACAACGACTGCGACGGTGAGATCGACAACGGCGAGCTCTGCGCGAGCCCGAACGTCTGCGTACGCGGCAGCTGCGTGCCGCCGTGTTTCGAAGGCGGCTGCGCCGAAGGCGAGACCTGCACCGAGGACGGCATCTGCGTCGAGACGGCGTGCGGCGACGTGATGTGTCCCGGCGGGCAGCGCTGCGTGGGCGGCGCCTGCGTCGGCGCGTGCGACGGGGTCACCTGCCCGCACGACCGCCAATGCGTCGCGGGCCGCTGCATCGATCTCTGCTCCGTGTTGACCTGCAACGCCGGTGAGATCTGCGTCGACGGCGCATGTCAGCCGCAGTGTCCGTGCACGCGCTGCGCGGAGGGCGAGACTTGCCTCGCCGACGGCAGCTGCGAGTCGCCGGGTTGCGACATCACGATCTGCGACGCCGGCTTCCACTGCGTCGCGGGCTCGTGTGTCGACTCGTGCGCCGGCACGACCTGTCCCTTCGGCCAGCGTTGTGAGGTCGGCGAGTGCGTCGACATTCCGCCGATGGAGCGTCCGGACGCGGGACCGCCGCCGGTGGGCGTCGACGCGGGCAGCGGCCCCTTGCCGGGGGTCGACGCGGGCACGGGCCCGGGTCCGGAGGAAGACGCGGGCCGCACCGTCGGCGGCAAGGGAGGAGACGCGGGATGCGGCTGCCGCACCGCGCCGACCGGCCGTGACGCGGGGGGTCTCGCCTTCTTGCTCGGCGCACTCGCGCTCGGCCTGCGTCGGCGCCGTCGCTGAGCGGCCGCGGGCGCATCGGTCTCGGTGCGCCCGTCGTCGTTTCGGTGGTTCCGATTCGTTCCAATCGATTTTCTCGACGCGCTCGAGTGACTTCCCCGAGGATCTTCGCGATGACCTTTCGCCCTTTTCGTTGCGTGCTTCTTTCGTTCGTTCTCGTGACCGCCCTCGGCTGCGGTGACGACGACGGCCCCGGCGTCGACGGGGGCGGCACGCCGGGGGTCGACGGCGGCGGAACGCCCGGGGTCGACGGGGGCGGCTCGCCGGTGGACGGCGGCGGCACGCCCGGCATCGACGGCGGCGGCACGTGTGTCCCGACGGTCGAGATCTGCGGCGACCGCATGGACCAGAACTGCGACGGCCGCGACACCTCGTGCGGCGACACGGACATGGACGGCATCGACGCCTGCCGCGCGGGCGACGACCTCACGCGCTGCGATTGCGACGACTCGCGCGCCGACGTGCGCCCGCCCTTCGGCGGTCTGCCCGGGGCGCGCGAGCTCTGCGATTCGCGTGACAACGATTGCGATGGCCGCGTCGACGAGTCGGCCGAGTGTTGCGCGGGCTGCGCGGCGGTCGAGCCTCGGAGCCGCGCCGACGTGTGTCTGGCGACCGGCGAGTGCGACTGCTCCACCGCGCCAGGCACGGGTCCGTGCCCGAGCGGTCAGACCTGTTGTGTCGCGGGTTGTGTCGACACGACCACCGACTTCGACAACTGCGGGAGCTGCCAGACCATGTGCACGCCCAGCGCCGACCGCTGCGTGGCGGGCGAGTGCATGTGCGGCAGCGGCATGGTCTGCGACCTCGACTTCGCGTGCACGGCAGGAAGCTGCAGCGGCTGAGGTCGGCGGGGTTCGAACGACGGGGGTTCGGCCATGCCGGGCCCTTTTTCGTGGTCGTCGGAAGAAGCGTTCCCCCAAGGAATCATCGCCGTCGAAAACGACCGCGCCCCGGTCGAGAGCGCCCTTCGATCCACTCGAGCGTTTGGTACACCACGGGAGGCACGGAGATGCGCACCTGGTTCCACCGCGCGGCGATCCACAACACCTGCGCGGGTAGCACCCACTCGTCGCCCCGCGCGGCGAGGGTCTCGACGACGTGCACGATCAGCGGCGCGAGCTCGTGGAAGAGGAGCGTGGTGTCCCCCTCGTGCAGATCCCTCAACGCTTCGTGGGTCGGATGGCAGAGCCCTTCGCGACAGTGCGCGCGGAGCGCAGGCTCGAAGGGCGCCACGACGGCGTCCAATCGATCGGCGCACGACCCGATGGAATGCCGACGAACCTGCGCCGCGGTCGCGCGCGCCGCCTCCCGTGTCGCCTCGTCGAGATCGCATCGTTCGAGACCAGCCACCGCCTCGAAGAGCTGCACGGACGGAGTTCCGCCGCGCGCGACCAACGGACGCAGCGCAACGAGGAGCTCGTCGAGGCAACGTGCCGGCTCGGGATGTCGCGGGCCTGCTTCCGCGACGAAGTGATGGGAGACGTACTCGTGTTGCCCGTGGACGGTCGCGGGGAGCGAAGCGAAGACGAGCATCAGCAGCCCCACGAGGGGCCGGATTCGTGCGCGTCCCAGGTCGCGCGAAGCCGCGAAGTGGCTGGCCGAGAGTCGCGTTCGAGCCATGACGGCCGGGATTCGCATCAGAGCCACCGCGGCGGGACGAGGTCGGAGTCGAGCTTCCGCAAGCCTCGGTCGAGCAGGTCCAGCGCGACGGAGACGTCGACGTCGGGATGTGAATCCGCCGCGGCTTCGAAGCGCGTGATCTCGGAGAGCACCTCGGCGCGCGTGCTACCCGCAAGGCGGAGTGGCTCGATGCCGAGCCGGTGGCACGCGGCGCTCAACGTGGTGCCGTGCGTGCGTTCGAACGCGTGGGTGACGTGGCTCTCGAAGAAGCGCAGCCGGAGCACTTGGTCCCGCCGGCCGAGCCAAACGCGCCGGAAGTCCGCGTCCTGGTCCCGAAAATCGTGGTGCGCGGTCAGCTCCTGGAGCGTGCCGTAGAGCTCGGCGAGCGGGCCGCGCGTCGGATCGCCAGGCGGTCGACGACCTTCGCGGATGGCGTCGAGCGTCGCCATCGCCGCCGTGGCGCGCTCGTGGAGCTCGGGGAGCGGGCGAAGCGACGTGCCCTCCCACCCTCTCGTTCGCGTCCAGACGGCCGCACTGGCATCGCGTCGAAGCCCTCGAACACGTCCGCGATCCGGAAGCCCTTCGCGGGTGTCCACGTCCCAGCGCGCTTGGTGCTCGTGCGCCGGTGCGCCGCTCGGCGAGAACCCCGCGTAGCCCCAGAGGCTCTCGAGGTTCGGGAAGGCCTCGACGTAGGGCTGCATGCGCGACTCGTAGCCGTGCTGACAAGCGGCGAGATGAACGTGACGGATCTGGCGTGCGGCGCGAGGCATCGCCCGCGCGAGCCCGAGGAGGTCGTCGGCGCGCAGCTCGTCTTGGTTCTGTTCGAAGAAGAGGACGCCGTTGCCGTGGCCGCTGACCATCAAACGGTTCGGAATCGCGCGACCCCGGTAGGCCCCAGCCCACTCCCTCGCGAGCCCTGCGAGCTCGCGATGGACGGAGGGATCCGCGCGTTCGAGCACGTCGCGCACCTGCTCGGCCACCGAGTCGGGAAGGCCGAGGCTGCGCACGAACGCCGCGCGGTGCTCCTCCGTGCTCAGGTCTCGAAGAACACCTTTCCCATCGACTGCAACGTTCCCCCTCGTCGAGTCGCCCACGTAGCGAACCGCGCCGCGTTCGCGTAGGCGTGCCGCTTCTGTACGCGACGCATCGGTGAGGCCGACGAGCACCAACGCGCCGTCGGGAGCGTCGGTGTCTCCGCGGCGCCCGGCGCTCGCCAACACTCCCGCGAGCACGTCACCCGCCACGCCGTTTCGTGCACGGGTGGTGATGGTGCCGTCACGACGCCCGTCGAGGCGATCGAGCGCCTCGAAGACTCGGTCGAGCTCGCGATCTGCGATGCGCCCGTCCCCGTCGCGGTCGGCGGATTCGAGCCCGAGACCGGCAGTGCGTGGATCGGCCTCGAGGCGTTGGGGGTCGATGGGGGCCTCGTGGAGGGCCGTGGCGAAGTCGGAACGGGTGACACGCGACATGGCGGCGTGCTCGGCGAGACGGCGGCGCGATTGTCCATGCGGTGCGTTCGTGCCCAGCGTGGGCTCGATCGCAGCTCCGCAGCGCCAATCGACACGGCGACGGTCGAATCACGCTTCGACCCTTTCGCATCGCGTGGAGCGCAGGCCCCGACGACCGCACCGAACTCGACGTGTTGCCGTGGTCTCGTGCGCGCACGGCGGAGCTCACGTGGCGGGGCGAGCTCGAGCGTCCCGTGGCACACGCGCCTCACGACTTCCCGCCGCCCAGCAGACTGATCAAGCCGGAGCGGTGAAAGCGGTAGACGCGCTTGCCCACGTACCAATGGAAGAGGACCACGCGCTCCGACCTCCGAGACCACGGCAAGATGTCGAGGTCGGTGCCGTCGTCGTCGGGCCCTGCGCTCCACACGATGCGATACGGTCGCAGCGTGATCGCCTCGACGCGCCGCCCCTCGAAGCGAGCTCGCAGGACGTCCGCGACGTACGAATCGAAGCGCGAGAGACACTTCTCCGCGTCGCTTTCGTCGAGAAGGAGCGCACGGGTTCGTCGGCACCGGAGCTCCCACGCACACCCGTAGATCCAGAGGTACGAGGTCTCGACGCCGTCGCGCTCGAAGAGGCAGGTGAAGAAGGTCCCGAAACCGGGCTTCGCCCGTACGCAGGTGGCGCCCTGCATGGTCGCGAGGATGTGATCGATCGAGTGGTGCGTCATCGAAGCGCGCCGAGCGCGGGGCCGGAGGTTGATCACGACGCGATCGTTTGGAAACCCCGGGGCGTGTCGATCGAGGCTTGCGCTCGCCGAGACGCGACCCATCGTCGCGCGCTTCGGCCGAGGGCCGTGCGCTTTGCGACGGAGGAAGCCACGCGCCTGTCCGCGCGCGAGCCTCGCTGACCTCACCCCGCGGTCATCGCTTCCAGTCGTTCCCACAACGCCGCACGCAACGCCGTGTCCTGCGCCTGGTCCACGAGCGGTGCTTCCCGCATGCGGTCGAAGAACTTGCCGCTCACGCCCGCGAGCGAAGGATCGGTCGCGAGTCGCACCACGGGCTCGGCGCCGCGCTCGGGCCGCACGAAGGCGGGGCGCGCGACGGTGTGAATCAACACCTTCGCCCACCACGGGGCGTCGCGTTGCGCGTTCGTGAGCACGGCGCCCGGATGCACCGCGTTGGCGACGAGCTCGGAAGGATCGTGGCGCGCGGCGAGCTCGCACGCGAAGAGCACGCGCGCGAGCTGCGCCTGGTTGTTGGCCTCCATCATCGACCACTCGCGCCGCTCGAAGTGCAGGTCGTCGAGGTCGAGGTGACCACGTCGGTGGTAGATGCCCGCGAGCTGCACGACCCGGCCGGGCTTCGCGGCGCGCAGGAGCGGCAACAAGGGGAGCGTGAGCGCGAAGGGGCCGATCAGATCGACCGCGAGCATCTTCTCGAAACCGTCCTCGGTCACCTCGCGGGCCTTCGTCGTCGTGCCCGCGTCGTGAATCAGCACGTCGAGCGGGCGACCTTCGCTGCGCGCGACGAAGTCGGCGGCCGCCGCGCGCACGGAGGCGAGCGACGCGAGGTCGGCCTCGAGCAACGTCACCTCCGCCGCCGGAACACGCGCGAGAATTCGTTCGCGCGCCGACTCGCCGTGCGCGCGCTCGTGGCAGAGCGTGATCACCTCGTAGCCGCGCTCCGCGAGCTGCACGGCCGCCGCCTCGCCGATGCCACTGGTCGCGCCGGTCACGAGCGCACGCTGCTTCGAGCTCATGCGCGACCTCTAGCACGCACGCTTCTGCCGCTCCGTGACACGACGGAAAGTACGTTCACTTCGCGCCCTCGGTCCACGTACTCTGAAGGGGCATGCGTCACCTCCTCGTTCTCGGATCGCTCCTCGGTTCCCTCGCCTTCGCCGGCGTCGTCTCCGCCCAATGCGCGGGCGGCTACACGTGGAATGGAAGCGAATGCGTGCCGGCGAACGAATGCGCCAGCAATCCGTGCGGTCCACACGCGACCGAGTGCACCGAGCGACCGCTCGGTAGTTGGGTTTATCCCGGCTACGACTGCGCCTGCATGCTGGGGTACGGGTCGGACGGGTTCACCTGCGTGGTGGCGAACGAATGCACGCGAAACATGGACGACTGCGTCGCGCTCGCGCGATGCGACGATCCGTCGACGGCCCCGGGCGACTTCACCTGCACCTGTCCCCCCGGCTACGTCGGCAACGGACGTTCGAGCGGAAGTCGCTGCACCGACGTGGACGAGTGCGCCTCGGGCGGCGCGATCTGCAACACGAACGCCGTCTGCACCAACACGCTGGGCTCGTACACCTGCGCCTGCAACGCGGGCTGGACCGGCAACGGCGTCACGTGTACCGACGTCGACGAGTGCACGACGGCGGGGCTCTGCGGGGAGAGCTCGACGTGCACGAACACCGACGGCAGCTACGCGTGCGGTTGCGTGGAGCACTACCGCCGCGTCGACGACGTGTGCGTCGACGTCGACGAATGCGACGAGGGCACGCTCACCTGCGGGGCGAACGAGACGTGCACGAACGCCGTCGGTGCGGCGGCGTTCTGCGCGTGCGCGGAAGGCTTTTCGGGCAGCGCGGGCGCCTGCACGCCGGTCTGCGGCGATGGCCTGGTGGTCGAGGGGGAGACCTGCGACGACGGCGACACCGAGGCGAGCGACGGCTGTGACGCGTGCGCGGTCGAAGAGGGCTGGGCCTGCACGGGTGAGCCCAGCGTCTGCGTGCTCACGTGCGGCGACGGCACCGTCGACCCCTCGGAGGAATGCGACGACGGCGAGGAAAACTCCGACACCGCACCCGACGCGTGCCGTACCGAGTGCCGTTTGCCTTTCTGCGGCGACGGGGTCGTCGATTCGGGCGAGTCCTGCGACCGCGGGGACGGTTCGTCGTGCACCTCGTGTTCGAGCGACGCCGGCGTGGACGTCGACGCGAGCACGCCGCGCGATGCGGGTGCGGGCGACGCCGGCCGCAGCGGCGGCGGTGGGGGGTGCTCAGCCTCGGGCGCTTCCGGACTCGGCCTCGCGCCCTGGTGCCTCGCGATGCTTGCGCGTCGTCGTCGTCGGCGCGTCTGACGGCGGCAAGGGTTCAGGGACGAGCTTCCCATCGGGCGCGGCGATCCCACGTCGAACGGGACATCCGGACGCTCCGCGTGCGTTCGTGCGCGCACGGCTCCACGAACGAAACGAGCGGACCGGTTTCCCGGCCCGCTCGCTCGCGCTTCGTCGATCGTCAGCGACCGGCGGGAAGCTCCATCGTCTCCGCGTCGGTGATGCGCCGCATCAGGTTCGCGAAGTCCGCGTACCCGCTTGCCGGAACGATGGTCGGGGCCATGCGGAGCTGCCGCTCGAGCACCACCGCGTCACCGTCGCGACGCGTGCGGCGCACGTAGCGAATGTCGTCGTTGCCGAGCTGCACGTCCGGCGACGTGGCGACGTCGCCCTGCACGCGCACACGAATCGTGACGTCCTGCGCGGTGCCGCTCACCGCCTGCGTCGTGGTGCGCGTCGGCAGCGACGCGTACGCACGCGCGAGCACCGTCGCGAACAAGGGCGGCACCAGACGCTGCCCACCCGCGACACGACCGAAGCCACGAATGCGCGCGACGTAACGAAGCTCGAAGGGCGCCTCGTAGTCTTCGCGGCCGAGCACCTCGATGCCGAGCACCTCGGCGCCCGGAAGCACACGCGGCACGTAGGCCTCGGCGAAGACCCGCTGAATCTCTGCGGCCGGCACCCGTTCGAGCTCGTTGCGCCACACGAAGGCGCCGAGGCCGTGGAAGACCTCCTGCACCGCCACCGTCGCGACGTCGCCCTCGAAGGCGACCTCGACGTTGGCGACGTGGCGATCGACCTCGACGCCCGGATCCGGAATCACGAGGCGGCGGGCTTCGCCGGCCTGCGGACCCATGATCTCGACCGCCTCCTGCCCACGCACCGCGGGCGGGATCACGTTCACCGAGGCGTAGCGTCCGTCGGCCCACACGAAGATCGGCTCGCCACCCTCACGACGCACCTCGACGAGGGTCGAGGTGAAGAGGTCGTCGCGCGGGATCGGACCCGGCTCCATCGCCGCGAAACGACGCGCGACCACCAGACGCGCGTCGAGGCCCGCGAGCTGCAGGAGGTAGCGCAACACACGCGAGCGATCGCCGCGCTTCTGCGCGAGCATCGAAGGCGCGTAGCCGACGAAGCCGTCCGCGGGCTCGACGTTCTCCGTCACCCAGCGGTGAAGGATCGCGACGATCTCCTCCGGGTTCGTCCGCTCGCCGATCTGGGCGCGCACGAAGCGCTCGGCTTCGGGGTCGTAGAGGTCGCGATCGAGGAGCGCCTCACGCAGCGCCGAGAAGTTCGACGACCAGTTCGGCTTCATCGCGAACCGAAGCGTCGGACGGTAAGGCGGCAGCGGCGCGGCGTTCGGCTCGGCCGGTCGCGTGGGCACGTTCTCCATGGTCCACGTCATCACGCGAAGGTCGCCTTCGCGGCGCGTGGTCGCGGCCGGCGTGCCACCGAGCTCCTCGACCACGATCTCCGCGTCGTGCGGCACGAGCGCGACCATTTGGCTGAACGCGAAGGGCTGGTCGTGGCTGTCGAAGGACCAGCCCGCGCTGCGGAAGCTGCCTTCGAGGCCCGGCGAGCTGCCCCAGATGTACTCGTATTCGACGTAGTCGCCGATCGCGAGCTCGCTCATCGGGATGCTGTCGAGGCCCGCGATCTCTTCCGGCTCGAGGCGACGCCCGTCCGGCTTGATCGAGTGCAGCGTGAGGATCTGCCCGCCGAGCGAGAGCTGACCGAGCTCCTCGACCGACTCCTCGCTCTGCACCTTGAGGATCTGGTGCACGAGGTGGCGCGCGGAGCCGTCCGGGTAGACGCGCGTGACCATGTAGTCGAAGACGAGCACCTGGCGCGCGTCGTCGTGACGGATGCCGCTCTCTTCGTAGCGACGGATGATGTCCGCGCCGTTCATGCGGTAAGGCTCGAGGTCGTCGCGGCCCGTCAGGTCGCGTCGCACGTGGCGAAGCTCGGCCATGATGTCGGGGTCGCCCTCCATCGCGGCGTCGAGCCGGGTGATCGCCTGCGGACGACGACCACTCGCGAGAAGGAGGTCGACCTCGCGGAGCGCCGAGGCGCTCGAGGGCGGTGCCTCGGCTTCGATGGCCGCGCGCACGCGGGTCTCTTCGGCGCGGTCGCCCATCGCGAGCGCGAGCTCGAGCTGCATGCCGAGGTGGTCGTCCTCGTCGATCAGCGGCTCGAGGCGCGCGAGCTCGGTCTTCGCTTCCGCCCACTTTCGCTGCCGGAAGAAGAGCTGGTAGCGATGGGTCGAGCTCTGGTCGCACGCCATCAAACGGTCGACGAGCCCGTTGGCTTCGGAGACGCGGTTCTGCGCGCGGTAGAGGCGCTGCAAGCGGAAGAGCGGTCCGCAATCGTCGGGGATGAGCTCGCGGACGCGGTTCAGCACCGCCTCGGCTTCGGTGAGCTGATCGCGGCCCTGCAGCATGTTCGCCCACTGGAGCTGCACGCTGATCACGTCGGGCCAACGCTCGGCGACCTGACGAATCGCCTCGGAGCGCTCGGTGGCGCCTTGCTCGAGCTCGGCGACGTCGAGCGCGGCGTACACCGCCTGCGGATCGAGCTCGGCGATCTTGCGCATGAGGCGCTGTCCGAGCTCGCGCTGACGGTCCTGCGCCATGAAGGGATCGTTGCTGATCACGCGGCGCCAGAGCTCGAGACCGAAGGCGGGGAGCGCTTCGTCGGCCATCGGGCGGAAGGTCTCGCGCGCGCCGAGGCGGTCGCCCCGCACGAGCTGCGCGAGCATCACGAGGACGCGGTCGAGCTCGTGGCGCGGCTCGGGAAGCGTGAGGCCGTGCATCGGATTCCACCCCGCGCCGAGACGACCCGGTCGCT
>JACKEH010000051.1 GCA_020633125.1 Sandaracinus sp. | reverse complement strand
CCTCGGCTCGAGGACGCGCGATTCGAAGCACGGGACCACACGAATCCCATCACGGTCCTTTTTCAGCAGCCTGCGAGTACGGCTCGCGTTGGCGACCTCCTACCTCAAACGGGTGAGCGTTTTGTCGCGCGTGTCGGGGCTCGGGAGATCGCGCGCGAGTGCGAACGTCGTCCGCGATCCCGTTCGCGAGGTGGCGCACGAACGGCTTGCTCAGAACGGACCTCCATCGAGCACGCCTGGACGAGCGCGGATGGGGGCCCTGCGAGTGGGGTCCTCAGAGCGGACGCACCCACGGATGCGCACGCATGCGACGCGCCTGACTCGCGCTCCAACCGTGCGCGATCGCGAGACCCGGCGTCGCGTGCATGATGTTGCGCTCGGAGGTGTCCGCGAGCTCGTCTTCTTCGCCGTCGGCTTCGACGGAGTGAAACACGCCGAGGAAATGGCCCAGCTCGTGCGCCAAGACGTGGGCTTGCACGCCGACAGGGAGCTCGGTCGGCTCGTTCGCGAACGAGGTGCAGCGACGGCCCGGGAGGAAGACCGCATCGGCGGGGCCGGCGCCTCCACCGACCCTCGGTGTGAATCCGTCGATCGGCGTCGCGGGGCCGAAGAAGGGGTCGTCCAAGCGAAGGCATCCCGCGACCACGACGTCGACCGTCGACGGATCCGAAGCCGCCTCCCCCCGCAGCTCGGCGAGCGCGTCGAGCTCGGTGGGCGAAAAGGTCAGCTCGGCTGGCACGTCTTCGAGGGGCTCGACCGCGTCGAGCTCGACCGTGATCCCCGCCTCTTCGAGCTCCTCGTTCAGCGCCATGAGGAGCGCGGCGCGACGCTCGGGATCGCGAAGCGTCGTGTGCTCGGAGAGCCGAAGTCGCACGCGAAGGGTGCCGCCTTCGGGCGTCGTGGTTCGAGGAAGCGCGGCGACCTGGAGTCCGTCCCCTGGCGCGCGAAGTGGCGTGAGCGTGTCGCAGCGCACGAGGCCGAACTGAAACGAGAGGCCGATGGAGGGATCGAAGCTCTCGTCTCTCGAGAGCACGAAGAGCGCCTCGTCTTTCGCGACCGCGGTGCGCAGTCGGCAGCGCGTGCAGAAGGGGCCGGCCTCGCGCTCGTCGACCCAGGTCTCGCCGCGCGAGTCTTCGAGGTGCGAGAGCGCGAAGCAGGTGCCGGGCTCGGTGCGGACCCAGAGCGCGACCGACTCTCCTTCGAAGGGGGGCAAGGTGAGGAGCGGGCTCGTGCCCTCGTCGTCGAAGGCGACGGGCGCGGTGAGCTCCACGGCGTCGCGGCCGAGCGGGCCCTCGCTTCGCGTCGCGGTGCAGCCCGCGGCGCCGAGCGTCCATGCGACGAGCGTGAAGAGCACGAGCCTCATCGCGACAGCTCCCGGAGCTCGTTCGCAGGCACGAAGGCGCCGATGCGTTGCTGCAGTCGCGCGCTCGGCTCGACCGGGAAATGGCGCGCCAACACCACGCGGGCTTCGCGTTGCGTGCGAGCGCTGCCGAGCCACTCGATCCACGCGCTGCGCTCGTCCTCACGCGGGGTGTCGCTCAGGCGGCGCGCGGCGAGGGCGAGCTCGTCGGGGCTGAGCGTGCCCGAGGCGTCGCCCAGGCGACCGAGGCTGCGAAGGATCGCGGTCGCGACGGCCGGGTCGCTCTCGGTCTCGAGGCGATCGGTGAGCAGCGGGCGCGCGACCTCGGGCGAGAGCTTGCCGATCGCGTCGGCGGCGTGCGCGCGAAGCTCCGGGCGCTCGCCGTGGAGGCGCTCGTCGAGGGTCGTGGCGAAGGCGTCGTCGCGGGCGTTGCCGAGCGCGTCGATCGCCACGGCTTCTTCGCGCGCGCCGGTCGTACGCTCGAGCTCGGCGGTGAGCGCCTCGCGCAGCTCGCCGCGCAGAGGGGCGTCGCCGGCGCGCCGGGCCATCGTGCCCACGCCGAGCAGGCTGACGCTCGAGACCATGCCGGACGCGTCGCCTCGCGCTTGCGCCAAGAGCGCGTCGGCCGAGGCACGCGAGGGCACGCCGTGGTTCGCCAAGGCGACGGCGGCGCGAGAGCGGTTCAGGTCCGTGAGCTCCGCGTCCACGAGCGCCTCGGTCAACGCCTCGCGCGACGCGTCGGTGCCGGCGAGCTCCAGCGCGAGGAAGAGCGAGGCGTGCGCGATGGGATCGAGGTCTCCGTCGCGAAGCGCGGCGAGGAGCGCGGGGGTCTCTTCGGGGTGCGCGCGAAGCCACGCGGCGAGGCTGCGGGCGGCGCCGAACGACGCGCTGCGGCCCTCGGCGGCGAAACGCGCGAGGAACTGCGCGAGGACCTCGTCGCGGTCGAGGGCGGCAAGCTCGGGATCGATCGGGTCGGGGGTGGAGAGCGCGAGCTCGTCGACGGAGGAGAAGTCGGCGTTCGCGAGCGCGAGGGTCGTGTCGAGCGCGGCGATCGCCGTGTCGTCGCGTTGGGCCTCGAAGCGGTGGACGAACGCCTGCGCCTCACGGCCGGGGAGCACGAAGCGAACGAGCTCGCGGCCCTCGACGCGGCGCATCCACGCGGGGCGGCCGGTGTCGAAGCGCGCGTCGGTCTCGGCGCCGAGCACCTGAACGCGCATGCCGAGCTGACGCGCGTCCTCGTCGACGCGGTAGCTGCTCTTGCGGCGACGCACGAGGACGTCGTCGGTCTCGCTTCGCGCGGCGGTGTACTCCCCGACGTAGGTGCCGATCTCGTCGTGTTGTTCCGTCTGCCACGCGGCGGCCGAAGCCTGCTCGGGAAGGACGACCTCGAGGCCGTCGAAGAGCGACGTGACCAAGCGGCGGCTCGCGGCGCTCCAGGTCGGGTCGAAGCCCAGTCCGGTGAAGTGGCAGCGCTCGTCGACCTTCACGAAGAAGGGAGCGCGAACGAGCTCGTCGGTGTCGACGCGCTCTCGCGAGAGGGTTTGGTCGAGGCGAACGTCGTGCAACGCGGCACGGAGCACGCTCTCTTCGCCGGCGCGTTCGACCTGCCAGGTCCAAGTGCCGGAGAAGCGGTCGGTGCCGTCCGCCGCGTCGTTCGCTCCTTCGAGCGAGACCTGCGAATCGAAGGCGAAGGCGGCGCGGTCTCCAGCGTCGAAATGACACCGCAGATCCGTCGGAACCGAGGTCGCGAGTGCGTCGCGTTCGGACGGTGCGGCCTCCGAGGAGCTGCCGACGTAGGCGACGGCGAGCAACAGGGTCGAGGTCAATCCGGCGACGAGGACGGGCTTGTTCATGACGGGGTCCTTTCGGAGAGAAGAGCGGGAGGCGGTCCGCTGTCACGGGAGCTCGTGGGGACCCGAGCTGCCGTGACAGAGGAGCGGCGATGCGGAGCGAGAGAAGACGAGCCGCGTCCTCCGGACCCGTGACGGTCCGGAGGACGCGAGGCCTCAGTCGAGGAGGGCGAGGACGTCCATCGTCTCGTCGAGGAGCGTCCGCGTGATGGTGGGCGTGCTGAAGCTGAAGAGGTTCACGCGCAGCGAGCGGGAGAAGCGGCGGATGCCGACGCGGCCGACGATGGCGACCGTGCCCTGGATGAGCGTCAGCTCGAGCTGCCAGTTCGCGCTGCCGATGACGCTGAAATCGCCGTCGGAGCCGATGCCGAAGCCGAGCGCGGCGCGAAGCGGGAACGCGGTGTCGACGATGCGAAGCTCGGCGCGAACGCCGGCCCGCGCGATGCGGATGTCGACGCCGCCTTCGATGGCCGCCGTGAAGGCGAAGCCGGGCGTGACGGTTCGCGAGATGGCGCCACACACCTCGAGCGTGTCCTCGCCACCGACGATCTCCGCGCAGGTGTCGGGGTCGACCGAGAGCTCGAGCGCGTCGACGGTGCCGAGGCTGACCTCGCCGCCGAGCTCGAAGGAGAAGCCGACGCGCACGGGGCCGAAGCCGAAGCCGAGGCCGGGGAAAGCGAACGAACGCGCGGCGGAGAACTCCTCTTCGTGGACGATCTCGTCCGAGCTGTTCTCGGCGAAGGTGTAGATGCGATCCAAGAACGCATCGACGCCGACCTCGTAGCCGCTCGAGCCGGGCTCGACCCCGAGGTTCGCTTGGCCGAAGGCGCGCGCGACGTCGATGGAGAACGAACGGCCGAGCTGACCGCCGATCGAGACGTTGCCTTCGATGCGGCTCGACGCTCCGGTGCGGTCGAGCGAGTTCTGCGTGAAGAGGGTGGTGCTCAGGTTGAGGCGGTCACCGCCGACCGAGCGGCTGATCTCGGCGTCGAAGCCGATGGACGACGCGGCCGAGGCGCGGGGCGGCTCACGCACGAGCACGATGGTGGAGGTGCGGCAGTCGGACGCGTCGCCGTCGCCTTCGTTGCCGGCCTGCGCGAAGTCGGCCTCGAAGCAGGCGCGAAGCGTGAAGTCCGAGACGCCGGCCCACGCACCGCCTTCGTCGAGCGCGGCGCGCGTGTCGCCCTCGGCGAAGAGCTCGTGCGCGAAGGTGTTCGGGGTGCCGGGGAGGAGCTCCTCGATCACGACCTCGTCGACGCGGCCCGCGTCGGTGCCGACGGTCAGCGGGAGGAAGCCTTCGTCACCCACCGGCGCGAGCTCGAAGCGAAGGACGGCGCGACCGGGCAGGGCGGTGAAGGCGTCGAGGTCGTCGGGGCTCGCGCCGAAGAGCAGCTCGTCGGTGATGCCGGGCAGGTCCTCTTCGAGCTCGGGCGGGACGTCGCCAGGCGCGACCGCCGCGACGTAGGGATCGCGACCGTTGACCACGAGCGTCGACTCGACGAGCAGGCTCGGAAGCGGCTCGGCGTCGGGCGCGACGTCCGGCAGCACGGCCACCGAGGACGAGGGCACGAAGTCGGAGTAGCGCACGTCGATCAGCGCGCCGTCCTCGTTCTCCGGCGTCGGCTGCAGGTCGACGACGTAGACGCAGCCACGGCCGGGATCGGCGGCCGAGGGATCGGCGGTCTTGCGGCAGGCGCGGTTCGGCGCCGCGTTTTGCTCGGACTCGCGGAAGAGCACGCTCGGGTGCTCGAGGCCGCTCGGGAGATCCTCGGCCTCGTCGCCGCCGTCGAAGTCGACGCGAAGGTTCGCGGGACGACCGGCGAGCTCCGCGCAGACCGTGGTCGGCCACACGTAGCCGTAGAAGACGTGCTCCTCGCCGTCGCCGACGATCTCGAGCACGGTCGCGCTCGAGCCACACTCGACCGGGTTGGCCGGATCGAGCGGCTCCGCTTCGACGAAGCTGAAGCTCACCGCGACGTCGCGGGTCTCGGCGCCCGTCGGACCGGTCGCCGTGATGCCGAACTCGATCGGCACGCGGTTGTTCACGTAGACCGGACGGCTCAGGTCGTACGCGACGTTCAGGTACGTGAGCTCGACGCTCTCGAGGCACGTGCCGGTCTCGTCGTCCGCGCAGATCGAGGCGTCGCTCGAGCACGCGCCGAGCAAGCCGGCGAGGACGAGCGCGCCGCGCGCGAGCGTCTTGCGGAGGGGGAAGGAAGCGTGGGTCATGGGTGCGTGCTCCTGGGGGCTGACTGGTGCCCGGCTACCCTTGGTCTCGGGGGGGATGTCCGCGAGTTAAGTCCGGTTAACTGGCCCGTGTTTCCCGAGTGGAACGGGCTGTTCCGCGAGTCGCCTCGGCTGCGACGAGGGGAACGTCGGGGGGCGTGCACCGGGGTCTCGCGGTTGGGGAGCCCGGGTTCGGTGCCTCACGAGCGCGCGGGTCTCGTTCACTTCGGCGCGTTTTGCCGACCGCTTGGCGAAAACGCGTCGGGCGCCTATGACCAGCGGGCCCGATGGCCTTCGACCCCCACCGCCACCGCGTTCAGCTCTTCACGGGCAAGGGCGGCGTGGGCAAATCCAGCGTCGTCGCGGCCCACGCGCTCGCGAGCGCTGCTGCGGGTCATCGACCCCTCGTGGTCGAGCTCGGGCATCGCGCGACCATGGAGTCGATCTTCGACGTGGCGCCGATCGGCTACGAGCCGACCCCGGTCGGCGATGGCGTGCACGCGTGCAACCTCGTGCTCGAAGACGCGCTCACCGACTACGTGCGCGAGCAGGTGAAGGTGCGGGCGTTGGCGTCGCGCATCGTGCGCCAGCCGACCCTGCGGCGTTTCTTCGAGGCGGCGCCGGCCGTGAACGAGGTCGTCGCGCTGCGGCGTCTGGCGCGGCTCGCGGATTCGGGCGCGTTCCATCCGATCCTCGTCGACCTCGACGCGACCGGTCACGCGCTGATGTTCCTCGGGCTCGCGGACGTCTTCGAGGGACTGGTCGGCGCGGGGCCGCTGCAGGCGATCCTCGACGCGACGACCTCGTTGCTGCACGACGCGGCGCGCACGGTGCTGCACCTCGTGACCTTGCCGGCGGAGCTGCCGGCACGCGAAGCGGTGCAGCTTCATGCGCGCCTCGTCGCCGAACGACGCGTCGCGCTCGGCGCCTTGGTGATCAACCGCGTGCCGAGCTCGCCTTTCGACACGAACGACGAAGAGGCGCTCGAGGCGCTCGAAGCGTTCGTGCCCGCGGACGTGGCGCTCGGACGTCGCGCGCTGCGTCGGGTCCAGCACGCGCACGCGCGGGTCGCGCAGCTCCGACACGAGCTGCCTCTGCCGACGGTGGTGCTCGCCGAGCGCGACGCGTTGCGCGCGGCGGGCTCGGATCGTCGGGTGTTGGCGGCGCTCGGGCGAGACTTCGCCGCTCAGCTCGGAGGTGCCGCGTGAGCGTGCCGGTCGAGTTGGACACGCTGCTCGCGCGCCGGCTCGTGGTCTGCGTGGGACCGGGCGGCGTCGGAAAGACGACGACGGCGGCGGCGCTCGCCCTTCGGGCCGCGCGGCTCGGTCGGCGCGCGTTGGTGCTCACGGTCGACCCCGCCAAACGCCTCGCGGACGCGCTCGGTCTCGAGGGCCTCGACGATCGCGTGCAACGGGTCCCGAACGTCTCGGGCGGCTCGCTCGACGCCGCGATGCTCGACACGAAGGCGAGCTTCGACGCGCTCATCGCGCGCGTGGCCGAGGGCGAAGCGCGCGACGCCATCCTCGACAACCGCGTGTACCGCGCGTTCTCCAAGACGCTCGCGCGAAGCCACGCCTACGTCGCTGCGGAGCGCCTCTACGACGTCACGCACGGGGGCAGCTACGACCTCGTGGTGCTCGACACGCCGCCCACCCGGAGCGCGCTCGAGATTCTCGACGCGCCTTCGAAGCTGGCGCAGTTCCTCGACCAGGACGTGTTGCGTTTCTTCCTCGAGGAGCGGCGTGGTCTGGCCGGCACCTTCGCCAGCCTCGCGGGGCTCGGCGGTGCGGCGGCGCTCGAGCTGCTCGGTCGGCTCGCGGGCAAGACCGTGGTCGCGGAGCTCGTCGCGTTCTTTCGCGTGCTCGCCCATCTGCGCGAAGGCTTTCAGCACCGCGCCGAGGTCACGAGCGCGCTGCTTCGCGATCCGGCGACCGCGTACGTGCTCGTCGCGTCCAGCTCACCCACGAGCCTCGACGACGCGCGCCATCTCGGTTCGGAGCTGGCGAAGAAACACGCGCCAGCGTCGCTCGTGCTCTTCAACAAGGCGTTCGTCGCCGAGCCGGGGGAGGCACGACCGCTCGACGCACCGGTCGGCGCGCTCGACGTGCCCGCGGCGCTCGAGCCGACCGCGCGCAAGCTGCGCGCGCTTCGTGAGGACCTCGTGCACGACCGCGAGCGTGGGTTCGGGCTCGCGCGGCGCTTCGTGGACGACGTCGCGCCGGGCGCGCGGGCGGTGGCGCTCGGGGAGCTCGAGCGCGACCTGCGGACGGTCGAGGACCTCGACCGCATGCTCGAGGTCGCGACGACCCTCTGACCCCGGGGCAGAACGGGAAACACGAACGACGCGAGGCGTCCGCCCCGCGTCGTGCGTTCGACGAGAAGAGCTCAGGCGAGCAACGTGTCGAGCACACCCGTCTGAAAGCGGGTGTCGCCGAAGCTCTCGTCCTCGATGCCGAAGACCCGGAGCATCGTCAGCCAGAGGTCGTTGTGCGGCCGGTCGAGGCGGAGGAAACGCCCCGTGCGAAGCTTGCCGCCACCGCCGCCGCCGACCACGAAAGGCATGTCGTTGCGCGTGTGCGAGTTGCCCTTGCCGAGCTCGTTCACCCAGACGATCACGGTGTTGTCGAGCACCGTGCCGTCGCCCTCGGGGATGCGTGCGAGACGCTCCATCATCCCAGCGAAACGCTCCGCGTACCACCGGTTGATCTCGACGAGCTTGTTCACCGCGTCGGTGTTCGAGTCGCCCTCGTGGCTCAGGTCGTGGTGGCGGTCCGGCACGCCCGCGAAGGCGAAAGGAATGTTCCCGACGCTGTTCGTCCACTGAAGCGAGCCGACGCGCGTCAGGTCGCACGCAAAGGCCGCGGCCATCACGTCCATCTGCAGCTCGACCGTCTGCGGGAAGTTCTCGACCCGGCTCGCGTCGAGGCGCTCGCCGAGCATCGGCGCACGGCACTCCGCGCCAATCGCGATGCCGCTCTCCAGACGACGCTCGAGATCACGGACGACCTCGAGGTGTACCTCGAGGCGCGCGCGGTCTTCGCGGCTCACGCGCGATTGGAGCGCGGCGAAGTCCTGCTGCACGGCGTCGAGGATGCTGCGGCCTTCACGAAGGCGCTGCTCGTTGCCGAAGGGATCCTCTTCGAGCCCCGCGAAGAGGCGATCGAACGCGTTGAAGGGGTTGGTCTCCGGCGGGATCGGCTCGGAGCCGCCGCGGTAACACATGCGCGTCCAGATGTTCGAGCCGCCGACCATCGCGCCGAGCTCGACGCTGCGAAACGGGGTGTCGGTGCCGATGTGGTTCGCGATGCGTTGGTCGACGCTGATGCCGCTCGCCCAGCTCACCGGCGCGCAGCTGTCGCAGCCACCCATGGTGTCGCCGCCGAGCAGCTCACGGCAGGTGAGCAGGTGGCCCATGCCGACCTGGTGCCCGTCGCCTGGCCCGCTGTTGCTCGAGCGCTGGTCGATGCCCTGCAGCACGAGGGTTCGGTCTCGGTACGGCTGCAGCGGCTCGAGGATGCGGCGGAAGGTGAAATCCGTCTCGCCACCGTCCGGGATCCACTCGTTCGGAATGGTCCCGTTCGGCGTGAAGAAGACGAGGAAACGCGTCGGCGCCGTCGTCGGCTGCGCCTTGCCGTGAAGCGTGCGCAAGAAGGGCAGAGCGAGCGCACCCGCGCCGAGGGTCTTGGCGAACGCGCGCCGCGACAACCCCATCGAGCGGGCGTCGTTGCGGGCGAGCTTCTTGCCGTCGCGCCAGATTCGCTTCGTCGTCATCGTTGCACCCGCTGGAAACGGAAGGCGTCGCTCGACACCACCGCGAGCATGAGGTCGGAGAGTCGGTAGCCGCTCTCGGCGAAGCCCGTGCGCACCTGCTCGAGGCTGCACGCGTCGGCTTGAAGCTCGACACGCTGAAGGGCGAAGCGGAACACCTGATTGGCGACGCAATCGCGCGCCTGCTCGCTCTCGGCGAGTCGGTGCGCGAGCTCGACCGCGCCGTCGAAGGCGCCGTCCATGTCGTGCGTGCCCTGCACGTCGCCGCTCGCGTCGACCGCGCGGCCGCCGTCTTCGTCGCGCCACGCACCGACCGCGTCGTAGTGCTCGAAACCGAATCCGACACCGTCGAGGAGGCGGTGGCAACCGACGCAGGCAGGGTTGCTGCTGTGCTCGGCGAAGCGCTCGCGCGTCGAGAGGCCGGGCGCCGGATCGGGCGCGGTGATCGTGAGGTCCGCGGGCGGCGGCGGCAGGTGTTGGCAGAGCAAGCTCTGGCGCACGAAGACCGCGCGGTGAATCGGGTCGCTCTGGTTGCTCTTGCCGAGCAACGCCATGAGCGCGGGGTGCGTGACGAGGCCCGAGCGCTGCGTCGCGTCCAGCGTGACGCGCTCGAAGTCCTCGCCGAAGTCCGCGCCGTCGAGCCCGAAGATGGGCGCGACGGTGGCGTTCACGTATGCGGCGTTCGACGTGTAGAGCTGCTCGAGGTCGCCGCTCTCGAAGACCTCGTCGAGGAAGAGCTCGAGCGAGGCTTGAAGCGCCACCGCGACCTCACGCGAGAAGCCCGGATAGAGCTCCTCGTTCTTCTGGAGGTTGCCGATGCCCGCGAGCTTGAGCCATTGGCGGTAGAACGATCGCGCACCGAAGCGCGCGCGCTCCTTGTCGGCGAGCATCCGCGTGGCTTCTTCGAGCAAGCCTTCTTGCGTGCGAAGGCGACCGGCGGCTGCGGCGTCGAGCAAGGCGTCGTCGGGCATCGAGGCCCAGAGGAAGTACGAGAGACGCGACGCGAGCGCGTAGTCCTCCACCGGGACGATGGTGTCTTCCTCGGCGCCGTCGGGTGCGAGCTCCACGTGGTAGAGGAAGTTCGGAGACTGCAGGATGGTCTGCACGACGAGCTTCGCGCCGTTGCCGAAGCCACCGTTCTCGAAGCCCACGTCGAAGACCGCGCGCAGGCGACCGACCTCCTGCGAGGTCGCGGGGCGGCGGTAGGCGCGTGTCGCGAGGTCCTCGAGGAAGATGTCGGCGCACGACGCTTCGGCGACGTCGCAGGGCACGAGCGCGTCGAGGTCCATCGACGCACGCTCGGCGAGCGCCTCGGCCGCAGACGCCCACTGCTCGACGTGCAGGCTGCTCGCCTGCCCGCCGACGTAGAAGCCCTCGGAGTCGTCGTCGGCCGGGAATGCGCGCGCAGGCGTCGTGGTGTCGCCGAGCAGGTCGCGAACCGTGAGGTCGTATTGATCGCGCGTGAGCCGGCGAATCGGTCCACCGGGAACCGTGGGCACGTCGCACGTCAGCGGGGGACCGTTCGGGACCGGGGTCGGCGTGCCTCCGGGGTCGTCGATCTCGCCCGAACAGGCGAGGACGAGCACGAGGGAAGCCGCGAGTCGCTGTCGCATGCGCGGGGACAGTGCAACCTGGGTACCACGGCCCCCAGCACTATGATCTCGGGCACTTGCGAGCTGGGCTCACCCCGGGGTATGCGGGGATTGGCGACCCCACTTTGCGCCAGGTTGGCGCGAGGATCCGCGGACTCCAGGCCCCAGGGCGTCGCTTCGGGGGTGACAGACCCCACGTGAGGTTCGGGTCGCCACGGACGTTGGGGACCCGCACACGGCGCCTCGGGAGTGAACGTGCTAAGCGCCGCCGGCCATGGCCTCCGAGCTCGTCGACGTGCTTCGCCACCTGCTTGGCGACCCTCCGCTTCCGAGCCTGCTTCAGGGTGAGGACCTCGACGCGTGGTGGTCGCTCCACCAGCGCGCCGCGATGCCCTTCGCGACGACCGTCGGTCGTGCGTTCGCGGCGGGTTTCTCCATGGACCGCGTCGGCTACGCGTTCGCCTCCGGCTACACGGAAGCGCTCGCGCATCTGGTGCCGACGCTCGCCGGACATCGCGCGGCGCTCTGCGCGACGGAGAAGGGCGGCGGCCACCCGCGCGCGATGGAGACGCGCCTGGAGGAGGTCGAGGATCGCTACCGCCTCGTCGGCGAGAAGAGCTTCGTCACGCTCGGCGCGCACGCCGAGGAGCTGCTCGTGGTGGCGTGCATCGGCACCGACGACCACGAGCGCAAGAAGCTCCGGCTCGTGCGCATCCCGAAGGACCGCGACGGGGTGCGCCTCGTCGAAGGACCGCCGACGCCCTTCGTGCCGGAGGTGCCGCACGCGCGCCTGCTGCTCGAAGGCGCGAAGGTCGGGCGCGACGAGGTGCTCGAAGGCGACGGCTACGAGGACTACGTGAAGCCCTTCCGCACGGTGGAGGACCTGCACGTGATGGCAGCCTCGATCGGTTGGGTCGCGCAGGTGATGCGTCGCGCGGAGGCGCCGCGCGAGCAGCTCGAAGCGCTCGGCGAGCTCGCGACCTCGTGCTTCGCGTTGGCGCTCGTCGAGCCGCTCGACGCCGCGGTGCACGTCGCGCTCGGCGGCGCGTGGCGTCGTTTCCGCGCGCTCGTGAGCGAGATGCCGTGGGACCGCACGGACGAGACGACCCGCACGCGTTTCGAGCGCGACCGCGCGCTCTTCGACGTCGCGGGCTCGGTGCGGCAGCAACGCCTCGACATGGCGTGGGGCCGCCTCGGCCGCCTCAGCATGCCGGGCTGAGCGCGACGGCGTGGCTCACGACGTCGTGGACGCGACGTAGTCGTTCAGCGCGCGCACGACGGCGCCCACGTCGGACGCGTAGAAGCCTGCGCCGTGCAGGCAGTTGTATTCGACCACACGCAGCGCACCGCCCGTGCGCGCGACGTCGAGCACGAAGACGGGGCTCGGCGCGTGGCGCGTGGCGATCATCTCGCCGAACGACGACACCTCGGGCGGCACGTCGTCATGCACGTCGAGCGTCTCGCCGCTCCGGTAGTGGCTGCCGGTGACCACACGGCCGTCGACGACGAAGAGGCGCCACTCGTCTTCGATCGCGCGCGGAGGGCAGAGCGCGAGATCGGCGTCGAGCAGCGGATGGACTTGGGCGAGCAATCGCTCCGCCCACGCACGCAGCTCGCCGACGCGCCAGACCTCGCCCGCCAGCGACTTGTCGTCGCGCGTCGGACGCACGAAGAGCGCCGCGTCGTCGTCATCGGCAAGCGTCGGAAGATCACGTACGCGCACGATGCGCGCGCCGTGGTTGAGCGCGTCCTCGCCGAGTGCCGCGGTCCACGTCCGTAGATCGAAGCCTGCTTCGTCGAAGTACACACCGGGCGTCCAGCGCTTCGCGGCGAGCACGCGCGCGACGAACGAGGCCGCGCCGTAGAAGACCGTCGGCACGTCGTTCGGGACGTCGGGCAGCTCGTCGGAGAAGGGAACGACTCGAACCTCGACGAGCTCGGCGCCGCTCGCGCGCACGGCGTCGCGGAGGCGGGCGAGCTCGGCGGTGGAACCGAGGTTGGATTGGAGGACCCAGCGCATCCGGAGGGTCCAAGCCCTGAACCTCTCGAAGGGTAGGGACCTCATCGCCGCGGGGCCCGGCGTGCTGAAAACGGGGCGCGTCACGACCGGCCAGGGACGCGGACAGGGACAGCGACAGTGCCGCTCAGTCCGTGGGGACAGGGACAGGGCCGAGTCAGGCGGGCACGACGGCGGCAACCGTCGACTTCGGGACAGGGGATCGGCCTTCGGGACCGCGCAGGGACCAGGGGCGGGGACTGGGACGTCGCGCGGTGCCTCGGGGACGTCGACGCGGCGGACGCGGAGCGCGTCACACCGATTTGGCGCGACGCGCGGTACCGCAAAGCGGCGGCTCCACCAGCTCTCGTGGCGAGCGCGGTGTCGGCGAAGTCACGAGGCCGCGAAGCGGCGGTGGCGCGAAGCGCCGACTCTGCCTCTGTCTCTGGGGCGCGACGCGCGGTTCCGTGTTCGTTCTCGGGCCGGATTGGGAACGACCGCCACTCCGATTCGAACCTACCCGCGCCCCGGCAGCCCCAACGCCTTCGCCCGTTCTTCGCGCAGCTCGCGAAACGGTCGGTCCCATTGGCAGCGCGGCTCGGGATCCCACGCCTGCACCGGCACCAAATCGTTCTCCACGAGGTCGCGGTAGATGCGGCGCTCGTGCTCGGGGTCGCGCGCGAAGCCGAAGGGGTTGCGGGCGCGTTCGCCGCGCAGCTTCGGGTACTCGGCGTCGTCGTTGGCGATCAGGGCGAGCAACTCGTGCCCGCGCTGCCACATGGAATCGAGGAAGACGCGATCGAACGGACCGACCTGCACTCGCGGCGTGGGCTCGCGGCGGACCCACTTGGCCCAGTCGAAGCCGTAGACGAAGTCGTGCGTGTATTGAAACGCGATCGGGGTCTCGCGGCCGAAGAGGTGCTGCATCGAGGCGACGAGCGCGCTCTGCGCCGTCATCACGTGGGCGCCTTCTTCGCGGGCGGTTCGGGCGAGGCGATGCGCGAGCGCGTCGAGGTCCCAGAAGAGGTTCTCGGGAAACGCGACGTGCATCGCTTTCGCCACACGCTCGAGCGCGAGGCCGAAGTCGGCGTGAAGGGCGGGGTCGAGGTCGGACGCACGATCGAAGAGCGTGGCGAGCGAGGTCGCGCGCTCGCGGTCCGGCGCCAGCGTCTCGCGTGGCCCGCGCGCGTCGAGCACGTCGTCGAGCGCGACGAGCCGAGCCCGTGCGCGGTGCGGATCCCGGAGACTCATCCCGAGTCGCGTTCTGGCACGCTCAGGAGAAGAACGCCCGCTCGAGGAAGAGCGACACCCCGAGCAGCTCGACGCTGCCACCGATCGCGCGGTGCAGGATGTTCTTGTAGTGCGCCTGCGCCGGGAAGGCGTTGGTCACCGCGTCGGTGCTCGCGGCCCAGAGCTGACGCAGCCGGTAGAGCAACATCAGCACCGGCACGAGCGTCACGACGAGCGGCACGTGCTCGGCGAAGAAGCCGGCCATCAGCCAGGCGCCGGCCGCGAGCGCGACGAGCAGCTCACACAGACGGCGGGCACCGGGGTTGCCGAGCATCGTCGTGAAGGTGCGCTTGCCGCCCTTGCGGTCGCTGACCTCGTCCGAGAGCCCGCTCCCCACCGCGCTCGCGAAGGCGAGCAACACGAGGCCGAAGAGGACGGGCCACGCACGCGGCATCCAGCCGAGGTCGAACGCACCGAGCCCGCCCTGCAAGTACGCCTGCAACCACGGCAACGCGAAGCCGACCCCGAGGCCTTCGAGCAGCTCTCCGCCGCCGCGGTAGTTCAGCCGGAGCGGAGGCAGCGAGTACGCGACGAAGACCCCGAGCGCCAGCGCGGTCGCCAACCCGGCCTGGGGGCGGTTGAGCCAGCCCTCCGAATAGAAGCCGAGCCCGAGCGCCGCCGCCCCCGCGAGCAAACCACCGAGCAGCACGCGCGAGGCCGGCAGGATGCCGTCGGGGATGGTCTTGGGCGAGCAGCCCTGCGGGAACATGCGGCGCTTGATCGCGTCGACCTCGCGGTCCGCGAAGTCGTTCATCAGCACCACGAACGCGAGCATCAGGAAGGTCAGCGCCATGCCGGCCGCGAGGCAGACCAAATCGAAGCGCCGAAGGTGCGCGGCGCCGAGGCATTGTCCGAAGAAGGCCGGCACGAAGAGCTTGGACCAGCTCCCTGGCTTGAGCGCGTAATGCCAGCGCGCGATGAAGCCCGTCGGAAGGCGTTCGCTCATGCCCACAGCGTGACGGCCGCGCGACGCCCCGCGCAAGCGAAGCACGCCAGCCGGGGCGAAGCGCCGCGGCGCTCCGTGACGACCTCGTGACGTGGCTTCGTCCTGGGCCGCCACGCGTGGCATCGTGGCGCCATGGGATGGGGACGGGGGCTCTTGCTCTTGGCGCTCGCGTGCGGCGGTTCGTCCGGCACGCGTGACGCCGAAGTCGACGCCACGCACGACGCCGCCGAACGCGCGCCCGTCTCCGCGCGGCTCGATGTGAGCGCGGGGTTCTGGGACGCGCCTTTCCCGATCGCCCACCGCGTACGTGACGACGGCACGCTCGTCGTCGCGGACTTTCCGAACGCACGCCGGGCGCCGCTCGTCGATCAGATGCTGGCGATGCTGGAAGAAGCGCCGGAGGGCTTCGCCGCGGACGGTGCGATCTTCCTTCCCTTCGACGGAGCGCTCGACGCGACGACGCTTCCCGCCACTCCGGCGGCTTCGGTGGCCGACGAGAGCGCGGTCTTTCTGATCGACGTCGACCCGAGCTCGCCCACCCGCGGACGTCGCTACCCGGTCGAAGTGGTCTTTCGCGCCGAGGCGCAGTCGTACGCCCCCGAGAACGTGCTCTCGGTCTGGCCCTTTCCGGGCGTCGTGCTTCCGCCTCGTACGCTTCACGCCGTCGTCGTCACCTCGCGCGCACGCGACGTGGACGGGCGGGCGCTGCGACGGCCCGAAGCCCTCGACACGCTCGACGACGCGGCGTGGCGTGCGCTCTTCGAGGTCGTGCCGCGCGAGCAGGTCTTCGCCGCGACCGTCTTCCCGACCGGCGACCCCTTCACGCGACTGCGCGCTTGGCGCGACGCCATCGACGCGTTGCCGACCCCGACGCCCACCGACCTCGTGCGCACCGACGACTACGAGACGTATTGCGTGCTCGAGGGCCGCCTCTCGGTCCCGATCTTTCAAGCCGGTCCCAAGCCCTACGAGGACGTTCCCGACGGGGCCATCGCGCTCGACGCGACCGGCGCGCCGATCGTGCAGGGCCACGACGACGCGGTCTTCACCGTGGCGATTCCGAAGTCACCGATGCCCGAAGGCGGCTACCCGCTCGTGCTCTACGCGGCCGGTGCGGGCGGCACGAGCCGGCAGGTCGTCGATCGCACACGCGTCGCCGAAGACCCGGACCTCGGGCTCGGCCCGGCGGGGCGAGGTCCCGCGCTCTTCTACGCGGACGTGGGGCTCGCCGCCGCCGCCATCGCCGCGCCGCTCACCGCCGAACGAAACCCGTCGGGACGCGAAGGCACCTTCGACTTCTGGAACGTCGCCAACCTGCGCGCGTTCCGCGGCAACCTGCAGCAGGCGACGCTCGACTTCACGACGCTCACGGCCGCGGTCGCCGCGATGCGTGTCGATCCCGCGCTCTGCCCTGGCGCGAGCACCGACGAGGCGGCGTTTCGCTTCGACGCCGAGCGCGTCTACCTGCAGGGCCACAGCACGGGCGGCACGGTCGGATCGGTCGCGTTGCCGCTCGAGCCGCGCATCCGCGCGGCGGTCCTCAGCGGCACGGGTGGCAGCTGGATCTACAACGTCGCCGACGCCGACTCGCCCTTCGTGCTGCGCGACGTCGCGAAGGTCTTCCTACGGCTTCGCGAAGGCGACGTGGTCGAACATCACGACGTCGAGCTCACGCTCTTTCAGACCGTGCTCGCCAGCGTCGAGGTGATGAGCTGGGGCCGCGTGACGGCGCTCGCGCCCGAAGGCGACGCGAAGGACGTGCTGCTCGTCGCGGGCATCGTCGACACCTACCACTTCCCGCGCATGATCCACTCGCAAGGCATGTCGCTCGGCGCCGACCTCGCGCTGCCCGCCGTGGAGCCGACGTGGGAGGACGAATACACGCTGGTCGGGCTCCGCGGCCTCGGGACGCCAGTGCGCGGCAACGTTCGTGGCGAGGTGACCTCGGTGATGCTGCAGCGCGCGCAACGCGAAGGCGTCGACGGACACTACGTCCCGTTCGAGCACGACGACCTCAAGCGCCGCTACGCGTGTTTTCTCGCCTCGCACGCGCGCGACGGGCGCGCGACGCTCTACGCGGACGGAGTCGACGCGCGCTGCGAGTGAGGCGGGCCTGCACTCGACGCCCAGCTCATTGCTCGCGGGCGTTCGGCTCTCTCAGAGGCTCGCTCCCCGCCGGCTCACAGCCCGCAGCGGCTCACAGTCCGCTGGGGCTCGCGCCCGCTGGGGCTCACTTCCCGTAGCGGTACGAGCGTCCGACGTAACCGACGCCCGTGCGCCGCGGACCGGCGGCCGCGTGCACACCCGGCGGCGCAGACACCCGCTCGGTGCCGGCCGCGAAGGGGTCGGTACCGGTGAGCTGGAGCCCGGCGTAGCCGCCGATGACGGTGAGCCCGAAGAGCGGGTAGAGCAGCTTCACGAGGCGAACCCTAGCACGACGATTCCGTCCTCGCGCCCACCGACCCCATCAGAGGTTCGAGTTCTCTTTGCGCTTCGCTTCGAACTGCCCACGCCGCATCGCGGTCCACGCGAAAGGCAGGAGCAACAACAAGAACGCGCCGCAGAACGAGACCGGGCTTCGTTCGTGGCAGAAGACGTTCAGCGTCGCGCTCGGCGGCGTCAGCGTCGTCGGCCCGCCCGGCTGCGGATGGGTCTCCCAGAGTGGTGCGAGCTCGAGCACGTAGGGGCCCGGCGTGACGCGGTCGACGTAGACCCGCGTACTCTGCGAGCCCTCGCTCCAGCGCTCGCCGTCGTAGCCGGTGTAGTAGCCGGTATCGACGAAGAAGTGCTGCGTCTCGCCGCTGGTCTGGTTCACGAGCGCGGCGTCGACGCCGACGTATTGGTTCTGCGCGTTCGTCTGCAGATCGACACGCAGCGTGGTCGGCCCGTGATCGACGGTGAAGGGCGTGCTGCGCACCGGCGGGGCCGCCTCGTAGGGCCCCGGCACCGGCGGCATCGTCACGTCGAGGCTCGCGACGTGCGGGTGTTGGCCGACGACCTCGAAGAACATGAAGAGCACGCAGAGCAGCGGCATCAAGAGGCCCGCGACCGCGCCCGCGAACTTCAGCGAGTGCGGGTTCGGCTGGCAGAAGCCGACGCCCACGCGCGGCGGCATGGCGCCTTCGAGCCCGAACGCCTTCTGAATCTCTTCGGGCTCGACGTAGCGGCCGACGCTCCAGTTCACCTCGCTGGAGCTGCGCTCCTCGCTGAGCATGAGGGCGGCGCGATGTAGTCGGAGGTGTAGGTCGTCTCGCCCGCTTCGACCTTCCAGTAGAGCTCACCGACGACGCCGACCACGCTGACGTTCTGTTGCGAGAAGAGCCGGTGACGTCGCCCTTGGCACGACACGCCGCCGCCGTCCCGCCCGAGCTCGCCGCTGCTCACCGGCTCCATCCAGGTCCAGTGGCCGTTGTCCTCCATCAACCAGCGGTAGCCCTTGGCTTCCGAGTAGAGGAGGTATTCGCGCCAACGGAACTCCATGCCGTCGACCCAGGTCGCGCGCTCCATGAACGCGAGGCAGACGACCTGCTCGCCGAGCAGCGTGCCTTCTTTGCCGAGCGGGATGAGCGCACGCGAGCGCGCCTTCTCCATCGCGGCGAGCACGCGAAACGCGCCCTTGTCGTAGTCGAGCAGCGCGCCGCAATGGCCACAACCGGCGCGCTCGGCGCGATCGGGCACGAGCAGCGGCACGGGCGCACCGCAGCTCGGGCAACGAAGGCGTGAGGTGTCCACCTTCTCGATCGGCCGCTGCGGGTTCGCGCGCTCGAGACGGAGCTGCTCGGGCGAGAGCACCTTGCCGACGAAGACGCTCGGCGCCTGCTGGCCGTCGCCGTAGTCGATCGTCGCGAACGCGCCGTTCGGCCCTTCGAGGTCGACGTACCAGCCTTGCTCGCCGCCACGCACCGGGTAAGGCAGCTCGCCCTCGGCGCTCAACGTGCGCGACTGGCCTTGCTCGGCCACCGACCACATGCCGGGAATGCCGGGGAGGAAGGGGCCTTGCGCGCCGGGACGCAGCGTCTGCCACGAAGGCACGGGGCCGCTCGTCGTCACCGCCGCGGTCAGGTACCAGCGACCCTGCGCTTTCGCGAGCCAGCCCCACGACTGCGTGCGCGAGCTCGCGACGTAGAACTCGTCCCAAGGCCCGCGGCCGTGGTCGAGCTGAATGCGCCCACCCACGACGAGCTCGTCGCCCTCGAAGTACGCGCGGTCGCCGGTCGCGAGCTCGGGCGCGGTCGGCACCAGATCGCTGACCTTGCCGATCGACTGCAGGTCACGGTCGGTGCGCACCACCGCGAAGCGGCAATAGGGGCACACGCACGCGTGGCTCACGCCGAGCTTGAGCTCGATCGGTCCCCCGCAGTTGGGGCAGGGCGCTTGCCTCGGTCCCATGGCGGCCCTTTCTAGCAAGATCCGAGGGCAGAGGGGGAGCGCTTCATTCTTCGAGCGGCATCCCGAGCCGATCGCGGCGCTCGCGCCAACGCCGCCGCGCCATCTCGCGCATGTCCACCGTGCGGTCGGCTTCGTCGACGATCTCGAGCCCGAGAAGGGTCTCGATCACGTCTTCCATCGTGACGATGCCGTCGACGCCGCCGTATTCGTCGACCACGAGCGCGATGTGCTGACGCGCGGACACCAGGCGGTCGAAGAGCGCGGGCACTGGCAAGGAGTCGGGCACGACGCTGAGCGGACGCACCAGGTCCGCGACCGGCTTGTCGAGCTCCCCGCGCGCGGCGTTCAGGAAGAGCACGTCCTTGAGCACGAAGCCGAGCACGTCGTCCGGCGTGTCGCGGTACACGGGAATGCGCGAGAAGATCATCGTGCTGCGCTGCCGCGTGTCTTCGATGCGCTCGCCCGGCGCGAGCTTCCCGCGCGGCACCAGATCGCCGACCGTCGTGGTCGCGGGCAACGCGAACATCACGGTGCGTGGCGTCATGATGTCGCGTGTGCGCAGCTCGTTGACCCGGAAGAGGTTCGCGAGGATGCGCGACTCCGACGCGTGAATGACGCCTTGTTGCTCGCCGAGCCGGGCGAGCGCCGCGAGCTCTTCCTTCGACACCGTCGAGGGCGCCTGCGAGCCGCTCTTGAGCATGCGCGTGACGTAGCGGCTGAGCCCGACGATCGGCGAGAGCAGCACGATCATCACCGGCAAGACCCGCGCGGCGAAGGGCGCGAGCTTGCGCCAATGCGAGGCGCCCAGGGTCTTGGGGACGATCTCGGAGAAGACCAGGATGAGCAGGGTCAGCACGCCGCTGACCGCGCCGAGCCAGGCGTCGCCGAAGACCTCGGTGGCTTGCACGCCGATCGCGGCTGCCCCCGCGGTGTTGGCGATGGTGTTCAATCCGAGGATGGCCGCCAGGGGGCGGTCGACGTCGTCCTTGAGCGCGTGAAGGGCGGCGCCGACCGTGGGCCGTTCCTCCTGGAGGCGCGCGACGAAGACGGCGAGACGCTGAGCAGCGTCGCCTCGAGGATCGAGCAGAGGAACGAGCAGCCGAGGGCGAGGCTCGTGTACAGGAGGAGCAGGGTCATGGCCGCTCGATGCGAGCAAGACGGTAGCAGGTCCGCAGGGACGAACGAAGCGACCCTCCGTTACGTGCTCGTGCTCGGGGTCCTGGCGTGTTTCGCGTGTGGGGACGACGACGTCTCGCCGGCCGACGCGGGAAGCGGGGACGCCACCTCGGACGCCCTCCTGGACGCGGGCGACCCGGTGCCCACGCCGCCGGTGGTCGGCGAGGTCCCCGAGACCGCGCGCCTGTCGTTGCCCGGCCTCTCGGGCCCGGCGCACGTGGTCTTCACGGAGAGCCACGTGCCCCACGTCTACGCAGCGACCGAAGAAGACGCGGCGCGGGTGCTCGGCTACGTGGTCGCGCGCGACCGTTGGTTCGAGATGGACATGGCGCGGCGTCTGTCGGCGGGGCGCATCTCGGAGCTGCTCGGCGAGCCCGGCCTCGCGACCGACCTCGAGTCGCGCGGCACGGGCATGACGGTGGTGCTCGAGCGCACCCTCGCGCGATTCACCGAGAGCCAGCGCGCCCGCTTCACCGCGTTCGCGGAGGGGGCGACCACGTACGCCGACGACGTGCGCGCGCGACGTGCCCCGGCGCCCCAAGAGCTCGAGCTCGCCGCGCTCTTGCTCGGCGTGCGCAACCCCGGCGAGCTGATGGCGCCGATGACTCTGCGCGACATCGCGGCCTTGAGCGCGACCATCACCTACCAGCTCGGCTTCGAGACCACCGACGTCGGCCGACAACGTGGGCTCGAGCGTCTCGACGACCCGACGCGCTACGACGGTGTGGTCGGCGCGACGCTTCGAGAAGCGGGCATGCGCGACGCGTTCTTTCGGGTGACCAACAGCCGCGGCTACGCGAGCGCCGGCGGTTGGGGCCTCGTGCCTCGAGGGGGGCGTTTGCCGCAGGCGACGTGGAGTCCCTCGCGACGTTTCGGCGCGACCCTCGACGCCACCTGGCAGGTCTTCGAGCGTCTACAGCGGCGCCTCGGTCGGTCGCACGACGAAGGCTTCGGATCCAACGCATGGGCCGTCGGCGCGAGCCGCAGCGCGGAGGGCGTCGCGTTGTTGGCCGGCGACGGACACCTCCCGGGCTCGGTGCCGACGCTCTTCTACCGCGCGGGCGTCGACACCCGTCTGCTCTCGGGCGACGACGCGGGGCTCCGCCAGATCGGGTTGTTCTTCCCAGGCGTGCCGGTGATGGCGGTCGGCACCAACGGCGAGGTCGCGTGGAGTCAGACCCAAGCCTTCGGCGACATCACGGATTGGTACGGCGATGAGCTCGTGCTCGACGCGGCAGGCAAACCACGCGCGACGCGCTTCGGCGCCGAGGAGCGTGCGTTGGTCGTGATCGCCGACGTCTTCGAGGTCGCGGACGTGCCGGCGCTCGAGAGCGTGGGGCGGACCGAAACCGTCGAGCGATTCGAGACCTTCGACGGACGTTTGATCACCTCGATCGAAGGCCGCGTGGTGAACGACCCGAGCGAAGCCGGCGACGGCGAGACCGCGGTGCGGGTGCTCGGCCGCTGGGTGGTGCCCGGCGACACCGACTCGGACGGTGTCGTGTCGGCGCTGAGCTTCGACTACACGGGGCTCGACGGTCCGAACTTCGCGCTCTCGCTCGACGCGTGGGGGCGCGCGTCGACGGTCGAGGAGATGCGCGCGAACGCCGGCGCGCTGGTCGCGTACTCGCAGAACGTCATCGCCGCGGACGCGACGGGCTCGGTGCTCTACCTGCCTTACCAAGCGGTGCCGTGTCGCGCGCAGCTTCGCGGCGGCGACGGGCGTTGGGCCGAAGGCGCGCATCCGGGCTTCGTGATCGACGGCACGCGTCACGCCGGTTTCGAGCTTCCACTTCGCGCGGACGGCACCGTCGACGAGAGCCTTCCCACGACGGACGCACGTTGTGTGGTCCCGGCCGACGCCTATCCCGCGGCGATCGATCCGCCGAGCGCCGTGGTGGTCAGCGCGAACAACGACCCCGGCACCATGGCTGCGGACGACGACCTGCAGAACGACCCGCACTACATCGGCGGGCCCTGGCACGAGGATTTTCGCGCCGCGCGCATCGACGCGATGCTCACGGCCTCCGAGACGCACGACGAAGAGGCGATGGCCCGTGCACAGGCGGACGTGCGCTCTCCGCTCGGCGAGCTGATGACGCCGCTGCTCCTCGAGGCGCTCGACGAGGCCAAGCGTCTGGACGAGACCGACGGCCCGCTCACCGAACGGCAAGGCCGCATCGTCGCCGGCTACGCGTCGCGTCGCGCGGCGTTCGACGAGGTACGCATGCGTTTGGCCGCGTGGCGCGATCGCGGCTACTTGGCCGAGAGCGGCGTCGTCACGAGCTACCACCCGAGCGTCACCTCCGACGAGCGCGAGAACGCGGTCGCGACCTCGATCTTCAACGCGTGGCTCGGCCCCTTCGACGCGCGTGTGCTCGGCGACGAGCGTTTTCCCGAGAGCACCTTCACGCCGACCGGCAGCGGCGGTCGCATGCGCACGATGACGCGGTTGATCGAAGGTCGCGGCGCCGCGAACCCGCTCTCGCTCGCGAGCTTCGACGCGGACGAAGGCGAGAGCATCTTCTTCGACGTGCTCGACACGCCCGAGAAGGAGAACGCGATCGAGACCGCGCTGCTCGCGCTGGCCGACGCGCTCGCGTTCCTCGCGTCACCTCGCGACGGGGAGCGCGGCGGCTTCGGCACGGCGTCGATGGAGGCGTGGCTCTGGGGTCTCCGGCACACGACGCGTTTCGACGCGCTCGTCGCGGACTTCCTCGAAGGCGACGACTCGCTCTCCTTCCTCGCCGACACCTTCTCGATCACCACCGAGCAGATCCCTCTGGCCGACGAGCTGACGGAGACCGACCCGCGCTTCGGCCTCACGGGCTTTCCCCGGCCGGGCGACAACTTCGTGGTCGACGCGGCCAACAGCGGCTTCTCCGGCACGCGTTTTTCGTTCGGGTCGATCCCGGTCTTCCGCATGGTCGTCGCGCTGCGCGGCGATGCGACCACCGGGCGCAACGTCTTGCCGGGCGGTCAGTCGGGCCGGCCCGCGTCGCCGTATTACGCGGATCAAGCGCGGCTCTGGCTCGCGAACGAGACGACGCCGATGCGCTTTTCGCCGGCGGACGTGGTGGAAGGCGCGACGGAGCGCGAAGTCTTCGTTCCTTGAACGCGTCGTCGTCCGCCGTCGTCCCTCGAGCGAAGCGCCGCCCGGCGGCGCGAGTGTGTGCGGCGTCGAGAGCTTCCGCGTCGGATCGACGCTGGCTCAGACCTCTTTGAAGAACGCCTTGCGGTAGTACTTCAGCTCTTCGAGCGACTCGCGAATGTCGTCCATCGCGCGATGCTGCGCGCGCTTCTGCGGGCGCGCGTCGTGCTCCTTCGGGAACCACCGCCGGCCGAGCTCTTTGATCGTCGACACGTCGACGATGCGGTAGTGCAAGAAGGCGTCGAGCACGGGCATGTAGCGCGCGATGAAGCGGCGGTCCTGATGCACCGAGTTGCCGGCGAGGGGGGCGGCCTTGGGCTGGCAATGCTCCTTGAGGAAACCGACCACCGCAGCTTCGGCGACCGCCTCGTCGACCGTCGACTCGCGAACACGCTTCGTCAGCCCCGACGCGCCGTGGTGCTTCGTGTTCCACTCGTCCATGCCGGCGAGGAGCTCTTCGCTCTGGTGGATCACGAGGTTCGGTCCCTCGGCGATCACGTTCAGCTCGCCGTCGGTGACGAGCACGGCGATCTCGAGGATGCGCTCGCGGTCGGCGTCCAGACCGCTCATCTCCATGTCGATCCAGACGAGGTTCGCGTCGGAAGGCATGACGACCGGAATATCACGAACGGGTGCCGACGCGGGCGCACGTTTGCCGGATTCAACGGCCGAGGTGGCGGATCGCGTCGGTGGCGAGCTCGACCTTCTCGAGCAGCGCGGTGCCGATGTGACTCCACGCGGCGATGCCGACGACGGCGACGAGGACCAGGAGGATCACGTATTCGACGGTGGTGGTTCCGCGCTCGTCGCGGGCCAGCGAGGAGGGAGACGGCTGCGACGTCGAGAGCACGGAGGATTGCGGGTGGGGTTCGGCGTGGTTCATGGCGGAATCCGGGAAAGCGGCGCCTCCTCGACCACGTCTCGCGTCAGTTGTGCGCCGAACGAGCGTTTGTGAATTGTCTCGTGATTTTAGGTGTTTGGCGCCTGGTCGCGGCTCGGGCGGCCCCCACGAATCGGGCACGGGTACGGGCACGGGCTCGGCATCGGCGTGGGGGGGCGACCCACGCGAATCGGTGCGCGCGACGCGTGCCTCGGGTAGCGTCCCGGCCATGGCCGAGACCGTGTTCGCGAAGATTCTCCGCGGAGAGATCCCCTGTCACCGCCTCTACGAGGACGAGCTCGTCCTCGCCTTCCTCGACGTCGGGCCGCTCTCCGAAGGCCACGCGCTCGTCATCCCGAAAGAGCCAGCGGAGACGCTCGACGCGCTCTCGGACGAGTCGTCCGCGGCGATCGGTCGGGTGCTCCCGCGCCTCTGCCGCGCGGTGATGAAGGCCACCGGCGCGAAGGAATACAACGTCCTGCAGAACAACGGACCGGGCGCGCACCAGGCCGTCTTCCACGTGCACTTCCACATCATCCCGAAGCCGAACGCGACCGAAGGCCTCGGTGTGAAGTGGCCCGCGAAGGCCATCGATCACGCGGCCGCTGCGAAGCTCGCCGAAGCGATTCGCGCCGCGCTCTGACGGGGCCCAGGCGGGGCGAGAACCGCGAGCGCTGGCGCACCCGCGCTCGCGGTTCTAGACACCGCGCCATGCATTCCCTCGACGACGTCTACGAGAGCTTCGAGCTCCTCGAGGATTGGTCCGAGCGTTATCGCTTCCTCATCGAGCTGGGCGAGGAGCTCACGCCGATGGAGGACGCGCTCAAGACCGACGCCACGAAGGTGAAGGGGTGCTTGAGCCAGGTGTGGGTCGTCGGCCGTCGCGAGGGCGACGTGATGCGTTTCTTCGCCGACAGCGACGCCCACATCGTGCGTGGCCTCGTCGCGCTCGTGATGCGCATGTACGACGGCAAGTCACCGGCCGAGATCGTGGGCTTCGATCACCAAGGCGTGCTCGTGAAGCTCGGGCTCGACAAACACCTCAGCCCCGGACGTAGCAACGGGCTGCACTCGATGATCAAACGCATCGTGGCGCTCGCGCAGGTCGAGCTGGCGAACGCGCCGAGCGCCTGAGGGCGACGAAGCGCGGCGCCGCTCCGTGGGCCGACGCCTCGGCGACGCCAACCTGGCGGAGTCCTTGCCCGTGCCCGTGCCCGTGCCCGTGCCCGTGCCCGTGCCCGTCCGCAGCCGACCCGCTCAGGGAACGGCCGCGTTCGGGTCCGTGACCCACGAAGGCGGGGCTTCGGCGTTGCTGCCTTCCCAGCGCGCCCGCTCGACGAAACGACCCTGGCGCCACTCGAGCAGAAGCACGTGGCCGCGCCCGGGGTTGTCCGCCGAAGGACGCCGCTCGGTGAAGATCACGAGCACGCCAGCCTCGCCACGCGGAATGAGCGCGAGGCTCGCGTCACAACACGGCGCCATGAAGCGCACGACCTCGTTGGCCACCACGCCGCGGGTCTCGAGGAGCACCGGGATCTTCGTCTCGCCCTCACCACGCTCGACGCGCATCGAGAAGAGCACCGGGGTTCCGTCGGGGGCACGCCAACGCGCCTCGCGAAGCTGGGTGTTGTCCCAGACCTGCATGCGGCCCGCGAGGCGTTCGGCGCCGCCGGGAGGCGCGGCCGTGTCCGAGAGCGAGTCCACGAGCACGTCGCCGGTGCTCTCGTTGTAGACCTGAATCGCGTCGACCGAGATGGTCACGCCACGCTGCGCGCCCGCGGTCCACGCGCGGCCCATGCGAATCACGGCGCGCAATCGCAGACGACTCGGGTCGTTGCGGCCGAAGAAGCGCTCGGCACGGTCGGGCGGCACCACGAAGAAGCGCTCGGCCAACACGTTCACCGGCAGCACGCCGTCCTCTGGCGCCGCGGTCGTGAGCCACCCGTTCGGGGTGCGAAGCACCAGGTCGGGCACCCGCACCACGAAACCTTCGCGCACGAACTCGTAGGGGCCGACCTCGACGAGCCCGGCCGCGGGAACCGAGATCAGCCAAGTGCCCGTGCGAAGGGTGCGTTCGTCGCGGCGGCGGCGGGCCTCGCAGGCGCGGGCCTCGCGGCCTTCGCAGCGCTCGAAGAGCGGCGCCACGAAGCGCTGCCAATCGCCGGGGATCTCGCTCGCACGATCGGCGACCTGCGCGAAGCTGCGCTGCGCTTCGGCAGGGGAGCTCGGAATCGCGAACGCGAGCAGCAAGAGCAGGGCGTAGCGCACGGCGGGCCTCCGACGGAGAACGACCGCGCTCCATTCAGCGCGACCTCCTCCCGGCAGGGTCATAGCAGTCCCAACGACGTCGGGCCGCCTTTGGGGCGGCCCGAGCGGTGACGGGGGAGAGGAGGGTCAGTCCGTGTAGGCGATCGTGCCGCGCATGTCGGAGTGGTTGGTGCACAAGTAGGCGGTCGCGACCTCGAGTGAGGTGGCGACCGTGAACTCGACGTCGTTGCCACTCTCGACCCACGCGATGTCCGTGTCGCCTTCGAGGGCACCCGCCGAGGACTGCGAGAGTTGTTGCACGTCCCCAGCCGTGACGAGAGCGAGTGGGTGACCGCCGCTGGCGGCATTCACGATGCGGTAGCGGAAGCCTCGAATGAGGGTGAGCGCTGGATCGTTGCCAGTGGCGAGATCCGACGCGAAGGTCGTCGGACGGCCGGCGCCGAAGACGTAGTCGACGAAGTTGCCGCTCGTGATGCGCAGCTCGAGGTCCGGGGTGCCGGCCGTGAGGTCGACCTCGAAGGAGTCGCGCACTTCGGCGCCCGCGAGCATCGCGGGGGCGTCCGTGCCAGCGCCCTCGAACATTCCGTCGCCGTCGTCGAGGTGCAGGCGCACGTGTAGGATCTCGGCGTCCACCACGGGGCGAGTGAGCTCGATGGTCACGTTGGTGTGCATGCCGGCCGTGATCGACGCGCTGCCGATCGACGTCGTGCTCGGGGAGCCGGCGTCGTCGGTGTAGACGACGAGGTGACCGGCCGACGCGGCTTCCGCGCTCGGAATCACGACGATCGTCGAGAGGTCGTCGACGACGAGCGTCGCGGGGGTCGAGACGCCGCAGATGACGTCGTTCACGCAACCCAACGTGGCGCTGCAGGAGTCGGCCGTGCAGGCATCGGAGTCCGCGCACATCGCGTCGACCGGCGTGTAGACACACGCGTTGCCGGTGCAGGCGTTCGTGGTGCACGCGATCGAGTCGTCGCACTCCGAGGGCATCGTGCACTCGACGCCCGCGTCGGTGCCGCCGTCGGTGCCGACGTCCATGCTCGCGTCCGTGCCGGCATCCATGCCGCCGTCGTCCATCCCGCCGTCTTCGGCGCCGGCGTCGTCGGTGCCGCCGTCTTCGGTGCCGCCGTCTTCGGCGCCGCCGTCCTCGTCGCCCGCGTCTTCGCCCCCGGCGTCGGTTCCGCCGTCACGTCCGCCCGCGTCCATCGTTCCGGCGTCGACGCCGGCTTCCGGAATGCGGCTTCGGTCGAAATCCACGACCAACTCGCAGCCGAAGAGCCCCAGCAACAACCCCCAACGCAGCGTTCGCATCATGTCCTAGCCCCGATCCGGCCGAATCATCCTCGAAAATCGCGCTCCGCGAAACGCTCAGAAGCGGAGCTGGGCGGAGACCCCGCCGCCACGCCGTCCCATGCTCGGCGAGACCGTGAGCGCGGTGGCGCTCGCGTCGTCGTCTTCGTCGGCTTCGTTCGTCAGGAAGAGTACGATCGCGGTGATGGCGGCGGCGCCGGCCACGCCGAAGAGCACGTCCGCGAAGAGCGCGAATCGCTCGCCGTCGTCGGCGCGTGCTTCGGTCGGATCGTCGTCGAACTCGGCCTCCCGCGAGAGCGCCATGAAGCCGAGCACGGTGCCACCCACGAGGGCGGCCGCGGCGACACCCGAGGTCACCCACACCGCGACGCCGGGACCGTCGTCGGCGGCGGCGGTCTCGCTCGCGTCTTCCTCTTCGATCGGGTCGGTCGCGGGCGGCGTCGGCTCCACGACGGGCTCGGGCTCCGGCTCGGGGAGCGCCGTCAGGTTCGCGCTCGCTTCGGCACGGCCGCCCGGCGGCACGTTGGCGGACGTGGTCGCGACCTCGTGGCCCTCGAGCTCGAGCGCGATCTCGTGCTCGCCTGCCGGGAGCGGCATCTCGACCGGGGTCACCGCGCCGGTGGGGTTGCCGTCGACCGAGATGGCGGCGCCTTCGGGCGTCGACTGCACGGCGAGGGTGCCCGGGGTCGCGCGAAGAGCGGTCAGGCGCGCCTGGATCTCGGCGGCGTCGGGCGCGTCCGGTCGCAGGACGAGGTACTGCTCCAGCGTCTGAATCGCGCCGGGAACGTTGCCGAGGCGCTCACGGGACTCGGCGACGCCGAGGAGCACGACCGGGTTCGGAATGTGCGTGAACGCTTCGGTGAAAGCGGCCTCGGCCTCCTCGAAACGGCCTTCGCGGAAGGCGGTCTGACCACGCCCGTAGGCGTCACGTGCGGCGTTTCGAGTCTGGGCGTTCGGCTGCTGCGCCTGGAGCGTGGCGGGAGCGAGGGTGAGCACGAGCGCGAGCGCGACGAAGATGCTGCGAAGCATGGAAGCCTCCATCCGAACGGGCGCCGTTCGGCGGGCCGAAACTAGACGGCCGCCTTCCGAGCGTCAAACGCGTATCCAGCGAAGTCCGGGCGATTCGGGACGTTGGCACATGGTCGTCACGTGACGCGAACGTCACGCGAGGCGGGGTACCGCGCCTTCGTTCCAGGCGCGTTCCACGTATTGTTGAACCCGCTCGAGAGGCAGGCGGAGCGCGGCGGCGAGCGCGTCGAGGCGGATCATCTCCACGTCGGCGGTCGTCACGAGGCTCATGTGCTTCTCTTCGACCTCTTCGTTGTGCGCTTCGAGCTGCACGCGAAGCTCGGCGAGCTGGGCTTCGAGCTCGTCGGTCTCTTGGGCGTGCGTGCGAAGCGCCTGCTCGACGGTGGCGAGCTCCCACAGCAGCGCGTCGGCCCGGCCTTCGTCGCCGACGCCGTCACGAACCCGGGCCGTCTCGGACTCGCGGGTCTCGCGCAGCTCGTCGCGTCGGCGCGCGAGCTCTTCGAGCACCCCACGGGCCTTCGAGAGCTTCACCGCGAGCTGGTCGATCGCGCGACCGAGGGTGGCGCGAAAATCACGGGCGGCTTCGCCGAGGCTGTCGATCTCGCGTTGCGCGGCTTCGGCGGTCGCGACGCCCGACTCGAGATTCTCGAGCACTTCGAGCGCGAAGGCGAGGTCGTCCAAGACCGTCGGCTCCGTGCAGAGCAGCTGCGCCACCGCGGCGTCGAGGGCTTCGAAGCGTGCCCGCCAGCGTCGTACTCCGAGCAGGCCTTGGTCCCCGGTCGACGGGGTGCGCGCGACCATGGGCGGCGGCGGCGGGATCGGGCGATCGACGTCGAGCAGGGTGTCGCGGCGGGGCTCGTCGTCCTCGGGAAGCTCCGGTGGCGCGACCTCGGTGCGGTCGTCGTAGACCAAGCCGGCCGAGTCGGTCTCGCGAAGCAACGCGCGGTGCACGACCTCGTCGACCTTCGGCATCACGACGTCGGGGTCGGAGTCCTCGCGGGCGGCGGGTTTCTCGCTCAGGCCGCCCCAGCTGGCGGGGCCCCCGAGGCGTTCGCGTGCGAGACGCAGCTCTTCGAGGAAGTGGTAGGCGTCGCGGAAGCGGCGCGCGGGATCCTTCTCGAGCGCGCGGAGGATCAGCTTCTCGAGCGCCGGCTCGACCGTGGGCTCGCGTTCCGAGGGCGGGATGGGCTGCTCGGTGACGTGTTTGACGAGCAGGTCGCCCGGGTACTCGTAGTCGAAGGGCAGGGCGCCCGTGACCATCTCGTACATCAGCACGCCGAGCGAGTAGAGGTCGGCGCGGCCGTCGATGGCGGTCGATTGAATGTACTCGGGCGCGATGTAGCCGGGCGTGCCGAAGATCTGTTGGCTGCCGGTCAGCGAAGGCGCGTCGAGTATTTTCGCGATGCCGAAGTCGAGCAGCTTCACGAAGTCGCGGCCGTCCTTGCGGCGCACGACGAGCACGTTCTCGGGCTTCAGGTCGCGGTGGACGATGCCCATCTGGTGGGCGCGACCGAGGGCGCTCGCGGTCTGCTCGGCGATGTGCAGCGCGCGCATCGGCTCGAAGGGCGCGTCGCTGCCGATCACCCGGAGCAACGAGTCGCCGGCGACGTACTCCATCACGAGGTAGACGAGGCCGTCGTCGGTCTCGCCGAAGTCGGTGATCTCGACGATGTTCTGGTGGTTGACGCGGTTGACCGCGCGCGCTTCGCGGATGAAGCGGTCGCGTTGGACCGGGTCTTGCGCGAGGTCCCGGCGTAGGGTCTTCACCGCGACCAAGCGGTCGATGAGCACGTGCCGCGCGAGGTAGACCGCGCTCATGCCGCCGGCGCCGAGCCGACTGATCAGACGGTAACGACCGCCGACCGTGCGTCCGACCAAGGGGTCCTGCACGGCGCGGAGCACCGCCCCGTCACGCGGGCAGTTCGCGAGATCGTCGCCGTACGCTTCGCCGCAGGTGGGGCAGACCTTCATCGTGGGTCGAATGCGAGCATCGTCGGCCGAACGGAGACCGCCTCCGTCGGCTCACCACAGAGCAGCGCCAGCTTATCGCAGTCGAGCCGCCTCGCGAAGCCTGTCAGGTTCTCGGGATGCGGTCGGCCCGCGCGTGGGGTGTCTCTCGACGTCGTGAACGGGGCTTCAGGTGCCGGCGTCGACGCCCGCATCCGTGCCCGCGTCCATGCCCGCGTCGGTGCCGGCGTCGGTTCCCGCGTCTTCGCCCGCGTCGGTTCCCGCGTCCTCGGGTCCCGCGTCTTCGGCGCCCGCGTCCTCGGCGCCCGCGTCCTCGGAGCCCGCGTCGGTTCCGGCGTCGGAGCCCGCGTCGACGGGAGCTCCGGAGTCGACCGTCGTGAGGCCGGAGTCGACGCTCTCGCACACCGCTTGGCAGACGCCGCGCGCGGTGCTCGAGCTCGAGCCGGGCTTGCAGCACATCAGGCCGCCGCTGCAGTCGTTCTGCTCTTTGCAGGCGTCGCCGGAGTCGGCCTTGCAACCCACCAGCGCGAGCACGGAGAGACCGAAGGCGAAGACGAGATCGAAACGCATGGCGCCTTCCCTAGCAGGTCGAGGCGAGGCTGCCCACGTCGGAGGACGACGACTTTTCGCGCTTCAGGGATTCACGTCGTAGGCGCAGCGAAAGCCGAGGTCGGGCGCGTACGCACCTTCGGCCGCCGGTCGTCGGGTCGTCACGCGCAGGGACTCGGCGGTGCTGCGCCAAGAGCCCCCACGAATCGAGCGCTCGCCCCCAGACGCGTCGTGGCGGGGGTCGACGTTCGCGTCCGAGGCGTAGGCGCTCGAATCGTAGCGATCGGCGGTCCACTCCCAGACGTTGCCGGCCGCGTCGAGGATTCCGTAGGGGCTGGCGCCGGATGGAAAGCGGCCGACCGGCGCGAGGTGCCGGTAGCCGTCGAGTGCCGCCGCGCCTTCGGGGCCGCCGTGGTTGGCGAGGCGGTCGTTCCAGAGGTTGCCCCAGGGGAAACGGCGGCCGTCGGGGCCCCGCGCGGCGCGTTCCCACTCGGCTTCGCTGGGCAATCGTCCGCCCGCGTGCTCACAGAAGACCTTCGCGTCGCGCCACGTGACGCCCGTGACGGGATGGTTCGGTGCGCCGAGGCGCGGGTCGCCGTCCGACACACGAGCCGGAGCGCAGACCCCGGCGCGGACGCATCGCGCGTACGACTCGCGCGTGACCTCGGTGCGATCGATCGCGTACGCCCGAAGCCAGATGCGTCGGGCGGGGGCTTCGGCGGCGAAGAGCTCGGAGACGGCGGGATCGCGGCAGATGGCGCGACCCCGAAGGCCCACCGATTGCTCGCAGAGCGCGAGGCCGTAGCGAAGGTCGGCGTCGTGGCTTCCGCGCACGAACGCGCCGGCTTCGAGCACGACGCGCTCGGAGGGGGTCAGCGACACGTCCTCGCTGGTCGCGACGGCAGGGCTCACGAGGAGCGCGAGGCCGAACGCGACGATCCTCATGCGGTCGCTCCCCGAGGAAACACGTGCCGGGCGCGCGCGAGCAGCACGAAACCGAGGCCAGCGGTCAGGAGCGAGAGCCATTGCGAGGTCGAGAGGCCGAGCGCCCAGACGCCGCGGACGAGGTCGCCGCGGTAGAGCTCGACCGTCGTGCGCACCGCTGCGTAGATCACGCAGTAGAGCCCGAGCCGGGATCCGTCGCCGACCCGGCGGGTGGGAATCGTCGTCAGAGCCCACGCGACCAGCAGCAGCAGCGCGCTCTCGTAGAGCGGCGTCGGATGCCGCAACACCGGTGGGTGTGCGGCCGGCGCGAGCAGGTTCGTGTAACGCAC
>JACKEH010000050.1 GCA_020633125.1 Sandaracinus sp. | reverse complement strand
AGCCCGAGCGCCAGCCCGACCTCGGGCACCGCGTGCCGCACCGCGAGCGCGACTCGGCCGGCGCGCGCCGCCTGATCCATCGGCGCGCCGGGGGGCTCGACCACCAAGAGGAACGAGCCCGGGGAGAGCCATTCGAGCACGCCCCCGGCGCGCGCGGCCGCGCGCTCGACCTCGACGCGTCGGTGATCGGCAGACGCTGGCAACGAGCCCACGACGACACAACGCACGCGGCGCTCCGTGCCTCCGAGAGAAGGCGTGAGCGCGCGGGTGATGCCGCTGCCCGTCGGTTGGGTCTCCACGTCGCGAAGCGCCGCGAGCAGCGCTTCTCCGTCCGAGAAGCGACCTTCGGGCTCTTTGCAGAGACAGCGATCGAGCAACGCGCGCAACGCCCCCGGGACCTCGTGCCGCGGGTCGAGCGTGGGTGCGGGGTCGAGGAGGATCTTCGCGAGCAACGCGACCATGTGCTGCGCGCGAAACGCGGGCGCGCCCGTCAGGCATTCGTAGAGCACGCAGCCGAGCGCCCACACGTCCGCCGCCGGCGTGATGCCTTCGTTCGCGCGCACCTGCTCGGGCGCCATGTACGCGGGCGTGCCGACCAAACCTCCGGTCATCGTGAGCCGGCGCTCCGCCTCGACGACCGCCGCCGCGCCGAGGTCGAGCAGCTTCACGCGCGCCGGGTCGCCGTCGACGAGGAAGAGGTTCGCCGGCTTCACGTCGCGGTGGACGATGCCCTGGCGGTGAAGCTCCGCAAGCGCGGAGGCCATGCGGCGTGCGAGCGCGACGACCTCGTCGACCCGAAAGAGCGCCGCCGGAACGGTGCGGGCTGGCAACGTGGCGTCGCCGCGACGCGAGAGGTGCGTGCGCAGGTCGTGGCCTTCGAGCCACTCCATCGCCAGGTACGGCTCGGACGAAGGCGTGGTGCCGTGCGCCACGTGCTCGACGATGGCCGGATGCCGCACCTTCGCGAGCAGCTGCGCCTCGCGACGAAAGCGCTCGTCGGCGCCCGGGTCCTCGCTCGCGATGACCTTCAGCGCGACGAGCTTTCCGGTGTGCTCGTCGCGCGCGCGCCAGAGGCGACCCATGCCTCCGACCGCGACCTCCGCCTCCAGACGGAAGCGTCCGTCGACGAGCCCCTCCGCGTGCACCGGCGAAGGCTCGCACGAGGGGTCGGCGCGTTGGAAGTCCGTACGAACGACCGCACGCGTCCGCCGGTGATTCACGTTCGGGTCTGCGGCGCCTCGGTGGACCGAGGACTGCTCGCGGGTCGACGCGTGCTCAGCGGTCTTCGCGGCAGAGCGTGAAGTAGTGGTCCAGGGGCTTCTCGCCCTTGAACGCCGCGCCGATCGAGACGTGCGCGCTGAGGCGGCGCATGAAGTCGCGGGTGCCGTGGTAGACGAAGCGCTGCAGGCCCTGCGTGTTCGGCACGACCTTGGGCCAGGCCGAAGGCACGGCGCCGTTCGGGACCTGGAAGTAGTCGACGACCCACGCACCACGGCGCTCCCACTCCGCGTTGCCCTCGGTCGGCACGAGCACGAAGTAGCCCGGCCCGACGATCGACTGCGTCGGCGCGTCGTTGTAGCCGAAGCCGCGCTCGCTTCCGTCGTCGGGGCGCGCCATCGGCTTGCGGAAGAACTTCTGGTTGCCCGGCAGCGGCAGCGTGTTGCGGCCGTGGTGCACCACCGGCACGAGCGGGGGCAGCCCCTCGGGGACGAAGTGCGCGTACGTGAGCTCGGGCGCGGCGGCCGCCTTCACCCAGAGCGCGCGTTGATCTTCGCGCGAGGTCTTGGACAGCTCGCGCATGCGGCCCGCGTGGTCGAGCGAGTCGAGGTACGCGGCGATGTCGTCGATGGAGGCGTGAGGCGCGTGGGCAAGCTCGGTGAGGCGGGACATGGCGCGAGGTGTATTGCGAGATGGAACGTGTGTCACGCGGCGCGTGGGCTCGTCTCCGAAAACGCGTCCCGCGAGAACGTGCCCTTCGCGAGCGGCCCGGTGACCGCGGCGACCAACGCGCCGACCACCGCGCCCTTGCCCGTCTCCATCCCGAGCACGGCGAGCGAGAATGCGCCCCAGATCACGTCGCTGGCGACCGCGCTCGCGACCATGCCCGCGCCCCACCCCGCGGCGCTCGCGACGATCCAGACCACGCGCGCTTCGGGCTCGTCGCGGAGCGGCGTCCACACCTGCGCGGCGCCCGCGAGCGCACCGACGACCACGCCCGCGAGACCGGCCGCGACGAGCAGAAGGCCGAAGGTCGGCGGTGCCTCCGGCTCGAGCAGACTCAGCGCGGCACCTCCCACCCAGGCGAGTGCGAAGGCGAGCGAGGTCGCGAGCGTGAAGCGCCGCCAGGAGAGGCCGTAGGGTCGAAGCGCCCAGCCTTGGGCGAGCCCGACGATCGCGCCTTCGAGCGCGCCCGTGAGCGGCATCGAGAGCGGATGCACGAGCGAGCCTTCGGGCACCGTGCGCGAGACGAGCACACCGACGAGGGTGACCACGAGGACCGCGATCGCCTCGCCGAGCACACACGCGATCCACCAGCGGCGCAGCACGCGGCGCGTGTAGCACGGGTGCGGCGGGTGTCGGAACGGAAGTCACGTCCGCGAAGAGCAACCGCCGCGCCCGTACCCGTGCCCGTGCCCGTGCCCGTGCCCTTGCCCTTGCCGTGCCCTGCCCGCGCCTCCGAGCGCCTTCCTGCGCCGTTGGCGTTTCCCGCTCGCCCCACGGCTTCGAAAGCCGTCTTCACGAACGCTTTCGAAGCCCAGTGAATAGCTCGCGAATGCGCCCGGTCGAAGCCCGCGTTCGCCACGGTTTTCGGCGGCGCACGAAAGGACCCGAGCCATGCTTCGAGCCCTCACCTACTCGCTGATTCTCTCCCTCGGCCTCGGCGCGAGCTTCGCCGTGCGGGCGGACGCTCCGACCGAGTCCGCGACCGCGTTGGCGTCTCCCCGCGCCGCCGTCGCCACCGACGCCCGAAGCGTCGCCGCCGCGGTGCAAGCCTTCTACGACCAGACCGACACGCTCGAGGCGAGCTTCGTGCAGACGCACCACCACCGCGTCTACCAACGCACGCAGCGTTCGACGGGCCGTCTGGTGCTCGACAAGCCCGGCCGGCTTCGCTTCGACTACGACGACGGCAAGGTCTTCGTCAGCGACGGTCGCCACTTCCTCGCCTACGACCCGGGCGACGACGGCGCGCCGGGCCAGTACGTGAAGACCGCGGTGGGCAGCAGCGACCTGCCTTCGGCGTTCGCTTTCCTCACCGGCCAACGCCGCGTCGAGGAGTACCGCACGCGTCTGCTCGACGGTCGCCGCTACGGGTGGAGTGGCCCGGTGCTCGAGATGGTGCCGCGCAGCCGCGACCCGCAGATGCGCCGCCTCGTGCTCTTCGTCGACGCGCGTCTTCCCGGCGTGGTGCATCGCCTTCGCGTCGAGGACCACGAGGGCAACAGCAACCAGTTCGAGCTGCGCCAGGTGCGCTACGACCGCGAGGTCGGTACGGCGCGCTTCCAGTTCACGCCGCCGGCCGGCAGCCGCCGCGTGAGCTGAGCTTTCGCGAGCGGGCTTTCGCGATCGGGACGCACCCGTTCGATTCGTCCTCCCCAGCCGGCGGGATCCCTTCGGGGGTCCCGCCGGTCCTCTTTGGGACCTGGGCGACGGGCGCAGGCTCGCGCCTCGGATTCCTGCAGGTCTCCTTGGCGCGGAGCGCCGGTGCGCTTCGGACGCACGCGGGGGCGCACCGGCACGCGGACGGAACGGGCGAACTCGCTCCGGCTTTTTCGCCTGCACGATGAGCAGGTCGCCGCCGGAGTCGTGTGCCGTCAGTCCGGTCGATCGGCGCCGGGTTGGCTGCGACGCGTCGCCTTCGGCACGGCCTTCTCGATCACGACCTCGACGCCTTTGCCCGCGACCTTTCGAAGCGCGGGCTCGACGACGCGGGATCGCACGTGCGGGGCACCCGAACCGAACGCGGCTTCGCCGTGAAGCCGGACGATCACCCGTTTGGAGGTCGCCTCGACGAGCTCGATGTCGCCGCCATCGGCGCGCAGGAGGGGACGCAGGACCTCCTCGACCATCGACGTCACGGCTCGGCTCACGTCCGGGAGATTACACCAGCGTCGCGCACCGCCACAACGTCGCGAAATTACGGGACTCCGAGAACATGAACGTGAGTCTCCGCATGTCGCGAGGGCCGGTCGCTCTCGGACGATGAAGGGGCCTCGCGGCATTCGGGAGCGGCGAGGCCTTCGTTTGGCTCTCGAGGGAGAACCTCCCTCGCTTTTCGCGTCGGCGTGCGGCCGACGTTTCGGGAGCGCGCTTCATGCTTCGCAAGATCGGCCTCGCTTCGTTTCTTCTTCTCGTCGCGTGCGGCGACGACGACCGACCCTCGGGCCGCGTCGACGGCGGCGGCGGTCGCGTGGACTCGGGTCCTTGCGCCGACGGCGAGATCAGCTGCGTCGGCCGCGAGCGCTTCGTCTGCGCGTCGGGCACGCCGGTCTCGCAAGGCCTCTGCGACGAAGCGTGCGCGCCCGGCCTCGGCTGCACCGCGTGTGTGCCCAACCTGCTCTTCTGCGAGGGGCAAGAGATTCGTCGCTGCGCCGCCGATGGACAGAGCTCGACCCTCGAGTCGGAGTGCCCCGGCGATCAGGCGTGTCGCGGTGGCATGTGCGTCGACGCGTGCGCCTTGGCCGCGGCCGAGCGCAGCAACGTCGGCTGCGTCTACATGGCGGTCGACCTCGACAACGAGTTCTCGAGCTTCATCGGCACCGCGCCGCGCAACGAGCAGTTCGCGGTGGTGCTCGCGAACCCGAGCGACGTGACGGTCCAGGCCTTCGTCTACCAGAGCAACGGCGCACCGAACTCGCCCGCGCAGACGCTCACGACCTCCACGCTCGTGCCGCCGCAGGGACTCGTGCGGATCGATCTTCCGACGCGTGAGGTCGACGGATCGATGGGCAACACCGAAGGCCCCGGCACCTTCCTCTCCAACAACGCGTTCCGCATCGAGACGAACTTCCCGGTCGTCGCCTACCAGTTCAACCCGATCGTCGAGAGCGCCTCGAACGACGCGTCGCTGCTCATCCCGGTGCCGGCGCTCGACACGCACTACCGCGTGATCGGCTGGCCGACCGCGAACCCGATCGAGATCCTCGGCGACATGCCGGGCATCCCCGACCACTCCTACGTGACCATCGTGGGCACCCAGCCGGGAACGAACGTGCGCGTCACCCTCGGCGGACCGATCGTCGGCGGCAGCATTCAAGGCGGCGGCACGATCGCGGCAGCCGCGGCGGGTCAGACCATCGAGTACAACCTCGGGCCCTTCGACGTGCTCAACCTCGAGAGCGACGGAATCCCCGGCGACCTCAGCGGAACCGTCGTCGTGTCGAGCGCGCCGGTCGCGGTCTTCTCGGGTGGCGAGCGTGGCATCGCGCCGATCGACCGCGACGCCCCCGCGCATCCGAGCGGCGCGCCCGACGATTGGTGCTGCACCGAGCACCTCGAAGAACAGGTCTTCCCGACCGTGGCGTGGGGCCGCGACTTCGTGGTGACGGCGAGCCCGAAGCGCGCCGATCACCCGACGTGGCGCGAGCCCGACATCTACCGTGTGATGGCGGACCGCGACGGCACGACCGTCACGACCAACCTCCCGGCGCCGAACGACAGCTTCACGCTGAACTCGAACGAGTACCGGAGCTTCTACGCCGATCGCTCGTTCGTGCTCAACGCGTCGGCGGCGGTGTCCATCCAGCAGATCCTCGTCTCCCAAGATTGGGTGGTCGATTGGAAGCCGGGGCACGGCGGCGATCCTTCGATGATTCTCTACCCGCCCTATCAGCAGTACCGGGACAACTACCTGGTGCTCGCGCCGGAGACCTTCTCGTCGAACTACGTGGTGATCAGCGCGCCCACCGGAACCACCGTCTACCTCGACGGGCGCGAGCTGGATGCCGACGAGTTCATGCGCATCTGCGTCTACGAGGACGCCGGCGTGATCGAAGGGCAGGCCTTCACCGCCGTGACCTGTCCGGTGAGCGGCGGCACGCACCGCATCGAGAGCTCGCGGCCGGTCGGCGTGATGGTCTACGGCTACCACAACGTGGGGAGCTACGGGTACGCGGGCGGTTCGAATCTGACCATGATCAACCCGCTGATCTGAGAGTGCCCACCGCACGGATCGAATCCGTGCGGTGCTCGTGGCGCTCGGTGGTGGGAGGGGGCCCCAATCCGGCTTTGCCGGTTGGGGGAGGGAGCGCGCCCTCGAAAAAAGAGAAGAGCATGAATCAGTGCAACTGATTCGTGCTCTGAGCCACCTTTTCGCCTCTCGCACGAGCCCTCTTCGACGTGCTCGAGTACGCTTCGAAGATGGCTCGCTTCGTTGGTCTTTTCGTCTTTGTGATCGCCTGTGGCTCTTCGTCTTCCATGGAAACGGATGCCGGCGCCGACGATGCCGGACCGTCCCTCACCTGCGGCTCCGACGAGACAGAGGTCGACTTCGGGTGCGGCGACCTCGTGCCCGAGGAGCTCGGCGGGCCCGGGTGTTGCGGCGACCACTTCGCGCACGGCTGCAGCGACGGCACGACGACGCGCTGCCCGGACGGGTACACGGCGGAGTGCACCGGGTACTGGCGGACCGACCACTGCGGCCGCTGAGCCTTCTTCCCCGACGGACGAGCGGTTGAGTGGTCGAAGCCACCTCACGCCTGCTAGACTCGGCCCGCTCATGCGTTGGTTCCTCGCCCTTCTGCTCGTGACGGCTTGCGACTCCGCGTCGCTCGTCGACTACGACGCAGGCGCCGACGCGCACGTGGCCGAGTGCCCGGGAGAGACGCCGCGTTGTGTCTTCGAGGGCGAGACCGGCTGCGAAGGCCCCGCCTTCGACGCGAGCTGCATCGACGGCACCTGGAGCTGCGATCCCTGCGTGCTCGGCGACCCGCATTGCGACGACCCGCGGGACACGCGGCGGCAGAGCAACTGCCCGCGCTGAAGGCTCCGAGTCTTTCGGCCTCGCGCCCCGAAGGGAGCCGGGTGAGCGCGAGGCGTGGTGAAGTCGCCCCGCTCGCGCTACCAACGCGCGTGCTCCACGTTCGTTCGCTCGACGTCACCCTGCCGGAGCGCCCCTTGCTTCGGGGCGTCTCGTTCGAGCTCGCGCCCGGCCACGCGCTGACGCTTCGCGGACGAAGCGGCTTGGGCAAGAGCACCCTGCTGCGTCTGCTCGCGGGCCTTCACGGCGATCCGGGGGAGTCCGTGACCTTCGAGGGCGCGTCGGCGCGCGCGACCGGTTTTCCGACGTGGCGGCGCCGGGTCACCTACCTCGCGCAGACCCCGACGATGCTCGAAGGCAGCGTGCGCGAGAACCTCGCGCGTCCCTTCTCGTACCGCAGCGCGACCGCCACGTTCGACGAAATACGCGCGAAGGCTTGGCTGGACGCGCTCGCGCTGCCCGACGTGCTCGACCGTGACGCGAAGAGCCTCTCGGGCGGTGAAAAGCAACGGGTGCATCTCGTCCGGGCCTTGCTCGGTGGCCCGAGGGTCTTGCTGGCGGACGAGCCCACCGCGAGCTTGGACCCCGAGACCCGCACGTGCGTGCTCGACTTCGTGGACGCGCGTGTCGCCGAAGGCCTCGCGGTTCTCTTCGTCCGCCACGACGCGCCCGCAGACGCCACGCTCGACCTGGAGGCGTTCCGTGCCTGAGCGCGACGCGATTCTCCGCCCGACGTGGAGATTCGCGCGTGGCGCATTCGCGTCGCTCACCTTCCCGACTCGCTCGCAGCACGTGGCTCCGCCGGAAGGAGCCGTCGATGCCTGACACCCAAGTCGTCGAGCTCTCGACCCTCGACCTCGTGGGCGCCGCGTCGCTCGTGTTGGTGGCCGGCGTGACGAGTCTGCTGCTCCGGCTCTCGCTCGAGCGTCAGCTCTTGATCGGCATGGTCCGCGCGACGGTGCAGCTGCTGCTCGTCGGCTTCGCGCTGCGTTGGATCTTCGGGCACGTCCATTGGGCGCTGACCTTCGGGGCCGCGAGCGTGATGATCGTGCTCGCGACTCGCGCGGCGCTTCAACGCGCGAGCCACACGCTCGCGGGCGCGTTCCTCGGCAGCTTCGTCACGCTCGTGCTGAGCGCCGGCGTGTTCGCGGTGCTCGGCTCGGCGCTCTTCGTCGGCGCCGAGCCTTGGTACCACCCGCGCTATCTGCTCCCGCTGCTCGGCATGCTCCTCGGCAACGGGCTCACGGGCATCTCGCTCTGCCTCGACTCTTTGCTCTCGACCTTCGCAGAGGATCGCGAGCGCGTGGAGCTCGAGCTCGCGCTGGGTGCCACGCGTTGGGAGGCGGCGCGTGATCCGGTGCGTCGCTCCGTGCGTCGCGGCATCGTGCCGATCGTCAACGCGATGATGGTCGCGGGCGTGGTCTCACTTCCGGGCATGATGACCGGCCAGATCCTCTCGGGAACCGAGCCGGTCGAAGCGGTGAAGTACCAGCTGCTGATCCTCTTCCTCATCGCCGGCGCGACCTCGCTCGGTTGCCTCGGCGTGGCGGCTTATGCGGCGCATCGCGCGATCGACGAGGACCACCGCCTCCGCGGCGACCGGCTCACGTCGCGTTGACGTCGACTCGGAGCGCGTGTCCTCGCTCCTCTCTCGAACGTCCCCAAACCGCAAGCCGGCCTCCCGCCCTCGCCTGCAGGCTCGAATCGATGCACGCGGCCCTCAGGGCGACTCGAGCGCGCCCACCGACGGTGGCGTCTCGAAGCAGCGACCCCGAAGGTCGGGCGGCAGCGCGAAGGGCAGCGTTCGCCCGGCACCACGCGCGGGGCTCTCGGCGCCGAGCTCGTCATCGTCGCCGAGCAGAGGATCACGCTGCACGAGCTCGTCGACCCCGGCGGGAATGCCCGTCCCGGCGTAGCTCGGCCCGGCCCACCCGGCGCCTTCGTCCTCCGCGAACCAGAGGTTGTTCGCGAACACGAAGCTCTCCGGCGCCGTGCCGCCGCCCACGTTGAAGAAGGTCCGAAGATCCGCGGTGCGCAAGACGACGACGTTGTTGGCGAAGACTCCCTCACGCGACGGCACGAAACGCGCGTCGGCGGACTCCTGGAGGATGCGCGCGATCCACGTGCTCGGGTGCACCACCGTGTTGTTCACGAACGCGCACGCGTCGCAGCCGACGAAGGCCACCGCCGCACCGCTGTCGGTGCCGCCACGCAAGACGAGGTTCGCGACGACACGAATGCGCGCCGCCTCGTGAGGTGCGTCGATCGGGCGGAAGAACTCGAGCCCCGTGGAGCCGCCCGCGTTCACCGCGCGGCCGGGGATGTCCTCGAAGACGTTGCGCGTGATCCACACGTCGCTCGAGCCCCCCTTCGCTTGCACGCCGTTGCCGACCGGGCTCGCGAAGTGGTTGTCCGAGATCACACCGTCGTGGCAGCCGACCATGTCGACGATCTCGCCTCGGTCGCAGCCCGACACGTCGCTGCCCTCGATCCAGAAGTCGTCGACGCCCGACATCTTGATGCAGTCGTTGTTGCCGCCGGAGCCCGCGCTCGGAATCGTGAGGTCGCGAAGCACGACGTGATGCGAGGGCGAGTCGTAGCTCCCACCGTCGTCGAGGTTCATGCCGTGCACGCCCGCGTTGCGAATCGTGAACCCCTCGATCACGACCCATCGGGCATCGCTCATGGACCAGCCCGTGTTCCCGGCGCCCGCGTCGACGATCACCTCGCCGTCCGCGCGAAACGCGATGGGGCGGCCCTCTTCGCCGCGAGGGCTGATGGACCGCACGTGATCGTAGGTACCTGCCGCCACGAGAACGAGCGTGTCGGGCGTCGCGGCGGCGGCGGCCTCTTCGATGTCGCCGAAGGGGCTTGCTTCACTCCCGTCCCCTCCCGTCGCGCCGGCACGCACGTGCAGCGTTCGCGCGTAGGCGTGCGACGCGTCGAAGGGCGTGGGAAGCGCGCACGCCAGCCCGGGACCGGCGTCGATTCCCGGGGCGGCGTCTCGGTCTCCCGCGTCTTCGGCGATGGCCCCGTCGGCGGAACCGTCGCGCGTGCCGGCGTCGCGTGACGTGCCCGCGTCCGTCGCGACGTCGTCGTCGCCGCACCCGACGAACGAGCCACCGAGCACGACGAGCGAAAGCAGGATTCGACCCCTCATGAGCGAAGGGTCGCCGAAACTCCGGCCGCTCACCACCGGCGGCGGAGTCGAGAGCCCGCGCCGGCTGACACGCGCGCTACCCTCGCGCCGTGCTCTCGCCCCACCCCGCCAAAGCCGCCGTCGAACGCTGGTGGCTTCTCTACACACCGATCTGGGGCGCCGTCGCGGGGGCGGTGATGCTCAGCGGCTGGGCGGAGGCGTGGAAAGACGTCGAGTGCATGTTCTTCGGCGTCGTGCTCGCGGCCGGCGCACTCGTTCCGCTCGTACGCCCACACGAGAGCGAGCGCGGCCTGCCGTTTCTGTCGCGCACGAGCACCAAGCTCTGCCTCTCGGTCGTCCTCTTCGCCTTCGGCCTGAACTACGCGCAGACGCCCTTCTTCTTCGACGTCCTGCACATGCGCTACGGCTTCGACGTGACGTGGACGATCGATCGCAACCCGGTCTTCCTCTACCTCGTCACGATCGCGTACTTCGCGACCTACGCTGCCTTGGCGGGCGTCGCGTTTCGATTCCTCGCGAAGAAGGCACCCGGCCGGACCTGGGCTTGGATGCCGTGGACGATCGCGCCGATCGCGATCGCCTTCGCCGAGACCGCGCTCAACGCGAACCCGTGGCTGCAGAGCCTCTTCTGCTACGACGACCTCGTCTTCGTGCTCTGGTTCGGCACGTTGGTCTACGCCTTCTCGTTCGTGGTCGCGTTGCCGATGTGGATGGCGATCGACGAGCGCGACGTCGCGCTGCCGATTCGCTTCGTCTTCGTCTACGTGAGCGCGGCCCTCTTCGCGGATTGGCTCTTCCTCGAGCTCGTTCGACATCACGTCGCGCCGCTCGTCACGACCGTCGTCGACCACGCGCCGGGGCTTCGCGAGTTCGCGGGTTGTTTGGTGCCGCCGAGCTGAGGACGCGCCCCTCGAAGCACGCCCGTGAATCTCGACCGAGCTCGGTGCCTCCCAAACGCCCCCGAGCTCTCTTTTTTCGTTCTCGATGTCGAATCCCACGTGGGGCCCACGAAAGACCTCTCGACTGCCGACGACGGCAGCGGAGGAGACCCCCGATGACGATTCGACGAGCCATGAACGGATGGCGTTTCGCGCTCACTCTCTCGGCCCTCGCGCTCGGCGCGTTCGGTTGCGCCGGCGACACGGAGCCGACGATCGACCCGACGGTGGACGAAGCGACGAGCGCCGCGCGTGTTCAGGTGATCCTGCCCGAGGGGCTGGAGGTGGACGAAGCGCTTCGTGCCGACCTCGCGTCGCTCGAAGGCTCGCTCCGCGAGATGAGCGAGATGCTCGGCATCGACGGAAGCGACGAGCCGATCGTGGTCCGCTACCGCGGCGTGGGTGACGTGGTCGACGGCGATGCCGAGACGCCGGAGATCACCTTCGCGGCCGAGACCGAAGAAGACGCGGCCGAGCCCGCGGACGAGCGGTCACGCTGGGTCACGGTGAACCTCTCCACGGGTCACGAGTTCGAGGTGACCTTCCCCGACGAGGTGATCGATCGCGCCGACGCGCGCGCGCACGCCGAGGCGATGGACCTCGGAAGCCTCGACCGTCACGGCCTCGAGGTCGACGAGAACCCCGTCGATCCGACCGCGATCCCCGACGTGCCCGAAGGTCCCGACGGCGTGACCCACAAGGGTTGGTCGAACGGCGTCGACACCCGCAGCCTCATGGGCACCTACAACGTCGCGCAGACCCACTCGGCCTACCGACGGCTCGTGAGCCTCGGCGTGAACGGTGGATGCTCGGGCACGCTCGTCGGTCCCAAGCACATCGTCACGGCGGCCCACTGCATTCGTGACTTCGAGAACCGCGCGTGGCGTGGCAGCACCGCCTACGCCGGTCGCAGCGGCCAGAACGCGTGGCGCGCCAGCGCGGCGTACAACCCGAACGCCAACATCGCGCCGACTTGGTATTGGGTGCCGAGCGGATTCCTCAGCCGCGCCGACGGTCAGGAGGACATGCCCTATTCCGCGACGCCGTGGGACATCGGCGTGATGGTCACGCACTCCTCGCGCATGGGCGACGTCGTCGGCTGGATGGGTTGGTATTGGTGGGGAAGCGACGCCGACTTCGCCAACCGCACCCGGTACAACCGAGGCTATCCCTCCTGTGGCCGCGAGAACTCGCCGGGCGCGGAGAACGATTGGGACACGAAGGTCTGCCAGAGCCGCGGCCTCTACGGCGACTCGCGCTGGTGCGCCGCCGGCGAGCACTCGTCGCCCGACGGCGACGGCATCAACCGCCGTTTCCGCTTTCACTGCGACATCTCGGGTGGCCACAGCGGTTCCTCGCTCTACCACTACCTCGACGGCGACACGCTCGTCGTGACCGGCATCGTCTCGTGGGAGCACTGCAAGACCTGCTCGGCCAACGACGATCGTCCGAACACCGGCGTCCGCATCACGAAGGAATACTCCGGCGTGATCTCGAGCCTTCGCCAGATGTTCCCCTGAGCCTGAGCTCGGTGCTCGGGTCGTACCGGAGCCGAACACGTGGCCGAGCGCTTCGCCCGAGAGGGCGGGGCGCTTCGCCTTTCCGTCGCCGTGACGGGTCCGCTCGCGTCCTTTCGCGCTTCACGTCATACGGGCGGGGTGCCGAAGGCCGTCGCCACGAAACGCGAAACGTTCGAGAGCGGCTCTCGACTGCTCGTCGTTTTCCTGCTTGCCGCGTGCGCGCCTTGCGAAGAAGAGCCCGTCGCGCTCGCGAAGCTTCGCGTGGAGCTGCACGGCTGCTCGGCCCAACCCGACGACGAGACCTGCGAGCTCGACGGCGACGACGCCGTCGTGATCTGGGTCGAAGGCGACGCCCCGGTCGAGGTCGAAGGCGCCACGGCCGCACAACGGGCACACCTCGGCGGGCGGCTGCTTCAGCTCTCACGCCCGCTTCGCGCAGGTCCGCTCGTCCTCCAGCGCCCCGGCGCGCGCTCGAGCTTGCGCCTGCGTCCGTACGAAGTCCCCGCCGGCATCACGCGCGCACGCGAGGCGCGCTCTCGCGGGGACCTCGACGCCGCCGACGCCGCGCTCGACGAAGTCCGACCCCACGACGACCACGAGCGAGGCCTCCTGCTCGGCATGCGGGCCCGCCTCGCGTTCTCGCGGGGCGACGCAGAAGCATGCCTCGCCTTCTACGACCAATCGATTCCGCTCCTCGGAGGTCGGGACAGCGAGCGCCGCGCCGACGCGTTGGCGCGAGCCTTCGTGCTCTTCCGTCGGCTCGGACGCTCGGGCGAAGCGCGGCGGGCGCTCGACGCGCTTCGTGAGGAGCTCGGCGAGTCGACCATTCATCGGTCGAGCACGTCGATGCAGCTCGGCACCCTGCTTCACGCCGAAGGCCGCTTTCGCGAGGCCATCGACACGCTCGAAGACGCCGAGCAGCACGCGGCCCGCGTGGAGGACCTCGTGGTGCTCGCGGGCGCGGTCGAGATTCGTGCCGACGCGCTTCATCGCCTCGGTCGCCACGAAGAAGGCCGCGCCGCGATGGCGACGCTCGAGCCGTGGCGTGCACGCATGGATCCATGCACGCGGGCGACGTTCGTCACGAACCTCGGTGGCCAAGGGGTGCTCGAAGAAACCGAAGCGTCGCTCCTCGGAGCGCTCGGCCCCTTGGAAGAGGGTTGGTCACTCTTTCGCGAGGCGTGCGAACGGCCCATCGACGCCGCGACGGCGGCCGTGGAGCTCTCGACCGCGTACCTCCGCCTCGGTCGACTCGACGACGCCCGGCAGTGGCGCGACCGGGCGCTCGAGCTCGACGTTCACGACCAGACGGCGAACGCGTGGTCGCTCGAGCTACAGGCCGAAGTGGCGTTGAGCGAGGGAGAGTACGCGTCGGCCGAAGCCGCGTTCGTGGAACTCGGCCGTCGCGGGCGTGCCTCCGACTGGCTCGATTTGGTCTGGCGCGCCGAAGACGGCCTCGGGCGCGTCTACGAGGCCGTGGACCGAACCGACGACGCCCTCGACGCTTGGGGCCGCGCCGAAGCGACGGTGGATGAGTGGCACCGACGCGTTCCCCTCGAAGGCGCCGGCCGCTTCTTTGCGGCGACCCACGGTCGGAGCGCGCGGCGTCGCGTGGGACTCGCACTCGATCGAGGCCTCTCACAGCTCGCGTTCGAAACGGCACGACACGCACGTCGACGGGGGCTCGCCGCGGTGCTTCGTCCCGCCGTCGTGCCCACGGAAGGCGAAGAGGCACTCGAGGCCTACTGGCGTCAGCGTGCAGACCTCGCGGAGCGAGCCGCGAGCGCATGGAGCGTTCCGTCCGTCGAGCTCGAAGCCTTTCGCCACACGTTGGACGAAGACCGTGCGAGCACGAGGGCTCGGCTCGAAGCGCTCTACGCGAGCTTCCCCGAGCTACGCGACGCGCTCGGCCCCCCGCCACCGCCGGCCGACGGCACCCTCGAAGTCGTTCTCTTCCCGCTCGACGACACGACGCTCGCGGTGCTCGCGCGGGGCCCGGCACCGTCCACCGAGGTGCTCGCGGCGCGGGTCGCGTTCGAAGTCGACGCGGTGCACGCGGCGATCGCGGCGCGCCTCCCGAGCACGACGCGAGTGCGCGTGCTCGCCGACGCTCGTGCGCGCCGGCTCTCGCTTCACACCGCGGTCGGCCCCGAAGGCCCGCTCGGCGCGACCCACGACGTCGTCTACGGGCTCGACCTCGGCGGCGTCGCGCCGGGTCCGAGGGCGCGCCGGGTGCTCGTCGTGGCCGACCCGAGCCGCAACCTCGAAGGCGCACGACGAGAAGCCGAACGCACCGCGGCGGCGTGGCGCGCGCGAGGCGTGGAGGTGCGGGTGCTCGAAGGCCGCGAGGCGACGCACCGCGCTTGGCTCGACGCGATGGCGAGCACGGACGTGTTGCACTACGCCGGCCACGGCGAAGCCGGCGGCGGTCTCTGGGACACCGGCCTGCCGCTGGCGGACGACCGACTCACGCTCTCGGACGTGCTCGCCTCGCCCGCGGTGCCGCGCGAGGTCTGGCTGCTCGGTTGCGACACGGCGCACGTGGACGCGACCGGCACCGAGCTCGCCCTTCCCGCCGCGTTCGTGGCGGCGGGCGCGGAGCACGTGGTGGCGACGACGGAGCCCCTCGACGACGCCTCCGCGCTCGAGCTCCTCGACCCCGACCTCGTGGGGCGCTCGGTCGAGGAACGTCTGCGAACGGCGTACCGTCGCGGCAACACGAACGCCGGAATCCTTCGGCATTTCGTTCCGTGAACGACGCTCGAGATTCGCATTTGGTCTGGAAAGGAATTGACCACGAGCATCGCGGAAGGCCGGTGCTACTCGTCTGAAACCGCACGGGGAGCGCGCACGGAGGTCCGACCTCCGAGGGCCTCGTCGTGCCTTCGATCCGGCATCACAGGAGGTTCGCCTTGCTACCGCGCTCGTTTTTCGCCCTCGCTCTCGGACTCGTTGGCTGCGCCGCTCAGGTCGGAGACCCCGCCCTCTTCGACGAGGCGGAGGCTCAAGAGGCCGAGCTTCGAACTTCGATCGGCAACCTCTCCTACGGGACGAACGCGCAGTGCTGGTGGTCCGACGAGCCTCAGCTCACGTGCGACCTCCCCTACACCGACGTGCAAGCCGACGGTCGCGTGCCGACCTGCAATACCTGCTCGTGTCAGGACTGCCTTCGTTTTCCGTTCTACGGCACGCAGCTGCTTCGGGTGCGCCTGCGCGAAGAAGGCGCGTCGATCACCAACTCGTTCCAATACGAGATTCACGATCCCGCGCAGCTTCGCCCCTACGTCGTCGTCGGCGTCGGGTCGCAGACGAATCCCTCGGACTACGAGTTCGTCGACATCGACCCCGACTACGTGATCGGCTCGAACTACTACGTTCAGATGCCGCAGCGCTTCCAAGGGCAGCACGTCTACGTCTGGTTCGTGCGCAACGACGGCGGGAAGCTCAGCACGCCGCTTCCGCCGAGCTACGTGCGGGTTCCCTGAGCCCAACGCTCGCCCACCGCCCGACGCCCGCCCTCGACTCGAGGCGCGGGCGTCGGGCGTTCGGGTTCCGGCGTGTGGCCGGCACCGTCGAAGCCGAAGCTCAGTCGAGCACTTCGAAGCGAACCCGATGAACGCTCGGCGCTTCGTCGCCGACCTGCACCTCGAGGCCGATCTCGGCTGGGCCTGGGCGGTGCACGAGCTCGCCGACACGCACGTCGAGGCGCACCGCGCCCGTCACGGACACCTGGACCGGCACGTCGAGTCGCGCCCCGCTCGCGGAGAGCACACGCGCGCGCACGGCCGCGTCGACGCGATCGGTGGGACGCAAGACCACGACGAGGTGATCGTCGCGATGGAAGCGCGCGCTCGTCTCTTCCGATCCGCGCTGCGTCCTCGCGCCGCCGGAGACCTCGAGCTCGTAGCCCGGTGTCGCCGCCGGGCGCACGATCAGAAAGACCGCCGCGGCCGCTGCGAGAACCGTGGCTGCCCCACCCCACACCCGCGCGCGCCGCGCAGCCAAGCTCGGCACCGCGGGCGACACCGGAGCGGCGGGGGCTTCGGACGGCGCCGCCGCGATCGCGCCTTCGGTACGTTCCACGAACGCGTCGAGCCCTTCGTCGAGCGGACGCGTGGCTTCGATGCGGGCCTCCAACCGGGCGAGGGCCTCGGGCGTGGTCGCCCGCGCGCGCTCCTCGGCGAGGAAGGCTTCGAGCGCTTCGCCTTCGAGCTCTCCTTCGGCAAACGCATCCCAACGCGCGTCGTCGCCGTCGCGCTCACGCGCGGCTTCGCCGAGCAGCCCCAGAAGCTCCTCGTCGGTCATCGCGCTTCCTCCTGCGGGGACTCCAACGCTTCGGCGAGCGCCCGCGCCTTCTTCTTCAACCGGCTCTGCCACGCGTAGACGGCGTCGTGGGACATGCCGAGGAGCGCCGCGGTCTCCTCGACCGAGAGCTGCCGCCCCCAAAGAGCCTCGAAGACCTGGAGCCCCAGCGGGCTCAGCTCGGCTTCGAGCCGCGCGAGCAGCGCCGTCGCGAAGTTGCGCGACGCGACGTCCGACTCGAGGTCACGCCCCCCACCACGCCGCTCCGTGAGCACCTCGCCCTCGGTCGGGTCCTCCGTGAAGGGGCTCCGCCGACCGCTGCGCAAGATCGAGAGCACCTCACGCTCCGCAACCAAACCCACGAAGTTCTTCAGCGACGCGCCCCGCGCCGGATCCCACGCCCGCAGGATTCGCCCCTCGTCCGCGAAGAGCACGACGAAGACCTCTTGCGCGAGATCGAGCACCTCTTGGCGCACGTCGCGCCCGGCGACGGGCCGCCGCGTGAGCACCTTCGCCACCCGCGCCTGAATCACGGGCGTCAGCAGCCGAAGCAGCGCACGCACCGCCTCGGGCCGCCTTTCGAGGGCGGCCAAGACGAGCTGGGATTCGTCGTCTCGCACCACGGCGGGCGGACCGTAGTGCAGGTGCCGTCGCACTTCGAGGGCGATCGAGAGTTCCACCACGAGGTCTTCGACGCCTCGGCCCCGATTCTGGTGTCGCGACCCTGTGCTTTCAGCGTGGTAGGGCTGAGGGCGGCAACAGCCGGGCCCCTCTACTCGCGTAGGTCGCGAACCAGAGTGACACGTCACGTCCGCGGAAGCGCTCCGGCACCACGACCGACTGGTAGCTCGACAGAACCGTGGCCGGCTGAATGGGGACCAAGTCGTAGTCTTCGGGCGCCGAGGGAGACCCGACTCCGACGGCGACGTAGGGGACCACCTCCGACGTAGAAGCAACGCGGTACGCCATCGAGCCGTCCAACCACGCTCCTTCGGGGCGCAACTTCAACCGGATGCGGTCGACCCCGTCGAGCACGCCACGCAAGCAGCCGTCGCATGCGCACGTGTTGCAGGTCGGCACTTCGCCGCCCGCCACCCACGAGTTGGACAGCGCAACTTCGGACGAGGCGACCGCCTCGTGGACCGCCGCCTGGTCGGCGTCGAGCGGTTCGGCGGTGCACGCAGTGACGACTGAGAAGAGCGTGAGGAGGCAAACGCAGCGGAGGGTCATGTCGCGAGGCTAGCGGGCCAGCACCCGACGGCCACTGCCCCCAACGTCTCGTTTCGTGCCCATGAAGAAGAAAACCCCCGCTTCGGCGGGGGTTTTCTTCTTCATGCAGCGCCGCGGGTCAGGGCGTCGTGATGCGGAAGCCGGATCCCGTCATCACGGCACCGGCCGTGTCGTAGGAGATCTGGAGTCCAGCCGTTCCGGCGCCGTTCTCGACGCCGACGGTCGCGCTGCCACCGCTGTGACGCGTGCCCGTGGTCGCGTTCATCGAGCAATAATGCAGCTCGATCGCGTTGGTCCCTTCGAAGAGGTGGGCCTGGAAGGTGAGCGCACCGCTGGCGTCGTCGTAGGCCTGCCAGTTGGTCCACTCCACGACCATGCGCCGCGAGCCCATGGCGCCGTCGACGAGGAACGTGGCGCCCGCGCCCCCGCTCGCCGGCTCGAGGTCGTCCCAGAAGGGCGCGATGAACCCGTTGGGGCCCCCCGAGCTCGGAACGGTCGCGTTCCCGGTCGACGTCGACCCCGTCCCGCTCACGGCCGGCATCAGCTGCATGAAGCCGTTGCTCGTCACCGTGAAGCCGAGCACCGGCGCGCCGAAGAAGTCGAACGCGATCGGAAGCGCTTGAACGGTCGAAACCGAGTCGTCGCTCGTCACGCCCGCGATCGCGCTCCCGCCAGACACGTCCACGCAGGCGCCCGCGATCGGCTCGTAGACGTACGCGAGCGACGTGTACGTGAACGTGATGTCGAAGGGACTCGCCGCGCCGGTGTCGTAGCTACGCACGCCCACGACGCGCGTGATCGGCGTCGTGCGGTCGTTCAGGATCGTGGTCCGCTCCGGCGAGCTATCGGTCGAGCTCAGGCAGCCCACGTCGCCGCAGGCGTTCTGCGTGAAGAGCACGATGTCCGAGCCCGGCGTCGTCTGCACGTCCAAGCGACGCCCCGCGGGCACCGTGACCGTGTAGTAGAGCGCGACGTTGCCAGCGCCGCCGCCGCAGTTCGTGCCCATCGGACGCGTCCCGCCGGCCGCGAGATCCTGCAGCATCAACGTGGTGTTCGAGGCGATCGCGGTGGCCGTCTCGCAGGTGGTGTTCGTCATCGTCGGGATCGCCTGGTAGGCGAAGGCGATGTCGAAGGGCGACGCCGCCGCGCCGTAGGAGCGCACGCCGACGATGCGCGTGATGGCGGCGTCGGTGCGGTTCTCGAGCCGCGTCGACTCGGGCGACGAGTCGGTCGAGCTCAGACAAGCCACGTCGCCACACGCGCTCTGGGTGAAGAGCACGATGTCGGAGCCGGGCGTGGTCTGCACGTCGACCCATTGACGCGCGGGCACGGTGACCGCGTAGTAGAGCGCGAGGTTGCCGGTGCCGTTGCCGCAGTTCGTCCCCATCGGACGCGTCCCGCCGAGCGCGAGGTTCTGCGCCGTCAGGGTCGTGTCCTCCGTGATCACGGTCGCGCCGCTGCAGAGCGCGTTCGGGATCGTCGGGATCGTCTCGTAGGTGAACGAGATGTCGTAAGGCGTCGGCATCGGCATCGGCGCCTGCGCTCGAACGCCGACGACACGCACGATCGTGGTCTCGCCGCGGTTCTCGATCACGGTGCTCTCGGGCGCCGTGTTCGTCGACGTCGCGCAGCCCGCGTCCGTGCACGCGTTCTGCGTGAAGAGCACGAGATCGGAGCCCGGCGTCGTCTGCACGTTCACGCGCTGACCGGCCGGCACGGTGACCGAGTAGTAGAGGGTCGCGTCGCCGGTACCGGTGCCGCAGCCCGAGCCCGACGGACGAGGTCCACCCTGCGCGAGCGGCTCGGCGGAGAAGGTCGCGTCCGCCGTCACCGCCGTCGCCGTCGCGCAGGTCGCGTTCGGCGCGTAGGACACCGACGAGAACGCGAACGAGACGTCGACCGTCGTGGGCGTCGCGCTGTTGTAGCTGCGAACACCGACGATTCGCGTGATGGGCGAAGCGCTCGTGTTCACGAGCGCGCCACGCTCCGGCGAAGCATCGGTCGCGTAGGAGCACGCCGCCGCGTCGCACGCGTCGAGGAAGAAGAGGACGATGTCGTTGCTTCCCGGCGTCGTCGTCACGTCCACGCGGCTCGAAGCCGGAAGCGTGACCGCGTAGTAGAGCGTGCGGTTGCTGGTGCCGCCGCCGCAGCCCGTCGCGGTCGGCTGATCGCCGCCGAGCGCGAGGTTCGCCGCGAGGTAGGTCGACGTCTCCTCGACCATGGCGGCCCCTGCGCACGTCGCGTTCGGCGCGAGCGCCAAACACGTCGTGGGCATGGTGCCCGTGCAGCGGAAGCCCGGTTCGAGCGTGCAGGTCGCCGAGCAACCGTCGCCGTCGTCGCGGTCTCCGTCGTCGCACGCCTCGCCACGGGCGGACTCCACGTTGCCGTTGCCGCACGCGAGCACGCAGGTCGAAGGCGCGTCACCCGAGCAGAGGTAGTCGGCCTCGACCTCACAGGTCATCGAGCAGCCGTCGCCGTCGTCGGTGTCGCCGTCGTCGCAGGCTTCGGTGCCCTGGACGCGGCCGTCGCCGCACTCGATGCGGTTGCAGACCGAGGGCTCGGCGTCGTCGCACGCGAACTCGTCTTCGACGGTGCAGGTGCTGGAGCAGCCGTCCATCGAGTCGGTGTCCCCGTCGTCGCACTCTTCCGCCTCGTCGACGATTCCGTCGCCGCAGACGATGGGCTCGCAGGTGATCGCGAGCGTGTAGGCAGAGGTCGCCGCGCCCGAGGTGCCGAACTTGTCGTAGGCGACGTAATAGAGCTCGCTCGGTTGGGCGACGAACTCGACGGTTTCGAGCGGATTGGAGCTCAAGTTCGTGCTCCCGTCGACACACTCCGTCGCGTCCGCGCAGCTTCCGTCTTCGGCCGAACGGGTGACGAAGAGGTCGAAGTCACCGTCGGCGGCGCCACGCGTGGCGACGATGGTCACCCGCTGGCGGCTCGCGCTGCGGAAGCGGTGCACCTGCTCGTTCGAGGCGTAGTTCGTGGACCCGGAGCAGCCGGGGTAGCTCGTGATGCTCGCCGAGCCGTCGGCCGTGTCGCCGGAGACCGTGCCGCTCGTGCAATCGAGCACGATCGCGGGCGCCGCCGGGCACACGTCGGCGACGCACTCCCCCGCGCCCATCGGCGTGTCGCAGATCGTGCCGGTGTCGCACGCGGTGCGGCCGCTCTCGACGAGGCAACCGTTCGTGTCCGGCGTACAGGTCACGACCTCGCCGGCGGCACAGGAGCTCGCGGTCGCGCAGGTCGTCACGAGCGTGCAGGGGTCGACGCACGCCGCAGTGCCGCTGGTCGCATCGCAGACGTCGCCGTCCGTGGTGCAGTCGGTGCGCGTCGACACTGCGCAGCCAAACGCGTTGAGCGCGCAGACGTCGAGGGTGTCGGTGTCGCAGGTGCGGCCGACGGGATCACACTCCGTGACGCCCATGCAGGGATCGACGGCGGCGGTGCTGCAGATCGGCGTCGCCGCGTCCGCGTCGCAGAACCCGAAGGGAGCCTCGGTGCAATCGGTGCGTGTCTCGACGAAGCAGCCGAACGCGTCGGCTTCGCACGTCACGAGCGAGGGGCCGTCGCACGAGGGTGCGCCCGGCGTGCACTCGGTGACGTCCGCACAGGGATCGCCGGTGAAGGTGCAGGACGCGACCTCGCCGGGCTCGCAGGTGCCGCTCGCGCGCGTGGCGCAATCGTCGGTGGTCTCGACGAGGCAGCCGAACGCGTTGGGCGCGCACGTGACGAGGTTCGTGCCGTCGCAGCTCGTGCCCTCGACCGTGCAGGCGTTGGTCAGGCCCATGCACGGGTCGGCCGGGAGCACACACATCGCCGCGTCGCCGCTGTCGTCGCAGACGCCGCCCGGCATCTCGGCGCAGTCGGTCGTGGTCGCGACCAAACAACCGTCCTCGTTGGGCGCGCACACGACGAGCGAGGCGCCGTCGCAGGTGCGACCCTCGGTCTCGCACGCGTTCTCGACGCCGGCGCACACGTCCGGGGTCACGCACATCGCGGCCGAGCCGCTCGCGTCACAGACCTGATCGGTCGTGGTGCAATCGGTGCGGGTCTCGATCCGGCAGCCACGCGCGTCGAGCGCACAGGTCACCAGCGCATCCCCCGCGCAGGTCGTGCCGACCGCGGCGCATTGGGTCACCCCGACGCAGGCGTTGCCGCCATCGGACATCGACCCGTCGGTCGTCCCGCCATCCATGGGATTGCCGTCGTCGTCGCCGCAAGCGCACGCGAGGGCCACCATCGAAACGAGGAGCCATCGGGCTCCCCGTCGTTGAACGAAGCTCATTCCATCCTCCAAAAACCACGTCCGGTGGTGCGGACGTGAACCGCGCACACTGATTCGCCGCAGCGCGAAGCGCAAAGCCCGACGTCGGAAAGCGCCACGGGAGCGGCCATCCGCCCCGCTTGCATCCCGAAGCCGAGAGCGGAACGGTTCCCACGTGTTCTCGTGCCCCCCCCGCGCCGTTTCGGGTCGTCCGCGGACCGAGCGCTGGCGTCGAATCGCCCTCGGAGCGGCGCTCGCGCTCGCCCTCCCGGCGCGACTCCTCGCGCAACCTTCTGGAACCCTTGGAGGATCCGACGAAGGGGACGTTCCGCCGGACGTCATGCCGGCCGCCCCCGCTCCGCTCGGGGTGGTGCTCCCGATTCGCTTCCGGGTCGCGCTCGGCGACGACGGAGAGCTGGTCCGCGACAAGGAGTGGCTGGTCGCGCAGGTGGAGCGGGCCAATCAGATCTTCGCGCCGGCCGGTGTGAGCTTCGTCCCCGTCGGGCTCGTGGCGCTACGCGACCGAGACCTCGACGACCGCGAGGACCGCAGCCGGCTCGGTCGGCACCTCGAGCGAGGCGTGGTGAACGTCTTCGTGGTGCGCGCGATGCGAGACGTGGACGACCCCACCCAATGGCGACGTGGCGTGCATTGGCGCCTGCCGTGGCGACGCGAGCGGCACTTCGTCGTGATCACCTCGATCGCGCCGCCCATCACGCTCGCGCACGAGCTCGGTCACTTCTTCGGCAACCCGAAGCACCGCTGGGTCTCGGGAAACGTGATGAGCTACGACGCCGGCGAGACGCCTCGCTTCGACCCGGACCAGCTCGTTCGCATCGTCGCGCACACGCGTCGCTTCCTGCGCACGCGCGAGCTCGTGACGCTGACGCGTTTCGGGGAGCTGACCGACAGCCGGGAGCTGCCGCGGCGTTGGGACGGAGTGGAAGCGCCCGAAGCCGAAGCCCCGGGCGCCGCCACCTCACGACCTTGATCCGCCGCGTCGGCGCCGCGGACGAAGCGCGAAGCCGACGACCGCGAGCAACGCGAGCCCGGCCGATCCGCGGCCGTCGCTGGCCGCGCACCCACGCCCGCTCTTTCGCCGCGGGTAATCCTCGTTGCTCGTCTCGATCGCGGCGTCGATCGTCGCGCTCTGATCGAGCACGACCTCGGGTGTGCCCGAGACCGACGCTTGCTCGACGACACGCGCGACCGGGATGTCGCTGCCGAGTGGCCAACCGCTCACGTTGTCGCCGCGCACCACACGTCCGTCCGAGAGCTCGACCCGCCAACGCGCCTCCGCGAAAGTCACGTCGCCGCGGCATTCCACGACACGCTGGGCGGTGTGCACGTTCGACAGGAGCGGCAGATCCGGGTTCAGGTCGAACTCGGGATCGACGGTCATCTCGTCCGGGCTGAGCGTCGTGTAGAAACGCGTCGACACCGGCTGGCTGAGGATCAGCGCCTGTGCGTCGCGCAAGGGCGCGAAGACCTCGCGATCGAGCGCGTCCACGAAAGCCTCGCGTACGAAGTCGGGTCCGAGCTCCCGCACGAAGCAACTGAAGCACGAGAGCGCCTGCGCCGCCGTCACCCCGTCCGGCAGCGGCACGTAGGTCGCGAAGACATCCCCGAAGCCGTCGTAGCGGGCGAAGCGGTCGACGGCATAGCGCACGTAGTCGAGATCGTTTTCGAAGTCTTCGTGGTTGGAAGCCGTCTCGAAGGACTCGTGCACCCGCGGCAGGTCCCGCGTACGCCGTACGTCTTCGGTGACGAACCCTTGGCCGCCCGCTTCGTCCGCGGCCTGCGTGATCAGCGCGTCGTAGTTCAGGCCCGGGTTCAGCCAGTTGATGCGGGCCTCGTCGATCACGAGGTGGCGGTAGTTCGTCGGGATCGCGCGGTGCTCGCCGAGCACCCAGACCATCACGCCCATGTCGTCGGCCGCGGCCATCGCGGTCGGACGAATCGGGATCATCGGTCGCGTGCCGGTGTAGGTCAGCACGATGGGGCGCACCGAGCCGGAGAAGGTCGACTTCGTGAGCCGGAAGGCGATCAGGTTCATGCCGGCCGCGAGGTACGGACCGAGACGTTCGCTGGCGAGCGGCGTGACGTTGTAGCCGTTGTCGGTCAGCCACTCCGACGCGACCATGCCCGGCTCCGGCAAGCTCGGATCGAGTGAGATCGTGACGTAGTCGTAGGGACCGACACGGCCCGCGTCGACGACCGAGACGTCCATGCCCCCGTCGCCGAACGCGATCGCTCCAGCGTCCACCGCGGGCGAGAACGTCGCGGTGTCGCTGGCCGCACAGCCGAACCCTCCTCCGCTCGACGGCACCGAACAGCTGCCTTCGGTGGAGGTGGTGAGGGTGTAGGTCGGCGTGGTGCCGGCCTGCAGGCGGTCGAAGACCAACGACGACGAGACGCCGACCTCCGGCCGACCGGGCACCGGAAGCACCCACGCGAAGCGATCGCCTTCGCCCTCGTAGAGGATCTCGACGACCGAGGTGACGGTGCCGTCGCCGTTGTGCGTGAAGAGGATGCGCTCGGCCGTCTGCGCGACCGGCTGGCCGAGCGAGGTGTTGCAGGCGAGGCCACCACACGCTTCGGCGCGCGGCACGTGCACGAAACCGATCCCGACGCCGACCACGAGCGACAGAAGCGTCGCCGTCTTCCAAGAAGCGTGGCGCACGTCAGGCCGCCTTCCGACGACGACGAAGGAGGGCGAGCGCGCCGAAGACGATCGCGAAGCCCGCGCTACCGTTGCCGTTGGTGCTGCAACCGCCGCAGCCACCGCCGCTTCCGGCGCCGCCGCCGAGGCTCACACCGCGGACGGGATCGACCACACCGTCACCGTCGACGTCGCCGGGCGGGTTGGCGTCGTTGTGCGCGCCGATGGCCGACGAGATCGCGGCGCGGTTGTCCATGACCTCCTCGGGCTCGCCCTCGGTGCCGGCCTGCTCGATGACCCGCACCGCCGGCATGTCGGAGCTCAGATCGAAGGGCCACGTGTTGCCACGGCCCCGCACGACCTGGCCGTCCGGCAGCGTCGTGCGCCACGGCGCCTCGAACTGGTAGACGTCCCGACGGCACTCGATCACGCGCTCGGCGACGTGTTGGTTCGAGTAGCGACCCATGTCGGGGTTGAGGTCGAACTCGGGATCGACCGTCATCTCGGCCGCGCTCATCGTCGTGTAGAAGCGCGTCGAGAAGGGGCGCGAGCGAAGCAACGTCTGCGTGTCGCGCATCGGCGCCACGACCTCGGATTCGAGGTCGGCGAGGAAGCCTTCGCGATCGAGGTCGGCGACGAGCGCTTCGTCGATGTAGCAGAAGGGGCAGGTGGCGAACTGCTCGGGCGAGATGCCTTCCGGCGGCGCGACGTAGCGGGTGAGCAGCTCGGCGGCGCCGTCCCAGCCGGAGTAGCGCGAGAGGAGGTTGCGCACGAGCTCGAGGTTGCTGGACTCGGACCAGTCGGCGGGTCGAAACTCCTCGAAGTCCAAGAAGACGTCCGGAAGCTCGGACGACGGACGCGCGTCTTCGGTCACGAAGCCTTGGCCCCCCGACTCGTTCGCGGCTTCGGTGACCACGTTGTTGTAGTTGATGCCGGGCGAGAACCAGTTGAGCAGCGCCTCGTTCAGCACGAGGTGGCGGTAGTTCGTCGGGATCGCGCGGTGGGCGCCGAGCACCCAGACCATCACGCCCATGTCGTCTTCCGCCGCGACCGCGGTGGGACGAATCGGGATCATCGGACGGGTGCCGGTGTAGGTCAGCACGATGGGGCGAATCGCGCCGTCGTCGGCCCCCTTGGTCAGTCGGAACGCGATGAGGTTCATGCCGGCTGCGAGGTAAGGCCCGAGGCGGTCGCGCCCGAGGTCGGTCACGTCGTAGCCGTTGTCGGTGAGCCATTGCACCGCGACCTCGGCCGGGTCCTCGAGCTCGGGGTCGAGCGCGATCGTCGTGTAGTCGTAGGGACCCACCGAGCCCGAATCGACGACCGTGACGGGGGGCGCGGATGCACCGCCGTCCGCGAACGCGACCGCGGCGTCCGCAAACGTGCCGGGCGAGCGCGGCCCGCTGCCGAAGTCGCTCTCGAACTCCTCGCGGCACTGGCCTTCGACCGTGGTGTTCAAACGGTACGAGGGGTTCGTGCCCTGCTGCAGGCGCGCGAAGGCGAGGTTCGAGGAGACCCCGACCTCCGGCCGACCGGGCACCGGCAAGACCCACGCGAAGCGCTCGGAGGGCCCTTGGTAGAGCACCTGCACGACCGACGTGACGGTGCCGTCGCCGTTGTGCGTGAAGATGATGCGCTCCGCCGCTTGGTTCACCGGCTGGGAGTTGTCGCAAAAGAACCCACCGCAGGCGTGGGCGGGTCGGGCGTGAAGCGCGACCCCCCCGGCGAGGGCCCCGGCCAAAAGCCAAGTCGTAAACCTCATGACGCTCCTCCTTCGTGGCCCCGGATCGTGACGTCTCGGCACGAAAGCCCCGAGGGACTCCGCCGTCCGACACGATGCGGCACGCCTTCTTCCACCGGAGGGACACCTTCGCAGGCCCCGTGCCACGCGGGCACGACGCCCCGCCCGCCCGTGCCCGTGCCCGACGTGAGAATCGACTCGGAGGGCGAGAGTTTGGCCAGATCGGGTGTTCGAGTTTGCCCCTCTCGCTCGAGTCGCGGCCGACATGCGTGTGATTCGTCGACTTGCGAAACGGTCTTGGAGAAGACCCGGGTTGCTTCCCACGAGTCGTGCCCTGCCCCTGCCCCTCCCCGATGGAGGGATCCTGGAGACGTCGGCCACACGGCGAATCTTCGGCTCGCTCCAACCCGCCCATCGCTGGTACGACGCGCCATGACCTCGTTCCGAGAACGCTACGGTCCGTGGGCCCTGGTCGCCGGAGCCTCCGAGGGTCTCGGCTTCGCCTTCGCCGACGACTGCGCGCGCCGCGGGCTCGACGTCGTCTTGGTCGCCCGTCGGGCGCAGGTGCTCGAAGCGCGCGCGAGCGAGCTGACCCGACGCCACGGCGTTCGGACACGCGCCCTACCCCTCGACCTCGCGGCGCCTGGCTTGGCGGAGCGTGCGCGCGCGATCGCCGCGGAGCTGCCGATCGGGCTCGTGATCCTCGACGCGGCCTATGCGCCACGCGGCGAGCTTCACGACCACCCCTTGGACGAGCTCCTGCGCGCGATCGACGTCAACGTTCGCGCTCCCCTGACGCTCGCCCGGGAGCTCGGCGCGCCGATGCGCGAGCGCGGACGTGGCGGACTGATCGTGGTCTCGTCGGTGGCCGGCCTTCGAGGCACCGAGACCCTGGCGACCTACGCGGCGACGAAAGCCTTCGGACGCGTCTTGGCGGAGGGTCTCTACGCCGAGCTTCGTCCGCGTGGCGTCGACGTGCTCGCTTGCCTCGCGGGAGCCACCCGCACGCCAGGCTACGAAGCGACGACGCGGCGTGACGTCGCGCCCGTCATGGAACCTCGAGACGTGGCCCGCGCCACCCTCGACGCGCTCGGACGAGGCCCCGTGTTCGTGCCGGGTCGCAGCAACCGCGCGGCGGTCTGGGCGCTCGAGCGCGTCTTGCCGCGGCGCGTCGCGATCGCGTTGCTCGGTCGTTCGACCCGCGCACTGAACGGGTGACGAAGTCGTAGATGCGCAGCGCCGACTTCGCGCGCGTGCCGCGCAAGCCTTGCGCCGACCGCCATGCGCCCTCTCGAAAGGCGAGGTTTTCGTCGCGGCACACCCCCTGCTCTCGCGTAGACCATGGTCGACGGCATGGAGCTGCAGGGGGGCGTCGCGCCGAAAGGCTCGTCGCGTTGGGTGCGTCTCTTCGGCGACCTCTCGCTCGCGGACACGAACGTGGCGGGGGGCAAAGGCGCCAACTTGGGCGAGCTGACACGCGCGAAGCTGCCGGTCCCCGGCGGCTACGTCGTGACCGCGACGGCGTACCTCGAGGCGGTGGAACAGGCGGGTCTTCGCACGATGCTCGCCGAGACCGCGCGTTCTTTGCGCGACGGCGACGCGAAGGCCTTCGAAGAAGCCTCGGCGCTGCTTCGCGCGCGTTTCTCGGGCGTGGTCGTGCCCGACGCGGTGCGTGCTGCGGTCCTCGAAGCCTACGCGGCGCTCGGCTCGAACGTGCGGGTCGCCGTGCGATCGAGCGCGACCGCCGAAGACTCGGCCGACGCCTCGTTCGCGGGCATGAACGCCACGTTCACGAACGTCACCGGGCCCGACGCACTGCTCGCGCGGGTCGTGGATTGCTGGGCGTCGCTGTGGAGCGCGCGTGTGCTCGCGTACCGCGCCAGCCAGCAGCTCACCGACGAGCCGGCCATCGCGGTGGTCGTGCAACGCATGGTCGCCTCCGATCGCAGCGGCGTGATGTTCACGAGCGACCCGACCACCGGCGACGCGCGGCGCATGTTGATCGAATCGGCCTACGGCCTCGGCGAGGTCGTCGTGGGCGGGCAGGTCGAGCCGGACACCTTCGTCGTCGACAAAGCGGACCTGTCGACGTTGCGAAGCCGCATCGGAAGCAAACGCGAGCGCATCGTGCGAACGGCCGAAGGCGAGCATCGCGAAGACGTGCCGGAAGCCGAGCGCGCGGTGCTCAGCCTCTCGAGCGACGAGCTTCGCGCGGTCGCCGAGCTCGGGCTCGCCATCGAAACGCACTACGGCAAACCGATGGACGTCGAGTGGGCCTTCGAGAAGGGCACGCTCCACCTCTTGCAGGCGCGCCCGATCACCACGCTCGGCGAACGCGACGCGAAGGGCGCCGTCTTGCTCGAGGGCCTCGGCGCGTCGAAGGGGCGTGTCGCCGGTCTCGCGCGCATCCTCACCACGGTCGAGGACGGCGACCGGCTTCGTCCCGGCGACATCCTCGTCGCGAGCATGACGAGCCCCGATTGGGTGCCGCTGCTTCGTCGGGCGGGCGCCATCGTCACCGACGGCGGCGGCGCGACCTGTCACGCCGCGATCGTGAGCCGCGAGCTCGGCGTGCCCTGCGTCGTGGGCACCGGGGACGCGACCCGTCGTTTGCGGGACGGCGCGCTGATCACGGTCGACGGCGGCACCGGCGAGATCTTCGCGGGCGACCTCGTCGGCAGCACGACCCCGCTCGCACCGACCACGAACGGTCTGCCGAGCCCGAGCGAGACGGTGCCTTCGCACGCGCTGGCCACGCGTCCCAAGCCCGCGGCCGGTCCCTCGGCGTTCGCGCTCGCGGCGGCGATCGAACCGCTCGCGACCAAGCTGCTCGTGAACGTGGCCTTCGCGGAAAAAGCGGAAGAAGCCGCGGCGCTCCCGGTCGACGGCGTCGGACTGCTTCGCGCGGAGTTCCTTCTGACGAGCGCGCTCGGCGGCGAGCACCCGAAGAAGCTGCTCGCCGAAGGGCGACGCGACGAGCTCGTCGACAAGCTCGCGGGCGACATCGCGCGCATCGCGGCGCCCTTCGGTCGGCGGCCGGTGATCTACCGAACCTACGACTTCCGCACGAACGAGTTCCGCGCGCTTCAAGGAGGTCACGAGCACGAGCCGCACGAGGAGAACCCGATGATCGGGTTCCGCGGCTGCTACCGCTACGTGCGCGATCCGGAGCTCTTCGACGTCGAGCTCGACGTGCTCGCTCGCGTGCGCGAGCAACACCCGAACGTGCACCCGATGATCCCCTTCGTGCGCACGCTCTGGGAGCTCGAAGCGTGCCTCGACCGCATGGACCGCCACGGCCTCGGCAAACAACGCGGCTTGCAGAAATGGATCATGGCGGAGGTGCCGAGCGTCGTGTACCGCATCCCCGACTACGCGAAGCTCGGCATTCACGGCGTGAGCATCGGCAGCAACGATCTGACGCAGCTCATGCTCGGCGTGGACCGCGACTCGGAGACCTGCGCGGAGCTCTTCGACGAAGCCGACGACGCGGTGATGTGGGCGATCGGGGAGATCATCCGCAAAGCACACGAGCACGGCCTCAAGGCGAGCCTCTGCGGGCAAGCGCCGACGAACCGACCGGAGATCGCGGAGCATCTGGTGCGGCTCGGCATCGACTCGATCAGCGTGAGCCCGGACGCGGTGCTCTCCGCGCGGCAAGTGATCGCGGCCGCCGAACGACGGCTGCTCGTGGAAGCGGCGCGGCGCCACTGAGGCGCCAAAAACACGCAATACAATCGAACACTTACGCATCGCGCGAACTCGAATGCGCGGGCCGCTGCGTTTTTCGTCAACAGCCGCGAAGCCCGCGCCCACTCGGATGCGATGGTCACCCGCGCGCTCCTCTTCGCGTCGCTCCTGCCGAGCCTCGCCTGCAACGCCACGCTGTCTGGGCTCGGAGATCCGGACGGCGGTACGTCTTCTCCCCGACGCGACGCCGGCCCACGCGCCGACGGAAGCGTGACCGCCGACGCCGCGACCCCGAGCGACGACGGCGGCGGCTTCGATCCCGACGGCGGCGGCACGCGGGAGGTCGACGCGAGCACGCCCGCGCCCGACGCGGGCACGCCTCCGATGCCGGAACGAGGCTTTCGTGTCGACGGGCGGCGCCTGCTGATCGATGGTGTGCCGCTCGAGATTCGTGGCGTGTGCTGGAGCCCGGTGCCGCGCGGACGCGGGTGGCCGCCCGACTACGCCGCCGCGGTCGATCGCGACGCCGAGATGATGCAGACGGCCGGCATCACGCACGTGCGCACCTACGGCCCGATCGGCGATCGAAGCGTGCTCGACCGCCTTCACGCGCGGGGCATCTCGGTGCTGATGACGGTCTACTCCTGGGGCGGCGATCACGAGACGAGCGCGGTCGACGCAGCGCGTGCGGTGATGGATCACCCCGCGGTCGTCATGTGGCTCGTCGGCAACGAGTGGAACTACACCGGCTACTACACCGGCGTGCCTTTCGCCGAAGCGGTCGCGCGCACCGAGCGCATCGCCGCGTCGCTCAAGGCGCTCGATCCCTCGCGCCCGGTCGCGACCGTCTACGGCGAGCTCCCGAGCCCCGAGACCCTCGCGGCGATTCCTTCGGTCGACGCCTGGGGCATCAACTCCTACCGCGGCATCGGCTTCGGTGACCTCTTCGCCGCGTGGTCCGCGCGCTCGAACAAGCCGATGTTCATCGGCGAGTACGGCGCCGACGCGTGGGACGCGCGGGGCGGTGGGCGCGAGAACCTCGAAGCGCAGGCCGAAGCGACGCGCACGCTGACGCAGGCCATCCTCGACAGCTCCACCGCGCGCCACGCGGACGGGCTCGTCCTCGGCGGCGCGATCTTCGAGTGGAACGACGAGTGGTGGAAGGACGGCGCGGGCTCGCTCGACGCACACGACGTCGGCGGCGTGGCGCCCGGCGGCGGACCGCACCCCGACGCGACCTTCAACGAAGAGTGGTGGGGCATCGTCGACATCGATCGGCGGCCGCGCCCCGCGTACGACGCCCTGCGCGCGCTCTACCGTCCCTGACCGATCGGCCGCCGACGGCAGCCTCCCGAAGCCTCACGCGGCCGGCCCTCTTCCCGAGTTGCCGGCCGTCGTCTTTCCGTCGGTCGGATTCCGAGAGGCCGCTCGAAAGGGTTCCCCGAGAACGGTCTCGTCGCCGCGGGCGAGCGCGAGGCAGGTGCCTTCGCGCCGTCGTTCAAGCCGCGCGGTCGAGTCGAATCGTCGCTTCACGATCGAAGTGCACGTCGAGCTGCGGGAACGCGATGGTGACCTCCGCCTTCTTCAGCGCACGCCACACCGCGAGGCGAAGGTCCGACGCGAAGCGCGCCGACGCCCACGGGTTTCCGAGCCACGCGCAGACGCGAAAGTTCACGCTGCTGTCCGCGAACGATTCGAGGAAGACCGCCGGCGTGCGATGCGACACGGCGTTCTTCACCGAACGCGCCGCTTCTTCGAGCGCCTCGATCGTGACGTCGAGGTCGCTCTCGTACGCCACGCCGACCATCACCGTGACGCGCACGTCCGAGTGCTCGTACGAGAGGTTCGTGATCTTCTCGCGCACCAACGAGTCGTTGGGCACCAGGACGTGCTCGCCGTCGAGCGTCTCGACCACGGTCGCGCGAATGCCGAGTCGGCTCACCTTCACGACCTTGCCGTCGATGACCAACACGTCGCCCGGCCGAATCGTGCGTTCGGCGAGCAGCATCACGCCGGCGACGAAGCTCTGCGCGACTGTCTGCATCGCGAAACCGATCGCGACGGCGAAGACCGCGCCCGCCGCAAAGAGCGCGCTGAGGTTGATGCCGATGGTCTGCAGCGCGATGCCGAAACCGATGAAGATCACGACGTAGTGCAGCAAGCTGGCGACCGCGTTCACGGTGCCGTCGTCGACCGCTCCCCGCAGCGCGAACGCGCGGCGCACGAGCCTCCGAAGGAGACGCGAGATCAGGAGCGTGAGCCCCATGACGACCACCGCCGTCAGCGCGGTCATCAAGGTGATGCGCGTCCCCGAGATCTCGAAGAGGTCGATCTGCAGCGCGTCGCGAAGGCGTCCGAGCACGTCCCTGAGCCACTCCATGGCGCGACCCTACGGCGACGCGTACGAAACCCCCAAGAATCCGGGGAAAGCGAAGACGCTTGGCGCGAACGCCCACGCGCAGCCCCGGGTCGTGGCATCGGGCCCACTTCACGCGGCGTTCGTGCGCGGAGCACGAATCAGCTGCACGGGTTCATGCTCTTCCTTCTGGTCGAGGAGCGGCGCGCCCCGACGGGCCAAGCCGCATCGGGGCCGCTCCCACCTCCGAGCATCCCGCCACTCGCGCGGATCGAATCCGAGCCAGTGGCGGTTGCCCTCAGAAGAGCTCGAGCCGGCCGCAGCTCACGCGTTCTTCGCCGCGCACGAGGACGACCTCGCCCGCGCGATCCGTCTGCGCCTCGAGCGAGGTCGGTGTCACCGCTCGCACCACTTGCACCGTCCCACCGACCTGCACGACGACGGTGTCGTCGAAGCCCTGGCCGTTCACGGTGAAGCGCGCGTTGCGGCGCGGCGCGCGCGTGATCGCGAGCGAGCACTCCATCGCGGGCGGCTGCTGCGTCGGCGGGGTGGTCTCTGGCGGCGTCGTCAGGTCGCCGGGGAGCGTCGGCGTGGTGTCGACGGGGTGGGTTCCCGCGTCGGTGCTCAGGCCCGGGCCGGTGGTGCGCGGAAGCTCGACG
>JACKEH010000005.1 GCA_020633125.1 Sandaracinus sp. | reverse complement strand
CTCGCGTCGTCGGTGGTGGGGTGGTCGTCTCGGAGGTCCGCCGCGGTCGCGCCTCGAAGGAGTGCGGACGCGTTCGCGGTGTCTCGCGTGGCCCACGATGCAGCTTCCTTCGACGGCTCGACGCGTTCCCGCATCATTCCCCTCCGTGCTGCGCAGGCTACCGCGAGAAATCGGTTTGTAGATCGACGAACGTCTACCTCATTTGGGGTAGATGTTGCGCTCGAGCCGACGAAGAACGGGCTAAGTCGTCGAATTCACTCGCTCGCGCGTTTCTTCGCTTCGCGCAGTCGCTCCAGAACCAACGCGTCGTCTTCGCCGTCTTCGAACGCTTCCCACGCACGACGCACGAGGTCCTCGGCGACGCGCTCGGCGGCGCCGGGCTCGCGGTGGGCGAGCGCGATGTCTTGAAGCTTGGCGGCGAGCGGGAGGTCGGCGACGCGTTCGGCGAGGCGAAGCCAACCGCGTGCGGGTTGGGCGCCGGGCAGGCTCGGTAGGCGCGACGCGAGGCGTTCGCCCGCGGCTTTGAGCACGGCGTCGCGCGAGCCGCAGGCCATCCACGCGAGCGTGAGCAGCGGCGCGCTGGGCGAGGGTCGCGTGGCGTCGATGGCGAAGCAGAGGGCGTCGATGCGCTCGGCGACGTCGGTCTCTTCGCGACGCAGCGCGGCGACGGCGTCGAGGGCACGCCACGTGACCGTGGGTGCACCCGGGGGCGGTCCTGCCGTGCCGGACTCGAGGACGAGGCGCGCGCGACGAAGCTGCTCCGCGGTCTCCGGGTCTTGCGCCGCACCTTCGTCGAGGCCTTCACGCGCCGCGAGCCGAGCGAGGGCGACCTCGCGCTCGGCGGCGTCGGGCCACCGCGCGATCGCGCTGCGCACGCGGTCGATCTCGATGGGCGTCAGGCGCGCTTCGTCGTCGGCGTGGCGTGCACACGCGACGATGGCGGCACGGGCGAGCGCTTCGTCGTTCGACTCCGACAGCACCGCGAGTCCGTCGAGCGCGGCGACGCGGCCGTAGCGTCCTTTGGCGCGAAGCTGCGCCAGCAACACGGGCAGGCGCTCGCGGGGCGAGAGCGCGGCGAGGTCGACCGGGCGCTCGGGTCGCTCGCCGGTGACCCGCGCCAGGCGAGCCCACACCACACGTTCGAGCGCGTCGTCGCCCGCGCGTTTGGCGAAACGCGCCGCGCGCCGCAGGTCTTCTTCGGCGTCGCCGCGAAGCCGTGCCCGCAGGTAGAACGCGCGCGCGTCGGCCGGCGAGCGTGCGCACTCCGCGTCGGCGAGCTCGCGCGCTTCGCGAAGGCGCCCTTCCCGCGCCCAACGCCGCGTTCGCTCGCTGACGGCGGCGAAGGCTTCACCGGCCGGGAGCGCGGACCAACGTCGGGCGGCCTCGTCGAAGGTGCTCTCGTCGACCGCGAGCGCGAGGTCGAGGAACTCGAGGTGGGTCTCACGACGCAGCACCGGATCGTCGAGATCGTCGAGCAAGGGACGCAACGCGCCAACCCCGGCCCGCGCGCCGAGGATCTTGCCGACCTGACGGGCGGCGCCGACGGCGAAACGTCCCGCCATCAGCAGGCGCCTTCTCGCGCTTCACGGCGGGTGTCGGCGCCTCTCGCCATCGACCGCGACGCACACGTTTGGAACACGCGCGTCGGCCACCGACGAAGGGCGTCGAAGGTGCGGCCGTCGCTCATCGCTCGGCGACCAGGCCGATCTGGGGAAGGCGCTCGAAGGCGAGCTCGATGCGCTCCATCTCGGGATTCAAACGATCGAGCAGGCGCCTCAGCTCGACCGGCGGCATGCCCTGCGCGCCCTCGAGCGGACGGCGCACCTTCTCCTGCAACGAAGCGATGAGACGGTCGCGCTCCGCCCGTTGAAGCTCGCGCACCTCGTCGGCGGCGGAAGGCACGAAGTCGCGAAGCTTGCTTTCGAGCACGCTCGCCCAGACCACCGCGTTGGCCTGACGACGCGCGAGGTGCTCGGGGTCGTCGACCGCGCGGCTCGCGAACTCTTGCTCGCTGGCGGTCTCGTAGAGCGCTTGCGCCTCGTTGTAGGTGCGGCGCCACTCGCTGCCGTCGCTCGTGTCCCACGCCTCTTGGCCACGCCGCGAGAGGCGATCGATGCGCTCCTCCCACGCCGCGAGATCCATGCCGAGCATGCCGCCCCCGCTTCGGTAGACGACGCGACGAATGCGATCGAGTAGGTCCTCGAAGCGATGCATCGGCGGCGTGAGGCCTTCGCCGCTGGCGTCGCGAAACTCTTCGACCAAGAGCTGCAGGCGCGCCGCGAGCGCTGCGGCCTTCGCCGGATCGGTCGCGACGGCTTCGCGCAGGCTGGTCGAGAGCGGCTCGAGCTCGCGGCGGTAGGCGTTGCCTTCGCGTCCCCAGAGCTGTTTGCCCACGCCTTCGGCGTCTTCGAGCAAGCGGTCGAGTGCCTCCGTCGACTCGGGGGCTTCGAGCTTCGCCGCTTCGATCTGGGCCCAGAGCTCTTGGCCCGCGACCTTCGCCTTCGCTTCGAGTCGCATCGACTCGTCGCACGAGAGCTCGAGGTCGACCGGCGTGCCGACCTCGGTGCCTTCGGGGACGCTGACCACGAGCGTCTTGATCGGAAGTCGGTTCTGCAGGAGTCGCAGCACGACGGCGCCACTCTGGTCGGCGGTGTAGAAGCGATGGTCGACCTTCACGGGCAAGCCGGTGCCGCGCGCGATGAGCACACGTCGCTCGCGCCGCCCCGCCTTCAGCACCTCGATCGCGATGTCCTTGGCGACGACGCTCGGTTTGCTGAGCGAGCTGGCGCGAGGACGCACGTCGCCGCGGTAGAGCGCGAAGGGCAAGATCGCGAGCGCGTCCGCGCCGCCGCCCCAAAGCTCGAGCTGGACGCGTTGTTCGGGCTCGTCGCCGAGCGGAATCGTCAGCCGAAGCTTGCCGCTCGGCACGCTGGTGATCTCGTGCTCGGCGAGCGCCCCTTCGGAGTCGGCGACACACACGCTGCGTGTGCCTTCCGGCGCGTCTTCGACTTCGAGTGTGAGCTTGAGCTCGGCCTTCTTCGCGACGAGCGGGGAGAGCAACGAGACCGTCGCGTCCTCGCCCTTCGTGCTGCCGAGGCGCAGGCCGCCGAGCTGCGCCGCATGCACGGCAGCACCGAGCGCGACGCAGGTGTCGACCTCCTCCTGCAGCGGCGCTTGGCTCTTGCTCGGCGCGCAGAGCTCCCGCTTCACCGCCTCGACCACCGCGGGCACCCGCGTGGAGCCGCCGACCAAAATCACGTGGTCGACGTCGGCGAGCGCCACGCCCGCGACCTCTTGCGCACGCTGGAGCGCACGCTCGCAACAACGCATCGTGGTCGCGACCAGGTCCGCGATCGCCGCTTCGTACTCGGGGCGGCCGATCTCCAGCTCGAAGCTCACGGCCTCGCCGCGTTGGTCCGTGAAATACGCTTCCTTGGCCACGTGCACGACGTCGCGCGTCGAGAGGCTCTCCTTCACCTCTTGCGCGAGGTGCACGAGGCGCAGGAATCGCTCGGCGTCTTCGGCCGATTCGCGCACGTTCAGGTCGAGCGCGAAGCCGCGGGAGACGAGCTTCTGGCGGAGCTTCTCCGCGAAGCGCCGGTCGAAATCGTCGCCGCCGAGGTAGTTGTCTCCGTCGATCGCGAGCACCTGGTACTCGCCGCCGAGGCAACGCAAGACCGACACGTCGAAGGTGCCGCCGCCGAGGTCGTACACGAGGAAGACGCCGTCACTCGGCGCGGAGGACCCCGCGCCGGCAAAGGTACCGAGCTCGTTGCGCCACGAGTGGTAGATCGCCGCCGCCGTCGGCTCCTGCAGCAACCCGAGCACCTCGAGGCCCGCGAGCTCGCCTGCCTTTCGTGTCGCCTCCATCTGCGGCGCGTCGAAGTACGCAGGCACCGTGATGACGGCGCGCGCGAGCCGAATCTCCACATCACCCGGCGCGCCCTTCTTCAGATGCTCGAGCATCAGGCGACGCAGCTCGCCGAGGATCGCGGCGCTCACCTCTTCGGGGCTCATCGTGCGCGGACCGACGGACACCGTCGCGCTCTGACCCATGCGGCGCTTGATGCTCTCGATCGGCCCGTGCTCCCGCCCACGCCGCATGCGCGCCGGACGCCCGACGAGCAACGACGAGGTCGCCGGGTCCCAACACACCGCGGACGGCACCGTCTTGCGGCCGTGCTCGTCGGCGTAGACCAAGAGGTCACGCTCCGAGGGGTCGAGAATCGCGACCTCCGAGTTCGTCGTTCCGAGATCGATGCCTACCGGGCGGTCCACGAACATGCTGCAGCTCCCTGGCGCCGCGTGGGCGCGAACGAATGCGCATCGGCGCGCATGAAATCGAAGACGAACGCCCCGAACGTTCGACACGGGACGGCCACGCCGGGGCCAACACCGGGAGCCACGCGCGTCATCCCCGCGCTCCCTTCTTCGCCACGTCGACCAGCACCGGGTCTTCGTCGAGCGACACGTCGGGCAGCGGCCGCTCCCCGAGCGCGCCCGCGACGGAAGGCAACGCCGTCAGATCCGCGAGCCCGAGCGCGTCGACGCTACGCCCCCGACGACGTGGACGCGGCGAACGACCGAGCGCGGGGCGGGAGTCGGGATGCGCTTCGAGCGCGAGCTCGAGCCTTCGCCGCGGGTGAAGCGTGAGCGCTTCCCACGCCTCGCGAATCGCGGCGCGTTCTTCTTCGCTCTCGGCGTCTTCCGCCAGCTCGCGCATGCGTTCGGTGATCGCCGCCGGCCCGTCGAAAGGGTCGAGGCCGTAGCGCTCGAAGGGGTTGCTCACGGCTCCACCCCCTCCCGCGCGATCGCTTCTTTCGCGCGTTTGGTGCGCGCGAGCCCCGCGAAGAGCGACTCGGCGCGGCGGGTGTCGACGCGTGCTTCGAGGGCCGCGCGTTTGCGATCCCAGAGCGGCGCGGTCTCGATGCGCCGCAGCGCGCGCTCGGAGAGCAGGTCGGCGCAGACGAGGCGTCCGTTGCGGTGCGTGTCGCAGAGCACGAGCGCGCGCTCGACCGTCTCGAGCTGGGTGTCGAGGGTCGTCAGGAGCTCCGCGCGAAAGACGAGCATCTGCGCCACACGCGAAGCGTACGCGAAGAGGTCGGGATCCCTGCCCACCCGCTCGGCGAGCGCGTCGACCGCAGGGGCAATCGTGGCGTCGAGGCGGCGAAGCATCGACCACTGCTTGTGGCCGTAGAGCTCCCACGCCATCGGCGTCGCTTGATCGACGACGAACCGTTCGAGCTCGAGGTCGTGCGAGGTGAAGCGCCAGACCCGCACCGCCGCCGCGAGCGCCGCGAGGTGGGCTTCACCCGGCTCGGTGCGCGCTTGGGCTTCCGTGAGCGCCTCGTGCACCGGGCGCATGGTCGCGTCGACCAGATGCCGACGACGCCGAGCAGCCTCCGAGGCCAGCGACGCCGGCGGAGCCTCGAGCCGCGCGAGCGCTTCGGGTGCACGCGCGAGGACCGAGAGCGAGACCGCCGTCACGTCGTCGAGCGCCCCCGCCCCTTCGAGCGCGCGTTCTTCGAGCTCGGCGAGCAGACGGCGCGCGCCGTCGACCGCCACGGCGTCGCGCTCGGCCGTGGGCAACGCGTCGCCCGCGACGGCTTCGGCGAGGCCCCGGAGATACGCTCCTTCGCTCGCGAGCGCGGCCCACGCCGAGAGTGCCTGCAACCACGCTTCCTCCGACTCGCCGCGCGCGTGAGGAGGGAGGGCACGCGCGACCGCGTGATGCCAGAGCGCGAGGTGATGCACGAGCGTCGGCCGCAAACCGACGTACGACGGCGGGCGCACCAGCGAGACGAGCAGCTCGATCTCACCGTCCAGCGCGCGCTCGCACGCACGCGCGCCTTCGTCGGTTTGCCGAAGCAGGTGCACGAGCCCCGCCGCGCGCTCCGAAGGCGGCGGCGCGCCGTGCGACATGCGACGCCAAAGCGCGCGCATCAGCGTGCGTTCTTCGAGTCGCTCGAGGAGCTGCTGGTCGTCGGGCCGCCACATGTGCGCGCACGCGCCGAGCGGTTCCACCCTCCGCGCCGCAGAGGAGCATCGAGCCGACGCGGCCCCGGGTCAACGCTCGCGCGCGTCGCCCCCTGCCCGTGCCCGATGGGTGTGGTTCTCATCCCGACGCGCACCGGAACCGCGCTTCGCGCCCCAGAGACAGTGGCCGAGACGGCACTGCGCGCCACCGCCGCTTCGCGGCCACACGGCTTCGCCGACGCCGCGCCACGAAAGGCCGCGCTGCGCACTCGATTCGCCGCATGGTCGACCGGAGAAGTGGGGCGGCACGTCGAAGGTACGTTCGCCCAGCAGAGGTTCTTCTCACGCACGGGCGGGCACGGGCACGGGCAAGAGCACGGGTGCGCTCACGAGAGGAACGTCGCGACGACCCAATCGAAGAAGAGCGCCGCCGCCGCGATGGGCAGGATCAACCCGAGCGCCGAGCCGAGGACGTAGTCGCGAAAGCGCACCGCGCTCATGGCCAGCGCGTAGTTCAACGGCGGCGCCATCCAGAGGATGAGGCGGAGCAATGCGACCACCCGCACCGGACGTCGCTCGAGGCCGTCGAGAATCTTACGGACCCACGGCCGCCGCACCTCGGCGAGCACCTGACCCCCGACCCCACGGACCACCGCGAAGCTCACGATGACGCTGAGCACGGCGCCGACGTACGCGGCGACGCCGCCGAGCCCGCGGCCGTAGGCGAGAATCGCAGCCGCCACGAAGAACACGCCCGGCACGTGCACCAGCTCGCCCACCGCGAAGACGCCTAGGAAGATCAAGAAGCCGAGCACGCCAGCGCCTTCCATGAAGCCACGAATGCGGTCCGGGGTGAGCTGCTCGGTGACGCCCGTGACCTTCGCGAGGACGATGCTGCCGACGATCAACGCGACCAGCGCCGCGAAGCGCCAGAGCTTTCGGGGCGCCGGCGGGGGCGCCGAGTCGGGCGTCGTGCCAGCAGGCGCGTCGGGGGCCTCGGGGGTCACGGCGCGCAGCGTGAAGGCGGATCGCGCGAACGCAAACGCTTCGCCTCCGAGCGGCGGCGATGGCCTTCGGTCCGGCTGGCGCGGCGCACCGGACGATCAGCGAATGTTGACGATGAGGGTGCCCTGCGTCGGAGGCGGCGCCGGATCGTCGCGCGTCAGCACCACCGCAGTCGTGACGACGGCGCCTGCCGCGACCACGCCGACGATGGTCCAGAACCACCACTTCGTGACGACCGAGCCCCCGCCTTCGACCGCGATGCGCAAAGGCGCCGCGACGTCGCCGCGCGCCGCCACCGGAAGGCCCGCACCGTCGAGGGCCTCGAAGTAGTACTCGACCAGCGGAGGCGCGACGTCCTCGCCCGGAATCGTCGCGGTGTAAGTGCCGTCGGGCTGCCGCTCGCAGTCGAGGCGGCGAAAGACGTCGCTCGTTCCTTGGCGGTACGCGACCACCACCCGCGCCACACGACCGTCGGCGTCGTCGAGCGTGGCGCTCAGCGGCACCGCTTGCTCCGGGTCGGCCTGCGCGGGCGAGGTGTGGGCGATGCTCACGGCGGCGGGCGGCGCCGTCGACACCCCCGGACGACCGTCGGCCTCCCAACGCTGCGCAGCCTGCGTGAAGAACTCCCGGAATCGCGGGCTCAAGTCGGCCGGCACCTCGAAGCCGGGCTGGAGCGCGAGCAGGCTTCGGTAGGCGCCCTCGGCCTCCTCGGGGCGCCCGAGCGCGAGGTACGTGAACGCGAGCAGCCGGTAGGTCGTCGCGCGCTCGGCCTCGCTGTTGCCGGAGCGCACGAGCGCCGCCGAGAGCACCTGAAGCGCCTCTTCGTAGCGGAGCTCGTCGTAGAGCTCTTGGCCCTGGCGAATCAGCGGGTTGTTGCGCTGCGCGGCGGCGGTGCCTTGAAAGACGAACCCACCGAGGACGAGCGAGGCGCACAGACAAGCCAGGAGCCCGAAGAAGCGCATGGCGCGACCTTACCCGACCCGGGATTCGAAATCGACGGTGCCGTGCCGCCCGAAGCCGAGCACCGCGTCACTCCCCGTGCGGAGGCTCCGGCGTCATGGGACCCACGCCGCCGAGGTCGCGACGCTGCGCGCTCGTCAGCCTCCGCTGGCCGGCGATCTCTCCGAGCGTCACCGCACCCTCGGTGGCCGTCCGCTCGTAGGTGTCGAGGTTCACGCGGTAGAGCCCGAAGCGCGGCTCGTAGCCCTCGGCCCACTCGAAGTTGTCGATCAGCGACCAGTGGTAGTAGCCGCGCACGTCGACGCCTTCTTCACGCGCGAGCCAGATCTGCTCGAGGCTGCGCACGACGTGCTCGGCGCGACGCCGCCCGACCTCGGTCGCCAAGCCGGACTCCGTGACCGAGAGCGGAAGGTCGGGCCAACGCGACGAGAAGTCCTTGAGCACCTCGTAGATGCCGGGCTCCCAGAACTCGTAGCCCATGGCCGGCACCCTCTTGGTCTCGTCGTCGTTCACGGGGGCGAGGCAGGCGCCGAAGTCGAACTCGCCGAAACACGGCGTCGCTTCGATCACCGGAAGCAGCCCCGGCGTGCCGGTGACGCCGGTGCGGAAGTAGTACTGCACCCCGAGGAAATCGAGCTTGCCCGACCAGTCGGGGTGCATCTCCTCGGCGGTGCCGTCGAGGTCGGCGTCGAAGCCGCCGTTGCGAATCGAGTCGACGAAGAGGTGGTGGTAGACGTACTCGACCGCGTCGGTCGCCTCGACGTCCGCGGGCGCGGTGCTCAAACGGTTGCGCGCCGCCGGAACCCAAGCGGCGACCGAGAGCGTCATGCCGACGATCGCGGGCTCGCCGTCGCCGTCTGCGTCCACCGTGTCGTTCGCGAGGATCGCGTCGTAGATCGCCGCGTGCGCCGCGATGTACGCGCGCATCGCGTCGACCAGACGACCGAAGCCGCCCTCGGCGAGGATGAGGTTTCGGCCGGGAGGGAACTGGTTGAGGCCGTAGCTCGCGAGCAGGTAGTTCACCGGCTCGTTGAGCGTGCACCACTCGTCGATTCGGTCGCCGTATTCACGCGCCAGCAGGCCCGCGAACTCTGCGATCTCTTCGATGACCTGCGCGCTGCCTTCGGGATCGGTCCAGCCGCAGAGGTCGGTGTCGGTCGGGCCGTCGGGGCAAGCCACGCCGACGCGCCGCGGGTCGTCGACCCAGACCGGGCTGGAGAAGTGGTGCACGGTCATCATCGGCTTGATGCCGCGCGCGACGAGGTCGTCGAGCACGCGCCCGTAGTGCGCGACCGCGTCGGCGTCGATCGCGTCGCGGGTCGGCTCGATGCGCGCCCAGCTCGGGTTGAAGCGGTAGGAGTCGAGGTTCATCTCCGCGACGAGCGCGTTGTCCTCGACCTGCCGGCTGAATCCACGCACCGCGTCGCCGACGAACACCCCGTTGCCGAGGCCCCCCATGTCGGTCGGCGCGGTGTAGGCATACCAATCGGAGGCGTCGTTGTCGTCTTCGATCTGCGCGGCCGCGGTCGCGACGCCGAAGGTGAACGAGCCACGACCCGCTTCCCCACCGACCGGGCCGGCCTCGGGGAATCGAATGGCCGCGGGGCCGTCGTCGCCGCCACAGGAGAGGAGGAGCAAGACCGAGAGAAGTCGAAGCGAACGCATCGACGCCACGAAAGCGCGACGCCTCGATGCGCGCAAGGGGTCGCGAACCGGACAAGAGAGTCTTTCCACGATGCGAGCCCCTCTCACCGTCCGCGTTCGGGTGACGTTCGTCCTCGGGGTCCCCTCACGGAATCACGCCGCGCTCGTTCGGGATCACGCAGCTGCCCTCGGGGCACGTGTCTTCGACGACGCCCCCTTCCTGCACGAAACGCTCGAACTGCTGGAGCATCGGCTCCGTCGAGCGCAGCCCGCCGTGCGCGGCGTTGTCGGCGATCTCGGCGTAGCAGCCCTCGTTGATCGGCTCGACGCCTTCGAGCTGGAAGATGGTGTACCCGCTCGTTTCGCCACCGTCGCTGGCTTCGAGGTACTCGCCCACACCCCACGGCTCGTACGCGCTGCTGCGAAGCCAAGGCAGCCGCATCGTACGCGCGGCCATGTCGGCGGTGACGTTCGGCACCTGCGCGTCGTAACGCGAGACTTGGTAGAGGATGCGGCGCCGCGAGTTGTCGACGCCCGGCAGCGGCTCGCCGAGGATGTGATCGACGTAGGTCGCCGGCTCCGCCAGGTCCCACATCGGCTGGGTGCTGACGACGAACCAATCGCGGTCGAGCTTTCGCTCGTAGAAGAGCTTGAAGACCGCCTCGTAGGGCCGGAAGTTCACCGAGCGGCGCAGCATGATGCCGTAGTTGATGCCGCCGACCTGCAGCGCGTAGGCGTCGACGGTGTCGCTCAGCGCCGCGAGCGTCGCGCCCATGATGCCGCCCTGCGAGATGCCGTAGTAGTACATCTCGGTCGGGTCGTGCAGCGGCCGAGACTCGCCTTCGACGTCGACGAAGAGCTCCGGCATGCGGCTGCATTGCCCCGTCGCGAACGCCTTCTGCTGAATCAGCGAGTTGATGGTGCCTTGCATCAAGCGCTCGCCGAGCTGCGCGATGTTGCCGAAGTTCGTCACGACGTACGTGAGGATCTGCGCGGTGTCGTCGCTGCCGAGGCCCCAAAAACGCGTCCCGAAGCCGACCATCTGCGCACGTTGCGACACCGGCGCGGCATCCGCCGAGACCTGGCCTTCGCTGCCGAGCAGGCCGTGCCCGTAGTGCAGCATCTTCGCGCCTTCGCCTCCGGCCATCACGCGTTCGTGCACGCTCGGCGGGATCACGACCTCGAAGGGCGCTTCGGTCACGCCGTTGTACGCGACGTTGCCGTCTTCGTCGCGAAAGGCCACCGCGCCTTCGAAGGGCGTCGTCATGTAGAGCGGCACCGTGTACGTGCCGCGAATGCGGCGCCAGATGCGGCCGCTGACGTTCTCTTCGACGGTGCGCACCGTGCACACGCCGAGCTCGTTCGGGGTGCCGCGAAGCGACTCGTCGTCGAAGCGGCGGAAGGCATCCTCACGCATCCACAGGAGCTGCCCCTGGACCGAGCTCGCCGAGGCGGTGCGGAAATCCCACGCGAGCACGAGGTCGTCGCGCGCCACGCCGGCCGAGGCGAGGGTCGCGAAGATCGATTCCTGCGCGGCCCGTCGCGCCTCGAGCTCGGCCACGTCGGTGTCCTCGTCGTCGCGGAGCGCGCGGAAGTAGGGGCTCGCTTCGACCTCGGTCCCGTCGAGGCGACGAAGCCCACGCACGGCCGCGACGTAGCGGTGCCCGTACTGCAGCGGCACCGCCGGTCGCAGGTAGAGCGTCGAGTAGCCTGGCTCGCTCGCGAGCCATTCCACCGTCTCCCATTCGTCGAGCTCCGCGAAATGCGCGACACGCTCGCCGGTCTCCACGTCGACGATCACGGTCGGCGAGTCGTCTTCGAGGCTCGCGGCGATGCGCGTGTGGTTCGGCAGATTGGACGGATCGACCCGACCCGTGAACGCGGTGACGAGGCTGCTGTTGATCGAGAAACCGTCGAAGCGATTCCAAGGATCCGTGCTCGCGTGCGTGTCGGCATCACGATTGAGCGGGAACGCGGCCTCGGGAATGGCAACGCGGAAGCCCGTCTCCGTGGTGGCGTCTTCCGCGAGGAAACGACTCGACGGATAAGGCATCAAACAATGGGTCGGATCGAGGTTCTCACACTCAGGCCGCGACACGTCGATGACCGGTCCGGCATCCGGCTCCGCCATCGGCGCGTCCACGCTCGCATCGAGCACCGTCCCGTCGTCGTCGCCACACCCCCAGCTCACCAGCGACACGAGAAGCGCGAATCCAAGCCTACGTCCAAGCATGCGTTCCTCCGGAGTGGTCACTCTCGGGGGACCCCTGCTCGGCGACAAGCCCCGTCGCGAGCGCACGCATCTGATGAAAGCGAGGAGTCTCACTTCCAACGAGGTGGCGCGGGTTCTCGGGCACCTCGTTGGAACGAGGCGGCGTCTTCGACCCACCAACGACACGAGGCGCGTCGGTTGGACGCGCCTCGCTCGGGTCGGTTCGAAGACGTGCTCACTCCGCGCGTGGGTTTTCGATCGCGCAGCTCCCGCCGGGACACGTGTCGATCACCTGACCGTCCGGCCGACAGAACTCGTCGAGCTGCCGAAGCATCGGCTCGGTGAAACGCAGATCGTTGTGCGCGTCGTTGTCTTCGATCGCGACCGCGGAGCCTTCGGGAATCGGCTCGACGTTCGTGAGGTGGTAGATGACGTAGCCCGACGGGGTCGGACCGTCGGTCTCTTCGATCACGTCGCCGACACCCCATGGCTCGTAGACGCTCGAGCCGAAGAAAGGCAGCCCCATCGTGCGCGCCGCGATGTCCGACGCCACCGAAGGCACCTGCGCGTCGTAGAGCGAGGTCTGGTAGAGGATGCGCTTCGCCGACACGTCCACGTCGTCCGCGAGCGCATCCCGCAGGATGTGAGGCGCGAAGGTCGCGGGCTCGGCCAAGTCCCAGACCGCTTGCGTCGACACGAGGAACCAGTCGCGGTCGAGCTTCGAGGGGTACCACTGATCGAAGATTCGCTCGAAGGGCGTGAAGTCGACCGAGCGGCGGAGCATCACGCTGTAGTTCGTCGCGCCGACCTGCAGCACGTACGCGTCGACCGTGTCGCTGAGCGCCGCGAGGGTCGCGCCCATGATGCCGCCCTGCGAGATGCCGTAGTAGTAGATCTCGTCGGAGTCGCCGAGCGGGCGCGTCTCTTCGCCGACCGCCATCGTGAGCTCCGCGAGCTCGGAGCAGCCGCCGTTCGCGAAGGTCTTCTGAAGGATCAGCGAGTTGATCGTTCCCTGCACGAGGCGCTCGCCGACCATCGCGAAGTTGCCGAAGTTCGTGACGGCGTTGGTGATGATCTCCGCTTCGTCGGGCTCGCTCAGCCCCCAATACGAGGTGCCGAAGCCGATGAGCTCGGCGCGCTCGTAGGCGGGCGTGGTGCCGCCGCTCGAGACCTGCGTCGCCGCGCCGAGCAGACCGTGGCCGTATTGCAGAAAGCCGCCCGGTCCGTCGCCACGCATCACGCGGTCACGCACGCTCGGCGGCACGACCACTTCGAAGTCCGCCTGCGCGACGCCGTTGTAGGCCGGCAGCCCGTCCACGCCTCGGTTGGTCCGCGCGCCCTCGTAGGGCGTGCTCATGTAGAGCGGCACCGTGTACGTGCCGCGAATACGACGCCAGATGCGATCGTTGACGTCCTCTTCGACGCTCGTGACCGTGCAATCGCCGACGCCTTCGGTGCCGGCCTCGTAGCGCTCGAACGCGTCGCGACGCGCGGCGAGCATGTCGCCGTAGAGCGCGCCGCCCGACGCGGTGCGGAAGTCCCAGGCCAGGATCAGCTCGTCGCGCGCGACGCCCGCGTTCGTGAGCGTCGTGAAGATCTCTTCGAACGCGCTGCGACGCGACTCGAGCTCGGTCACCTCGCTCGTCTCGCCGTCGCGCAGCGCGCGGAAGTACGCGCTCGGCTCGACGACGCTTCCGTCGACCCGCACCAAATCACGCAGCGCGGCGACGTAGCGGTGGCCCTCCTTCAGACGCACCGCCGGACGCATGTAGAGCGTCGTGGTGTCCGGGTCGGCGTTGTACCACTCGTCGATCTCGGCGAAGTGCGCGACGCGCTCGCCGGTCTCCGCGTCGATCAGGATCGTCGGCGAATCGTCGGTGAGGCTCTCCGCGATTCGGTCGTAGGCGGCGAGGTTCGTCGGATCGAGCTTGCCCTCGAAGCCCGCGATCAAGCTCGTCGCGGGGCTGAAGCCGTCGAAGCGGTTCCAGGTGTCCGGGTCGGCCTGCTCGTCGAACTGGTTTCGCGGCAAAGCCTCGGCGGGAATCGCGACGCGAAATCCCGTCTCGGTGCCTTCGTCGGTCGCGAGGAATCGGCTCGACGGGTACGGCATCAAACAATGCGTCGGGTCGAGGTTCTCGCACTCGGGCCGGGTCACGTCGATCGTCGGCGCGCCTCCGTCGTCCGTCGTCGCATCCGTCATCCCGGCGTCCACCGTCGGCGCCGTTCCGTCGTCGTCCCCACACGCCGCAAAGAGCCCCACGGCTGCCACGAAGACCGCCGTTTCCAGCGATCGAATCGCTCGCGCACGCATCATCACCCGACCCCGTTCTGCGCATCCCGACGCGCCGCGCGGAGCCTAACAGCGAACGTCGCTCGGCCACCTATCCCTCCATGCGCGCGTGCGCGCCGTCACGAAATGCACGTCGTCCGGTGGACGGGACCGCGAAAATCCGCGAAAACCCCGACGAATCCTTGGCATTCCCTTTGCTCGGAGGTCGCGCGATGCGTGGCGCTCGGCTCTTGTTGATCTCTTCGGTGTTGCTCGGCTGCGGCTCGAGCACCGGCTTGCCCATCCCGAACTCGACGCGACCCGTCGACGGAGGCGGTGTCGATGGCGGTCGCTTCGACGCTTCGATGCCGGACGCCGGCATGGACGCCACGGTCGAGGAGGACGGCGGCACGGACGCAGGCACCGACGCGTTCATCCCCTGCCCGCCCGATCGCACGGTGGCGCCGCGCGAGGCGAGCGTGCCGGTCGACATCCTCTTCGTGTTCGACAGCTCCGGCAGCATGATCGACGAGAACGCGCGCCTGCAGGAGAACATCGGCATCTTCTGGGACGCGATCGTCGACGCCGACGTGGACTCGCACGTCGTGTTCATCGCCGAGCGCGGGTATGTCCCCGGCCCGCCCAGCGGGTTTGCCCGTCGCTACCTCGGCATCGAGGACCGCGTCGGCTCGTGGGACCCGCTGCTGAAGGTCCTCGACAACTACCCGACCTACCGGAACTTCATGCGGCCCGGCTCGGTGGTTCACGTGGTCGCCGTCACCGACGACGACAGCCGCGCGATCGAGTGGGAGGCCTTCGACGAGGAGTTCCGCCGCTTGATCGGTCGTGACTACACCGCGCACTCCATCGCGTCGGAGCAGGTCATGGTCACGATCACGAACCCCTTCGGCTCGTGCTTCACGGACGACAACTCCGCGACCCGCCCCGGCTTCGAATACATGGGCCTTTCGATGGCGACGGGCGGCCTCTTCCTCTCGGTCTGCGAGGAGGATTGGTCGCAAATCGTGGAGCCGCTCTCGGAGCGCGTCGCGGTGCGTGTGCCGCTCCCCTGCGCCTATGCCCTGCCGCAGCCCCCGCCGGGCGGCGGAACCTACGACCCCGACACGTTCAACGTCACGGTGACCTTCCCGGACGGCACGACCCGCAGCCTGCCCCAGGTGAGCTCGGGCGATGCGTGCGGTGCGGGCTGGTCCTTCGTTCCGGTCGCGGACCGCATCGAGCTCTGCCCCTCGACCTGCGCCGAGACCGACATGGCCAACGGCCGCCTGACCATCGAGCTCTGCGGGTCCGACACCCTGGAGTGAGCTCGACCCACGACGCCGAAAGAGCCGCCCCATGGGGCGGCTTTTTCATGCGGGCCACCGAACCACGTGGGCGCACACGCTCACAGCACGAATCTCGTGCTCTTCTCTTTTCTCGAGGGAGCGGCGCGCTCCCTCCCCAACCGGCAAAGCCGGATTGGGGCCCCCTCCCACCACCGAGCGCCACAACCCACGGATAGCGATCCGTGCAAGTGGTGGGCGCTCTCAGTCGAGGTGCTCGAGCTCGTAGAGCACGGCCTCCGAGTCCCGGTGGAAGAAGAGCCCGCCGCCGCCGTTGCGGAAGTTCTTCTTCAGCCGGTCGCGGTACCAGCGACCTTCGCGGAGGTAGACGTTCCCGTCCGTCCGCGCCTGCGACACGTTCTCTTCCCAGTCGCGCTTGGTCAGCACCTCGAGGTAGAGCGCGCCTTGGCAGAGCCGCTCGACGGTCTTGAGCGCCTTCGCGGCTTCCTTCGCGTCGAGGTATTGCAACACGCCCTGGCAAATCACGAGGTCGGCCGGCATGCCCTTGAAGCTCGCGATCGAACCTTGGGTCCAGCCGAAGCGACGGCAGAGGTACTCGCTGACCTCGACGCCTTCGTAGATCGCCTTCGGGAAATGGCGCTGCACCACGGGCTTCCAGAAGCCGAGGCCACATCCGAGGTCGAGCACTCGCCGCACCGGGATGTCGAGGTGCTTCACGTAGCTGCAGACGAAGTCGCCGAGGCGATCGACCGATTGCTGATCGTAGACCCGCGTCTCGGGGTCTTCGTAGTGCCGTTGATAATACGTCTCGTCGAAATGCCGCTCGACCACGGCCGGACGCTACCAGAGCGGGGCGCGGCTTCCACGTCCCGTGAACCGTGGCTGCGCCGATTCGCTTGGCGGCTCGTGGCAGACCGGCTGACGAGCTCTCGCGCCCACGAAAAAGGCCCGCCGAAGCGGGCCTTTTTCGTTGCGACGACCGCGTTCAGAACGTGCCGTTCATGCGCGCGTGGCGACGTGCGGTCTCCGCGGCGGCCTCGCGCTCGCGATTGGCGCGAAGCTCGGTGGCCAAGAAGTCGGGGCGGAACTGGACGTTGACCGCGATGTTGCTGTCGACGTTGTAGAACGGGTTCCGCACGCCAGTGTCCGTGTCGAACCACTGCGTGAACGTTCCGTAGGACAGGCCGACGGTGAGGTAGGACGTGATGTCGTAGCTCACGCTCGCGCTGAAGTTGTGGAAGATGCGGCGGTTGGTCTGGGTGCTCGCCGGGAGCGTCGTCGTGCCGGCTACGGTCGAGTAGTCCGCGGGTCCGGGTCGAACCACTCGGAACCACAAACCACCATACGAGAGCGAGAAGGCAAGTCCGGGAAGCGGAAGAATCGTCAAACCGATGGTCGCCGAGTTCTGATGCCGGACCGGGTTTGCGCCCGTGTTGCAGCGGCGAAGCGCCTGCTGGCCATCCTCGGACTCGCCGGAGAGACAGAGGTTCGGATTGGGGTCTTCCACCGCGTGCACGTTGCCGGTCCAGCCGGTGTAGCGCCAAGCGCCCTGCACCACGAGACCCTCCATCACCGGAAACGCTTCCGAGAGGAAGAGCAACGGGCTGATGCCGAGCACACGGCCCGAGGCGCGGCTGAACTTCGAGGTCGGGAGGAAGAGCGCGAGCTGGGTCGTGATGCCGAGGCTGAGGGGTCGCCACGGGAGCGTGTACGTCGCGTCGAGGCGGGTGTCCGTCCACTGAAGCTCTCGCGCATACGTCGTGATCGACGAGTTGATCGAAGCCTGGTGCGCGGTCGTCTCGAAGTTGACGCCCTGCTGAATGCCGAGGAGCAAGCTGTCGAAACGCCAGCGGAAACCCGCCAGCAACGACATCTGATGGTAAGGGTCGTAGGTCGGCTGCGCGTTCTTGCTGAAGGTGTTCGCCGTGACCGTGGTCGCGAAGCTCAAGGGCATCGACCAGGGCACACCGGCGACCGGAACGGCCTGCGCGAGACGGTCGGCGGTCGAAGGCTCGCCGTTGTCCTCGTCGGTGACCTCGCGGTCGCGCGGCGTGGTCGCGGCGGCCGCAGGCTCGCCTTCGCGGGCCGCGTCCTGCAGGTCCTCGTCGACCGAGGGGTTGCTGGGGGCCGCTTGGCCGAGCGCCGTTCCAGACTCCTCGGACTCCGAGTCCGAGACCTCGGGTTCCGGCTCCGCGAGGCCTTCAGCCGCCACCGCCGGTCCAGCCGAGTCCGCCGAAGTCGAGTCCGCCGGGGCGTCTTCCGTCTGCGCACGCACCGGAAGCGCGGCGCCGAGCGCAAGGACGAGCACGAGCAAGGATGAGTTCTTCAAGAGGCTCTCCACCATCCGCAAGCGATCCGATTCGGTCGGATCCCGTCCACCCACGCGACCCGGGTCGGGTCGCCCGACGACCGAAGCCGTCGTACCGAAGCCAAAACGGAGGCGCTTGTCTGTCAGAAGCCCCCGTCATGTCAACGCCCGGTCGTCAGTCGGTGCACGTGGCACCCCCTCGGAATCGAGCGCGCGGCCCTCAGAGCAACGTGCATGCCACGCGCGCGGCATCGTGTTTTCCCCACAATTTCGGGAACTCCCAGCGTCGACTCGTGCACCCCGACCGGGCTTCCCCCCGCCCACCTCCGTCAGCGACTCGCGATTCGCCCGTTTTGTCCCGTGATTTCAGATTGTTACGAGACGTAAACGAACTGACGCTCGCCAAGCGCGGGGTGAGGGAGGCTCAAAGCGTGCGTTCGACCACAGCCGCGCGCCGATCGTTACGACGTCGCGAAGCGTTCGTGTCGGTGGGCAGTCGTCGCAGCGACGAACGGAGGATCACGCCGAGAGGGCGGTGCGCCATGCGCGATTTCGTTGCACGGCTTCCTCGTCTTCGAGCACCGCGCGCTTCGCTCGACCGACCAACCCGAATCGCAGCCCCAGACCCCCACGGAGGAAGGGGGGTCTCAGTCGGTCTCGTCGCTGCCGCGAACCAACATCGTCGGCTCCGGGTCCTCGAAGGTCGCGTGCACCGGTGCGCTGCCTTGTTGGGGAACCGCCCCCTGCCCATACCCGACCGGGCCGGCCACGTAGACGCCCTGGCCAGGCGCGATGGTCTTGTCGAGCGGGACTCCCGCCGGGGCCTGCACCGCGATCGGTGCCGCCACGGGGACCGACGCCACGGGCGCCGCGGCGGCCGGCGGTTGCGCGGGCTGCGGCGGAACCAAGCCCTCCAGGCTGCCACCGGGCGGAAGGGTGAAACGCCCGGGCGGCAACGTGAACCGCTCCCCCGCCGGCTGCGGCGTCGATTGATCCGCCGCGCGTTCGACCACCGTTCGATCGGTGGGCCGGAGCAGGATGCTCTTGGCGAAGATCCACGCCGCGCCGACGCCGCAGAGCCCGAGGCCGACCCGGAAGGTGGTCTCGGTGGTCGTCTCGTCGAAGAAATAACGCCCGAGCACCAAGAGCCCGCCCCCGAGCAGCAGCCACGGCCACGGAATGCTCGACGGGGTCTCCGGCGACGACGACATGCCACGAGGCTTGCCCAAGTGGTCGATCCGTTCAACCGGGACGGCGTTCGCACACCACGCCGGCCGTCGGGCTTCCCACGAAGGCCCAGGGACGGGATGCATTCGCGGACGCCGACGGTTACATCCGCCACGTGACCGCTCGCGCGCTCGTACTCGGCCTCGACGGCGCCGACCCGGACGTCGTCCTCGCCCTCGGCGCGGCCCGGCTGCCCACCCTTCACGCCTTGATGGCGAAGGGGGCTTGGGCGCGGCTCGTGAGCGTGCAGCCCCCGGCGACGCTGCCGAACTGGACGACCTTTCTCACCGGGGTCGATCCGGGGCGCCACGGCGTCTTCGACTTCACGACCCGGCAGGGGTACGGCGTGCGCTTCACCGCGGGCACGGTGCGCGAGGTGCCGACGCTCTTCGCGAGGCTCGATCGCCTCGGGCTTCGCTGCGCCTGCCTCGGCTTTCCCGCGACGTGGCCGCCGGAGCGCCTGGAGCACGGTGTCTTCGTGAGCGGCTGGGACGCGCCCGTGGCGTTCGAGGCGGACCGCTCGTTCGTGTGGCCGCCCGCGCTGCACGACGAGCTCGTCGCGCGCTTCGGCACGCTCGGCTTCGACGTCGGCGAGTTCGACGCCGACACGCCGGGTTGGCACGAAGGACTCGCCGCCACGCTCGAGGCGCGCATCGAGACGAAGATCGCGCTCGGCGAGCACCTGCTCGGACGCGGGGCGTGGGATGTCTTCGCGCTCTACTTCGGCGAGAGCGACACCGCCTCGCATCACCTCTGGGCCCACCACGACCCGCGCTCGCCGCGGCACCCGGGACCGACGGCGGCGAGCGACGGCCTGTCGCGGGTGTACGAGGCGCTCGATCGGGCGGTCGCGAAGCTGCTCGTGGCGGCGGGCCCGGAGGCCGAGCTGACGATCGTCAGCGACCACGGCTCCGGAGGCTCGAGCGACGTCGCGTTGCACCTCAACCGCGCGCTCGCGGAGGCGAACCTGCTGCGCTTCGCGCCTTCGCGCGACCACGCGCTCTTTCGGCGTGCAAAGGACTTCGCGCTCACGCGCCTGCCGCCTCGGCTCAAAGAGAAGCTCTTTCGGCTTGGAGGCGCGGTGTTGCCGAGCTGGCTCGAGAGCCGCACGCGCTTCGGGGCGATCGACTTCTCGCGCACGCTCGCGTTCAGCGACGAGCTCAACTACTTCCCGGGCGTCTGGTTGAACCAAGTCGGTCGCGAGCCGAAGGGCTTCGTGCGAGCCGCCGATCGCGACGCGGTGCGACGCGACGTGGCGCAAGCGCTGAAGGCCCTGCGTGACCCGTGGACGGGCCAGCCGGTGGTGCTCGAGGCTTGGCCGCGCGAGGAGCTCTACGAGGGTCCCTTCGTCGATCGCGCGCCCGACCTCGTGCTTCGGCTCGCGTTGCGCGACGGGTACAGCTGGAACCTGCTCCCTTCGAACGGTCCGGGTCCGGTCTTCACGCAGCTGCCGCCGGAAGAGCACCTCGGACGCAAGGGTCGCAGCTTGCCGGGCAGCCATCGCGAACGTGGCTTCTTCGTGGCCGCGGGGCCGCGCGTCGCGGCGACGGGAGAAGTCGACGCCCACATCGCCGACGCGAGCGCGACGATGCTCGCGCGCCTCGACGTCGCGCCTCCGCCGGACGCTGCGGGTCGCGTGCTCTTCGAGATTCTCGACGAGCTCGGAACGAGCGCGGCCTCGCTCCCCGACGCCGAGCTGGTGCGCGGCGCGGGAGACGAGGCCGAGGTGGAAGCGCGGCTACGGGCGCTGGGCTACGTGGACTGACCGCCCGACCCGGGGGCCGCGATCTCCGCGGTCAGGGCGCCGGAACGCCCCTCCAAGAAACGTCCACGGTTGACCCCGTGGACGGGTGGGTGGAGGGGGGCCCCACTCGGGCTTGGCCCGATGGGGGGAGGGGCGCCGGAACGCCCCTCCAAGAAAGACGCCCCTCCTCAACGCGACTGTTCGCGCGTGAAGAAGTTGGCGCCGAGGTTGCCCGTCTGGGTCGACGCGATGCGCACGCGCTGAATGATCGCCGGCTGGTCGACGTTCGCTTCGACCACGACGCGGGTCTGAATCACGTCGACCTCTTCCCCGCCGACCGACCACACGAGGTTCGTCGTGAGCCAGGAGTTGCGCGCGAACACGATCATGTATTTGCCGAGGTCGCCTTCGACGAAGACCGCCGTGCAACGCACCTCACCCGGCTGCGGCGGCCCCTGCGCCGCGACGACCGGCACGTTCACGCGTTCCGCCAGCGCGGCCGGAAACGCCAGTGCCAGCGTGGTGAGCACGTCGTTGAGCGCGGCCTGCTCTTCGGGGTTTCGCTCGGCCATCATCTGGTCGAGGTTTTTTCCATCGAAGGTGAGCTGTGAGAAGTCGACCGCCACCGTGATCTGCGACGCGCCCTGAAGCGCCGAAGGCGGGCCGCTCTGCTGAATCACGGCCCACGGCGGTCCGCAGCCGATCAGCGAAAGGCCGATCACGGCGAAGACGATCGCGCCCCAAGTGCCCCGTCGTTTCATCCGCTGCGGCTATCACGGAGCGTGTTCGCCCGGAAAGCGTTCGGCACGGGACGCGTTCGACACGGGAGCCGGGTCGCGTGGGTCACGAACCGAGCGCGAGCCGAGGAGACGTGCCGCAGAGCGAGACGCGCGCGTCAGTCCTCGCCGTCGTCGTTCGCGGTGATGCCGTACTTCTTCATCAGCTTTCGGAAGTACTTGCGGTCGATCTCGGCTTCGCGCGCGGCGTGGCTGATGTTGTTGCCGTTCCGCTTGAGCAGCGCCTCGATGTAGTCCTTCTCGAACGACGCGACCCACGCTTCCTTCGCGTCCTTGAAGGTGCCTTGCACGTCCGGCTGCACGCCCTGCGTGCCCGACGACGGCCCCTTCTCGCGCACCGTCGACTCCTCGTGAATCGGGCGCAGCACGATCGCGATGTGATCGGGCAGATCCCGCACCTCGATCGCGTCGCCCTCGGCGAAGCTCACCGCACGCTCCACCACGTTGTGGAGCTCACGCACGTTGCCCGGCCAGTCGTACTCGAGGATGCGGTCGAGCGCGGCCCGGCTGATGAGCTTCACCTTGCGGCTTCCGTCCGGCAGCTGGTTGAAGCGGCCGTGCTTGAGGAAGTGCTGGATGAGGATCGGGATGTCGTCTTTGCGCTGACGAAGCGAAGGCAGCTTCAGACGCACGACGCTGAGGCGGTAGAAGAGGTCCTCGCGAAAGCGGCCGTTGCGCACTTCGTCTTCGAGGTCGCGGTTCGTCGCCGCGACGACACGCACGTCGACGCGAATCGGCTTGGTGCCGCCGACACGCTTGACCTCGCGCTGCTCGAGCACGCGCAGGAGCTTCGGCTGCAGATCGAGCGCGAGCTCTCCGAGCTCGTCGAGGAAGACGGTCCCGCCGTTGGCCATCTCGAAGACGCCCTGGCGGGTCCCGATGGCGCCCGTGAAGGAGCCCTTCTCGTGACCGAAGAGCTCGGACTCGATGAGGTTCTCCGGCACCGCGCCACAGTCGAAGACCATGAAGGGCCCGTTCGCGCGTCGCGACGCGAGGTGCACGCTGCGCGCGACGACCTCCTTGCCGGTGCCGGTCTCGCCTTCGATGACCACCGTCGCGTCGGTCGGGCCGATCTTCTCGAGGATCGCGTAGATCTCCCGCATCTTCACGTCGCGGCCGATGAGCTCCTGAAAACGGGAGCGCTCGGAGGGGACGATGCGGAAGGTCTCGTCGGTCGAGGCGAAGCGCAGCTCGGTCGTGCCGAGCGTGATCGTGCAGCCCGGCTTCAGCCACGCCTCGCGAATCCGGACCCGGTTGACGAAGGTGCCGTTGGTCGAGTCGAGGTCGCGAATCAGGTACTGGCCCGCTTCCTGGAAGATGCGGCAGTGGTTCCGGCTGACGGTCTCGTCGCGGAGGACCATGTCGTTGTCGTCCGCGGCGCCCATCGTGATCGAGTCACGCTGGTCGAAGGAGTGTGTCTCGACGCGGTCGCCCTTGAGCACCTCCAGCTTGATGCGACGGAGCGTCAGCTCGGTCGGTCGGCCGTCGAGGTAGTGGAGCTTGGTCGGTTCGGGGGCGGAGACCATGAATCCGGGAACGCTACGCGGAGGTTACGGTGGGGTCAATGGTCCCCAGCCAAAACGGCGCGGATTCACGGGAAGATCCTGGCAGGGGCCCTCGGACCGTTCCCCGGAGGCGATCGTCAGGGCACCAGGCCGAGGTCCTGCAGCGCCGTGCAGCGCCCGCCTCGAATCTCGGAGGCGGCCGAGGGCGGCTCGTTCAGAATCGCGAAGCTCGGCGATGCCGGGTCGTAGGTGGACCAGCCCGGCTCGAAATCGGGGCTTCCCGTGCGTGCGAAGCCGGTCCAAGCGCGCTGGACGGTCTCGGTGAGCGCCCGGTCCGTCGCGGTCGGGACGTAGGCCGGGACGACGTCGAGGTTGCCGAAGACGTAGAAGAGCTCCAGCCCGTGAAACGAGCCACGGGGGCCGAGCGCGCGGGTGAAGTGGTAGGCGTAGGCCGGGGCGCCGTCGCTGGCCGCCTCCGTGAGCGCGACCGCGCTGCACACGAACGCGAGGTCGGAGAAGAGCGCTTCGTAGGCCCGCTTCCAGCTGCCCGCGAACTCGCTGGCTGGGTAGAGCGCGACGAGCGACTCGACGAAGGCCAGTCCGACGACCGAACCGACGACGCGTCGGAACGCGTCTTCGTCGGGCACGGGAACCGCCGCGACGAAGACCGAGGCTTCGTCGGCGTTGTGCCCGATCACCCAGGGCACGTCGTTGGCTTGGCCATCGCGAACGCGGGCGAAGACCTCGGCCGGCAGAATCAGGCCGTCGACGTGCGGCCCGACGTCGGGGAGGCCGAGGCCGCTCGGGGCACCGCTGGACGCGGCGTCGACGATCGTCGCCAGATCGAGCGCCGGGTCCCGCAGACAGGTGAGGTCGTCGAGCGCGCACCCCATCGCCGACGCGAGCTCGGCGCCGCGCGTGTATTGCTGGGCGCGGGTCTTCGTCGGGTACCCGCCGCCGCCGCTCTCGGCGATCGCGCGGGCGAAGAGGCCCGCGCTCTCGGGCGAGGCGACGTGCACCCCGACGCTCAGCGCACCGGCGCTCTCGCCGAAGATCGTGACCTCGTCGGGATCGCCACCGAAGGCGCGCGCGTGATCGCGCACCCAACGAAGCGCGAGCAGCTGGTCGTGAAGCCCGAAGTTGCCGGCCGCGCCGTCGTCTTCTTCGAGCGCGGCGCCAGCGAGGAACCCGAGCGTTCCGAGGCGGTAGTTGAAGGTGACGACGACCACGCCACGTCGCGCGAGGACCGCGCCGTCGTAGAGCGGAAGGTTGCCGGAGCCTTGCGAGAACCCGCCGCCGTGCACGAAGACCATCACCGGCGCGTCGCTCGCGTCGGCGGGCGCGAACACGCTGGCGACGAGGCAGTCTTCCTCGCCGAGCAAGGTCCCGTCGTTGCGTTGGGGGCACGCGAGAGCCGGATCGGTGGTCGCGGTGTCGAGCGGGGTGCTCCATCCCGGGTGGGGCTCGGGCCGCGCGAAGCGCAACGCACCGACCGGCGGCGCGGCGTAGGGGATCGAGCGAAAGACGTGAACGCCGTCGTCGACGACGCCGATCACGTCGCCGCTGGTGAGCGTGACGCGGGGTCGACCTTCGTCGGGCGCGTCCGTCGGCGGCGCATCGATCGCGGGCGCATCGCTCGTCGCGTCGAGCGGCGTCGCCGCGTCCGACATCGAGGTGTCGTCGTCGCCGCAGCCGACCGAGGTCGCGAGCACCAGCGCGAGAATCGTTCTCATCGTCTCCTCCATCCGCCGCCACCCTGCCCTGCGAGTTTGAAGAGAATCTGAAGACGACGGTATTTCGCGCCGCTCAGCGGTTCTGGTAGCGGTTGAGGTCGAGGATGCCGCCCCGACGGGGCTCCTCGCGAAGCGCTTGATCGTGGAACCAATCGGCGTGCTCCCACAAGGTCGGGTTCGTGCGCCGAATGCCGTAGAGCGCGACGAAACGCTCGTAGTCACGCCGCGATTGAATGCCGTGGTAGTCGCGGACGAACGCGTCGACCTCGTCGTGATCCACGACGAAGAAGAAGTTCGGGTAGGCGCCTTCGAGCCACGGCACGACGGTCTGCCGATCGTGCGAGTAGTCGCGCCGCTCGTTCAGCTCTTCTTCGCTGAGCATCCACGAGACGTTGCGGTAGCTCTTGTCGCTGAGAAGCGTGTAGGCGAGGTCGTCCGCCGGGTCGCCCCCGAGCCTGACGCGCACGTAGGCGACGTCGGCGACATAAGCCTTCGCTTCGCCTTCGATGTGGCGCAGGCCGAACATCGCGTGGTCGATGCGGTGAACCACCTCGGCGCGCATGGGGTCCTCGCACGACGCGCCGCAGGGCCGCTCTCGACCGTGCCCCGCGAGCGGCCCGAGGTACGCGCGCACGTGCGTGAAGAGCTCCCGCATCGGGTCGTCGGTCTGGTAGCCGGTGACGAACTCGCGATCGAGCCACCACGTGCGCGTGTCGTCGTCTTGGCCTTCGCGAATGCCGACGTACCAGCTCTCGTGCATCGCCTTGCGACGCGCTTGCGGCATGAACGCGAGGAAGTAGTCCTCGGCCTCCATGCGCAGGACGTCCATGAACATGCGCGTGTTGAGCTGGTGACCGACGTTGCCGTAGACGTCGAAGCCTGCGACGAGCAGGTAGTGGATGCGCTCGAGCAGCGGGTAGTCGAGCACCCACGCGGTCTCCGGCACGTCGCCGACGAGGCCGAAGTCGACCGAGGCGCTGTCGAGGTGGCGGTACACGGTGAGCGCGGCGCTGCGGTTGGTTCCGTCGCCGCGCCAGAGCGCCCCCATCGCTTCGTCGATCGGGTACGCGCGATCGATGGAGAACGCCTCGCGTCGGCGGTTCAAGTAGCGGTTCTCGAGGTCGAGGTAGTGCCGGTAGGTGCGAACGAGGCGGAGGTTGTCCTCGAGCTCCGTCGGCATCGCGAGCAGGCGCCCCAGCTGGTTCACGTACTCGTCGTTCGTGCTGATCGGCGCGTCCGGATCGAAGAAGAGGATCCAGAAGCGGTCCTCGATCACGTTCAGCGCGACCTGACCCCGGCAGACCGGGCCCTTCATGAAGCCTTCGAGGAAGAAGCGCGCGTCGTCGAGCAAGAAGCGGTAGCGCGAACGAAGCGGCAGCGCGGCGAAGGCACGAAAGGGATTCGACGCGACACGCGGACCGCGCCCCGGAAGCTCACCGACCTCGTAGCTCGGCTCGAAGAAGAGCTCGTGAATGCGCGCCATGCGCGCCTCGCTCATCTCGTAGAGCAGGTGGTCTTTGGCGACGATCGTGGAGGTGATCGGTGAAAATCGGTAGTGAAAGGACGGACCGGGATCGTCGTAGGGGCGACGCGTCGCGACGGGCACGATCGGCTGTCCGGGCGGTGTGGTCGAACGGACGATCGAGAAGAACGAGCGCGGGTCGTCGCCTTCGAAATGAAGGTGCCCGAGGAACCAATGCTCGTAGAGGTAGCGCGCGACGAGCTGGTGCTTGGGGTCGCGTCGGTTGAGCAGCTCTTCCCACGCACGAACCTGCGCGAGCGCGACCTCGGAGGGCGGCGGAGGGGAGGTCGTGTGCGAGCCCTGCGCGATCCACGTCACGAGCGTCTCGTATTCCTCGGTGCTCAGGTTCGGCAGCGCGAAGGGCATGCCTTGCAGCGGCCGCTCGCGCTCGTAGTCACGCATCTCCTGGAGGGTCGGGCAGTACTGCTCCCGGTTCAGACCGGTGTCGATGCGTCGCGGCAACATGCCGACCAGCGGCTGCGGGTTCCGCTGCTTGAGGCGAAGCATTCGGTAGAGGATCGACGCCTCGAGGTTCGCGTAGGGGCCGCCCGGCTCGTCGGCGACGACGGGGTGAAAGTCGAGCGCGCGCCACTCTTCGGTGGTGAGCGCGTCGACGAAGAGGCGCGTGGGTCGCATCGGCAACAGGCGCGATCCGTCGTAGACACGGTCCTTGCTGCCGCCGCGCGCGATGCCTTCCCCGGACGTCAGCTTGAGCTGGCAGGGCGCGTCGTAGCAGCCGTGGCAGACCACGCAGCGCCGATCGAGGATCGGCCGCACCTCGTCCGCGTAGCTCAGCCGCTCTTCGGGCATGCGCTCGACGATGTCGAAGTCGACGTGCGCTTGCCCGCGCGTGGAGAGGATTCGCGACGAAGAGCGGCAAGCCGACGTGGAGGCGAGCAGCAAGAGCGCGGTGAGCACGGGAGCGAGACGCACGCGCTACGGTAGCAGGCCGTTTCGCGCGCGCCGTGTTCCTCGGTCCGTGCCCACGAGCTCGGGGCGAGGCGCCACGAACGACGTGCGAATTGAAGCGGAATCGTGCCTGGCGGAACGGACGTAAGTCCGTGGAGCGGCAGGATTCCGCGAAACTGCCGTCCCCACGCGCGAGCGTGGGAGGGGGCGAATTGAAGCGGAATCGTGCCTGGCGGAACGGACGTAAGTCCGTGGAGCGGCAGGATTCCGCGAAACTGCCGTCCCCACGCGCGAGCGTGGGAGGGGGCGAATTGAAGCGGAATCGTACCTGGCGGAACGGACGTAAGTCCGTGGAGCGGCAGGATGCCGCGAAACTGCCGTCCCCGCGCGCGAGCGTGGGAGGGGGCGAAATCGCGAGATCTCGCCCACGAAGGCCGCTCACGAACGCCGACTGCACCTGCCGCAAGCGAGGCCGCCGGCGAGCGGCCGGCTCGTGAGGAACGCGCTCCGAACGCCTCCGCGGCGAGCCCTCGCGGACGCCCTCGTCAGGAGTAGACGACGCTCGGCCACAACCGCGCGACGAGCTCGCGCTGCGTCGCTTCGCGCTTCCAGACCTCGCTCTCGCGGTCGAGAGGAACGCTCGTGGCGATCAACGCCTCGAGCTGCCGCTCCAGCTCACCGACCACGACCGGGTCTTCGACGACCACGTTGGCCTCACGCTCCCAGTAGCTCGCGGTCACGTCGAGGTTCGCGCTGCCAGCCGACGCGACGAGACCGTCCACGCTCACGAGCTTCGCGTGCACGTAGGGTCGGAACACGCCGCCCAGGGCGACCACGTCCGGCAGCCGCGGCGTCTGGTATTCGAAGACCTCGACGCCGGCCTGCGCGAGCGGCTCGAGACGGTGTTTGGTCAGGTGCTCGAAGAGCTCGCGGTACTTCGGTCCGTCGAAGAAGGTTCCGTCCGCGCGCCGCGCGAGCGCGCTGCCCGTGAGGAACACGACCCGCACCCCACGCGCCACCGCGCGCCGGACCGCCATCGCGAGGCTCGCGACCACGGGGAAGTCGTTGACGACGTAGACGTGGCTTCGCGCGCCGTCGAGCATCGCCTCGTACGCGAGCAAACCGTTCGCGTCCGACACCCCGAGGTGCACGACCAGACGCGCCGCAGAGTCGCCCGCGAGCTCGATCGGCCACGGCGTGAACGCGACGCCGCCGCTGCGGGTCCAGGCGTCGAGGAAGCTCCGCTGGACGTCGGCGACCAGAGGACCCCGCACCTCGACGTGCGCGTCGAGCCACGGAAGGTGCACGTGCGGCGTGTGGTCGAAGACGGCGACCTCGTCCATGCCCGTGTAGTACGCGTCGCCGGCGTTGCGACCGCTGACGAACGCGAGGTGTCCGTCGATCACCACGAGCTTGCGGTGGTCGCGGTTCTTCAAGCGCAGCAGGTCGAGATCGGACGCTCCGAGGATCGGATCACCGCTCACGACCTCGATGCCCGGCTCCTCGCCGAGCCCCCGCACGAGCGGGTTGGAGAAACCGAGCACACCGTCGCGGCTGTAGAGCGCGTCGACGAGAAGCCGCACCCGCACCCCACGACGCGCCGCGCGCACCAGCCGCACCGCGAGCTGATCGGTGAAGCGCGAGGCTTCGAGGATGTAGAGCTGCACGAGCACGTCGCGCTCGGCGGAGTCGATGGCGGCGAAGATCGCCTCACGCGCGACGCGGTTGTCCAGCTCGATGCGAATCTCGTTGCCCTCGCGAAGCGGCGCGCGGGTGACGATGTCCAGGCGTCGCGAGATGCCGCGGCCCGCCGTCTCCGCCGCGCGGCGTTCCTCGTGAAAGACACGGGTCGCGGCCTCGACCTCTTCGGTCTCGCCTGGGTCGGGCGGGCTCTCACCGTGACTGCCCACCGCCTCGGCCGTGCAGCCGAGCACGGCCTCCGCATCCGACGTGAGCACCCAACCCACGCCGATACCCCGCGCACGCAGACGCCGGAGCGCCGTCACCGCGAACACGCGCTGAAACGCGACGCCCAAGCTCGTGATCTCGTCGACGTCCGCGTTGTGATCGAGCAGACCGCCATACGGCAGGCCGACCGCGTCGATCGCCGCGAAGGTCTCGGCCCGACGGTCTTTGGGCGCGAGGTCGAAGTAGCCGACGTGCCAACCCCGCGCGACGAGCGCCTCGACCCGTCGCGCGAGCTCGCCGTCGTTCGCGAGCTGCGCGGCGAAGACCATGGCGACGTCCACGAAGAGCAGCGGCTTGTCGTCGACGACGTGCACGTGCAGCTCGGCGATGGGCTCGTCGAAGGTATGCCCCGAGCGCCCGACGGTTCGAGCTTCCACGCCGTGATGCCCGACCGTGTCGAACGTCGTGACCGTGACCGCGACGCCGTCGCGATCGGGCTTGGCGCGCGCGATCTCCTCGTCGTACGCGCAGAAGACGACCTCTTCGGTCACCGCACGACGCAACGTGCCGACCGTGGCCGCGAGCTCGACCGACTCGCCGAGCAACGCGAACCGGTCCCCCGCGTGCTCCACGGTGAAGCGACGTAGACCCGCCGCGTCGGCCCAACGCTGGACGGCCGCGTCGACGCGATCGGCCACCGCGTCGACCAGATCGGACTCGGAGTGCAGCAGCTCGCGAACCGTCGCTCGCAAGCGCGCGGCGAGCCCGCGGGACTCGCTCACGACGCGTCCGAAGGCGGCACGGGATCGCGGAAGGTCGCCGGGCGCTTCTGCAGCCGGGCCATCACGGCTTCGACCTGGTTCGGGCTGCCGAGCAGACCCACCTGAAGCTCGGACTCGAGCTCGAAGGCCTCGCGCACCGAGAGGCGCCCCGCTTCGTCGAGCAGCTTCTTGCTGCCACGGATCGCGTCGGGCGAGCGCGCGGCGATGGCCTTCGCGGCTTCGGTCGCGGCCGCGAGCGGATCGTCGACCACGCGGGTGAGCAAGCCGAGGCTCTTCGCTTCGTTCCCGTCGACGATGCGCCCGGTGAACGTGAGCTCCTTGGCCACGTCGAGCGGCAGAATCTCGAGCAGCGTGATCGAGCCCGACATGTCGGGCACCAAGCCGTATTCGATCTCCATCACGGAGAAACGCGCGTCGGGCGCGCCGTAGCGAAGGTCGGCGCCGAGCGCGATCTGCAGGCCACCGCCGAAACACGCGCCGTGAATCGCGGCGATCACCGGCACCGGCACCTCACGCCAGATCCACGCGACCTCTTGCGCGAGGTTGGCGGGGCGATCCGCGGGACGCGCGAGCAAGAGCTCCTTGGCGTTCGGCGTCTGCAGGAAGGCCTGAAAGTCGAGGCCGGCACAGAACGCCGGCCCTTCGCCCGCGAGCACCACCGCGCGTACCTCGGGCATGTCGCGCACGCGACGTCCCGCGTCGACCAAGGCTTGAAAGAGCGCCGGGTCGAGCCCGTTGCGCTTCTCCGGGCGGTTGAGGCGCACGTGCGCGACGTGGTCGACGATCTCGAGGGTGACGCGTTCGCTCATGACGCCTCTTGTAGCAGGGGGTCGTTCGGTCTCGGCAGCTCGGCGTTCGTTTCCGACCCGAAGTGCGCTCACTCGTCGCTGGGGCCGACGAGCGGAATCTCCGGCACCACGCCGGGATCGACGGTGGTGGCGTCGGCGCTCACGCCGGCCAGCGCAGCCACGGGCGCCAGCTTCTCCGGCGGAAGCTCGGCGGCCACGGGCGCCGCGTCCTTCGGTGCCTTCGGGTCCGCGAGGTCGCTCGCCGGCAGACGCTTCTTCAACACGGGGAAGCCCCCCGCGAAGATGAGAATCGAGGTGAGCACACCCGCGAACACGATCACCGGCAGCTGCTCGGTGCCGGGCACGCCCGCCTGGTACGGCATCATCGCGAGCACGCCGGCCGCCATGCCGCGCGGCAGGAGCACCGCGACCAACGCCCGCGAAGGCTTCGAGAACGAGTCGCCAGCGCACGCGACGAGCACCGCCGGCACACGCGCGACGAGCAACATGCCGCCGAGGAAGATGCCGAAGAGCAGCGGCCCCCAGGGCGGCGCCAACATCGCGCCGATGAAGCAGAAGAAGAGGCTCTTGATGATGAAGGTCAGCTCGCCGTGCGTGCCTTGCACGTTGGAGTCGAGCGCGGCCTCCTTCGCGAGCCCGATCGTCTTCGAGAGCGTCGGCGCGTTGCCGATCATCACGGCCGCGGTGAGGATCGCGAGCGCCGCGCTGCCTCCGAGCTCGTCGACGAGCACGTAGAGGATGAAGAGCATGCCGAGCGTGATCGGGTACGCGTAGGGGCTGCCGTGAAGCGGGCGCAGCGTGAGCACGAAGACGAGGCCTGCGACCAAACCGACGCCCACGCCGATGCCGAACGACTTGAGCAGCGTGATGCCCGCGCTGCCCGCGCTCGCTTCGCCGCCGGCCTCGGGCGCGAGCAGCGAGATGAGCGCGCCGGTCCCGACGACGCAGAGCACGTCCGTGAGCGCCGACTCGAGGTTCACGATGTTCGCGATGCGCGGCGCGAGGCCCGCCTTCGCGAGCGCCGGCATGATCACGACGCTGCTCGAGCCACCGAGGATCGTGCCGGCCATCACCGCGTGAAGCCACGTCCACTCTTCGGCGGGCAGCACGCCCATCCATGCGCCGAGCATCGTCAGCGGCGCGATGAACGCGACCGCCAACAAGAAGCTCAAGATCGCGAGCAACGATCCGCGTCCCGCGGCCGCCGAGAGCTCGCGCAGCTTCAACCCCGTGCCGCCGTTGAAGAGCACGATCACCAGCGTCAGCGCGCCGAAATAAGGCGCGATCGACTGCAGCATCGCCTTCGAGACGAGGCCGCTGATGGGACCGAGCACCGCGCCCACGACGATCAGCCAGATCACGTCGGGCACGCCGGTCTTCGCGAAGACGAGCTCACCGACGATGCCGATCAGGAAGATCGCGGACACGCACAAGAGGAAGACGGAGACGTCGCTCATGGCGGGGCGAGCTTACCCCGCTCGATGCACGCCGGGGCGTGAATCCACGAGCGTCCGCGGATGGGGGCGAGGTCCCCGCGACTCGTACCCAGCCGTGAGCTCGTCCCGGTTGCCGTCGAGGATCGGCCTCACGGTCGGGTACGAGGTAGGCGCGGGGACCACGTGGTGGGTGACGTGCGCCGTGAGAACGACGGTCACCGTGCATTCCCGCCACACCGGGCGAGAAGCGTGCGCCTTCGCAGCGCGTCGAGCCTCGCGACGATCGGGGGTCGAGATCGCCTGTTAGGCTGCCGCGCGTGGGGCCAGAGGGGGAGCCTGAAGCGGAGGACGCGACCGTCGTGGCGCGGCCGCGTCGGTCGAGCGAGACCGACGCTTCGGGGGAGCGCGAGCGCTTCACGGGAGCCCACGCGCGCAGCGTGACACTCGACCTCTCGGAGAGCGGCGCGGACTCGCACTCCGGTCCGTGGAGCACCCCCAGCCTGGTCATGCGCTCGACCACGTCGGCGCCTTTGGCCACGGCGTCCGAGTTCCTCCGCGCGGACGAGATCAACCGCATTCGCACGATGTCGATCGGGCTGCTCGTCGCGTGTGGTGCGGGCGCAGGCATGCTCGCGCTCCTCCCCGGCGATCCGATCGCGACGCGCTGGGCGATGCTCGGCCTCGGGCTCTTGGTCCTCGCGTTCGGCGGGTTGGTCTGGGTCGCGCGCGACGTCCGGACGTTCAACCCCAACGCGGTCGGAATGCTCTCGCTCGTCAACGCGGTCGCCTCCGCGATGATGGCGTTCTACTTCGGCGTCTTCTCGCCCTTCCCGAGCCTCGTGGCGTTGGTGCTCTTCACCTATTCGCTCGGCGCACCGTTGCGATGGGCCTCGGTGGTCTGGGGACTTGCCGCTGGCGCGCAGCTCACGCTCGGGCTCCTCGTGTCGTTCGAGGTGGTGCCGGACCGAGGTCTGGTGCGGCCGGAGAACCTCGACCTGACGACCAAGCTCGTGGCGCAAGCCGCGATTCAGCTCGTGTACGGCGTCTCGTTCGTCGTCGGCCACGCGATCGGTCGACGCACCCGGGTCGCCGCCGACGCGCTCGAGAGCGCCGTCCGCCAGGTCGCGGCGCGCGACGCGCTGTTGCGCGAAGCCCGCGCGGAGCTCGAGCGCGCGGCGGGCCTCGGCAGCAGCGGGCGCTTCACGGGGCAACGCCTCGGCTCGTTCGAGCTCGGCGTGATCATCGGCCGGGGCGGAATGGGCGAGATCTACGGCGCGGTGCACGTCGAGAGCGGCGAGGAAGCCGCGGTGAAGCTGCTGCAACGCGGTGCCGGCTCGTTCGACGGCGACCCGATCGCGCGCTTCGAACGCGAAGCACGCATCGTCGCCGCGCTGGACTCACCGCATGTCGTGCGGGTGCTCGAGATCGGCGGCGCCGAGGCTCCTTTGCCCTACCTCGCGATGGAGCTCCTGCGTGGACGCGACCTCGCGTGGCACCTGCGCGAGCGTCGCAAGCTGCCGCCGAAGCAGGTCGCCGAGCTCGTACGCCACGCCGCGTCGGGGCTCGAGAAGGCGTGGGAGCGGCGCATCGTTCACCGCGACCTCAAGCCGCAGAACCTCTTCCTCTCCGAGGGCCCGGGCGGCGCGGTGTGGAAGGTGCTCGACTTCGGCATCTCCAAGCTCGCGGGCGAGAGCGGCACCCTCAGCGCGGGGCACCTCGTCGGAACGCCGGCGTACATGGCGCCGGAGCAGGTGCGTGGGATCGAGCTCGATCACCGCACCGACGTGCATGCGCTCGCGGCGATCGCGTACCGCGCGCTCACCGGTCGGCCGGCCTTTGCTGCCAAGGAGATCCCGCAGCTCGTGAGCGCGGTCGCCGATTCGCTGCCGCCGCGTCCGGGCGAGCTCGTCTCGGTGCCGGGTCCGGTCGACGACGTGCTCCGGATCGGCCTCGCGAAGTCGCCCGAGGACCGCTTCACCACCGCGGTGGAGCTCGCCGAAGCCTTCGACGCGGCGCTTCGGGGCGAGCGGGATTCGAAGGTCGCGTCGCGCGCGCGCGCCCTCGACGCCGAGCTCGCATGGGGCGGCTGGGTGCGCTGACTCGTTCGACACGCACGCCGGCGTGGGGCGGTCCGATCGGCGTTCATGAAGAAAGGCCACGGTCTCCCGTGGCCTTCGTTTCTCGTCGAGACATCGCCCGCTCGGTCGCACGGATCGGATCCGTGCAAGGGCGGCGTGCCCTCAGTCCGCGGCGATCGCTTCCTTCGCGGCGCGGGCTTCCGCCTTCGCCTTCGCGAGGTCTTGCTCCATCTTGCGGAGGTTGCGCTTGAGCTCGCGGATTTCCTTCATCGTCGCGAGGTTGAGCGTCTTGGCGAGGTCTTCGACGCGCTGGTCGAAGTTCTCCTGCACGCGTCCGCGCAGCTGAATCGCCTGCATCATCGCTTTCATCACCCGCTCGTCTTGCATGAGCTTCGCCACGCGCGGGTCCTGCATGAGCTCGAGGCCCTTCTTCGTGATGAGATCCTTCAGCGCCACCGAATCCTCCGTACTTCTACCCAACCGACAGGACGGTATGCGCCGACCGGATCTCCCGCGCAAATCGGCCCCACCTCGCGGGCCCGCGCCGAACGAAGCGCCACGGCGCCTCTCGCGTGGGCGGGGCGGTCTCTTCCAAACGTTGGAAATCACGAGACTTCGCGTGCCGCCCGGATCCCGCCGACGTCGTGCCGCCACGCTCTTCTCGGACCTCGTGAAATCTTCGTGGTCCCGACGCGTAGAGGGCCCGCGGAGGCTACGATGAGCTCACTCGTTCGCGAACTACGTCCCCTGCCCCCTACCCCTCGCGCCGCGAGCCAAGCCCTTCCCGTGCCCCGTCACGACCCTGCCGACTCCTGGGTCGATCCCAGCACGCCGAGCCTCGACGACATGTCGCCGGCCGAGCGCGCGAAGCGTCCGCTCTCCGAGGTCGCGCCTTTCACGAGCAAGCTGACCAAGGTGCTCGACGATTGGGGCCTCGACGCCATCGGCGGCTTCGTCTTTCCGGGCGCGGGCGACGTCGTCACCGGCACGATGTCCTTCGCGGTGCTCGCCACCGGCCTTCGCGAAGGCGTGCCCACCATCATCCTCCTGCGGATGCTCCTGAACCTTCTGGTCGACGTGGTGGTCGGCATCTTCCCGATCGTCGGCGACCTCTTCGACCTCTTCTGGCGCGCCAACCGCAAGAACCTCGACTTGGTCGAGCGCTACCGCGGCGGCAAAGAGAAGCCCAGCGGCGCGGACTACGCGCTCGTCGCCGTGGGCTACCTGCTCGCGACGCTGCTGATCGTCATGCCCGCGCTCTGGATCACGAGCCTCGGCTTCGGCGTGGCGAAGCTCTTCGGCGGCGAGTGAGCCACCCCGACGCACGAACGCGGACGTCGGGCCGCCGCTCCGACGACGGTTCCGACGCTCCCGCACGCGGCAGACGTGCTATCACGCCTGCCGCGTGATTCTCCGAACCGAGTCGGTCGAGCAGTTCATCGACGGCCCGCGCCGCGACACCTTCGTCAAACAGATCGTGATGACCCCGGGTCAGCCGATCGGGATGGTGCGCAAGCGGCGCCTCGACCTCGTGGACCCTCACGAGCCCGAAGGCGCGACGAAGAACCCCCGCACCCGCGGCGCGCTGATGCTGGTGCACGGCTTCGGCCAGAACCGCTACACGTGGCACACGAGCAAACGTTCGTTCTCCGCGTACCTCGCGCACCACGGCTGGGACGTCTTCAACGTCGACCTTCGTGGTCATGGTCGCTCGGCGCGTTTCGACGGCAAACGTCCCGAAGCGCTCGACGAGTACGTCCAAGAAGACGTGCCCGCCTGCGCGCGCGAGGTGATGCGGCTGTCGGGGCACGACCAAGTGGTGCTCGTCGGGCATTCGATGGGCGGCCTCATCAGCTACAGCGCGGCGGCCACCAAGCTCAAGGACCACGTCCGCGCCATCGTCACGCTCGGCTCGCCCTACCGCTTCGGCAAAGGCACGTGGCCGATGAAGGCGCTCGCGCTCGTGCTCGAGTCGGCGCGCGCGACCGGCATCTTCGACGCGAACGTGTCGCTGCCGCTCCGCTACGTCGGCTACCACCTGCGCAAGCGGCAGCGCCTGTGGAACAGCAAGCTCTTCCCGACGCCCGTGCGTGCGTGGCGGCCGGACTCGATGGAAGCGGACATTCTCGCGGAGTACCTCGCGACCTCGTTCGAGACCACGAACCTGACGATCGCGTTCGACATCTTCGCCGGCGGCGACCGGGTCGCGATGCGCAGCCGCGACGGCAGCATCGACTACGGCATCGCCTTCGAGGGCCTGCAGAAACCGCTGCTCGTGGTCGCGGGCGACCAAGACGACCTCGCCCCTCCCGAGTCGTGCCGGGCCGCGTTCGAACGCAGCAAGAGCCGCGACAAGCTCTTCCGGGTCTTTCCCGCGGGCCACGTCGACATCGTCATCGGACGCGAAGCCGTGACGACGATCTGGCCGCTCGTCAAAGAGTTCCTCGAGCGGCGTTGAGATCCGTCGCTGCCTCCCCGATGCCGTGCACCTCGTTCACGGCGCGCGCCCACGGCGCACGACGATGCACGTTCACCGCCGCACACCGCGACGCGACGCGCGGACGCTGCTACCGTGCCGCGCGATGCGCTTCGCTTTCGTGCTCTCGCTCCTGCTCCTCGCGGCTCCCTCGTTCGCGCAACGCGGCGCCCCTTCGCGTGACCAAGTTCGCGCGATGCTCTCCGGTGTCGACACCGCACCGAGCGACGAGGCCTGGCGACGCCTCGGCCCCGACACGCTCGCGGTCTTGGTCGCGCTCTACGACGACCCGAGCACGCCCTTCTTCGTGCGTATGCGCGCCGTGAGCGCCGCGGCGCACTACCCGACGCCGGCCACCCGCACCTTCCTCGAAGCCGTCGCGCGTGCGCCCGGTCAGCGCGACCTGATCGTGCGTCGTGCGGTCGTCGCCCTCGGTCGCGCGTTCGGCGCCGACGCGCTCGACAGCGTGCGCCCCTACCTGGCGCACCCCGAAGCGAGCGTGCGCGAAGGCGCGGTGCAGACGATTCTCGCGATGGGCACCCCGGCCGCGCAGGCCGCGCTTCGTCAACGGGCCGCGGTCGAAACCGACCCGACGGTTCGTGCGGCGCTCGGGCTCTGAACGGACGCGACGAAAGTGCGCGCGCCGTACGCGTGGCGCGACCGGGGTCGTCGAGGTGCGAAATCGCGATGAATGAAGGGCCGTCCGTGGCAGTCTGAGGCCCACCGCATGCTTCGCGCCCTCGCCCTCGCTTCGCTGCTCGTCGTCTCCGCGCCTCTGGTGGGTCCGTCGCTTTCTTCCGCGCACGCGCAGGACGATCGGGTCGCCCAAGCCCGCACGCTCTTCACGGAAGGCCAACGCGCCTACGACGCGGGACGCTTCGAAGAAGCCGCGGAGAAGATGAAGGCGGCGTACGAGCTCACGCGCTCGGCCGAGCTCGCGTTCAACGTCGGCCGCGTCTACGAGCGTATGAGCGCCTACGAGGAAGCGATCCGCTACTTCCGGATCTACCTCCGCCAAGGCTCGCCCGACGAAGCCGCGCGCGCGGACGTGCAGGCCCGTATCTCGGCGCTGCAGGCTGCGCAGCGTCGCCAGCGCGAGCAGGTCTTCTCGGCGGCGCCTTCGAACGACGAGCTCACCCAGGAAGCGCGCGCGTTCTTCCTGCGTGGCGTCGCGATGTATCGCCGCCGCCAGTACGAAGCCGCGATGCAGGCCTTCATCGCGGCGCACCGTTTCGCGCCGCTGCCAGAGGTTCTCTACAACCTCGCGGTCACGGCGGAGAAGCTCGGCAGCCGACAGGACGCGATCGACTACTACCGCGAGTACCTGCGTGGGCTCCCCGAGAACGCCCCCGACCGCGGCGCGATCGAACGCGAAATTCGAAGGCTCCGCGGTCAGTAGGGTGAGGCCGAAGGCCGAAACCTGTGCTCGGTGCCCGTGCAGGGATCCGAGCCGTGCACGTGTTGCGGCGCCCGGCGGTGGGAGGGGCCCCGATCCGGCTGGAGGGAGCGCTCCGCTCCCTCGAGAAACGAGAAGAGTATGAATCCGTGCAACGGATTCGTGCTGAGCGGCGGTCGCGCCGCACGCGAGGAAGGTGGAGCGTGCGGCTGCGGAAGATCGCGAGGAAGACGCCGGCGACTGCTGCTACGCAAGATGCTGGGGACGCCCCCGCGGCGGGCGCGCAGCGCCCAGGAGCGGACCCGAGGTTTGCTCGCCACAGGCGAGCGAACCAGGAGAGGGGCCGGCGGGGACACCTCCCCGCCCTCGTGAGCGAAGGCCGAAGGCCGCAGCGAACAAACTACGCCTTCTTGCGCGTGAGCGGCACGGCAGCGGCTTCTCCGACGGAGACCTCCGCCGAGCTGTCGGCCGGACGCATGCGCTCGCGTACCAGGCGCACGGTGCGACCGAGGACTTCGGCGCTCGTCGACTCGGGCGTCATGCGGAGGATGTTGGCCAAAGCTCGCACCATCGCGCGCGCCGACGGGTAGCGGTCGCCCGGCTCCTTCTGCAGCGCCTTGTGCACCGCGTCGCTGAGCGCACGCGGCACGTCCGGGCGAATCTCCTGCAGCGGCGGTACCCGCGCGTCGCGTAGCTTGAGCAACACGTCGATCGGGCTACCGCCCTCGAAGAGCTTTCGCCCCGCGAGCACCTCCCAGAGCACGATGCCGAACCCGAAGAGGTCGGTCTGCACGGACGGCTCCGAGCCGGGCTGCAGCAGCTCGGGCGCGAGGTAGGCGACCTTGCCTTTCACGATCTCGGGCTGCGTGACGCGGGCACGGTCCATCGCCCGCGCGAGCCCGAAGTCGGTGAGCTTCACGACACCGTTGAGACCGATCATCACGTTCTGCGGCGTGACGTCACGGTGGTAGACGGGCACGCGAAATCCATCGTCGTCGGCGTTCTCGTGCGCGGCGCCCAGCGCCTTGAGCACCTCGATGCCGATCGCGGCCACGAGCGGCCACGGCGTCGCTTCCCCGTGACGGTCGTAGGCCTGACGCCAGTCGAGCAAGGTCACGCCGTCGACCCACTCGAGCACGAGGAAGTACGCGCCGTCGCGGTCCTGTCCGAAGTCGTGAATCGAGGCGATGTTCGGGTGCGAGAGCGCCGCGGTGACGCGCGCCTCTTCGACGAACATGCCGACGAACTCTTGGTTGGCGGAGAGGTGGTCGAGGATGCGTTTGACCGCGACCGTGCGTCGGAAGCCCGCCGCGCCGTGGGTGTGGGCGCGGAAGACCTCGGCCATGCCGCCGAGGCCGGCGAGCTCGACGAGCTCGTACTTCCCGGCAAGTCGGCGGCCGATCGCGCGATGCGGAGTGCCCTCGGTCACTGAAATCCCCTCTCGGGCGTCGAGAATCGCACGTCGAATCTCGGGACGCGAGATCGTGTCGGGAATCGGCGTGGGCCACCGACCGAGCGGCTCGGGACGATCCGTCCCCGAACCCGTACGCGTCGGCGTCGAAGAAGCCCGCAGCTGCGAGGACTTGCGTTGTCGCCTCGACGCTTCGTCCCCCTGACGGCGACCTCACGGGCGCGGGGCGGCGTCCCTTCGGTCGCGGCCTCGAAACGCCACTTTCTGGACACCCTCGATCCCGACGCAGTACGCGAGGCCATGCGCCGTCCCATCCTCGTCGGGCTCGTCGGCTCGTTGGCTGCCTCCTTGGTGGGCGTGGCTTTCCTCCAGCACCGCAGCGCCGAAGGCGAAGAAGCCTTGGTCCGCGCACAGGCGGTGCTGGCGACCCCCTTCGCCGAGGCCCCCGAGCTTCACGACCTCGAGGTCGGCGACGCGCTCGCGGCGCTCGACGAGGCCGAAGAGCTCGGCGCGACCCACCCCTCGCTCCGGCACGACCTGGAAGCGCTCGCGCACCTGAAGCGTGGCGACCTGATCTTCGCCGAAGGGTCGTTGACCGCCGCGCGTCACGCCGACGGCTGGAACGTCTCGCGTCACGTCGTCGCGGCCGCGATCGCACGCGCAGCCGACAACCCCGAGGTCGCGCGCGAGCACGTGCGCGCCGCGTTGTCGGAGGACTCGGACGAGCCCCGCGCGCTCTTGCTCGAAGCCGACCTCGCGCTCGACGCGCACGAAGGCCGCGTCGCAAAACGCGCGCTCGAAGCGCTGCTCGAAGTGGGCTCGCGCTTGCCTTCGCTGCACAACCGGCTCGGGCTCGCGCACGAGCTTCTCGGCGACGACGACGCCGCCGAGCAGGAGTTCCGCCGCGCGCTCGCCCTCACGGACGACTTCGTCGAAGCGTGGGTGAACCTCGGCCGAACCCTACGTGCGCGGGGCGAAGCGGACGAGGCGTACCTCGCCTTCACCGCCGCGACCGAAAACGCCGTGGGCGACGCCAACGCCTGGCTCGGCCGGGGGCTCTGCGCGCTCGACGCGGGCCGCTTCGACGAAGCGCGCGAGGCGCTCGACCGCGCGCTCGAGCTGGCGCCGCATGATTCGGTGGCGGAGCTCGCGCTCGCCGATCTCGCGCTCTTCGAAGGGCGACTGCCGGCCGCCGCGGACCGATACCGCGCGGTGCTTCGCGAGCACCCGACGCTCGCGGACGCTTGGGTGAAGCTCGGCAACGTGCTCGTGCGCCAAGGCGAGCATCGCGACGCAGCACGCGCCTTCGAAGAGGCGATCACGCAGGCACCGCAGCTCCCGGCCGCGCACAACGGGCTCGGCGCGGCGCTGGGCGCGACGGGCGAGACGACGCGCGCGGCCGAAGCGTTGGAGCGTGCGGCCGAGCTCGCGCCCTCGGACCCGAACCCGCTCTTGAACCTCGCGCTTCTGCACGAGCGTGGAGGCGACCGTCGGCGCGCCCAACGAGCGTGGGAGGCGGCGTTGGAGCGCGACCCCGCGCATCCGGTCGCGTTGGCGCGCGTCGGACGCTGAACACGCGGGACGCGTCGGACACAGAACGCGCGTCTCGCGTCGGCTCTCCTCTTCGGTGTTGTTCCGCCGAGCGCGCGTGGAAGCATCCCGACGTGTCGCCGAGACGCTGCGTTCCCCGGCTCGAGAACGCCGATCTCTTGCCCGTCGCGCCGAGTTTCTCTAGGCAAGCGGGATGAACGAGCCCACCCGTCGCGCCTTCCTCAAAAACCTGGCGGCTGCCACCGGCGCCGTCGTCCTGCTCCCGCAGGTCGTCGCGTGCGGCAGCTCGAGCGAGCCCGGTCCGACCCCCGACCCAAATCCCACCGGCGGCGGGGAGACCACGACGGACCCGCTCGCCCTTCCAGAGAGCCCACCGGCGGACTGGGACCCGATCGCGTTCAACCGCGCGCGCGGCAACGCGGGGGCCATCCCCGCGAGCTACCTGCCCGACGTAAACGGACCGGACGGCGAGCTGAAGCACCTGGGCAAGCACCTGCCTTACGTGCCGAACCTCGACTCCGGGGTCGCGCCGGTGCCCGCGGGCATGCTCGCCCTCATGTGGGGGGATCCCAGCAAGGGGTACACGATGCACCCGAACGCCTCGCCCACGGAGGAGAACCCCGACGGGCATTGGTACAACTGGATTCGCATTCGGAAGGCCGAGCCGGGCGCGGAGGAGGTCGAGTCGCGCTTCTCCGGTTGGCCGACCGTCAGCGCCGACGACAACGGGGCCTACTCGGCCCTCGAGGGGGGCGATCCGACGGCCGAATCGGGAAAGAACACCGTGTACGTGGTTGCGCTGCCGCCCGGCATCGCGTCGGGGGACGTGATTCGAGTCCACGCGCATTGCCTCACGCATGGCGAGTACGTGGACTTCCTTCGGGTGCCCTGACGCCACACCCGCGGTTGCGTGAGCCAGGTTCGTGACGCACCCACGTTTTTGGGTGTAGAGGAAGACATGATGTTGCGGGTGGGGCAGACGGCGCCGCTCTTCGACGCGGTCACCACCTCGAGTGAGCCGCTGTCGCTTCACCAGCTGCGCGGCAAGATCGTGGTGCTCTACTTCTTTCGGCGCGCGTTCACGCGGAACTGCACCGTCGAGACGAAGGGCTTTCGCGACAACTACGAAGAGCTCGTCGCGCTCGGCGCCGAGGTGGTCGGCATCTCGTGCGACGAGCACGCGACGCAATGCCGCTTCGCCGAGACGCTCGGCGTGGGCTTCCCGATGATCGCGGACACCGACCGTGCGATCTCGACCGCGTACCGGACATTCTTCACGTTGCTTCCGATGGTGAGCCACCGCGTGACCTACGTGGTGGATCGCCAAGGCAACGTGGCCGGCGTGTTCAACCACGAGTTCCAGGTCGTCAAACACCTCGACGAGGTGACGACCTTCGTCCGCGAGCTGGCCAAGAAGCCCTGAGCGGCGCGACACGAGGCCGAAGCCCCGTACACGAGGCCGAAGGCCGAGCACCGTACACGCCACCAACGCACTCGCGCTGCTCCCGATGCGACACGGCTCGCAGGGTTTCAAAAGGGGCGGCTAGCCCCTGCATCGACGCCACGCTTCTCGCGGAATCGTGCACCTCCGCGGACTGGCGTCCGCTCCGCCGTGCACGGTTCGCGCTTCGAACCTGCCGCGGAGCACCGCAGAAGCCGACCGGAGCGAAGCGCAGGGAGACTCCGAGGCACGGAGGGGTCGGGGGAGGCAGAGCCTCCCCAAGCGGGCGGTAGGCGCGCAGCCCGAAGGGCGAGCACCGCAGCCCTGCACGAAGCCGACGGATCGCCTCAGATCGCCCGAGATCGCCGAATTCGACGTGACCTCGCCGAGTTGGACCGGTTTCGGCGCGGTGGGTCCGCTGTGGATGGCGGTTCGTAAGTGTCCGGATCGACGCAGGTATCGCGCGTGACATCCGATTCGTTCACGATCCAGCGGTCCGTTCGACACCCTTGAGCCGGAGGGGCTCGCTGATAGAGACCGTCGCTTCATGACGGGCTCGATGCGACCCACGGACGCTCGGGAGGTCCGCGGCGCGGGGGGAGAACCCTCGGGGCGGCCCAGTCCGTCGGTCCGTCCGTCGGTCCGCCCCCCGGGGCGCGACGGGTCGGTGCTCGACCAGACGGTCCCGCTGGGCGACCTCCTGCACCGGGTGGGCGCGGTCGCGGGCGAGGGGCGCCCCACGGCGGCCGAGGTGTTGGCGGGCTCGTGCGACGTGTCGGACGCGGTCCTTCTGGCCGAAACCCTGCTCGGCAAGTTCGCGCCCGCGAGCGTGAGCTTGGAAGACGGTCGCTGGATCGCGGGGCACGTCGCCGACCAGATGGCCTCGACCGCCCGCTGGCTGGAGCGGCAGCTGCGTGCCCCCCACGAAGGCCGTAACGCCATCCCGGATGCCACGAAGCTGATCGAGCTGGCCGCCGAGGGACGTCGTCCGATCGAGCTGGCCGCGCCCTTCGCCCAACGTGTCATGGCGCTCGGCCGGACGATTCGCCGCGACGCGACACGCGTCCGGGCGGAGGCGTCCACGGAGCTGCGGGCGCTGGGCAGCGAAGCGTCGCGGCTCGAGCGCCTCGACGCCGCGATTCGGCGCGCGACGGAGAACGCGACGGTGGACCGCGAGCATGCGGCGGCGGAAGCGATCGTGCGGCGGTTCGTGGAGGGGCTTCGGGAGGCGCTCGCGGCGGAGGCGCGGCGGGCGTGGGAGGCGGAGCATCCGGTGTCGTCGGCGCTTCGTTCGGAGACGGAGTCGGAGACGGAGACGGAGACGGAGACGGAGACGGAGACGGAGACGGAGACGGAGACGGAGACGGAGACGGAGACGGAGACGGAGACGGAGACGGAGACCGCGCTTCGCGCCTCAGAGACCGACACCGCGCTTCGCGCCTCCGAGACCGAGACCGCGCTTCGCGCCTCCGAGACCGAGACCGCGCTTCGCGCCTCCGAGACCGAGACCGAGACCGCGCTTCGCGCCTCCGAGACCGAGACCACCGCCGGCATCACGGACACCGTCACGGACCCCGACTCCGTCACGGACGCCGACTCCGACTCCGTCTCGGCCTCCGTCACCGACACCGTCACGGACACCGACACCGTCACGGACACCGACTCCGTCTCGGACACCGACTCCGTCACGGACACCGACACCGTCACGGACACCGACACCGTCACGGACACCGACTCCGTCTCGGACACCGACTCCGTCACGGACACCGACACCGTCTCGGACCCCGACACCGTCTCGGACCCCGACTCCGTCTCGGCCTCCGAAGCCCCCTCGGGCACGGGCACCGCCGAACCGAGTCGCCCGCAGATGCCCGCCTTCGTCCTCGACGAAGACGCCAACGTCGTTCTCCCGCCGCTCGAGGTAGTCCGCCAGTGGTACGCCACTGGCTTCCTCGCGCGGCTCCGACGTGACCTCGACGCGCTTTGCCGCGCGACGTTGCGCGAAGAAACCGAGCTCCTCACCGAGCTCGCACGCGGCTGCTTGGCCGCGGCAGAAGACGAGGCGCGCGCTCGCGCGGCCTCTGGAGGGGAAGGGTCATGACCCGCATTCTCGTGTTGCTCGCCGGTTTGGGTGGCCTCGCCGTGGTCGCGCGTGCCGGTGCCTACTACCAAGGCACCGACGGCTTCGCGTTCACGCTCGTGTCGCTGATGGCCGTGGTGCTGCTCGGCGGTCTCTTGGAGCTGTGGATGCGCGCCAGCCGCGTCGCTTCGCTTCAAGGCGCCATCGACGCGCTGCGCGGCAAAGAGGTCGGCAAGCTCGACGAGGTGGACGGCGAGCTGCGCCCCATCCTTCGCTCGCACCTCGAGCGCGACCCGATGCCGGCGCAGGTGCCCGTCTTCGCACCCTTCCTCGTCGGCTTGCTGGTGCTCCTCGGCCTGCTCGGCACCTTCCTCGGTCTCTTCGAGACCCTCGGGGGTGCACGCGCGGCGCTCGAGACCGGCGGCGACATCGATTCGCTTCGTGCGGGTCTCACCCGTCCGATGGGCGGCCTGATGCGCAGCTTCGGCACCAGCGCCGCGGGCGTCGCGGCGAGCGCCATGCTCGGCCTCGGCGCGGTCTTCGTGCGTCGTGCCGCACGTCGCCTCGACGAGTCGATTCACGCCGCGTGCGCGGGTCCGCTCGCGCACCTCTCGGCTTCGCGCCGTCAGCTCGTCGCGCTCGAAGAGCTCGCGGAGCAGGGCCGCGCCCTCCCCGACGCGGTCGCTTCGCTTCGCGACGCCGTGCACGCCCTCGACGGACTCGCGACCGCGCACCGCGCCGCGAACGACGCGCTCCGCGAGGCGGGCTCCAAGGAGATCGCGGAGGTTCGGCAGATGCTGAGCAAGGACGCGCAGGCGTTGCTCACGCGCGTCGACGAGCTCTCCCGCCGTGTCGACACCGCACGCGCCGACGAGGCGAAGCTCGCGGCCGAGCGTGACGCGAAGCGTGAGGCCGGTCAGGTCGAGCTCGCGAAGCGTTGGTCGGAAGGCCACGCCCGCACCGCCGAGGCGCTGACCAAGGCGGCGAACGAAGCCGGCGCGACCGTCGCCGGTCGCCTCGAGAAGCTCTCCGACCGCCTCGAGAGCCTCGAAGCGCGTTTGGCCGAGCGCGATGCGCAGGTCGCCGAGCGCAGCGAGCAGGCCGTGAAGTCGGTCGTCGCGGCGACCGCCGACGAGCTGCGTGGCGTGAGCGCGGGGCTGTCGGCGCTCGAGAGCACGTGGCGCGAGGCACACGCCGAAGCGGCCCGTCGTCAGGAAGCCGAGCTTCGCCACGCGGTCGACGCGGTGCGTGAGGCGCTCGCGGGAACGGCGGAAGAGGTCGCGGTGCGTGCGGCGCAGGCCACCGAGCCCGTGCTCACCCGCGCCGCGGAAGCGACGCGGCAGGCGGCCACCGAGCACCTCCACGAGCTGCGTGCGTTGGCCGAGCGTGAAGCCGCCGAGCGTCGCGCCGACGAAGAAGCGCGAACGGCACGAGGCCACGAGGCCATCGACCGCGTGCTCGCCCGCATCGACGAAGACGCGACCGCGCGGCGCGCCGAAGACGACACACGCGCGGCGCGCACCGAAGCCGCGACGAGCACGCTGCTCGCCCGACTCGACGACGAGACCACGCGCCGTCGCGAAGCCGACGCGGCGCTCGTGGAGCGGCTGGTGGCGGAGAGCACGCGCCTTCGCGAAGCCGACGAGCAGCGCGTCGCGCGGGTCCTCGCGGGTGTCGAGAAGCTCGCCGAAGCGCAGCGCGCCGTGGCCGACGAGGCCGCGTCGCGTGACGCGAGCCGCGCCGAACAGCTCGCCGCGGTCGCGACCCACGTGGAGCAGGAGCTCGGACGCGCGAGCCAAGCGCTTCGTGCGGAAGCCGAACGTTCGGCGGAGCGCGAGACCCAGCGCGAGGCGCAGCTTCGTGCGCTCGTCGAAGCCCTCGGTGGCGCGGCCGGATCGGTCGGCGAAGCCGCAGGACGTCAGGCGCAGGCGCTCGAAGGCCTCGTCGAAGAGGCGCGCGAGCGGCTCGTGGTCGCGGAAGCGCGCACGGCGGAGAAGCTCGACGCGTTGCTGGCAAAGGTCGCGGATGCGGTCGAAGCGCAGCGGGAGCGCCTCGCGGATCTCGAGCGCGCGTTGGCCGAGCGTCACGAAGGCCACGTTCGCGAGCTCTCCGCGGAGATGCTCAAGCGCACGGAGGCCCTCGGCGCCGGGCTCGCGGAGACGGGCGCCATCGTCGCGCAGGCCGCCACGCTCGTGCAGTCGAGCGGCGCCGAGCTCGGTGCGGCGGTCGAGATGTTCAGCACCTCGGTCGAACGTCACGCGGACGCGGCACAGCGCTGGCTCTCGAGCCTCGCGACGGTGGAGCGCGCGGTCGAAGAAGCCGGCGAAGGCGCGGCGGTCGACGTGCTCGGTCAGTACCTCGCGCGCACGCACGAGCTCTTCGACCAGCAGCTCGGTTTCCAAGAGGAGCTGGTCAAGCGCCTCGAGGTCGCGAAAGCGAACGGGCACGCGACGAGCGACGTCGACGTCCACGCGTGAGCCGGAGGCCCCATGTTCGATCGAGAAGAATCGGAAGCGCCTCCCATCTGGCCCGCCTTCGGCGACCTGATGGCCTGCCTCTTCGGCATCTTCGTGCTCTTCTTCTGCTGGATGGTCCTGATGGAGGTCTCGCTCACCGAGGACCTTCGTCAGGTCGAAGCAGAGAAGGCCGCGACCGAGGAGCGGCTCGACCGGCTCGAGCGCGCGCTCGCTGGTCCGCTCGCGTCGGGGCTCATCACGCTCACGGACGGCCGCATCGGCATTCGTGGCTCGGTGCTCTTCGATCTGAGCAGCGCCGACCTTCGCACCGAGGGCAAGCGGCTGCTGCGTGACCTCGCGGGCCCGCTCCGCAGCTACCTCGCGGAGCGCCACGAGGCGTTGATGGTGAGCGGCTTCACGGACGACCTTCAGCTCCGCCAGAACGGCGCCTTCGCCGACAACTGGGAGCTCTCGGCCGAGCGTTCGTTGACGGTGACGCGCGAGCTCATCGACGCGGGCATGCCGGCAGAGTGGGTGTTCGCGGCGGGCTTCGGCGCGCATCACCCCGCGGTGCCGAACGACAGCGAGGACAATCGTCAGCTCAACCGTCGCGTGGAGATCGCGCCGGTGCCGCGCCCGATGCTGGCGCGGCTGACGGGCGCCCCGAGCGACGACGACGGGCTCGAGGCCGAGGCCGACATCGAGGCCGCGGAGTGAAGCGATGAGCCGACGGAGCGGAGCGACGGACGCGAGCCGCGTGACGCGGCGACGACGCGGTGCGGACGGCGAGACCGAAGTGACGCCGGTGGCGCCGGTCACCCGGCGGCGTCGCGGCGAAGCGCGCGAGGTCACCTCGGTGCAGACCCGCGCGCCCGAGGTCACGTCGGTCGAGATGCGTGCGCCCGAGGTCACGTCGGTCGAGACGCATGCGCCCGAGGTCACGTCGGTCGAGACGCATGCGCCCGAGGTCACGTCGGTCGAGACGCGTGCGCCCGAAGGCGCGCCCGAGATGCTCGCCGACCGCCGAGACGGACGGGTGATTCGCCGGCGGCGGCGGAGCTACGGCGAAGAGACGGCGAATGGGACACCGGCGCCGACCGAGACCTTCGTCGGTGTGCGTGCGCCGACCGAGACGTTCGTCGGTGCACCGGCCGAGGTGGTTTCCGAGACCGCGCTTCGCGCCTCCGAGACCGAGACCGAGACGGCGCTTCGCGCCAGCGAGGCCGAGACCGAGACCGAGACCGCGCTTCGCGCCTCCGAGACCGAGACCGCGCTTCGCGCCTCCGAGACCGAGACCGAGACCGCGCTTCGCGCTTCCGAGACCGAGACCGCGCTTCGCGCCTCCGAGACCGAGACCGAGACCGCGCTTCGCGCCTCCGAGGCCGAGACCGAGGCCGCGCTTCGCGCCTCCGAGGCCGAGACCGAGGCCGCGCTTCGCGCCTCCGAGACCGAGACCGAGACCGTCTTCCCGGACTCCGACACCGACGCGGTCACCGCCTCCGACACGGTCACCGCCTCCGACACGGTCAGCGCCTCCGACACCGTCACCGCCGCCGACACGGACTCCGCCTCCGTCACGGACTCCGTCTCCGACACCGTCACCGCCTCCGACACGGTCACCGCCTCCGACACGGTCACCGCCTCCGACACGGTCTCCATCTCCGACACGGTCACCGCCTCCGACACGGTCACCGCCTCCGACACGGTCACCGCCGCCGACACCGTCACCGCCGCCGACACCGTCACCGCCGCCGACACCGTCACCGACACCGACACCGTCACCGCCGCCGACACGGCCACCGCCTCCGACACGGTCACCGCCTCCGACACGGTCACCGCCTCCGACACGGTCACCGCCTCCGACACGGTCACCGCCTCCGACACGTTCACCGCCTCCGACACGGTCACCGCCTCCGACACGGTCACCGCCTCCGACACGGCCGCTCCCCTCCTCCCAGCGCCCGACCTCCACGCGCTCACCGCCTTCGTCGCCGAGCACCCGGAGCTCGAGCGTTTCGACGCGGCGCGGTTCCGCTTCGTGAGCGCGCTTCTGACCCGCGCCGAGGCGTTGCCCACGGCCGCGCAGACCCTGGTGGTGGCGCGAGCTCACGCGCGGCTCGAGGCGCTGCTGGCCGAGCACGCGCGGCTGCGCCCGATCGCACATCGTGAGGCGGTGCGCCTCGTCGACATCGGTGAGGATCCGGAAGGAGCGCAGCTCGCCGCGGTTCGTGCGGGCGAGGTGCACGAGGTGCTTCGCGCAGCGCGACGTCGGCCGGAGCGGCAACCCCGGCTGGCGCGGCAGCTCGCCGACCAACAGAGCCGACGGCTTCGTGCGGTCGTCGCACGACGCTCCGTCGCGCCTCCACCGATGGAGAGCGGCCCCATCGAGGCACCGCTCGTCATCGCCGCGCGTCTGCACACCGAGCGCATCGGCGACGCGCGTGCACAGCGTGCGCTCGACGCGCTCCGCGCGCGCCTTCCCGACGAAGCGGGGCCCTACCACGGGCCTACCGTCGCCTCGAACGCGCTCGAGACGCTCGGCACGCTTCATCGCCCGCTCCTACGCGCGTGGCTCGACCGGCTCGCGACGCTCTCGCTTCCCCCTGCCCCGGTCGTCGAAGAGACGCCCAAGCGCAAGACCGCGAAACGACGCCGCTGAGAAGGCGTCCCGTGTTCAGGAGCCGCTCTGGCGTGCGCACGACACGCAGGTCGATCGCCGCCCGAGAAAACGCCGCGACCGAGGGAAGTTTGCGCAGCCCTCGTACGTCCTTCAGCCTGCTCCGCCGTGCGCCCTGCCCTGCTCGCCCTCGCGCTCGCGACCCTCGCCGCCTTCTCGGCGTGGAGCGACGCGCGCGCCGACCGGCGCTACACGGTGCGCGAAGGCGACACGCTCGCGCGAATCTCGCGCCGTTTTCACGTCAGCGTTCGTGACCTTCAGCGCGCCAACCGCCTTCGAGGCGAGAACGTGCGCGCCGGCCAATCGCTGACGATTCCCGGCCCCGAGAGCGACGGCGAAGCGCGCCGCATGGGCTACCACGTCGTGCGCCGCGGCGAGACGCTCAGCGAGATCGCCGCGCGTCATCGCGTGCCGATGCGCGAGCTCAAGCGCCTCAACCGGCTGCGCAGCGACACCGTGCGGGTAGGCCAACGCCTTCGTGTCCCCGGCCGCCGCCGCGAGAACCCGCTGCCGCGCCTCGAGCCGCGTCCACTGCGCCCCGACCAAGAGCTCGCGCGCGAACGAGGCCGGGAGCTCGGCTTGGGCACCGACCGCGTCGCGCAGAACCTGCTGAAGGATCCCGTCGAAGCTCGTTGGGTCGAAGCTGCGGCGGCCGCGCCGAGCACCGTGCCGTCCCACGCCTACGGCGTGGGCACGCCGATCGAGCGCGATGCGACGATGGAAGCCGTGCTCGACGCGGAGGCCGAGCTCGGCATCCTCTCCGAAGACCGCGACGGTCGCGAAGAAGGCGAGGTCGACGAGGTCTCCGAAGAGCTCGCGCTCGAAGAGAACGACGACTCGCCGCTCGAAGAAGCCCCCTCCGAAGAAGGGTCGAGCACACCCTCCGCCGACGCGCCCGAAGGGCCGGGAACGCTTCACCACCCACTCGAGGGAGGTCACTTCCTCCGCGGCTGGGGCTCCGGCGCCGGTGGCTACCACCTCGCGCTCGACCTCTACACGCCGCCCGGCACACCCATTCGCGCCGTCGAGCGCGGCCTCGTGGCGTACGCCGGCACCGGCGTGCGCGGCTACGGGCGCTTCGTGATCGTCGTGCACCCCAACGGGCTCGTGAGCGCGTACGCCCACAACCGCGAGGCGCTGGTCGTGGCGGGCGAGTTGGTCGCGCGTGGGCAAGTCATCGCGCGCCTCGGCAACACCGGCATCAGCCGCGGACCGCACCTGCACTTCATGCTCATCGACGACGGCGAGCATTGCGACGCCCTGCCCTTGCTGCGGCCGCTCGCGCGTTTCCGAAACGGCAGCGTGGTGCCGACGACACCGAGCGCGTGGACGACGGATCGGCCCGCGGAGGTGCGCTGCCTGCCTCGAAGTGCCCGGCCGCATCCGGGCGTGACGCGGCGCCGCCGTCGACGTTGAGCCGCGCGGGGCCTGTGCGGCACCAGGAAGCTCGCCTCCGCTTCGCGTACCCTGTTCCGATGCGGAACGTCGGGCTCGCGCTCCTCCTCGCCCTCGTGGCGTGCGACTGCGGCAAGAAGAGCGACGAGGAGATCCTTCGCGAGAAGATCGACTCGACGCCCGTGCACGTCTACGTCGCGGCGAAGGTCGCGCTCACGAAGTCGGGCGACGATGCGCGCATCCGTGACGCCCGCGAGAAGCTCGTCGCGCTCTTCGCGGCCCTCGAAGGCGGCGACGCGACGGCCGCCGGCGACTCCGCGCGCGAGCTCTCGGTGACCGATCTGATCGGCGTCGGCCAAGCGCTCTGGGAGCTCCGCGCGACCGGCGCAGACATCGTGCGCAATGGCACCGAGGACGAGCTCGACCCGTTGCTTCCCGTGTTGCTTCGCATGCGCAACCCCGACGATCCGGTGGCGACGCGCATCGACCGCTCCACCGACCACGCGGTGTTCTTCTTGGGGCTGTGGACCCTCAAGGTGCACCCGCGAAGCCCGACGCCGATCCCCGACGAGATCCTTCTCTACGAAGCCTCGCGGGTGAACACCGACGAGCTCGCGGTTCCCGAGCTGAAGGTGCTGGTGCATGGGCTGCGCGCGTACGTCTACGCGACCAACGAGCTCTGCGATCTGGCCAAGCGCGACGGCGACGCGTTCGACGCGCTGGATCGTCCGACGCTCCGCGAGGCCTTCGTTTCCTTCGGCGGCGCGCCGCTCGAAGCCCACCAAGACGAGGTCGGCCTCGCGGCGGTCGCCTCGCTCGCACACGGCGCGACCGCGTATTGCTACTTCGGTCGCGACGAGCCCGACGAAGCACGCGAGGAGCTCGAGCGTTTCGTCGCTTCGGCCGAGCGCGCGGGAGCGTCTCCCGCCGACCTCGCGCTCGTGCGCGCCTACCTCGCGTACTCGAACGACCAACTCGCCGAAGCCCGCACCCAACTCGAGCTCGCGAAGACCGCCGACTGGATGACCGACGCGCGCCGCGAGGACGTCGACGAAGTGATCGAGCACCTCGATCGCGAAGACACCGACTTTCTCGACGGTTACTTCGACAAGGCGTTCTTCGCGCGCTTCGCCGCGGAGCTCGCGCTTCGAGAGGCGGACGAAGCGGGGGTCTTCGACGGCCTGAAGGAGACCCAGGTGTACGAGAGCGTTCGGTGGTTCCTTCAAGGAACGGGCGCCGCGATCGACGGCGTGGGCGAAGGTGTCAGCGCCGCGGCCGACGGCGCGAAGCAGCGAGCCTCCGAGCTGTGGCGGAAGCTGCGCTCGGACTGACAGCGCGTCGTCGCGCCCGCTCGTGATCGAGCGATGCGATCCATCGCCGTGACGAACGAAACGATCGGCGACGAAGCAGGTCGAGCACCCACGCAACGAGCGACCACCACGGCGGCGGACGTGGCCCAGCAGACCGCCCGTGAGAATCGGGATCAGGTTCCAGGTTCACAGGTGAGCTTCACGACCGTCAGCGCGGCGATCACGAGCGGCGGCACCGTCTCGCGAACAACGCGAGCACGGCTTGCGCCTGGGCCTTCGCCTCGCTCCAGAACGCGAGCCCCGCGAAGAACACGATGGCACCGAGCAGCAGCTCGACGAACGCGTCGGCGCCGAGGACGGCGAGGGTGGGCGCGAAGAGCACCGCCCACGGCACGAGCATCCACACGACGCGAACCCTCCAAGGCAGTCGTGGCGGGTCGAGCTCGACGTCCGGGCGTCGGTTCGTCGGCTCGGTGGGCTCGCCGGTCGCCACGATGACGTGGCTCGCGAGGGGCAGGGCGCGAAGCTCGAACGGCAGCCCCAACGCGTGAAACGAGGCGACACGGGGACCGGCGAAGAGCACCACCCGTCCCACTCGGACTCCGAGCGCGCGCGCCGTCCACCCGGAGAACGTCGCGAAGAGCACGAAGGAGACCAAAGCCGTTGCCAGCGCGATCCACATGGAAGCCGGTGTACAGGACACGCGATCGAAACGCGATTGGCGGCAAACCCCGTTGGCGAACGCACCGAACGGCGCCAAGCTCCGGCCCCATGACGCTCCCCCGCCCGCACGACCGCTCGCGTCGCTACGACGTCGTCCTCTTCGGCGCCACCGGCTTCACCGGACGCCTCGTCGCCGAATACCTCGCCGAGCACTACGGCGACTCCGACGTTCGTGTCGCGCTCGCTGGACGCAACCGCGCGAAGCTCGAAGACATTCGCCGTGGCTTGCCGGCCGCGGGCCGTGAGTGGCCGATCCTGATCGCCGACAGCCACGACCGCGCGTCACTGGACGCGGTCGCGAAAGACACGTCGGTGGTCTGCACCACGGTCGGCCCTTACGCGCGTTACGGCGCCGAGCTCGTCGCGGCCTGCGTCGCGCACGGCACGGACTACTGCGATCTGACCGGCGAGACGCAGTTCGTCCGTCGCATGATCGACCAGCACCACGAAGAAGCGCAGAAGACCGGCGCACGCATCGTGCACTGCTGCGGCTTCGACTCGATCCCCTCCGACCTCGGCACGCTGATGATGCAAGAGACGGCGAAGGAACGTTTCGGCGTGCCGCTTCAGAAGCTCACGTACTTCGCCGGCGAGACCAAGGGCGGCTTCTCGGGCGGAACCGTCGCCAGCATGCTCAACCTCTTCGAGGAGATCGCACGGGACAAGAGCGTGCTGAAGATTCTCGGCAACCCCTACGCGCTCAACCCCGAAGGCGAGCGAAAGGGTCCCGACGGGTCCGATCAGAAGGGCGTGCGTTTCGACCGCGACCTCGGCCAATGGACCGCGCCTTTCGTGATGGCCGCGATCAACACCCGCGTCGTACGCCGTAGCAACGCGATCCTCGGCTACCCCTGGGGCAAGGACTTCCGCTACGCCGAGGTCATGAGCACCGGCAAGGGGCCGCGAGGGCTCGCACGCGCGACCGCCATCACGAGCTTCCTCGGCGGCTTCATGGGCGCCGCGGCGATCGACCCGATTCGCAAGCTGCTCGCCGCGCGGGTGTTGCCGAAGCCGGGCGAAGGACCGAGCAAAGAAGACCGCGACAAGGGCTTCTTCGTCACGCGTTTCGTCGGCAAGACCGCGGATGGCCGCGAGCTGCGAGGCCGCGTCGAAGGCACGAGCGACCCGGGCTACGGGGAGACCGCGAAGATGCTCTCCGAGAGCGCGCTCTGCCTGGCCCTCGGCGGACCGAGCGAAGGCGGCGTGCGCACGCCGGCGTCGACGATGGGCATGCTCTTGGTCGAGCGGCTTCGCAAGGCCGGCATGACCTTCGACGTTCGCTGAGCGTCTCGGTCGGAAGACGAAGAGCGTGGTGATGGCTTCACCACGCTCTTCGTCGTCGGCCCTCGAGACCGTGAGCTGGCGCCCCTCGCACACGCTTCGCGCGAAGGGCGGAGGGCTCGGAGCGGCGTGCGCTCAGAGCGAGCAGCTCGTCGGGTTCACGACGCGGGTGCCAGCCACGGCGCAGCTGACGATGCGAACGTCGTCGTAGATGTTGCCCGGGTCGTTTGCGAGGATCGCGCCCCACGAACCCACTGCAGGCCAAGCTCGCGGTGGCGCTGTCCGAATGCCGCTCTGGACACACGCCCGCGTCGTGTGGGTGGACACGCCCGCGGAGTAGCCCGCGAGGCTGCCGTGGATCATCACGCCGGCGCAGGAGCACGTCGCCTCGATGGTGTGGCGTGCCGGCGGAGGCGGGGGCGGGAGGAGGGAGGGGCGGCGGCGGTGGAACGTCGCAACCGGCAGCGAACTCGATGCGGCCTCCCCACGAGTCTTGCGAGACGCCGCATCCGAAGGAGTCGAACGCGGTCACGCGCGTCTCGAGGGGCCCGCCCGCGGCCGTGCGGTCGAGCCGCACCCCACCGCTCGCCGACACGATGCAGTCCACGCGGACACGCCCAGGGCTCTCGGTCGTCTGTGTGCATCGATCACCACGAAAGGTTTGACGCACCCCGCGGTGGTCTGCTCGACGACGACTTCGTAGCGACTCATGGGTCGTCCGACGAAGAAGCGAATCCGCTGCGGGTCACGATTGTAGTCGGTCCGGGTGCAGCCACCGTTTCGCACCGAGAACTGTGTCGGCGCGAACTCCTCGGCCTGGCAGTAGTCCCGCGTGTGAATCTCGGCTACCGGCGTTCCTTCGCGGCGCAGTTTCGCTGGAAGTCCGAGGCCGTGCGGTTCTCGCGGTAGCAAGCACCCCAATCGGCGTCGACGCTGACCATCTCGAAGTCGTCGCCCGTCAGCCCGACCGTCAGCGCGCGAACCTGTGCTTTCGCGCCGCGTGTTCCGGCGGCCCAATAGTCGCGCGTGAGGCGGCGACGCGTGTTCCACCCGTAGAGGGTGTCGCGCAGATCGGTGGGCGTCGGCGTCGTCGCCGAACGCAAGGTCTCGAGCGTCTCCCAACGCGATGCGATTTGGTTGAACGCTTGGACGCGCACTTCCTGATTCGGCCGCAGATGAAACCCGGTGAAGTCGATCTCTTGATCGCGACTGCTCACCTCCATGTCGTCGTAGGGCCCCAACATGCAACCTGAGGTCAGCGCCAACAGGCACCACGCTCGCAGCCACTTCATTCTCGAACCGAACATCGTGCTCTCCTCGTGGCGTGCGTTCTGCGCGCCCGAGACGACGAATGAGCACGGGGCGTGCCGCGCGAGCCCACGAAACGCAGTCGATTCGTAAGGGCCCTTCGGGGCCCCTTCTCGCGTCAGGATGAGAACCGCACCGACACCGAGCCTGCGTCCATGCAGCGCTCCTGCGCTTCGGGGCGACGCGGCGCTGACAACCCCCACGCGGAGCTGCTACCAACGCGCGCCATGGGCCTTCCGCTCCTCGACACCTCACGTCGTTGGGTTCACGTCGCCGTCTTCCCGAAGTCGGCTTCGCTCGACGAGATTCGCGCGTACTACGTGAAGCTTCGCGAGACGCTCGAGCGTCCGGGGCCGCCGATCTGGTTCCTCGTGGACCTCAGCGACATCGACGTGCTCGAGACCACCGCACTGCAACGCAAGACCGCTGCCGAGGAATACGACAAGGTCGCGCCGCTCTTCGAGAAGCGGGTCGCCGGCGAAGCCTTCGTCATCGCCAACCCGCTCGTGCGCGGGGTCTACGTCGCGTTCTGGTGGCTCTCGAACCGCGAGAAGGGCGTCGAGCGCGAGACCTTCGCGACCGAAGCCAAAGCACGCGCGTGGGTCGAGTCTCGCGCGGGCCGCTCGCTCGAGGGTGTGCCCACCTTCGACGAGGTGCGACGAAGCGGCTGAACCCCGCGTAGGGGAGCTGGTAGGGTGCCGACGTGGAGCTCCCGCCTCCTTTCTCACGCTGGCGCCGCACCCTTCGCCCGTCGTTCGCGAAGGAGCTTCCGCCGCCGCTCCGCACCCCCGATGGGGCGACGCTCCCAGACGAGGCGAGCCTCCGGCTCTTCGACCGTCTCGCCTCCGGGCTCTCACCACGCGACGTCGACGCGGTTCGCGCGGCGTGCTCCGCGGACTCCCTCGATCGTTGGCTGCTCGCGAGCTCGAACGCCTGGGAAGAGGCCGGCGGCCCCGCAAACGAAGCGTGGGTGTTTCGAGGCCTCTCCGCGCTCGGTGGCGACGCGGTGGTGCGCACGGTGGGTCGTCGCATCGAGCGATGGGCCAAGGCGAAGCACATCGGCTGGAGCGTGCACGGCATCACGGTGCTCACGAACGTCGGCTCCGACCTCGCCGTGCTCACGCTGACGCGCCTCGCCCAAACCGCGAGCGACGGGCGCGTGCGCGAAGAGGCGTCCAACGCGCTCGACCGTTTGGCGGGCGCGCGCGGAGTGCCGCGCGAGGAGCTCGAAGAAGCCGCGCTGCCCCAGCTGGGTTTCGAGGAGGGGCGAGCGCGCTTGTCCTACGGCCCACGCCAGTTCGACGTCGAGCTCGACGAGCACCTTGTGCCCTGGGTCGTCGTCGACGGCGCGCGCCAAGCGAAGGCCCCCGCGGCTCGCAAGAGCGACGACCCGGACGAAGCGAAAGAAGCCCGCGCGCTCTTTCGCAGCTGGACGCTCGAGCTCGCGTCGATCACACGCACGCGCCTTCGCATGCTCGAAGAGGCGATGCGCACGGAGCGGCGTTGGTCGCGTGACGAGCTCGTCGCGCGTTGGGTCGAGCCCGCGATCGTTCGCCCCCTGACACGACGGGTGCTCTTCACCACCTCGCAAGGTGTGTGCTTTCGCGTCGACGACGACGGCACCTTCGCGACCGTCGACGACGAGACACTCACACTCGACGCCGCGGACCTGGTCGGGGTCGCGCATCCACTTCCGATCGCCGAAGAAGAGCGCGCGCGGTGGCGGCGTGTCTTCGAGGACTACGCGCTGCTTCCGGCCTTCCCACAGCTCGACCGCGACGTGCACGCGTGGCCGGAGGACTCGCTCGCAGATTCGGTCGACCCCCGTTTCCGTGGTCAGCTCGTGCATCCCGCGCGGCTTCGCCGCCTCACGGAACTCGGCTGGCGCGAGCGCGGTTGGGGCGGCGCGGTTCGGGAGCTCACCCTCGCGTTGCCGGAGAACGTCGCGGTTCATCTGCGCTTCGAGCCCGGCTACGTGGTCACCGACCTCGGCCGCTCCGACGCGCGAGTCGAGCTGGACGACGTGGCGCTCGAAGGTCGGCGCGTCGACTTCGGCGATCTCTCGCCCGTCGTGCGGAGCGAGCTGGCCCGCGACCTCGCGAGCCTGCACGCGTTGCTTCCTGCGTAATCGCTCGAGGTCGTGCGAATCAGCGCGCGCGCATTTCCCCCTGTGAGGCATCTCGTCGAGCGCGAGACCGGCGCGAGGAACGTTCGCTCCCTCGCACCCGTACGACGTCGTCCCGCGTCTCCGCGGCGCGCGCTCCCGAGGAAAGAGGATTCATGTCCGAAGCCACGTATCGCCCCGAGCTCACCCCCGACGACCTCGTGCTCCCGGACGCGTCGAGCGCGACCCACGAGCTGCAGCGCACCTACTACGACGACGCGAAGACGCAGGTGCATTTCGTCTCGGCAGTGAAGCAGGGGACGACCGTGAAGGACGGGCCGGATTGGGAGTTCCGAAAAGACGGCAGGCTCTGGTCGGTGCGTGACTTCTCGGAGGGCCTGCTCTGGACGATTCACGTGCTCTTCGCCGGTGACGGCAAGCCGCTCGATCACGGAACGCGCACGAACGGCGACGGGATTCAGAAGGCCTACCACGACAACGACGTGCTTCGCGCCGAAGGCCCGAGCGTCGGCGGGCGCTCCGAGGGCGTGTGGCGCTACTACGGCCCGGACGGGACGCTCCTTCGAGAAGGCGGCTTTCGCGCGAGTGAGCGGGCCGGCGTGTGGAAGTTCTACCGCAACGGCGCCCTCACCCAAGAAGAGGACTACCGCGACGACGGCACGGTGTGGGTCACGTTCTGGGACGGCAAACACAAGACGCGCGAAGGCTTGCGCCGCAAAGACGCGAACGGCCAATGGCGTGACGACGGCCCCGTCGCTCACTACGAAAAGGGCAAGCTCACCGAGACGAGCATCTACCACATGGGCGGCTTCGTCCGGCGCATCCACAACCCGGAGAAGGTGATCAAGGCGATGCGCTCCTCGCCCGATTGGAAGGCGCAGCGCAAGGCGATCGACAAGGCGCGCGATCACATCCAGGCGTACGAGTTCCTCGAACCGCTTCACGCCACCGGCGAGCTGGATCCGCACCTCGCGCTCTCGATCGCGCTCGAGGCGTACAACCAAGCGTGGGCGAGCGTCGCGCCGGTCGTCTTCTCGTATGGCCAGGCGATGGTCCCGGTGTTGGACGCCGAAGCCAGCGTGCTCGCCAAGGAGAGCTATCCGAACGACAACCGCTGCGCGTTGCTCTGCCTCTGGCGTTGGGAGCTCGGTGGCAAAGAGCCGCTGCCCGAGGTCTACGAGCCGCTCCTCAAGCACGCGCTCGCGTACAACGCCGAGCTCTCCGATCACAAACGCATCACGGTCGAAGCCCTGCGCGAGCTCTTGAAGAGCTACCCGACCGACCTGCGTCGCGCGCTCGTGATCGACAAATGGGGCAAGCCGCTGTCGGCGTACGCGGGCTTGGCGGCCACGCCGGAGACGGTGCAGCAGGCCATCGACGAGGTGTTGAAACTCAAGAAGAACGTCTTCCGCTACAACCCCACGCGCGCGGCGACGCTCAAGTCGTTGCTCGAAGAAACGTCGGAGCTCTCGGTACCGCTGATCGTCGCGACGATGCAGGGCGCGGGGAAGAAGGCGCAGGCACGTCAGATCTTCACCGAGGTGCTCGCGAAGAGCGGCGCCCCCGAAGCGGCCGCGACGCTGCTCGAGCTGGTCGACGACAAGGTCGAGGAGTCGGCCCGCGCGGCACGCGAAGGACTCGCCACGTCTGGCGAAGCGGCGCTGCCGGCCATCGAAGAAGCCCTCGAGGCCGCAGCCAAGTCGCTCAAGGGCGGCGGCGCTCGACGCGCTCAGCAGCTCGAGCCGAGCGACGCGACCCGCGCGGTCGCGCAGCGCGCCTGGCGGCCGAGAAGAACGCGGAGCTGAAGGCTGCGCTCGAGAAGCTCGCGAGCGTGTGGTCAAGCGCCGGTCGTCGAAGCTCTGCCCAGGGCTACGCCGCGCTCCTCGCCGATCGCGAACCCTCGCCGAGCGACGCGACGCGGTGATCGCCAGGCTCGAAAGGCTGCCGAGCTACGCATCCAGCCTACACTCGCAGAGAAGATCGCGCACGACCAGAAGCTCGCGGTCCCTCTTCGCCGAGCGCCTCGAGGCCGAGCTTCGAAAAGAAGCGCCGCCGGTTCGTGGCCTCGACTGGCAGCAGGTGATCTGGCCGCTGCACAAGCGCGGCGACTTCGAGCGCGTCGCGTGGCTCGCCGCGGAAATCGCGACCGCGCTCCCCGAGAAGGGCTCGCTCAACCTGAAGTACCTGCTCCCCGATCTCTACCGCGCCGCCCGCCCGCTCGACGCACGCTTCAACCCGATCCCCGAAGAGACGCCCGGTCCCTTCCCCCAAGCCCTCGCGTTCTTCCTCTCGCGGGACGAACCGGTGCCGGCGAAGAAGCCGATCCTGACGTGGCTCGAAGCGAACGCGGCGAGCGTGTCCGCGAAGGCCTTCGCCAAACACCTCGACGACGCTGCCAAGCCGGTGCGCGACCTCGCGCTGCGTGGGCTCATCGCGGCGGGCGACCTCGCGATCGAGGTCACGCTCCCACTGCTCGAAGGCTCGACCAAACAGCAGCAGGCGGCGGCCGAGGTGTTGCGCGCCGTGCCGCGAAAGGAATCGGTCGCGCCGCTCGAAGCCGCCATCGCGAAGGAGAAGAACGCGAAGCGGCGTGAGGCGCTCGAATCCGCGTTGCTCTCGTGCCGCCTCGCGGCCGGCTCGCTCGACGTCGAGACCCTCGACGGGATCCTCGCCGGGCGCGCGCCCGCGAGCGTCACGATGCCGAGCGACACGCCGGAGCTTCGTTGGGTCGGCGGCAAGCCCCTGAGCGAGGGCGCGGTGCGTTGGTTGATCGCCGCGCTGCAGACCGAAGACGGAAGCGGACCGCCGAACGCCGAGCTCGCCGGGGTGCGACTGCAGCTCGAAGACGAGCCCGCCCACGCGCTCTGCCGCGCGATCCTGGCCTCGAATCAGGAATCCCCGACGAACCGCTGGGTGCGCTACCAGCGCGCGGTGCTCGGCGACGACGCGGCGATGGACGAGCTCGGCAAGGTGCTCGGCAGCGACGTCTACCGCTTCAGCGCCGACTTCGCCGCCCACGGCGTCGAGGTGCTGCGGCGCCATCCGACGCCCGCGGCGATTCGTTGGCTCGAGCATTGGTCGCAACACTCGAAGGGCAAGCTCGAGCGCGAGGCCGAGCAGGCGATGCGCTCGCTTGCCGCGCAGCAGAGCCGCGACGACCTCGTGGATCGCGCGATGCCCCGGGGCGACGACGACGCGAGCCGGCAGTCGGTCACCGCACGTCTCGAGAACGCGATGTGCACCGCGCGCCGATGGACGCCGGAGAGCTTCCGCGAGCTCGTGCTCGCCCACCCGGTGGCGGCGAAGGTCGCGTCGAACGTGCTCTTCGCGTGCTTCGTCGACGACGAGGTTCACCCCTTCCGCGTCGTCGACGGCGCGCCGGTCGGTCGCGACGGTTCGGCCTTCGAGCTTCGCGGTGGCGTGGGCATTCCCCACCCGGTCGAGCTCGCGCCCGAGGTGATCGACGCGTGGATCGACGAGCTCGCCGAGCCGCCCTTCGAGCAGCTCGATCGCCCGGCCACCGCGAACGCGTCCGAGGTGCTCGATCGCGCCCTCCCCGCCGCGCCGATCGTGGCCGGTGAGCTGCTCGACGCGCTCGAGAAACACGGCTTCGTCGCGGAGGCGCCCGAGGACGCGGGATTGGTGTACGGCGCTCGGAAGCGCTTCGGCGCGGCGTGGACCATTCGCATCACCCACAGCGCGTACTCGGCGGGAAGCCGCCGCCCCGTCGAAGGCAGCACGCTCGTCGTCGAAGGGGTGTCGATCGAAGGCGTGGGGCAAGCGCCGGCCGCGTTGTGGAGCGAGGCGCTGCAAGCCGCGCGACGTCTCCTGCCGACGCTCGCCTGATCGAAGACCACGAACGAACGACGGCGCCGCTCCGAGGGGGCGGCGCCGTTTTCGTGAGGTGTCCGGAGCTCAGCTCTGCGGCTTCACCGGCGCCAGCACTTCCTCGAGCTCGCCGCTCTCGTACATGTCGCGCACGATGTCGCACCCGCCGACGAACTGACCCTTCACGTAGAGCTGCGGGATCGTCGGCCAGTTGGCGAAGTCCTTGATGCCCTGGCGGATCTCCGGGTCGGCGAGCACGTCGACCGCGTGAAAGGGCACGCCCGCGCGCTTGAGCACCTCGACGACGGTCGCCGAGAAGCCGCAACGCGGGAAGAGCTTGTTGCCCTTCATGAAGAGGAGAACGGGGTGCTCGTCGACGAGGGCCTGGATGCGCGCGCGCGTGGTGTCGTCCATCGGTGCTTCTCCCAGAGGTCAGCCCTGCAGGGCCGCCCAACGTTCGGGGGTGTAGGTCTTGAAGGTGAGCGCGTGAATGGGCCCGTCCATCAGCTCGCCGAGGGCCGCGAAGACCATGCGCTGTTGATCGACGCGGCTCTTCCCTTCGAAGCAGGCCGCGACGATGACCGCTTCGTAGTGGTCCTTGGTCCCGGTCATGTCTTTGAGCTCGAGATGCGAAATCTCGGGCAACCCGGCGCGCAGGCGCTCTTCGACGAGGTGAGGCTCGATCATGGAAAGGGATTCCTAGGCGAGCCGCGCCCGCTGTCAATCCCGCCGACGCCGATCACGACGCGCGCCGCTGTGGCACCCGCGCGTGACTTCCGACCGGGAGCGTGATCGTGAAGGTCGTCCCTTCGCCTGGCTCGGAGCTCACCTCGATGCGTCCGCCATGCTCCTCCGCGACCCCGCGCACCACGCTGAGCCCGAGGCCGGTCCCGGCCGCTCCCTTCGTCGTGAAGAAGGGCGTGAAGATGCGCGGCAAGAGCTCGGGCGCGATGCCCGGCCCACGGTCGGACACGCGAATCTGCGCCTCGTCCTCCGTCGCGACCACCGACACGTCGATGCGTCCGCCCTCGGGCATCGCGTCGCGCGCGTTGACGATGAGGTTCAACAGCATCTGCTGGAGCCTCGTCGCGCTCCCGTCGAGCGTCGCGGGACGTCCGGTCGACGTCAGCACGAGCTCGTACTTCCGCAACAACGTGCTTCGCACCAGACGCACGGTGTCCCCGACCAAGCTCGCGAGCGCGACCTGCGCACGCCCCTCGTCCTCGCCGGGCTTCGCGAGACGCAACACACCGTGGGTCATCTCGCTGGCGAGCTGTACCGCCTCCTCCATGGAACGAAGCGACGCTTCGTTGGCGCTCCCCGAGCGCCGCCGCATCGACTCGACGTGCAGCTGCAAGACCGTGAGCAGGTTGTTCATGTCGTGCGCGACGCCGGCAGCGAGCTCTCCGACGATCGCCAGCCGCTGCGTCGACTCTCGGTCGGTCTCCCGATGCACCCGGGAGGTCACGTCCTGAATCATCACGATCGCACCCGACGCGTCGGCGTCCTGCCAGGACGAGACCACCCAGCTCCACCAACGGTCCTCGCCCGGGACACGCTCCGCGTCCCCCGCGCCCCGCAGTTCGTCCGCGAGCGTGCGTCGAAGCGCCGCGGCGAGCGCCTCCGGCAAGGGACCGACCGACTCCGAGAGCGGCACGTCGAGCGGCGCGGAGGGAAAGAGCTGCCGCCATCCCGCGCTCGTTCGCACCACCCGCGCGCCGGCGTCGAGCACCGCAACCGCGGCCGGAAGCTCGTCGATCAGCGAGTCCGTTTGGGCGCGCTGCGCGCTCAAGCGCCGCGTGTGAAATCGATCGACCATCAGCAGCAGGAGCCCGCCCCACAGAAACGGCACCGCGCCCGCGATCGCGTCGCCGACCGGATCCGCCCACGCCACCCGGTGGCGTTCGAGCACGTCGAGCACCTGCTGCACGAAGAGCGCCCCGAAGAGCACCGCGACGGCGACCCGTGCCGGCACCGAGAGCGTGCGTGCGCGCGGCGTGAGCACGAGGCCCACGAGCAACACGAGGCTCGCGGCAATCTGCAGGGCCTCGTTCATCCCGGTCCTCGAGGCTCTGCGAAGCCTCTCGGCACCGACACGATCCAGCTCGTCAGCGCGAGCGCCGCACCGAAGTAGGCGAGGTGCTCCACCGTGTCGAGGACCTCGAAGAACACTAGATGCTCGAGCACCGTCGCCGTCCACGCGACCAGCATCGACGCGCCCGCGATCCCGAGACGACGGGCACGTGGCAGCCCACGGAACACGTGGCGCTTCACGACGCTCACCACGGCGATGGCGATGCCCAACGCCAGCGTCAGCACCTCACGTTCGGAACCCGGCTCCACGGCGCAGGAGAATAGCGTCGCCAACGACCGGTCGAAACGGGGCGTCCACCCGACACCCACTCGCCTCGCGCCGCATCCGGAGCGTGCTCCGGAACCACGCTCACTCGATGCGAATCGCCTTGAGGCGCGCGTTCACGTCCCGCGCGAGCGCGAGCTCTTGGTCGCGCGGCAACGCGGTCGTGGCGCTGAAGAGCGCGAACGCCGCGAGCTCGTGCAGCGCCTGGTGCAGCGCTTCGAGCGGCGCGTCCATCTCGACCCCTTCGAGCGCCTTCGCGACGAACTCGCCGTCGATCGCACCGAAATCGTCGACGCCTTCGCCGAAATACGGGCCGTAACCGCTGCCCTGAATCCACGCGTCGAGCGTCGCGCGGGTCTGCGCGAGGCCGCCGTAGGTCGCCACCGCGAGGAAGATGTCCTGCAGGATCTCGTTGAAGCGCGCGACGAGCGCGACCACGCGACTGGGGTCGACGCGACGCGCGGCCTGAAGCGTGACCAGCTTCTGCTGAATCAGCTGGTAGACGGCCTTCGTCGCCCCGAACTCGCCGAGGCCGGTCAAGCGACCGAGCTCGTCGATCGAGCGGTCTCCGTCGCACATCGCGAGCAGACGGGTCGCCGCGTCGTCGAGCTTCTTCGGCGGCGGCGCGTCGGGCACCGGCTTCGGGCAGAGCGCAGTCGAAGGCACACGCTCCTGGAAGAGCGCCATCTCGTCGATGCGCTGCACGCCTTCCATCAAGAGCCCCTGCACCGAGAGGTGCACGGTGGCGCTCGCCGGGTCTTCGTCGTCGTCGTCGACCAGGAACGCGTAGAAGCCGTCGGCCATCAGGAGCGCGTTGAAGAACGTCTCCTCGGCCTGGCGCTGAAGCGCTTGGTAGAGCTGCGCGGCGTCGAGGTAACCGCGCTCGACGGCGAGCTCGCCGAGGCGCTTCTCTCCGGTCTCCTTCACGAGCGTCTGGAGCTGCGTGCGGTCGAGGAATCCGCCGCGAAAGAGCACCTCCCCGAGGCGATCCACCGGCGCGTCGCTGCGGGCACCCTTGAGCGCGCCTTGATCGAAGACCAACACCCGCGTGGCCTCCGAAGAGACGACGTGCAGGTCGCCGCGCCAATGCGAGGTCGCGACGATGTTGATGATCTCCATCACCGACATGCGGTTGAGGATCTCCCCGGCCATCTGCAGCCGTGCGTGGCTCTCGCCACGAAGGACGACCACGCCGGGAAGGTCCAAGGCCAGCTCGAACGCCCCGTAGCGACGTCGAAGTCGGTCCTTGGCGTCGTCGCTCGGACGAACGAGTCCGTCGGGACCGATGTCGATTCGGGGGCGCGCCACGAGAAACGGGAGGGTACCGCACCCTCCGCGATCGGGGCCAGTTTCGAAGAACCGCAAGGCAAATCCCGACCCTTCGGTCCCCACGCGTGACCTCGACAGAGGCGAAAAGACACACGCGCACCGGCGCGCGAACCGCGGCCTTTCGCGACGGTTGAAGAGCCAGGACCGCCTGCTATCCCCGCCCCGTCGTCGTCGAGGCGGCGCACGGAGGGTTTCATGGGCAAGGTCGCGTTCGTCTTTCCGGGTCAGGGCAGCCAGAAGGTCGGCATGGGCAAAGCCGCGTACGACGCGTTCGAAGCGTCACGCGCCGTCTTCGCCGCCGCCGACGCCGCGCTCGGCGACGTCTCGAAGCTCTGCTTCGAAGGTCCGGAGGACCAGCTCACGCTGACCGCGAACACGCAGCCCGCGCTCGTGACGACGTCCATCGCGTTGCTGCGCGCGCTCGACGCCACCTGCGACGTGGCGGCCGGCCACAGCCTCGGCGAGTACGCGGCCCACGTGGCGGCCGGCACCCTGGCCTTCGAGGACGCCGTGCGCCTGGTGCGCAAGCGCGGCGGCTACATGCAGGACGCGGTGCCGGTCGGCGTCGGGGCGATGGCCGCGATCCTCAAGGCCGAGCGCGCGATCGTCGAAGAGGTGTGCGCGGCGACCCCCGGCGTGGTCGAGCCGGTGAACTTCAACGCGCCCGGCCAGATCGTCATCGCCGGCGAAGCCGAGGCGGTCGCGGCGGCGTCGTCGGCGCTCGAGGCCCACAAGGCGCGCGCGATGAAGCTGCCCGTCAGCGCACCCTTTCACAGCTCGCTGATGCGTCCGGCCGAGGAACGCCTCGCCGTCGACCTCGCCGCGGCCACCTTCGCCGACCCGAGCTTCCCCGTGTACGTGAACGTCGACGCGGCCCCCGTCACCACGGGCGAGGCGGCCCGTGACGCGCTCGTTCGCCAAGTGAGCCGCGCGGTGCACTGGGACGAGAGCATCGCGCGCATGGTCGCGGACGGCGTCACGCTCTTCGTCGAGATCGGCCAGGGCGCGGCCCTGACGGGCATGATCAAGCGGATCGCCCCCGAGGCTGCGCGCGCCAACGTGCAGGGGCCCGGCGACCTCGAAGCCGCCCGCGCGGCCATCGCCAACCACCGCGGATAACCAAGTAGTTTCATATACTTACGCCAATTGACGCGAAGTCCGGAACCAGGGACGCCCGTTCGCGTTTCGCCGTGGGCGGGCGACCCACCTTTCACCGCACGGGCCGGAGTTTGACCCCGCCCGGGAATCCTGTAGATAGCGGCCGGTCGCGGGGGCCCGGACTTCCTTTGGAGTCGCGCTCTGCTCGCGACTCCGCGCGGGTGGTCCCCGCTCGGGCCCCGCTTCGCGACGGAACCGAAGACGCGCCGTCGCTCCGAGAGGAACATCGATGGATCAGCTCGTCTATGCCGCGCCCGTTGCGGGCGTACTGGCTCTACTCTTCGCCTTCATCAAGGCCTCGGCGATCAGCAAGAAGGACGCTGGCGACGAGAAGATGCAGGAGATCGCGGCCCTGATTCAGGAGGGCGCGATGGCCTTCCTCAAGGCCGAGTACAAGGTCCTCGCGATCTTCGTCGTCATCGTGGGTGGCCTCCTCGCCGCCGCGAACATGGCGGGTGAGGGTCGCAGCCCGCTCATCGCCGTGTCGTTCGTGATCGGCGCGCTCGCCTCGGCCGTCTCCGGCTGGGCCGGCATGAAGGTCGCCACCAAGGCGAACGTCCGCACCACCGCGGCGGCCCGTACGGGTCTTCCGGCGGCGCTCGACGTCGCCTTCAGCGGCGGCACCGTGATGGGCATGACCGTCGTCGGCCTCGCGCTCGTCGGTCTCTCGAGCCTCTACATCGGCTACTCGATGGGCGTCTTCACGGGCCCCGGCCAGATCGGCACGATCATCAACGTGCTCACCGGCTTCTCGATGGGCGCGAGCTCGATCGCGCTCTTCGCGCGCGTCGGCGGCGGCATCTACACGAAGGCGGCCGACGTCGGCGCCGACCTCGTCGGCAAGGTCGAGGCCGGTCTCCCCGAGGACGACCCGCGTAACCCCGCCGTCATCGCCGACAACGTCGGTGACAACGTCGGCGACGTCGCCGGCATGGGCGCCGACCTCTTCGAGTCGTACGTCGGCGCGATCATCGGTGCGATGGTCCTCGCGCTCAGCTTCGACGTCGTTCACGAGGGTCAGACGCTGAACCCCGTGCTCATGCCCCTCGTCATCGCGGCGGCCGGCATCGTCTGCTCGATCCTCGGCACCTTCGTCGTGCGCGTGAAGGAAGGCGGCAACCCGCAGCTCGCGCTCGACGCCGGCTCGTTCGGCGCCGCGGGCGTCATGGCGGCGGCGACCTTCGGCATCGCGAAGTTCATGTGGCCGGAAGCCGGCGTGCACGACGTCGACATCCGCACGGGCGCGGTCGTGAGCACGGACCCCTACCTCTGGTGGGAGATCGGTCTGGCGACGGTCATCGGCCTCGCGACGGGCGTCGCGGTCGGCATGATCACCTCGTACTACTGCTCGATGGAGAAGCCGCCGGTCGACAGCATCGCGAACCAGTCGCGCACCGGCTACGCCACGAACATCATCGCCGGCCTCGGCGTGGGCATGCGCTCCACCGCGCTTCCCATCCTCTGCATCGCGGCGGGCGTCATCGGCTCGGCGTGGGTCGCTGGCCTCTACGGCGTCGCCATCGCGGCGCTCGGCATGCTCTCGACCACCGGCATCCAGCTCGCGGTCGACGCCTACGGTCCCATCGCGGACAACGCGGGCGGCATCGCGGAGATGAGCGAGCAGAAGCCCGAGGTTCGTGAGCGCACGGACAAGCTCGACGCGGTCGGCAACACGACGGCGGCCATCGGCAAGGGCTTCGCGATCGGCTCGGCGGCCATGACGGCCCTCGCGCTCTTCGCGGCCTTCGCGCAGACCGCGGGCATCAGCGGCATCAACATCGCGAACCCGATCGTCATGGCCGGCCTCTTCGTGGGCGGCATGCTTCCCTTCCTCTTCTCCGCCATGGCCGATGAGCGCCGTCGGCGACGCCGCGATGGAGATGATCGAAGAGGTTCGTCGTCAGTTCCGCGAGATCCCGGGCCTCCTCGAAGGCAAGGCCAAGCCGGACACCGCGCGCTGCGTCGCGATCAGCACGAACGCGTCCATCAAGCGCATGGTCATGCCGGGCGCGCTCGCGATCGTCTCGCCGGTGCTCGTCGGCTTCGGCGGCAACCTCCTCGGCGAGAAGATGGGCGCCGAGGCGCTCGGTGGTCTGCTCGCGGGCGTGACCGTCTCGGGCGTGCTCATGGCGATCTTCATGTCGAACGCCGGCGGCGCCTGGGACAACGCGAAGAAGTCCTTCGAGGGCGGCGGGTTCAAGATGGACGACGGCACGACGCACCCGAAGGGCTCGGAAGCGCACAAGGCGGCCGTCGTCGGCGACACCGTCGGTGACCCCTTCAAGGACACGGCGGGTCCCTCGCTGAACATCCTCGTGAAGCTGATGAGCGTCGTCGCGCTCGTCATCGCGCCGCTCCTCTGAGCGACGTCTGACCAATCGACTCGAAGCCGCCCTCCGGGGCGGCTTCGTTCGTTTGGGGCATCGAATCCGTCTTCGTGGTTTGACCACGTCGCTTCGTCCGATCACGTTCCGCGCGTGACCGACTCGCTCATCCCCTACGAGGACTACGTCCACGACGCGCTTCGCTCCGTGGTCGCGCGCGTGCTCACGGAAGCCGCCACGACGGGCCTGCCTGGGGAGCATCACTTCTACGTGACGTTCCAGACGAACGCGGCGGGCGTCGACATCGCGCCGGACCTTCGCGCGCGGTACCCGGAGACGATGACCGTCGTCTTGCAGCATCAGTTCGAAGCGCTGACCGCGGACGAACGGGGCTTCGGAGTGACGCTCCGTTTCGGCGGCGTGCCCTACCGCCTCTCGGTTCCCTTCACGGCGATCACGGCGTTCGCGGATCCCTCGGTGAAGTTCGGATTGCAGCTGCCGGTCGCCGACGCGCCGGAGCCGGAGCCGGAGCCCGAGCAGAAGCCCGAGCCGAAGGTCGAGACCTCGAAGACCGACAACGTCGTCACCGTGGACTTCTCGCGGAAGAAGTGAGCGCGGGCGACGGCTCGCCGCTTCTCGCGAAGCCGACGCCTCGCGGCTCGCGCGAAAGAAGTGAACGCATGCGTAGGGGGCACGGCTCGCGGCTTCTGGCGGACGACGTGAGCGCGGCCAAACGCCACGGCCCGCAACTTTCCAGCCCCCACGAAACCGCGCGACGAAGACGCATGCGTCGTGTCATGAACGGGCGACGCGTTCGCCGACTCGGAAGCGCGTTCGGGTGAATCGCCCGCCGACGCGACACGTCGAGCGCGGCTTCGAAAGAACGACCATGTCGCAACGCTTCGTCGCCTCGTTCGCGCTCCTCGCGTGTCTCGGTCTCGCCTCCTCCGCGCACGCGGAGAGCGGGCGCTACAACCTTCACCTCGACCTCGGTGTCGCGATGCCCATCGCGGGCGAGCTCGCTCCGACCGAGGACGACTTCGCGCTCGGCTTCGCCGGCTGGGGCGGCTTCGACTTCCAGCTTGCCGCGCCTTTCGCGCTCGAGGGCATCGTCGGTGGTGGTTTCGTCAACGCGCCCTACCCCAACCACCCGAGCCGCGAGCGCACGCCCTATTTCAACGTCGCGGTCGGTGCGCGCCTGCGCTTCATGGACAACCAAGAGGGCTACCTCAACGAAGAAGGCGGCGACTTCCTCGGCAACTTCTGGGTGAGCGCTCACTTGGGCTACGCGCTCTTCGACGGACACCAGTTCAGCGTCGACGCGGGCTTCGGCTACGAAATGTCGATCGCGGCGCCCGTGCAGCTCGGCTTCTTCGTGCGCGCGAGCTTGATGCCGGGCGGCGACGTCGACGGCGTGGACGCGATGCTCGTCGCGGGTCTCTCGGGCTCGATCGAGCTCGGGCCGCGCGTCGCCGCGGTCGACAGCGACGGCGACGGCCTCCCGAACGAGCGCGAGCTTCAAGCCTACGGCACCGATCCCTTTCGCGCCGACACCGACGGCGACGGCCTGAACGACGGCGTCGAGGTGAACGGCCCGACGGATCCGCTTCGTCCGGACAGCGACGACGACGGGCTCACGGACGGCCAAGAGGACGCGAACGCCAACGGCCGCCGCGACGGAAGCGAGACCGACCCGACGCTCGCCGACACCGACGCGGGCGGCGTGCCCGACGGCTACGAGGTCGAGCACGGCACCGACCCGAACCTCGCGGCCGACGACGACCAAGATCGCGACGGCGTGCTCAACCCGGCCGACCAATGCCCCGACACCGCGGAAGGCACGGAGGTCGATGCGCGCGGCTGCGCCGTCATTCGCGCGCGCATGGTGCTCCCGGGCATCGAGTTCGGCTTCGACAGCGCCGAGATCCTTCCCGCGTCCGAGCGAACGCTGAACATCGCGCTCCAGATCCTTCGCGACAACCCGGACGCGCGCGTCGAGGTCGGCGGCCACACCGACAACGTCGGCAACGCGAACTACAACCGCCGCCTCTCGCAGCAACGCGCGGACTCGGTGCGCGATTGGCTCGTGGCGCACGGCATCGACCGCAACCGCATGCGCACGCGTGGTTACGGCGCCGCGCAACCGGTCGCGCCGAACGACACCGACGAAGGCCGCGCGCGCAACCGACGCATCGAGTTCAAGCAGGTCGATTGAGCCAGGCTGCGAAGCGACCTCCCGTGCCCGCGCCCGCCCCGAACGGTCGAGCGATGCGGCGTGCGGGCGGAGGCTGCTCGCCACGTGTGGGTCGCAGGGTTACCGGAAGGGCAGCCGAGCCGGCTACGCTGGCGCGGTGATCCGTTGCGCTTGGCTCCTAGGTCTCGTGTGCGTCGCGTGCGGGAGCGCGGGCGGTCGCGAAGACGCGGGTGATGCCCAGGACGCGCGAGCGCCCACCGACGCGAGACCAGACGCGCCCGTCGACTCCGGGCCACCTTGGGAGGCGGAGGTGCCCGTTCTCCCCGGCGAGCTGATCGTGCACTCCGCCGAGCCATGCGCGGAGTGGCGCACCGTCGAGGAGCCGCGTGGGCTGCCGCCCGACCCGACGCCACGCGTCTTGTGGTCGTTTCACGTCGAGGAGGACCCGCTCGGATACGGCGACACCGGGTACTCGGGACTCTACGGCGCCACGCTGAGCGCGACGGGTGACCTGTGGAGCTATGGGCCGAGCCAACGCGAGCGGGCAGCGGTCGTGATTCGCGACGGTCGCATCGTGGCGCGCTGGGAACGTACGCCCGCTCACTACTCGTTGCCCTTGGCTGCGGCCCCGGACGGTGCGGTCTTCTACCGCGCGTCTCGGCTGATTCCACGGTGTGATGGTGAGTGTCCGGCGGATGTGATCGCGCCGTTGGTTCGCGCCGAGTTGCGTGAGGGAGAGATCGTCGAACGAAGCGTACAGATCCCCACCAACCCGTTTCGGATCGGCGGAGCCATGGCCCTCGGAACTCGAGGGCAGGTCTACACGATGGGTGGAGTTTCAGAGACTGAAGGTCGCCCGCAGTCGTTGTTCGCGGTATGCGGGGACGATCTCCGTATCCGGTGGGAGCGGAGGTTCCGAGTCTCGCCGCGGATCATCAGCGTAGGCGATGGGCTCTGGGTTCGGCCGGACGGCAGTGTCCACGTCCTGTACGTTGCTGGAGGGACCAAGCTTGGATACCTCTCGGTGAGCCCGGAGGGCGAGGCGACTCCCGGAATCGGCGGAACGGAAGAACTTCCGCAGCGGATCGCGCTCGCGGCGTCGACCACACACGCCGCGTCGTACGACGTCGTGCCCACCGAAACCGGGTTTCAGCAGCGATGGAATGTCGAGGGGCCCGAGCCGTGGACCACCGCGTGGTTCGACACGGAGGCCGAGCCCCTACGATATCCCATCGACTCCCGCATCGCGCCGGACTTCGAGACGGTCCTGGTGCCCCTCGGCGGGAGGATGGAGTCGATTCGTCGGGATGGAACCCAAGTCGTGCTCCCCGAAGGATACGTGGCCGGAACGTGGATCGCGACCGCGTCCGGCACGTGGTTGGTGTTCGAGTTCGAGGACGGCGCCCGATCCGGATGGACCCACCTCGACGCGAACTTCGAAGAGCTCTGGCACCTGCCCGGAACGCTCGGTCCCAGCAGTCTGTCCGAGCAGCCCCTGCCCGTTCGGGGGTCTCACGGGGCAGTGCTCGGTCCCAATGGCGTGCTCTACGTCGTCGGTGGAGACCGCGTCATGGCGATTCAAACCGACGTCTTGCCCCCGCCTCTGTCGTCGTGCGTGAACCCCGGCTGCAACCACCGTCGCGATCAATGGGTGCACGCAGAGTGAGGTTGGCGCGCGAGCGGGCCTCTCTTCCCCGCGACCGCGCGAGCAGCGGAGGCCGACGACGATCGCACCCTCGGTAGCCCCGCCGCATCGGATGCGTCGTGGGACCGAGGGTGTCGCGTCTCGCTTCGTCGACTCAGGCGGCCCGACGCTCGCGCGCCGTCTCGGCCTCGATCGCCTCGCGCAACAACCGCAGCGAGCGCTTCAAGCGGCTCTTCACGGTGTTGGGTGAGCAGTCGAGGTGCTCGGCGGTCTCGGGCACCGTCATGCCCATCCAATAGTGGAGCACCACCGACTCGCGGCAGACCTCGTCGAGGCGCGTGACGTTGTCGGGCACCGCGTGCGGATCGGCAGTCGGCGCGGCGGGCAGCTCGTCGGGCAACATCGCGCTCGGGAAGCGGTCGCGGCGTCCGTAGCGAAGCTCGAGCGCGGTCCAACGCGCGATGCGGAGGATCCAGCCGTCGAGTCGGCCGCGGCCTTCGAAGCGGTGGGCGCAGACCAAGATCTGGAGGAAGGCGCTCTGCACCGCGTCGTCCAGATCGGGTCCCGAGCCGACCACCCGGCGGCATTGCTGGCGGATGCGGCGCTCGAAGCGCGTCGAGAGCTCGTTCCAAGCTCCGTCGTCGCGGCGCGCCACACGGTCCATGAGCTCGAGGTCCGGCGTGAGGAAGCGAATCGTCATGCGGACGCCTGACAGAGCACCAACCGAGCCAGCGGATTCCCTCGTGATCTCGTGAACGGTGCTGGGGCTGTGACGTTGCGCGGGGTCGGTAGACCCGGGACGACAGGCCCCACCGCGCCGTGATCGCCCACCTTCGCGCCCCTCGAAACCCCAGCGCGACCCCCGGCGAGGGCCCTTCGTGCTAAGTGCCGCTTCGATGCGGCGGCTCTCGACAATCGTGCTCTTTTCCGCCCTCGCCGCCGTGGGCTTGGCGGCGGCGTGTGGGGACGACGATTCCCCCGAAGCCTCGGCGACGACCGAAGCTCCGGGGGCTGCAACCCCCGAAACGCCCGAAGCGTCTCCTTCGCGCGGGCACGAGGTCGTTCGTTTCGACCTGACCAAACACCTCGCCCGGGCCGAGCTGCACCGAGGCGACGCGCTCCTGATCGACTTCGGAGAGCCCGGCGCCGCCAAGTACACGCTCGGCGGTTGGCGCACCCGCACCGGCGACGACCGCCGCTTCGGCGACGTCACCACCACCCTCTTGCCCGGGGTGATCGGCGAGCTGGTGATTCCCGTATCGAGCGCGGGCGCGCACGAGCTCGTGCTTCGTGCCCGCGCGTTCGGCGACGGGCGCGTCACGCTCTACGTCGGCGAAGACGCGGTCGCGTACCCGCAGCTCCCGCGCGACGGGTCCTTCGCGACGGTTCGCGCGACCATCCCCGAGGGCAAGCTCGTCGCGGGGGAGAACGTGGTGCAGCTGCGGGTCTCGTCGCGCGGTCGTTCGGACGGCGTCGAAGCCGGCCTCGCGCTCGATTGGCTGCGCCTCGCGCCGGCCGGTGAGCCGCAACCCGACGAAGCGCCGCCGAGGCCTCACGCTGGCGACGCGCTCGCGCTGCCGGGCGGGCATTCGCTTCGATACACCTTCGAGGTCTTCGAGGGCGCGTACCTCGTCGGCGAGACCAGCGGTCCCGTCGCTGTGCGCGCGATCGAAGAAGGCGGCGCGGTCACGGACCTCGGCCGCCACGAAGGCACGCTCGACGTCGACCTCGCGCGACTCGCGGGCAAGCTGGTGCGTCTCGAGCTCTCCGCCGAAGCCGACGCGCGAATCACGCGGCCGCGCGTCGTGACCTTCGAGGCCGAGCACGTCGAGCGCACGCTTCGCCCCGCGAAGAACGTGCTCGTCTACCTCGTGGACACGGTGCGCGCCGACAAGCTGCGCCCGTGGAATCCGCAGACGCGTGTGCAGACGCCGGGGCTCGATCGTTGGACGCGCAGCGCCGCCGTCTTCGAGCGCGGCTACACGCAGGAGAACTGGACGAAGCCTTCGGTCGCGACGCTGCTCTCGGGCTTGCTCCCGTGGCAACACACGGCGACGAGCGGCGAAGCGGTCCTTCCGCGCAGCGTCGAGATGCTGAGCGAGAACCTGAAGGACGCGGGCTTTCACACCGGCGCCTTCGTCTGCAACGGCTACGTCTCGGACAAGTTCGGCTTCCAGCAAGGCTGGAGCACGTGGCGCAACTACATCCGCGAAGGCCGTCGCACCGCGGCGTCGTTCGTGGCCGCTGACGTGCTCGAATGGCTCGACGGGCGCCCGAGCGACAAGCCCTTCTTCCTCTACGTGCACACCATCGATCCGCACGTTCCGTACATCCCGCCGGAAGAGGTGCTCGCGATGTACGACGCCGAGCCCTACCACGGGCCGGTCGACTTCACGCGCGACCGCGAGCTGCTCGAGAAGATCAAGATCGGCCGGATTCGCCTGCAGGACCGCGACAAACAGCGGCTCGAGGCGCTCTACGACGGCGAGATCACCTACCACGACACCCACTTCGCCGCGATGCTCGAGGGGCTCGAGCGGCGTGGGCTCGCGGACGAGACCGTCGTCGCGTTCGTCGCCGACCACGGCGAAGAGTTCTTCGACCACGACAGCGTCGGCCACGGCCACTCGCTCTTCGAAGAGCTGCTGCACGTGCCCTTCGTCATGCGGGTGCCCGGCATCGACGAGCCGGTGCGCGTGACGGAGCCGGCGGGGCTCGTCGACGTGATGCCGACGGTGCTCGACGCGCTCGGTCGCGAACGTCCCGAGGGGCTCGCGGGTCGTTCGTTGCTTCCGCTCCTGCGCGGCATTCCGAGCGACGCCCCGCACCCGAACGTCGCGGGCTTCATGGAGGGTTGGCGCGCCGTCACCGTCGGTCGCTACAAGCTGATTCAGCGCACCCACCGCCGCTGGATGCTCTACGACCTGCAGGCCGATCCCGAAGAGCACACGGACGTGGCGGCCGAGCGCCCGCTCACCGTGCGTTACCTGCGTGGTCTGCTCGGGCTCGCGCTTCGCGGCGCCACCGCGGGTCGCCACCAACGCGAGACCACGGAGATCGATCCGGAGACCGACGCGCAGCTTCGTGCGCTCGGTTACGTCGGAACCCAACGTCCGCATTGAGCCTTTCCCACGATGGCCCTACCAGCCGTCGGCTCCCTTCGACCTCGTTCTTCGTCATGCCCGAAACCAAACGTGTCCGTGGTCCCCTCGTCGTGCTCGGGCTCGCCGTGCTCATCCTCGGCGTCGTCGGCTTCGCTTTCACGATGTGGTGGAGCAAGCGCGAGCCACGCGGCCCCATCATGGCGGCAGCCCCGATCGGCGAGGGCGACGTGGCGCTCCTCCGACGCGGCTTCGAAGAACGCGGCTACGTACACCTCGTGGTGGAGGACGGCCCGCGCCAACGCTGGAGCGAAGCCCTCTTCGGCGTGCCCGAGAGCCCTTCGATCACGCGCTTCGGCGATCACGTCGTGCTTCGCGCACGAGAGGCCCGCGGTCACGTGGAGGTGCACGCCTTCGATCACGCGACGGGCGAGTTCCGTTGGCGCGGCGGTCGCGGCACCCACGAGACGCCGGAGGAGAACCCGCAGGGTGTGCCGGCCTTCGCAGAGCGCTCGCTCTTCGCGGTCGGAGAGACGCTCTTCGTCGTCGTCGGTGGGCCGAGCCCCGAGGTGATCACGCTGTCGCGCACGGGCGAAGAGCTCGGACGGGTCGAGCTGCCGGGCGGCGAGGGAGCACGCGCCGCGATGCCGACGGGCGACGCGCTCGCGATCGCCACCGGGGACGGAACGCTTCGTGTGGTCGCGCGCGATGGAAGCGTGCGTGAGCTCGGCGCGCTTCCGCACGGCTGGTGCGCGACGAACGACGCGATCTACGTCGGTCACCCGAACGGCCTCATGCGACACCGCGACGGCCACGAGCCCGAGCTTCTCGGAGACGGCATGCCGATCGCCGTGCATGCGTGCGAAGGCGACTGGCTGGTGGTCACCGCCCCGTCGGGCGAGCGCGCGATGCAGCGCGTGAGCGACGAAGGGCTCGCGGGCGGCTTCGCCCTTCCCGCCTCGCTCGGCACCACCGACCTGCGACTCGTGCCGGGCTGGCTCGTCGCGCCGTGCGCCAACGGCGGCTTCGATGCTTTCGCGCTCGGCGCCACCGAAGCGACGATGCAGGTCGACGGCGCGGACGAGATCGCGTTCGTCGGTGACGTCGTGGTCTCGCGAAAGGGCGAGACCGTGATGTCGGGAGAGACGGAGCTCGCGGTGCCGGGCGCTCAGGGTCTGGGCGTCGACGACGCGCACGTCTTCGTCTGGACCGACCACACGTTGCACCGCTTCGACGCGTCGCTGCGACCGCGCGATTGAGCACCGCGCGGTCCGAGCGCCGAAGCGGGTCGAGGGCAGACGCGCGGTCGACCGCGACGTTCGTCGAACCAGGTGGAAAGCAGGCACGCGCTCGAGCGCTACGTCGACGAACGTCGAACGCCGGAGCTCAGGGACGAGGCGCGAACGCAGGCGGCGTGGGCGGCGTGCGAAAGCGCTGCTCCGGGCCGCCGGGTGCGTAGACCTGGTAGGCCACGAGCTTGGTGGTCCCCGGCGTGTAGCCGTGGCGCACGTTCGGCGGCACGTAGAGCACGCGACCCGGCGCGATCGGCGACTCGTCTTCGCCCTGCAGCATCGTTCCGTCGCCCTCCACGATGCGGAGCGATTCCACGCTGCCTTCGTGCACGTGCGGGGGCACCGGAAGATCGGCGTCTCCGTCGAGCGAAGAGAAGGCGCCGAAGCGTGCGCCCATGCCCTCGTCGACGAAGATGCGAACACGAAGCTTGCCGCCGGCGAACGGAAGCACCTCGGGCGCCGGCAAGGCCGTGAGCGGGGCCGTCTCCACGCGCGTGCACTCGGCGCCGAAGGGCGCGTCTTCCGGACGCACGGCCGCCACCACGACCCGCGAATCGGTCGCGGCGCGAACTTCGAAGGGCGCGCGCGCGAGCAGCGTCGCGCTCGCGTCGTGGCCCTCGAGCGCGCCTTCGACGACCCGCACGAAGACCTCGGTGCACGCGTCCGCTGCGACGCGCGCGCGCTGTCCGGCCGGCACGTTCAGCTCGCCGAGGCGCACGAGCGGTCCCGCGTTCTCGAGCTCGTCGAGCCATGCACGCGGCGGCAGGGCCTCGGCCGGTTCTTCCGCGGGCGCCTCGGGCGGCGCTTCGGCGCTCGGCGCGGGGCTCGAAGCCGCCTCGTCACACGCCGACACACCACACGCCAACGCGAGGAGAAGGGCCCACCCGAGCGCACGATTCATCGCGCGACGATAACGCAGCCGACGCGCGAAAGAGCAGCTCGACGCGGGAAAGAACGACGCGAGCGCGCTCCGAACACCGCTCGCGCCCTTGCCTCGTCGCAGGGGGGCTCCATCCTCCGCGGATGGCCCTCGCCGAGCGCGTGCAGGAGAAGCTCGAGACGCTGCCCACGCAGCCCGGTGTCTACGTCTTTCGCGGCGCGAACGACGTCGTGATCTACGTCGGCAAGGCGCGCTCTCTGCGCTCGCGCGTGCGCTCGTATTTCCAGCCCGGGAGCTCCGACGTCCGCGCCTTCGTCGCGCGGCTCGAGAACGAGCTGACCGACATCGAGACCTTCGTCGCCGACACCGAGAAGGAAGCCGCGCTGCTGGAGAACCAGCTCATCAAGGAGCACCAGCCGCGCTACAACGTGAAGCTCCGCGACGACAAGGAGTACCTGTCGCTGCGGCTCGATCCGAAGGGCAAGTGGCCGCGTCTCGAAGTGGTGCGGCGCCCGCGCCCCGACGGCGCGCATTACTTCGGGCCCTACCACTCCGCGACGGCGGCGCGGCAGACGCTGCGCCTCGTGAACCGGCACTTCCAGCTCCGCACGTGCACCGACTCGGAGCTGCGCAACCGCTCGCGGCCTTGCCTGCAATACCAGATCAAACGTTGCCCCGGCCCCTGCGTGTACGAGGTCGATCGCGAGGAGTACGGGCTGCAGGTGCGAAGCGTCGCGCGTTTCCTCGACGGGCGGCACGACGAGCTCGTCGACGAGCTGACCGAGCGCATGAAGGTCGCCGCGACCTCGATGGAGTACGAGCGCGCCGCGCTCTACCGCGACCAGATTCGCGCCGTCGATCGCGCCCGCGAGGATCAGCGCGTCGCGACGGTGAAGGACCTCGACCAAGACGTGCTGGGCTATTTCCGCCAGGCGGACCAAGCCGAGGTGGCGGTGCTGCTCGTGCGGGGTGGCCGCCTGGTGGGCGTGCGCACCTTCGATCTGCGTGGCGTCTCGCTCCCGGACGACGAGCTCGTCGCGCACTTCGTCGGCGAGTGGTACGCGCGCGCCTCGGTGCCGGACGAGATCGTGCTGCCGCTGCCGATCGAGGCGATGGACGGTCTGGCGGAAGTGCTCGGCGAGTCACGCCGCGCCCAAGGCAAGAAGGCGCCGCGCATCGTGGTGCCGAACCGCCAGGCGCGCCGAAAGCTCGTCGACATGGCGATGGACAACGCCGCGCATGCGTTCCGCGAGAAACGCGTGGCGGAAAACGACGTCGCCGAGCGGCTCGCGCAGATTCAGAAGCGCCTGCACCTGCCCAAGCCGCCGCAGCGCATCGAGTGCATCGACGTGTCGCACCTCGGCGGCGAGGACGCGGTCGCCGCGATCGTCGCGTTCACGGACGGCGTGCCCGACAAGAAGGGCTACCGCTCCTTTCGCGTGAAGCGCGCGAAGGGCGGCGACGACTACGGCTCGATGTACGAGGTGCTCTCGCGGCGCTTTCGGCGCGGGCGTGACGGGGAAGCCGGCTGGGAGCTTCCCGACCTCTTCGTCGTCGACGGCGGCAAGGGCCAGCTCGGCGTCGCGCTCGCAGTGCTCTCGGATCTGCAGGTGCCGACCTTCCCGGTGGTCGGCCTCGCCAAAGAACGCGAGAGCCCGATCGCGAACAAGGAGAAGGTCGTCGACCGCGTGTACCTGCCGGGCGCGAAGAACGCGATCCCCGTGCACAACACGCCCGCGTTGCAGCTGCTCGCGCACGCGCGCGACGAGGCCCATCGCTTCAGCAACGCGATCCGCCTGCGACGCGGGGCCGCGCGACGCTTTCACAGCGAGCTCGAAGACGTGAAGGGCGTCGGAGCCCGCACGCGTCAGCGCTTGCTGCAGCGCCTGGGCTCGCTCGAAGCGATTCGCCTCGCGACCGAAGAAGCGCTGATCGCGGCGGGCGCGAGCGCCAAACAAGCCAAGGCGATTCGCGAGACCCTCGGGCGCGAGGCGGCGCCGACCTTCGAGCCGCGGGAGTCGATGGAGAACCTCGGGGAGGAGCTCGAGGTCGAGGCGAGCCCGGACGAGGGTCTCGACGCCGCCGAGCTCGACGAGCTGGCTTCGACGGCCTCCGAAGAGTGAAGGCCGTACCCAAGGTCGTTCCACTTCGCTTCCTTGGAGGCGGCGGGGACGACCGAGTACGCTCCCCCCGTGGAAGATCCGCTTCGGTTTCTGGAGATCGTCCGTCGCGAGCTGGGCGCGGACGACGCGCGCTACGAGATCGGGGGACGCGAACCGGGCGAGGACGTGATCTGGTGCCCGCTCGGCGAGCGACGCCTCGTCGTGATCTTCGACGAGGCGCCCGCCGAAGAAGCCGAGGCGCTTCGCGAGAAGCTTCGTGCGTTCGTGCGCGCCTTCCCCACCACGCTCGAGCCGCGGGACTCGAAGCCGCCGCGGCGAGGCCTCGAGCCGCAACGCGCGCTCGACGACGCGCTCGAGATTCTGGCGCAACAGTCGGGCGCCCACCGGGCGTTGGTGATCGACGAGGGCTCTCCCGTGGTCTGGGGCTCGTCGGAAGCGCAGCGTGGGCCCGAAGACCTCGATGCCGCGCGGGTGGCCGCCGAAGGCGTGGCGATGGCGAACGCGATCGGCCTCGACCTCGTGCCTTTCCTCGCGGGCGAGAAGAGCCGCGAAGCGCTCCCCGAAGAGCTCGTGCGCACGGTGGCCCAGATCCGCGACGCAGCCGACGGGCACGAACGAACGCCGAACGAATGGCGCCAAGCGCTCCGCACCTTCGTTGCGATGACCGCGCTCCGCGAGAGCGTGCAGCGGGATCCGAACGGCACGCGGCTCGTGGTGCACGACCCCGAATGCGCGCTGCTCGCCCGTGGCTTCGGCGGCATCTATTGGATGCTGCTCGTCTTCGAGCAGGCAGGCTTCTCCGAGCTTCACGCGGAGGCCGCGATGATTCACGCGTCGCCGTGGATCGAGAAGCTCGTGACCGCGTTGCCTCCGATCGATCCCGGCCCGGGACGAGGCCAGGTCGCGCGCCTTCGACGGCTCCGTCCGGTCTGAGAGCGGGCATCAGTTGCACTGATTCCCGCTCTCCTCCTTTCCGGAGGGAGCGACGCGCTCCCTCCCCCAACCGGCGGAGCCGGATTGGGGCCCCCTCCCACCACCGAGCAACGCCTCCACCCGCACGGATCGGATTCGTGCAAGTGGGGCGTGCTCTGATCGCGTCGAACGGATTCGACCCAAGATCCCTCGGTCGCTTGCGGTCCCTCGCCCGTTGTCGGCACCCTCGACGCCGACGGAGGTGGGGAGATGCTCGGATCGAAGCCCAAGCGTTTGCGGTTCGTGGTCGGAAGCGCGTTGCTCGTGAGCGCGCCCCTCGTGGTGGGCTGCGAAGACGCGGAACCCCCGAACGTCAACACCGCGTACATCGAGCCCCCACCCAATCCGGTGGGCGAACAGCCGGCCACGGTGGAGGGCGCGGGTGTCCCGCTTCCACGAACCGAGCACGAGCCCGTGCCGGTGGGAGCCAACGGCGGGGCGCTACGGGAAGGGCTCACCGAGCAAGACCAGGCGGAGATCGATCGGCGGCTGCTCGAAGCCTTGGGGGGCATCGAAGTCGAAGGTCGCGCCAACCCCGTGCCCGAGAACACGCCTCCACCCGAGCCCGTGGAGCCCACCCTGATGATCTCGGCCAATCCGGTCGCCCACCCGGAGCCTCCGCCCGAGCGCGTCCCCCACCGAATCGCCCCCAACGCGGTCGCCGAACCCGAGCCGCCGCCCGAGGAAACCCCGCGCCGAAGGTTCGCGCCGAACCCCGGGCCGACGCGCGAGGACCCGCCGATCGATTGACCGGATGAAGCCTCGGCGCCGTGGACACCGGAAGACGTGACCGCGCGGCCGAAGGGTGGCACGGTGCCGCCGCCGAGCGGGTTTCCCCTCGGTGCACAGGAGAACACCGATGGCCAACCGTACCCTTCGCTTCACCATCTCGTCCGCGCTCGTGGCGGCCCCCCTCGCGCTCGGCGTCGCTTGCGGCGGCGGGTCGGAAGAGCCCCACACGAACGTCACGGCGGGTGGCGAAGAAGAGCCCCAGACGAACGTCCACCCGGAGCACGAGCACGAGCACGGCGACCCGGCGACCAACCCCGACCCGGAGACGAACCCCGCGCCGGAAGAAGAGCCGATGCCGACGGCGAACCCCGCGCCCGCGGAGGAGTGATTCGAAGGCCCGCCTCGGCGGGCCTTTTGGTTTGCCACCGTCGCTCTCTTCCGAGAGCGCTTGCACCGGAGCCGAAGCTCCGCTCCCCTACACACATGAACCCTCGGACACCGCTTCGTTTCTTCGTCGGGAGCGCCTTGCTCGTCGCTCCGCTCACGGCCTGCGGGCCGGACGAGCCCACGCCCGAAGAGGTGCCGATTCGGACCAACGTCGGTCGCGAAGAGCCGGAAGAGATCACGAACGTCGGTCAGGCGCCCGAGCCCGAGCCCACGGTGAACGTGGAGCCCGAGGAGACGCCCGAGCCCGAAGAGGTCCCGGAGGATCCCTCGGCGAACCCGGCCGCGGATCCCCTGGTGAACCCCTCGAGCGGCGATCCGATCGAGGTCGTGGCGCCGGACACGCCCTACCACCCGACCAAGGCGCCGACGAAGGCTCCCTGAAGCTCGAACGAGGATCGCGATGGAGCTCGAAGCCGACGCGCGCCGCATCGTCGAAGCCACCACCAAGAAGCTCGGTTCGATGCACCGCAACCAGGTGCATCGCGATCCCTGGCCGGACTTCGCGGCCTTCGACGTCGCGCGCTACGACCGCGAGCTGCGGCGCCAGGCGGCTTGGCAATGGATCGCGCGCGCGCAGGCCGAGCACGGCTCCGTCCATCAGTTCAGCGCCGTCGTGCACGCGCTCACCGAAGCACGCGCTCCGATGGAGCTGCTCGGCGCGTTGGCGCGGCTGCTCACGGACGAAGTGCGCCACGTGGAGCTCTGCGCGCAGATCGCGCTGACGATGTACCCCGAAGGCGCCGACGCGTTCTTCAAGTGGCGCACGCCACGCGCGCCGTGGCCGGACGCGCCGAAGATCGACGCGAACGCGCGCGAAGCGACCGAGCTGCGCCTGCGTGGTTGGGCGGCGCGCGCGATCCTCACCGCCTGCGCGCTCGGCGAGACGCTCAGCGAGCCGATGCTCGAAGCGCTCGTGGTCGTGTCGACCGATCCGTTGCCGCGTGCGTGCTCGGAGCAGATCCTCAAAGACGAGCGTTTTCACGGACGCTTCGGCTTCGAGGCGCTCGCCGTGTTGATGCCGACGCTCGACGACGCCGAGAAGAACGCGCTCCAAGACCAGCTCTCGCGCGCGCTCGCCGGCTTCGAGCGCACGACCTGCGGCAAGACCACCGTGCAAGACCTCGCGAACAGCGAGGTCGAGATCGGCCCGCGTGATCCCGAGGCGGAGCCGAACCTCGGCACGCTGACCGAACGCGAGTTCGCGGCGATCTTCTACGCGACGCTCGAGCAACGCATCTTCCCCGAGCTCGAAGCGGTCGGCCTCGATCCCATGCGGGCGTGGGCCGAGCGCGGCAAATTCCCCGCGCCGGCGAAGCGCCCCGAAGCGAGCGCCGAGACCCGCGCGGCCGAATGAAACTCTCCACGATCGAGTTTCGCGTCGAGCCTTCGCGGCGCGTGCAGTGGGACGCACGAAGCGGCTTCCAACCGGTCACGCTCTACGTCGACGGCGAAGACTTCGTCGAGACGATTCGGCGAATCGAGGTGCCCTACGTCGCCGAGGAGCGCGCACTCCAAGAGGCGGAGGACGGCGAGCTCGACGACGTGATGGAAGAAATGTTCGCGGACGTGCCGGGTCGCTACCTGAACCTGAGCGCGTCCGAGACCTTCCTCCCGCGCCGCAACTTCCTCGGGGCGCCCTACGACACGGGTTTCGAGCTCGCAGCGGACGACCCGTTTCGAGCGAAGTCGCTGCTCCTGCAATGCGCCTGTGGCATCACGGAGTGCTGGATGCTGATGGCACGCATCGAGGTCCACGACGACGTCGTCACCTGGACCGACGTCGGCCAGTTCCATCGGCAGGGCTGGAACTACGACCTGTCCTTCGCGTTCGAGCGCGAAGCCTACGAAGCCGCGTTGCGAGGTCCCGCGTGAGCGACGTGACCGACACGAACGACGTGACCGTTCGGTGCCCCCACGCCACCGAGTGCGCGGGCTGCCCCGCGATCGACGCGCCCTACGACGAACAACTGCGCGCCAAAGGCGAGCGCGTCGATCGCGCGCTCGCTCGTTTCACCGCGCTCTCGTCCGTGCGCCGCGAGGACGTGCGAGGCGCGACGCCGATCGAAGGGTACCGAACGCGCGTGAAGCTCGTGGTCGACGGCACGAAGATCGGGCTCTTCGCGCGGACGGGCGATCACGTCGTCGTCGACATCCCGGGTTGCCGCGTGATGAGCGAGACCACCGCGTCCGCCGTCGCGTTGCTCCGCGCGCGCCTCGCGAAGTCCGCGGCGCTCGCCCGTGCGTTGGTCGCCATCGACCTGCGTGAAGTACACACCGACGAAGGACCAAAGCTCCTGCTCACGCTCGTGCTGGACGAGTCGACGCAAGTCGCCACCGAAGCCGAAGCACGGCGCCTTCACACCCTGGCACGCGAGGCCGGCGTTCCGATCGCCACCGTCGCGACCAGCACGCGACCGTCGCGCTCGCCGCAACTCCTCGGACGTGGCCTTCGTGTCGTCTCCGGGCCCGACGCCCTCGACGAGCGCCTCGACGCGCCACGCGGCCGGCACGTGGCCATTCCCGCGGTGCCGGGCGGCTTCGTGCAGGCACACCACCCGCAAGCCGCCGCGCTGCGCGCCGAGCTGGTCGCCGGTCTCGCGCGCCACGGCGTGGCCATCGAAGGCGCACGTGTGATCGACGCCTACGCGGGCTCGGGCGCGCTCGGACTCGGCCTCGCTGCCGCCGGCGCACGGGTGCTGCTCATCGAGAGCTACGCGCCCGCGATGGAGCTCGCGCGACAGAGCGCGCGCGTGCAGAAGCTCGCCGCCAAAGCGGTGGCCGCGGACGCGAGCGAGGCCCTCGCGGAGCTCTCGCGTCGGGGCGATCGACCGGACGTGATCGTCCTCAACCCGCCTCGGCGTGGGGTCGCGCCCGAGGTGCGCGAAGCGGCCGTCGCGCTGGCGCCGAAGTGCATCGCGTACGTGAGCTGCGAGCCGGATACGCTCGCGCGCGATCTCGATCACCTCGCGTGCCTCGGCTACGCGACCGAAAGCCTCACGCCCTTCGACCTCATTCCGCTCAGCCGCGAGGTCGAATCGCTCGTCTTGCTGGTGCCGAAGGCGCCGTCCGCGCTCGTCGTGCTCGCACGCCGCGACGACCTGGTCGCGCTCGACCGTGGAGCGTGGGAGGGACCTCGGTCCGAGACGCTCCTGCGACGGGCGCGCGACGCGAGCGGCTTCCCGCACGGCGTGTTGCTCGGTCCGACCGGCGCGAGCGGTCTGCTCCTGGTCGCCCGTGACGCCGAGGCGGCGCGCCGCTGGTCGTCCGTCGCGCTCGAAGCGAGCTGGGAGCTCCTGACGCGCGGCATCCTGCGCCCCAAGGGCAGCGTGAACCGGGCCGTGGGTGGAACCGACGCGCGCACGCGCTACCGACGCACGGCGATCGTCGGCGGGCAATCTCGCGTCACCGCGCGCTGCGATTCGCTCGCGCTCGAGGTGCCGCTCACGCATCTGCGCGAGCTCGGGCACCCCGTCCTCGGCGACCCGCGAGGCCACGCGCCGTCGAATCGCCACTTCGTGGAGCAACACGGCCTCGATCGTCCTTTCGTTCACCTGGCGTCGATCACGCTCGGGGACTTCGTGGCGACGTCGGCGCTCTCGGGCGACCTCGCCACCGTGCTCGCGCGAGCGGGCGGGTGACCACGCCCGCGCCGAAACGGATCGAAGTGCGGGACTTTCGGTGCGGCCTGCTACCCTTCCGCCCGATGCGCTTCGCCGTGCTCCTTTGCCTCGTCGCCGCCGTGTCTTCGTGCGGGGATGACGACTCCACTCCTCTGGACGCGAGCGCCGACGCACGCCCCTTCGGGTGTCCCTCGCACCCGGCCCCCTTGGCCAACCCCGGAGACGACCTGGGCGGCGACACCTGGGAGACCTTCGCGTCGGGCTTCTTCGAGACGTGGTGCACGCGCTGCCACTCGAGCACGCTCGTCGGTGCGGTCGCCCGCGGCGGTGCCCCCGACGGTTTGAACTGGGACGACGAGGCGACGGTGCGCGAGAACCTCGACCTCATCCGCGAGGTCGTCGGCGTGACCAACGAGATGCCGCCGCGCGGCGACAAGCCTTCGTGCGACGATCGCGAACGACTCGCGCGTTGGATCGACGGCGGCGCGCCCTGAAGAGACGAGGATCGCGACGCGCAGTCGCGTGAAGCGGGCTTCCGAGGAAGCCGTGAGACCGGTGGCGCCAAGCGCCGTCTGCCTCTGACCTCGGGACGCGAAGGTGCCGCTCTCGCGTCGGGCGGCGAACGACATCGGGTATCCCCCTACCCACCTCGCCGACATCCGAATACCTTTCCACCCCGTGGAAGGGTCAGGGGAGGAAAGCTCGCACGGGGGCGCGGGCCACGCGCCACGTTCGCATGGGCCACACGCCGCCTGGATCGGCGAGGCGGTGCGCGCGGGCAAACGCTACCACTTCGGACGCAAGCGCCCCTTCGCGCACAACGCGACGAACCTCGGTCTCTTCGCCTTCATGGTCGCGTCGATCGTGGGCCTCGCGGTCGCGGGCGCGCACCTGCCGGCGTGGCTCTTCGTCCCGCTCGCGCCCATCCCGTTGGGCATCCTCTACTTCGGCTGCTTCGTGCTCGTGGTGCACGAGGCCTCGCACGACATGTTCGTGGTCTTCCGAGATCGCCAACGGCAGAAGCGCTGGAACCGCGCGTTCGGTTGGGCGGTCGCGGTCGTCTTCGCCACTCACTACGGCAAACACTGGGAGCACGGGCACCGCGAGCATCACGTGCGACCGCTCGAGCCCGCCGACCCGCAGCAGCACAACATCCTCGTCGGGCGCCCGCTGCTCGTGCGCGTGCTCTGCAACCTCTTCGTGCCGGGCTTCCTCTTTCTCGAGCGCACGATCTTTCGAACGCGGCGCGCGGGCGGGAAGTCGACGAGCACCAAGGGCGTGATCCTGCTCTTCGTCGGGATCTGGGCGAGCGCGCTGACGCTGACCTCGCTCACCGCGGGTTGGCCTTCGGCGCTCGCGCTCTTCCTCGGCATTCACGTGCTCTCGGCGCTCAACCAGATCAAAGGCGCGCTCGAGCACGGCGGCCCCATCGGCCACGAGCGCGATCCTTTTCTTCGCTCACGCACGACCTTCTTCCCGCTTCGCCGCGTGCTGCTCCCCTTTCACATCACGCTGCACTTCGAGCACCACCTGAACTTCCAGGTGCCTTGGTACGACCTGCCGCGTTACCACCGCGACCTCGAAGCGATCGTGCCGCCGGAGGTTTGGCGCCACGTGATCAACCGCGACGTGCTCGCGCAGCTCTCCGGACGCCTCGGTGGCTTGAGCGACGACGCGCGGGAGCTGGCCGCTCCGTTCGCGCTGCCCGCCGCGGCCGAGTGAGTGTGGTGCGTCAGCGCGGCAGCCCGTAGTCGCGCCGCACCCGCTCGAAGCCGTCGAAACGAACGTCGAGCCGCAGCCCTGCGACCGCGAGCGCTGCGCTCGCCGCCGTCACGCCCATCTTCACCAGCGGCGACGACGTCTCCGAGAGCACGATGCAGAGGCGTCCGATCGGCTTGCGATGCTCGAGCGTGAAGCTCGTCAGCAGACGACGCGCCTCGCTCTCGTACGAGGTCATCGAGGACCAATCGCCGACGATGGTGTAGCCCTCGGGCGGCGGCGGGCGACGGTTGAGCGCAGGCCACGCGACGTCGGGAAGCAACGACGCCATCTCGGCCGTGAGCGCCCCCGGCTCCCGTAGCTGCGACACGATGGCGTGAGGCTCCACGGACCACACGAGGTAGCGGCCTTCCCCGTGGGACACGAGCGGAGCGTGGCTGAAATGCGGAGGCCGCACGTGGGGAGCCTATCAGGAGGCCACACGCTCCGGACGGAGTCGCACAGCCGGGGGTCGCCGCGCGGGAGCTTTGGTGCTACCCCCGCGCCCGATGTCCGAAATCATCGCCGACAAGAAGGTCGTCAAGCTCCAGTACGTGCTCACCGACGCGGAGGGCACGGAGATCGACAAGTCGCACCCCGACCACCCGCTCCTCTACCTCCACGGCGCGCAGAACATCGTGCCGGGCCTCGAGCGCCAGCTCGCGGGCAAGACGGTGGGCGACGTGGTGAAGGCGGTCGTTCCCGCCGCCGAGGGTTACGGCGAGAAGCGCGGCTTCAAGGACATCCGCCTGAACCGCTCGCAGTTCCCGGCCGACGCGCACCTCGCCGCCGGCATGCGCTTCATGAGCCAGGGCCAGGACGGCCGCATGTTCCCGCTCTTCGTGAAGAAGGTGCAGGGCCCGACGGTCATCGTGACGCCGGAGCACCCGCTCGCGGGCGTCGAGCTCCACTTCGATTGCACCATCCTCGAGGTGCGTGACGCGACCGAGGAAGAGCTCGAGCACGGCCACGCCCACGGTCCGCATGGCCACGGTCACGGCCACGGCGAAGAGGAAGAGGGCGACGAGGACGATCACGGCCACGCGCACTGATCGCGACGGACGAATCTCGGAGGCCGGGGCGCTCGCCTCGGCCTCTTCGCGTTCCGTCGCGGGCAAGCGTCGTGCGCTCTGGCTGCGACGCGGTCCGTCACGGCGAAGGGCGCTCCCGCAGCGCACCCACGTCGCGAGCGTCGGGCGCTCCCGCTGCGACGCGTTCCATCACAGCGAAGACGGCGCACCACTCCCGCAGCGCACCCACGACCTGGTAGAACGCGCGCCATGCGCACCCTCGTCTTGTCCCGCCGCGACGTCGAAGCCGTGTCCACGATGCCGATGGCCGTCGACGCCGTCGAAGAAGCCTTCGCCGCCTACGCGCGCGGCGAAGCGGAGATGCCGCCGAAGGTCTACCTCGACCTGCCGGACCACGAAGGCGACTTTCGCGCGATGCCCTCGCGCATCGGTGGCGCAGGCGGGGAGGTCGCGGGCGTGAAGTGGGTGAACTCGCACCCCAAGAACCCCGAGCGTTTCGGTCTGCCGAGCGTGATGGGCCTCTACGTGCTCTCGGATCCGAAGAACGCGTTCCCGCTCGCAGTGATGGACGCGACCTTGCTGACCGCGTTGCGCACCGGCGCGGCCGCGGGCGTGGCGTCGAAGCATCTCTGCGGCAGCGCACCGAAGACGGTCGGCTTCGTGGGAAGCGGCGTCCAGGCGCGCTTCCTCCACGCGGCCCACGTCGCGGTCTTCGGTCACACCTTCGCGGGCGTCTTCGCCGATCGCGACACGGCGCTGGCCGAGAAGCTGGCCCACGAGCTCGGCGGGCGCGCGGGCACGGTCGAAGAAGCCGCGGGCTGCGACGTCGTCTGCACGTCCACGCCGGTGCGTCACCCGATCGTGCAGCGCGCGTGGGTTCGCAACGACGCCCACGTCAACGCGATGGGCGCCGACGGCCCCGGCAAACAAGAGCTCGACCCGCAGATCCTCTTCGACGCGCAGGTCGTGATCGACGAGTCGCATCAGGCCGAGCACTCGGGCGAGATCAACGTGCCCATTCACGACGGCACCTACGCGCTCGACCGCGTCGCGGGAACGCTCGGTCAGATCATCACCGGGCAGCGCAAGGTCGACCGCAGCGCGCTCACGCTCTTCGACTCGACCGGCCTCGCGATTCAAGACGCCGCGCTGGCCGCGCGCATCTTCGCCGCCGCGAGCGCGCAGAAGGTCGGACTCGAGGTCGACCTCGTCGGCCTCGGCTGAACGCGTCGAAGACGTCACGTCGTTCGGCGTCCTTCGTCGGTAACGTCCCGCCGAGCTCGTGCGACCACCCGGGCTCGGCGCGCGCTCGCGCCCAGGAGGAACCATGCTGCGATATCGAATGCTCGGAAAGTCCGGCCTCCGGGTCTCGGAGCTCTGCCTCGGCACCATGAGCTTCGGCGACGCCTGGGGCTTCGGCGCGGACGAAGCGACGAGCCACCGCGTCCTCGACGCCTACGCGGAAGCGGGCGGCAACTTCCTCGACACCGCCAACAAATACCACGGCGGCCAGACGGAAGAGATCGTCGGCCGTTGGCTCGCGGGCAAACGCGACCGCACCGTCGTCGCGACGAAGTACACGCTCTCGATGGACGGTCAGGACCCGAACGCGTCGGGCAACCAACGCAAGAACCTCGTGCGTTCGGTGGAAGCGAGCCTGCGCCGCCTCGGCACCGATTACATCGACCTCCTCTGGGTGCACGCCTGGGACGATCAGACGCCCTACGAAGAGACGATGCGCGCGCTCGACGACCTCGTGCGCGCGGGCAAGCTGCTCTACGTCGGCGTCAGCGACACGCCCGCGTGGGTGGTCTCCGCGTCGAACGTCGCGGCCGAGCTGCGTGGCTGGACGCCCTTCGTCGGCCTGCAGATCGAATACAGCCTGCTCCAGCGCACGCCGGAGCGTGACCTGCTCCCGATGGCGGAACACTTCGGGCTCTCCGTGCTCGCGTGGGGTCCGCTCGGTGGCGGCGTGCTCACGGGCAAGTACACGCGCGGCGGCGACGTCGACTCGCTTCGGCAGGAGGGCAACGAACAACGCGGACGCACCAGCGAGCGTGCCCTCACGATCGCACGTGCGGTCGACTCGGTGGCGGACGAGCTCGGCGCCACGAGCGCACAGGTCGCGACGGCGTGGGTGGCAAACCGCGGCTACGGCTACCTGCCGATCGTCGGCGCACGAAAGGTCGAGCAGATCGCGGACACGATGCGCGCGAGCGAGGTGAAGCTCTCGCCGGAGCACCTCGTGAAGCTCGACGAGGTCAGCCGCATCGCGCTCGGCTTCCCGCACGACTTCCTGCGCGCGGAGTACGTGCAAGACCTCGTGCACAGCAGCGTGCGCGCCCGCGTCGACCGTCGCGGCTGACCGGCTCGTGGGGGCGCGCGGCGAAGGTCGCGCGCGGCGAACGTGGGTGCTTCCTCGGCGACGCGCCTTCAGTGCTCCGCGCGTTCGCGTGCCCGGCGCTCGGGTTCCCGCCACCAGCCTTCGGGCCAACGCGGCGCCGGAGCGTCGGCACGCACACGCTCCCAGAGCGTGAAGCGGCCGACCTCCGCGAAAGCCTCGTAGCCCGCGGCCTCCAACACCTCGACGTCGACCGGTAGCTCGGGCCGCGTCGCGAAGAAGCGCGGGGCCGCGTCGCTCAAGCGCGCGTAGTGGTCGTGCTTCGCCGCTTCGAGCGCCTCGACGTCGCGCACCCACCACGAGTGCAGGTGGTTCTCGAAGAAACGCGCGGGCGAGCGCCCGCCCGTGAGCACGTAGACCGTCGGCTCGTAACCGCGGACGTGCAGCGCGTCGCCGGGACGCAGCCCGCGCGCCTCGAAGGCCTCCGCCATGCGGCGTTGGTCGGCGTACGCGTAGAGGAAGTCGGGATGCACCATCGCCGGCTCGACGGATTCGCCCGCGAGCACCGTGCGAACGTGGGCGCCGTAGAACGCGCCCGGTCGCACGAGCGGCAACGCCGCGAGCACGATCGCCGTGCCCCAGACCGCGCGCATCGGAAGCGGACGCATCGCGGCGAGCAACCAGAGCACGAGAAAGCCGCTGGTGACGTCCCATTGGTAGACGCTCAGCTTCCCTTGCGAGAGCACCGCCGCCGCGCTGCCGACGAAGAGCGCCGCGCCCAGCAGCACCTGCCGACGATCGCCCGCGCTTCGCTCGCGCCAGCCGAGCCCGGTGGTCGCGACCGCGACCAACAGCCACGCGACGTTCTCGAGCCAGAACGTCGAGAGGCGCGCCCCGAGCGAAGGCTTCGCGCTCGTCCCGTAGTGCGCGACGAGCTCGACGTAGTGCGCGAGAGAGGCCAACGCGCCGCCCTCGCCGAAGACGTCGACGAGCGCGTAGGAGGCGACGAAGAGCGCAAGCGGGGTGGCCCCACCGACGACGAGCTTCGCCAGCTCCTTCGGCCGGCGTCCGAAGCACACGAGCCCGATCAACGCCGCCGGCACGACCGCCGTGAGCTTGAAGAGCACCGCGACGCCCAGCAGCACGCCGGCGAGGCCCGGCCGTGAACGACGCGCCGCGAGTAGACCGGCGATCAAGAAGAAGCTCTGAAAGAGCTCGGTCTGCGCGGAGTGGTAGAAGTCGAAGGCGCCGAAGTGCCACGCCGAGGCGAGGAACGCGCCGAGCCCGAGCACCCCGGGACGACGCTCCCCCGACGTCTGCCAGGCGGCCGCGGCCATCGCGCCCGTGCCGACCACGGCGAGCCACGACACGAGGCGCAGCACGACCTGCGACTCGCCGAAGCACGCGAGCAACACCGCCTCGAGCACGAAGACGCCCGGCGGCTTCACGTCGAAGACGTCGCGGTACGGAAGTCGCCCCGCGAGCCACTCACGCGCGACGTAGTGGAACATCGCTTGGTCGGGCCCGTAGAGGTACCGAAGCGACGGGGCACCGTACACGAGCGCCGCGAGAAGACCGGCGAGGTCGAAGCGATGACGGCGGGCCCACGACACGCGGGAGGGACGCTCGCATGAGCGGGTGGGGGTGCGCTAGTGAGGACGCTTTCCGCTTCGGCGACGCGCTTCAGAGACGCGCTTCGCGCTGCAGAGACGCGCTTCGCGCTGCGGAGACGCGCTTCGCGCTGCCGAGACGCGCTTCGCGCTGCGGAGACGCGCTTCGCGCTACCGAGACGCGCTTCGCGCTGCTGAGACGCGCTTTGCGCTGCAGAGACGCGCTTCGCGCTGCAGAGACGCGCTTCGCGCTGCTGAGACGCGCTTCGCGCTGCTGAGACGCGCTTCGCGCTGCTGAGACGCGCTTCGCGCTGCAGAGACGCGCTTCGCGCTTCCACGACGCGCTTCGCGCTCAACGACGCGCTTCGCGCTTCAACGGCGCGCTTCGCGCTCAACGACGCGCTTCGCGCTTCAACGGCGCGCTTCGCGCTTCAGCGGCCCGCTTCGCGCTTCAACGACGCGCTTCGCTTCGCTCGCTTGGCGTTCGAGAAGCCCTACTTCGTCGAGTTCGAGAAGTGGGGGTGCTGGCATCCAAAGGGCTGCTTGGGGGGACGGGGTCTGCAGGCCGGGTGGGGCTGGCTCATGCGCTCTGGTGCGAGACAGTCGCGCCAGCCTTCATTCGTCACGGTGTCGCGCGTGCCGGCTGGCACGCCTCTCTCGCGTGGGGCGCTGCATGAGCCAGCCCCACCCGACCTTCCGACCCCTCCAACTCGCCTACGACCTCATCGCCGCGTTGCCCGAGCTGGTACGCGCGGTGGCACGGCACGACCGTCCGCTCGCGGACCAGCTGCGACGTGCCGCTCAGTCCGTGGCACTGAATCTCGCCGAAGCGCGCGGCCACGCCGGCGGCAACCGGCGGCTTCGCCTGCAGTCGGCGCTCGGCAGCGCGTACGAAACCCAGACGGCGCTTCGCGTCGCACAAGCGTGGGGCTACGTGCCGAACGCTCCGGCCGACCGAGCCTACGAGCTCGCGGACCGAGTCGCGGCCGCCTGCTGGCGAATGCTCCACGCGCGGTAGCCAACCGGCGGCCCGGCGCCGCCGCCTCGCGCGGCGGCCTCGGCGTCGGCTACGCCTCCGCCACGGCCGCGCGCGGAACGCGTCGCCGAGGCGCGAAGCGCGCAGCCGCGAAGCGGCGTCTCCGAGGCGCGAAGCGCGCAGCCGCGGAGCGCGTCTCCGTAGCGCGAAGCGCGTAGCCGCGAAGCGGCGTCTCCGTAGCGCGAAGCGCGCGGCCGCGAGCGGCCTCTCCGAAGCGCGAAGCGCGCAGCCGCGAAAGCGGCGTCTCCGATGCGCGAAGCACGCGGCGTCTCCGACTCCGACTCCGACTCCGACTCCGACTCCGACTCCGACTCCGACTCCGACTCCGACTCCGACTCCGACTCGGTGCGGTTCTCATCCTGACGCGCGATGGGGCCCCGAAGGGCCCCGAGGAGCGGGCCGGAGCCGCTACCGAGTGAGCCTCCAGCAGAGCTTCGCGACGGTGTCCGCGAGGTCGAACGCGCGCGTGACTGCTGCGTCGTCGACGTAGCGCCAGCAGCGTGCGACGTGCAGCGCTGCCTTCGTCTCTTGCGCGGACCCGAACGCGGTCTCGATGCGAAGTCGTCGGTTTCCGCGAGAGTTTCCGGTCGACTCCGCGAGATTCAACGCGACCGACTGCGCTGCACGACGCAGTTGGTCCGCGAGACTCGCGTCGTGTTTGCGAATCACCGGAATCACGGGTCCGAGGGACTCGATGAGTTGGTAGGCGACGTGGAGGGCTCGGAAGGGTTGGGGCGGCTGGCTCATGCGCGCCTCACGCGAGAGAGGCGTGACAGCCCGCTTCGTTTCGCGTGTGTCGATGGGCTGGCGCGACTGTCTCGCAGCCCACGCATGAGCCAGCCGCCCCGACCCTGGAGAGCCCGTGCTTCTTGGCGAACGATTCTTCGACGTGCCGCCCCCACTTCTCAGGCTCTACCACGTCACGATTCGACTGCGTTTCGTGGGTGTTCGTGGCGCGAAGCGCCGTGTCGGCGAAGCCGTGAGGCCGCGAAGCGGCGGTGGCGCGAAGCGCCGTCTCGGACTCTGTCTCTGAGGCGCGAAGCGCGGTTCCGGTGCCCGTGCTCGCGTCAGGATGAGAACCACACCCACTCCGACTCCGACTCCGACTCCGACTCCGACACCAAACCACCTCCCACCCCCCACTTGCTGGCTTCTCGCCGCCTTCCGCGGTACCAGCAAAACCGATGCGTTCCCCCCGCCACTCCGTCGCCTTGCTCGTGGCGCTCTTCTTCGGTTGCACCCCCGACCACATGGGCTGCACGCCCCACGCCGAGGACGAGACGTCGGAAGCCCCGGAGCCCGTGACCCGCGGGGAGGTTCGTCGCGAGATTCCAACCGCATTGCCCGAGTTGGTCGGCGACACCGTGTCGCACGAGCTCTCGTTTCCCGAACCGAGCACGCACTACATCGAGGTGCGGTCCATCTTTCCGACCCAAGGCGACTCGCTCGAGCTCTTCATGCCGGTGTGGACGCCAGGCTCGTACCTGATCCGCGAGTACGCCCGTCAGGTGGAGAGCGAAGGCGCGACGACGCCCGAGGGGGAGCGCCTCTCGATGGAGAAGGTCGCGAAGAACCGGTGGCGGATCGAAGGCGAAGGCCCGCTGCCCGAGCGCGTGGTCGTCCGCTACCGGGTCTACGCACGCGAGGCGAGCGTGCGTACGAGCTACGTGGACCCCGACGTCGGAGTGCTGAACGGCGCGAGCCTCTTCCTGGCGCCGGTCGATCGCATCGACTTGCCCCAAGAGGTCCGCGTGACGCGCGCGCCGGGTTGGGCGCGCTGCGTGAGCGCCCTCGATCCGCTCGAGGCGGAGCCCGCCGATGCCGCCCCGAGCGAAGCCCCGGCGCAAGAGGCACCTGCCGAAGCCGCCGACGCTCCCGCCGAAGCAGCGCCCACGGAGGAGCCCGCCGAGGCTCCCGCCGAAGCGCCGGCCGAGGCCCCGCCCGCCGAGCCCCCCGCCGACGAGGCGCCGAGCCTCGACGCCGACGACGTGCCGACCACGCTTCGCTACGCGGCGCACGACTTCGACACGCTCGTCGACTCGCCGATCGTCTGCGGCGACGTGATCGTCGAAGAACGCGAGGTCAGCGGTGTGCCGCACTTGCTCGCCACGATCGGCGGCGCACCGGTCTGGGACGACGCGCGCGCGGCCGACGATCTCGCGCGCATCGTCGCCACCCAACACGACTTCTGGGGCGTCGTGCCCTACCCCCGCTACGTGTTCTTCAACGTGTTGCTCGGCGGCGGCGGTGGCCTCGAGCACTCGCGCTCGACGATGATGATGGGCGACCGCTGGGACGCGCGAAACGACGACGCGTACCGCGGCTGGCTCGGCCTGGCGAGCCACGAGCTCTTCCACACCTGGAACGTCAAACGCCTTCGCCCCGAGGTGCTCGGCCCCTTCGACTACGAGCACGAGGTCTACCTTCGTGAGCTCTGGATCGTCGAAGGCATCACGTCCTATTACGACGACCTGCTCGTCCACCGCGCCGGCCTCACGACGCGCGAGCAATACCTCACGCTGCTCTCGAAGCAGATCCAGCGCCTGCACGACGCGCCCGGCCGCAGCATTCAATCGCTCGGCGACGCGTCGTTCGACACGTGGATCAAATTCTACCGCCCCGACGAGCACGCGCGCAGCAGCCGCGTCAGCTACTACACGAAGGGCGCCATCGTCGCGTTCCTCCTCGACGCCGAGCTCCGCGAGTCGGGCTCCTCGCTCGACGACGTCATGCGCGCCGCGTACGAGCGCTTCGGCGAGACCGGCTACACGCGCGAGAGCTTCCGCGCGCTCGTCTCCGAGATCGCCGGTCGCGACCTCTCGGGGTTCTTCACGCAGGCCGTCGACGAGACGAGCGAGCTCGACTTCACCAGCACGCTCGCGCACTACGGCCTGCGGTTCCGCCCCTTGCCGGAGGGCGACGAACGCCCCGCGTGGCTTGGCGCCGACGTCGCAAACGAAGGCGGACGGCTGATGGTGCGCGAAGTGACGAGCGGCACGCCCGCGGCCGAAGCGGGCTTGCAGGTCGAAGACGAGCTGGTCGCGCTGGACGACGAGCGCCTGCCCACCAACCTCGACGAGCGACTCTCGCGCTTGCAGGCCGGCGACGAGGTCGAGGTCTTGCTCTCGCGCCGCGGACGCATGCGGCGCGCGACGTTGATCCTCGGAAGCCGTCCCGCCGACGCGTGGCAGCTCGAGGTCGACCCGAGCGCGAATGTCAGTCAACGCCGCGCGCTCGACGCGTGGCTCCCGCCCCGGTGAAACGTCCGCGACGCCGCCGTTGGCGCGCGCTCTTCGGGGCCGCCGCCGCGCTCTTCGTGTGGGCGGCCGTGCTCGAGCCTCGCCACCTCGTGGTGCGCGAGCGCGAGCTGCACTTGCCGGGGTGGCCACGCGCGCTCGACGGACTTCGGGTCGGCCTCGTCGGCGACCTGCACGTGGGCGCGCCGCCGATGGACCGCGCGCGCACCCGAAAGGTGATCGATCGTCTCGCCGCACAAGAAGCCGATCTCCTCGTCTTCCTCGGCGACCTGGTCGACACGAAGAGCCTCTTTCGGAGCACGCCGAACCTGAACGCGCTCTCCGAAGACCTCGCGAACCTTCGTGCGCCCCTCGGCACGTTCGCGGTGCTCGGCAACCACGACCATTGGTTCGGCGCGAGGCGCGTTCGCGACACGCTCGAGCGCGCCGGCATCCCCGTGCTCGTCAACGAGACCCGGCGCCTGCCCGCCGAGGTGCCGCTCGACTTGGTGGGCGTCGACGACGCCTACACCGGCCACGACGATCTCCTGCGTGCGCTCCGCGGCAGCGAAGGTCCGCGAATCGTCGTCACACACACCGCCGATCTCTTCGTCGACGTGCCCTCGGAAGTGTCGCTCACGCTCGCCGCGCACACCCACGGCGGACAAGTGAGGCTCCCTCTCGTCGGTCCACTCTTCGTTCCCTCACGTTTCGGCACCCGCTGGGTCCGCGGGCACTACGTGGAAGAGGGTCGCCATTTGTGGGTCACGAGCGGCGTGGGGAACAGCATGATTCCCGTGCGGATCGGCGTCCCCCCCGAGCTGGTCGTGTTGACACTTCGGGCACCCGCTCACTGAACGGAGAGCCAGGCGCGGCCCACCAGATCCGTGCCCGAGGGTCAAGTCGGGAATACCGCGACACGCGGTCCGTGCTACACCGTCCCTCCGAGATGGCGGCCGAGAAGAAGCGATCCGTGTCGGGAAGCACCTACGTGGTGCGAAACGCCCCGAGCGACATCGTTCGCAGCCGCCCCTCGAGCGCCCCTCCCGCCGACCCGCGCGTCGAGGGTCGGACCTCCGAGCCCGCGCTCCCGCCGCCGCCCCGGATGCCCAAGCTGGGCGCCCCGGTGGAAGAGGTCGTGGAGCGCATCGAGCGTTTCGACTTCGCGCCCGTGACGCCCCGCTCGACGCGGCCGCCGAGCGTGCCGCCTCGGAGCACCCCGGCGGCCGAGCGTGCGCCGAGCGTTCCTCCCCGCGCGACGAGCGAAGAGACGCGTCGCGTCGCGTCGCCTTCGACGCCGCGGGCGCCCAGCGATCAGGCCGCACGAGTCTCGAGGCCTCCCAGCGACGAAACCTTCCGCACGTCGAAGGTGCCCAGCGAGCCGGCACCACGTGCGCGTGTGAGCACGCCGATCCCGCCGCGGGTCGACCGGGTACGCACCGACCTCGACGCGCTCCACAGCCCGTCGCTCGCGCCGGAAGCGCCGCCGACCGTGGACCCGATCGCCACGTTGCTGCTCGAGCTCTGCCGCTCGTCGCCCGGCGACGTCGAACGCCTTCGGCCGCGCCTCGAGCGCGAGGCCGCGCGGCTGCTCCCAGAGCTCGTCCGCCACTTCCCCGGTCCGGTCTGGTTCGATCGGAAGATGCCCTACCGCCGCCTGCCGCGGGCTTCGGAGTCGTCGCCCCTCGGCGCGGCCCTCGCCATGCTCGGCGACGTCGCGGCGCCCCACGTCGAAGAGCTGCTCGTGCACGCGAGCCCGGACGTTCGTTTTCACGCGACGCTCGTCGCGACCGAGCTGGGTCGCCCCGAGCTGCTCGCCGCCGTCGCGCAGCTCCTGCTCGACGCCGACCCGGGTGTTCGCCGCGCCGCGCTCGGTGGCGTCGACGCCCTGCGCGCCTCGCCGACCTACCCGCACATCCTCGAAGGCCTTCGCCGCACGGCGTCGACCACGACGGTGCAGCAGGTCTGGCGCGTCCGCAGCATCGAGGCGCTCGGCGACCTCGGCGACGCGCTCGCTCTCGACGTCTTGGTCGAGCTGCTCGGCGACGACGACCGCACCATCGCGCGCGCCGCGCACGACGGCCTTCGCCGCCTCACCTGCCACGACCTCGGCTCGATGCGCATCACGTGGCGCCGCTGGGCGAAGTCGCAGGGCCGCCGCCACCGCTTCGATTGGTTGGTCGACGCGCTCGCGGATCGTCGCCCCGAGCTTCGCCGCATGGCGCTTCAAGAGCTGCGCCGCGTCTCGGGCCACGACTTCGGCCTGACCGAAGACGCCCCGCGCACCTCCTTCGTCGACGCCCAAGCGAAGTTCCTCCGCTGGTGGCAGTCGCGCTCGACCTGAGCTCCGAACGAAGACGGAAAGCCGAAAGACGCGCCCTCCCAGAGCACGAATCAGTTGCACTGATTCATGCTCTTCTCTCTTCTCGAGGGAGCGGCGCGCTCCCTCCCCCAACCGGCAAAGCCGGATTGGGGCCCCCTCCCACCACCGAGCGCCCACCACTTGCACGGATTCGATCCGTGCAAGTGGTGGGCGCTCTCGGGCGCGCCTTTCGTGCGTTCGAACGTGTGTCGTTCAGCCTTCGCCGAACATCCCCGGCTCGTGCATGCCGCGACCGCGAAGGTCTTCGACGAGCAGACGGGTCAGCGCGTCGTGGAAGTACTCCACCGCGACGCGGTCCGTGTCGGCCTCCATATGCGGCGCGCCGATCCCGCTGTCGTCCGTGAGGTAGACGTAGGGCGCAGCGGTGTACGTGCCCATCGCGCGGAAGAGGAACTCGACCTCGCGGTCCGCGCCGCTCGCCGCGACGGGGAGGATGCGAATGCCACGCTGCGACGACTCGCGCATCGCCTGCAGGTAGGTGAACCCGCCGTAGCGCTGGGGCGGCGCGTCGGCGACGACCACGAGCACCTTCACCGAGTCGTCCTGCGACCAATCGAGGCCGTGCACCGCGGTGTCGAGGCCCGCGTCGAGATCCTCCGGGTAGTCGCCGCCGCCGCTCGCGTGCACCGTCTGCATCGCGTGCACGAAGCCACGCACGTCGGGCGTGAAGGCGATGCGCTGCAGCGGCACCGAGTCCGAGCGATCGCGGTAGAAGACGGCGCCCACGCGAATCAGCGTCTCGGGCGACTCGGCGCGTACACGCGTGACGATGTCGGTGAGCTCGCGGTTCACGTAACGAAGCTCGTCTTCCATCGAGCCCGTGACGTCGATGAGGAACGCGAGGTCGAGCGCGCGAGCGTGGCGCGCTTGGACGCCGGGCATGCGCACCACGACGTCTTGTCCGTCGCCACGGGTCGGCACGTCGACGCGAAGCTCCGCGGTGCGGCCACCCGCTTCGACGATCAGGCTCGCCGGACCGCTCGCGTTCGGCGCGTCCACGCCGGGGAAGAAGTCCCAGCGACCGTCGGCGCGCGTGCGCGCCTGGACGTCGCCCCACTGGGTGCGCAGACGAATGCGCGCGTCACGCACCGGCTGCCCCTGGCCGTCCTCGATCCGGAACCGAACGCGGCGCGTCATGTCGAGGCCGAGGCGCTGCGCTTCGAAGCCGTGACGCGAGAGGTACTCGAGGTAGTTGCCGCGGCGGTCGTGGTCGCCGACGGTCGCGGCGGTCAGCAGCCGCGCGGGCGCCGCTTGTTCCTGCACCATGCGGGGCGGCGGCTCGTCGACGCGGAGCGAGTCCACCGTGACCTCGACGGTCGTGGTCGTCGTGATCGTCGCGCTCGTGCTGGCGGGGCTCGGTGCCGACGGCGCCGAAGCGCTCGCACCGGGCATCGCCGGGGCCGCCTCTGCACGAGGCGCCGCCATGTCCGCGCCGCCGTACCCCGCCTCTTCGGAGGCCCCGCCGTAGTCGGCGGATGCGGTCTCTCGGGCGACGAAGGTTCCACCCGACGCGCCCGTGGTCGTCGGGGCGTAGTGGCCCTCCTGGACGACGACGCTTCCGGCGTGCTCGGGCGAAGCCGAGGACCCGGCGCAGCCGAGCGCGAGCAGCACGGCGAGGGCGCCCGCGCGGGTGGCGAGACGGGAAGGCTTGGGTCGGGCGGGAGCTGAGCTGGGCATGGGGTCGTCCTCCGTGATTCGAGGGGAGAACGGGGTCCCTCGCGTTCGCTTACACCCCCGGGACGAATTTTCTTCGCAGCCTCGGAGGAGGCGCGAACGCGCGTGCGGAGAATCCCCGAAGCCGCGACTTTCGAAGGAAATCGCGGTTCCACGGGACTACGATGCGCACGTGCTTTCGCGTCGGAGCTTCCTGGGGCTCACCAGCCTCGCCCTCCTCGGGGGTGGTCGCGCGCATGCCTCCGAGTTCTGGGACGAGGTGAAGACCCCGGGCCTGCGCCTCTGGCGGCAGGACATGACCCGAGCACGCGCGGCCCTGCGTGCCCGCCGCCTCGCCCAAGCCCGCGAAGCCGCGTCCGCGGCGATTCGGCGTCTGCCCGAGCGTGCGGAAGGATGGCTGGTCCGCGGTTTGGCCGCCGGCGAGGCGGGCGAGCTCGACGCCGCGCGCGACGACCTCCTGCACGCACGCCGCCTCGACCCCGCCGCGCTGGACGAGCCGGCCGAGGGCGCACGCGCTGGAGAGCTGCTCGCGCGCGCCGGAAGCCACGCGGAAGCCGCCGAGGTCCTCGGGCGGGTTTTGGCGCGCGCGCGTTCGGGCCAAGCCCGCCACGGGCTCTACGGGCTCTACGGAGACGCGCTCTCGGTGCTCGGTCCCGAGCGTCTCGAGGACGCCGAGCGTGCCTACCGCGAGGCCTTGCGCGACTCACCCCACGATCCCCGCGCCAGCCTCGGCCTCGCCCTCGTGCTCGTGCGAGGTCGCGACGACGACCTCGAGTGGCGCGAGCTCGCACGCCGGATCGCCGCGCTCGGTCGGCTCGACGCGCTTCTGCTCGGCCTCGAGGTGCCCGAGCCGGAGCGCGCGGCGCGACGCGCGGTCGTTCTCGAGGCGCTCGGCGACGCCGCCGGCGCCCGCACCGCGTGGACCGCGGCCTCCCGCGACGGCGCATGGGCCGAAGACGCACGCCGGAGGCTCGGGCCGTGAAGCGCGGGCTCGCTCTGCTTCTCTTGATCGCCGCGCCGGCCCACGCCCAAGAGGGGCTCGAGACCACCGCGAGCTTCTGGCGCGAGGTCCGCGAGCCCGGTTGGCAACGCTCGCGCGAGCTCGTGCGCCACGGCCAGCGGCTCTTGCTCGAGGCTGCCGAGACGCCCGATCCCTACCTCCGCGCCGCCCACCTCGAAGGCGCCATCGAACGTTTTCGACGCGCCCACGCGCTCGCACCACGAGATCCCGAAGCGCTTCATCTCTTGGCCCACGCCACCACGCGCTGGTCGCGTCCGACGCCGAGTGGGCGGCTCGAGAGCCACGACGAAGAGGCGATCGCGTTCTGGGAAGCGTTGCGCGCGTTGGACGCCGACTACGCCGCGGACGAGGTCGGCTTCGAGCTCGGCATCCTCTTCACCAAGGCTCGGCGTTTCGATCGCGCCGTGGAGGAGTACGAGCGCGCGTTGGTCGCGGTGCTCGATCCCGGCTTCGCCGCCACCACCCACGCGAACCTCGCCGAAGTGCACATGATGGCCGGCCGCCTCGAGCGCGCCGCGGTCGAATATGCACGCGCGATCGAGCTCGCCGAGCGCGACACCTCGGGACGCAGCGCGCAGGCGCTCTCGCTCGCGCTCTTCGGCGCCGCCGTCGCGCTCGACCGCCTCGGAGAGCACACCGCGTCGCTCGAGCACGCGTGGCGTGCACGCAGCGTGATGGGTGGCTCGATGGACGTGCTCCGCGAGGACGGCGTGTTCTTCGAGCCGCCCTCCGAGATTCATTGGTACGAGGCGCTGGGTCACCTCGCGCAGGCCGAGCACGCGCCCCGAGACGAGCGTGCGAGCGCGTGGGTGGAAGCGCGCCGAAGCTGGCGGCGCTACTTGGCGCTCGCGCCCGAAGACGACCCCTGGCGCGAGCTCGCGCAGCGGCATCTACGCGAGGTGGACCGTGCCCTCGCCGACGCGCGTTGACCCCGGTCGCGAAGAAAAACGTCGATGGGCCTTCGGGCTTAAGGAGCCCTTCAGAGGTGATGCGTTCCAATGCACGAGGCCGACACGCATCGGGCCTCGAAAGGAAGTCGCCATGAAGCACCTCACCCTCGCCGCCGCGCTCTCGATCGTCTCCGCCGTCCCCGTGTTCGCCCAGGACGGAGGCATGCCCTCGTCCGACGCCTCGGTCGCCCAACGCGGCCCGCGGGCGAACGGCCACCAAGGTCGCCACGGACGCCGGGGCCACGACCCGGAGGCCCGCCTGCAGCACATGCAGGAGGAGCTCTCGCTCACGCCCGCGCAGGTCCAGCAACTCCGCCAGCTCTTCACCGACGCCCGCGCGCGTCGCGAGCAGAACCGGGAGGCACGCCAGCAGGAGCACGAAGCGATGCGCACGCGCATCGACGCCATCCTCACGCCGCAACAGCGCCAACGTGCGCAGGCGCTCCGAAGCGAGCGCCAGCAGCAGCGCGTCACCCGTCGCCTGGAGCACATGACCGAGCGCCTCTCGCTGCGCCCGAACCAGGTCACGCAGATTCGCCGCATCCTCGAGCAGACCCGCGCGCGCCACGAAGCGCTCGGTCGAGGACCCGAGCATCGCGAAGAGCACCAGGCGCTTCGTGAGCAGACCAAGACGCAGATCGACGCCGTGCTCGACGCCGAGCAACGCGCCCAGGCCGCGCAGATGCGCGAGCGCCGCGAAGGCCGCCACGGTCGCCACGGCCGAGGCCCGCGCGGCGAAGGTCGCGGCAACGCCGGCCAGGGTCGGGGCCGCGGTCCGCAGAAGGCCTGAGCCACGACGCCCCGTCCCGACACCGGGCGGGGCGTTCGCCTTCGGCTGCGCGAGAGCACTCCCGCATCCGAAGGCGGACGCCACGCACTTGTTGGCCTCGCCTCCCTCCCCTCTTCCCGTACCCTCCGACGCCATGACCACGCGCATCCTCCTCGTGGAAGACGACGACGCCCTCGGGGCCCAGGTCGAAGGAATCCTTCGCGGGGACGGCTTCGAAGTGATGTGGCTGCGCGACGGCGACCGCGCGTCGAAGGTCGACGTCACGGACTTCGCGCTGATCGTCCTCGACCTGATGCTGCCGGGCACCTACGGCCTCGATCTGCTCAAGCGGTGGCGCGCGGCCGAGCACGAGGTCCCAGTGCTCATCCTCTCGGCCCGCCAAGACACGAACGACAAGGTCCGCGCGCTCAAGCTCGGCGCCGACGACTACGTCACCAAACCCTTCTTCCCCGACGAGCTCCTCGCGCGCATCAACGCGCGCTTGCGCCGACCCGACTTGCGTCGCGGCGAGGGACCGCTTCGCCTGGGGCGCCTCGAGATCGACGTCGAGGGTCGCGAGGTCCGCGTCGACGGCGCGCCGGCTCCCGAGCTGACGAAGGTCGAGCTCGACATCCTCGTCACGCTCGCCAAGCGGCCCGGCTCGGCCCTCTCGCGACGCGCGTTGGTCGACGCCTGCCTCGATCCCGACAAAGCCGGAAGCGAGCGCACCCTCGACGTGCACGTCTCGCGGGTGCGCAAGAAGCTCGGCCCCGCCGGCGGCCAGCTCCAGACGGTCTGGGGCATCGGCTACAAGCTCGTGGCCGACGCGCCCTCGGAAGACGGCTGATGCGCCTGCGCCTCCGGCTCGCCGTCCTGCTCGTGGTCGCGGTCGTTCCTTTCGCGATCGGGCTCGCCTTCCTGCAGGGCCTGCTCGTGCGTCGGAACGTCGCGCTCGCGACGGGCGAAGCGATCGCGGGGCGCTTGGACGGCTTCCAACACGACCGTTGCGAAGCGAGCCCGAGCACGTGGCCCAACCTCGACGGCCCGCGCGCGCGACGCCCCGCCCGCGCGAGGGCCCGTGCACGTCGCGCACGCGGCCCCGCGGGCATCTTCGTCTACGACGCGTCGTTTGGTCCGCAGAGGCCCGAGGCCCCCGTGCTCTCGCCGCGCATTCGTCGTGCGCTCGAAGCCGGGGACGACGTGGCGTGGGGTCCGGTGCCCGGAACACGACCGCGCGATCAACTCCTCGTCGTCGCGCGCGTCGCGGACGAAGGGCCCTGCGCGTTCGTCGCCACCGCGCGTCCCGTGGACGGCCCGGGCCTCGCGTTCACGCTCGCGCCGGCGTTGGCGGTCTCGGCGTTCACGGTGCTCTTGGCCGTGCTGGCCGCGGGCCCGCTCGTACGTCGCGTACGTCGCCTCACGGACGCGGTGCGGCGCGCGCGTGCCGGCGAAGGCGTGACCATTCCCGTCGACGGGGAAGACGAGCTGACCGAGCTTCAACGCGCGATCGCGGCGGACCGTACGGAGCTCGCGGCGAAGGTCGACGCGCTGCGACGACGCGACGAAGCGCTCACGAGCTTCGTTTCGAACACCACGCACGACGTGATGATCCCGCTCACCGTCCTGCAGAATCACCTGATCACCCTGCAATCGCGCAGCGAGCCCAAGAGCGCGGAAGCCGAGCTCGCGGGCCAAGCGCTCGGCGAAGCGCACTACCTCGGCTCGCTGCTGCAGAACCTCAGCGCCGCCGCGAAGCTCGACGACGTCGACCGCCCGATCGAGCACGTCGAGGTCGACCTCGCGGACCTCGTCGGTCGTGTCGCGCAGCGCCACCGCACGCTCGCGAAGCAGAAACGCATCGAGCTGAACCACGCCTCGCCGGAACGACTCATGGTCCGAGCAGACCTCACGCTCGTCGAGCGCGCGCTCTCGAACCTCGTCCACAACGCGATCCGTTACGGTGAGCCCGGCGGCCACGTCGCGGTCGTGCTCGAGCCCGAGGGCGAAGGCTTCCGACTCGAAGTGCTCGACGACGGCCCCGGCGTCGCCGAAGCCGACCTCGCGCGGCTCGGAGAGCGGCGTTTCCGAAGCCAGGAGGCACGCAGCCGACACCCTTCGGGCACCGGCCTCGGCCTCGCGATCGCACGCGAGGTGGCCGAGCGGCACGGCTGGAGCCTCGCGTTCGAGCACAACGAGCCGAGCGGGCTGCGGGTGGTGCTGGAAGGGCGGTGAGCACCGCTGCGCTTCGCGCTTCGCGCTGCAACGACGCGCTTCGCGCTTCAACGACGCGCTTCGCGCTGCAACGACGCGCTTCGCGCTTCAACGACGCGCTTCGCGCTGCAACGACGCGCTTCGCGCTTCAACGACGCGCTTCGCGCTGCAGTGACGCGCTTCGCGCTGCAGAGACGCGCTTCGCGCTGCGGAGACGCGCTTCGCGCTGCGGAGACGCGCTTCGCGCTGCAGAGACGCGCTTCGCGCTGCAGAGACGCGCTTCGCGCTTCAACGACGCGCTTCGCGCTGCAACGACGCGCTTCGCGCTGCAACGACGCGCTTCGCGCTGCAACGACGCGCTTCGCGCCTCGGAGTCACAGCTTCGGGCAGTGCGCTTCGCGCGACGGCCGAGGCGCAGCCGAAGCCGACGCCGCGCGAGGCGGCGCCGGCTCCGCCGGCGGGGCCGTCACCGCTTGTGAAGGAGCCGCCAGCAGGCGCCAGCGATTCGGTCGGCGAGGACGTACGCGCGCTCCGCGTCGGCCGCGTCGATGTACCGCCAGCCCCGCGCGATTCGCAGCGCCGTCTTGGTCTCCTGCGCGGAGCCGAACGCGGACTGAATGCGCTGTCGGCGATTCCCGGCTTCGTGCCCGGTGGATTCGGCGAGGTTGAGCGCGACTGACTGAGCAGCACGTCGCAGCTGGTCCGCGAGCGAACGGTCGCGCCGCGAGACGGCGCGGATGACGTCCGGCAACGCGGCGATGAGGTCGTACGAGAGGTCGAGGGCTTGGAAGGTCGGGATGGGCTGGCTCATGCAGCCTCCCAAGCGAGAGAGGCGTGACAGCCGGCACGCGGTCGAACGTCACCCGCGAAGGCTGGCGCGACTGTCTCGCACCAGAGCGCATGAGCCAGCCCATCCCGGCCTGGAAAGCCCGCCCCCAAAGCAGCCCCTTGGATGCCAGCACCCCCACTTCTCCAACTCGACGAAGCAGGGCTGCCACTGCGGAAGACGAACCCGAGCGCGAAGCGCGAGGCGTCCGAACGAGCGCGAAGCGCGAGGTTCCGTCTCCGTCTCCGTCTCCGTCTCCGTCTCCGTCTCCGTCTCCGTCTCCGTCTCCGTCTCCGTCTCCGTCTCCGTCTCCGTCCCCGTCTCCGTCTCCGTCCCCGTCTCCGTCTCCGTCCCCGTCCCCGTCCCCGTCCCCGTCTCCGACTCCGACTCCGACTCCGACTCCGACTCCGACTCCGACTCCGACTCCGACTCCGACTCCGACTCCGACTCCGACGACATCCCCACGTGCACCCTCGCCCCTCGTGCCGCACGCTCCCGCCCATGAACGACGTCCTCGTCCTCGTCGGCATGTCCGGCGTCGGAAAGAGCTTCTGGTCGGAGCGCCTCGCGACGCGCGGTTACGTGCACCACGACTGCGACGGCGCGATCGGGGAGCAGCTCGGTTCGATCGTCGACGTGGCCGAAGGCGAGGCGCCGGTGCATGCGCTCGGGCGTTGGATGGGCATGCCTTGGAGCGAAGACTACGCGACGCGTGAAGCGCGCTACCTCGCGCTCGAAGGCACGGTCACCGAAGAGGCGCTCGAGGCCGCACGCGCGCGTGCGCCAGGCGAGCGCCACGTCGTCGACACGACCGGTAGCGTCATCTACCTCGCACCCAAGTTGCTGGAGCAACTGCGGGAGCTGGGTCGCGTCGTCTACCTGCGCACGCCGGACGCGCGCCGTGACGCGATGCTGAAGCGCTACCTCGAAGAACCGAAACCCGTGGTCTGGGGGGACGCGTTTCGTGCGCGCGCCGACGAGACGCCCGAGGACGCGCTCCCCCGTTGCTACGCCGAGCTGCTGGCGTGGCGCGACGCGCGCTACGCCGCGCTCGCGCACGTGACGTTGGATGGCGGACAGCTCGAAGCCGCCGATCCGGGGATCGACGGCTTCCTCGCGAAGGTGAGCTGACGTCTTCGTACGCTCAGAGCCGCGTGAGCGAGACGTTCAGCGGCACGCTCATGCCGGCACCGATCGTCACCGAGCGTGTCATCGACGCGTAACCGTCCGCGGAGACGTCGATCTCCCACGTACCCGCCGGCACGTTCATGAAGTTGTAGTTGCCGGTGCCGTTCGTGGTCTGGTTCGGCACGATGCCGCGGTTGACGCGAACCCGTGCGTTGGCGATCGGGGCCGAGCCGGCCGCGTCCACGACCTGCCCCACGAGCCCGCCGACCCCGGGGTCGGTGCCGATGCGCACCTGGCGGTGTCCCGCCGCCCGCGTGAGATAGCCCCTCGTGTCTTCGGCGACGACGTGAAGCACCCACACACCGTCCGCGAGCCCGCTGCGAAGCAAGGTCGTCTGCGACACCGGCAAGAAGGTGTCGGCCGTGGTCGGCACGGTGTCGCCGTAGCGGTCGAGCACGTAGTGCACGCCGACGTAGTTCTCGGCGCCGTTCGGCAAGGTCCACGCGAAGAACGCGTCGCGGTTGGCCGACCACGCGGTCTCGCTCGGATGGCTCGACGAGCTCACGGGCGGCGGCGTGGTGTTCAGGCGCACGCGCATCCGCGTCTCGACGGTGCCGACCTCGCTCGAGGCGTTCACCGGCGCGACGTGGAAGTAGTTGTCCCCCGCCGTCAGCGCGTCGCGCGAGAAGCTGATCGCCTCGGCGTCGACGAAGGTCCCGAGCGCCGGCGTCGGCACGCGGTAACCCGTGCGATCGACGAGCCAGTAGTACCCCTGGCGCGACGGGAACGCCTGCTCCCAGCTCACGGAAACGCTCGCGAAGTCGTCGTTGTAGTAGAGCGTCGTCGACGGATGCGTGGTCGAGCGCGGCTCGAGCGGCGGCAAGAGGCCCTGCGTGACGACGCCCGAGAGCGTGCCGGTGATCGTGCGCGTGGTGCCGGTGAGAATCTTGATGCGACCGTTGCCACCGACGCCGCCCCACGTCCCCCCCGACGTGCCCGCACCCGCCGCGCTGATGGAGCCGCTGACGACGACCTCGTTTGCCGCGACGAGCACGCCGCCGCCCGCGCCGCCGCCGGTCGACAATCCGCTGCTGCCTTCGGCGCGCACACCGATGACCCCATTCGCCGTGATCTGGCCCGCGACCGTGACGCGCGTCGACGCGATCAACCGCAGCCGACCTCCCCCCGGCGAGCGCGGTGTCGCGCTGCCGCTCACGTCGCCGCCGGGACCACCACGCGCGACCTCCGAATCGCTCGACGAGCCGAATGCAGCGCCGCCGCTCGAGCAGGGAGATCCGGAGCCACCAATAGGCCCACGCGTACCCGCGGTGCCGTAGCCGCCGCCGGTGCCGCCGTTGAACCCGCGCGTGCAGAAGCTCCCCTGCTGGCCGGCGCCTTCGGTGCCTTGCCCCGTCGCCGCGACCGCGATGGAGCCGCCGGCCTCGACCGTGATGGTTCGGGCCCGCAACGTGAGATCACCGCCCGGGCTGCGGAGGGTGGCGCCGCTGCGCACCAGCACGTCCCCGTCGACCCACACGTCTCCGTCGAGCGCGGTGTCGGCCGCGACGTCGAGCCCGTCGAGCGCGCAGGTGCCGTAGGCGCAGAAGGTCGAGCAGGTCTCCACCGTGCTCCACGCCGTGCCCTCGGCTGAGCAACGCTCGACGCGCGTTCCGTTGCAGCGCTGCTCGCCGGGCTCGCAGGCGCCCACGCAGAGCCCTGCGTCGCATTCGCTCGCGCAGGTCTGCACGAAGAGCCACGCGGTGCCGGAGGTGTTGCAGACCTCGACGCCACGCCCGTTGCATCGGTACGCGCTCGGCGTACACGTCACTTCGGTCACGCATGCGCCGGCGCGGCAATCGAGCGCGCACATCTCGTCGAGCTCGAACGTGCCGCCCGTGCAGACCTGGACCGCGCTTCCGTCGCAACGCCGCGCCCCGTCGGAGCACGTCGCGCTACCTCCGTCCGCGCCGCCGTCGACGCTCCCGTCGAGGCCGACACTCCCGTCGAGGCCGACGCTCCCGTCGCGTTCCGTCGTACCCCCGTCGTCGTCCGAACCGCCCCCGTCACGCACGCCGGCGTCGTCGAAGCCCCCGTCGAGATCCGTGACGCAGCCGCGGTCGGGCGCACACACCCCCTCGCCGCAGATCGCGTCGACGGGGGCGTGACGGCAGAACCCATCGACGCCGCAGGAGTCCACGGTGCACTCGTGGGCGTCGAGGCAATGCTCGTCGAGCGAGCACGGCTCCCCGGTACCCGGCGGACCGTCGTCGTCGCCACACGCGACGAGAACCAATGAAATCAGGGCGAGAAGGCGAAGAGACATCGACATAGGACCTCGGCGCCTCGCTCTACGGGCGGACCGACGCAGAGCTTCCTTCGCCCGCACCCGATCGCTCACGATGCCAGATCAGGCGCCGACCAGCGTCTGCGCCCGTTCCACGTCGATCGAGACGCCACGCGCCGCGAGCTGGGTGGCGGCCCAGCGCACGCCCTCGTCGAGCGAGGCGACCGTCTGCGTCGGGTAGACCGGCGGCTTCAACCAGAACACCGCGGTCACGAAGCCCCGCACCAACCCGCTCGTCATCACGAGGGCGGAGCCTGCGTTGTGGCGTCGGTCGAGCGGCTCGGTCTGGAGCTGGAAGTCCGCGAACATCTTGCGCTGGACCGCCGTCGTCGACTTCACTTCGCGGAAATCCAGCACCCACGAGTGCGGCGAGTCGAGCGTCGGACCGGCGCGCACGACCTCGGCGAGGAACTCCGCCAAGGCCACGTCCGAGACCTCCGCCGGATACCGCTGGAGGTAGAGGTGCGACACCAAACGACGCATCTCGGGGCGCGCTTGCATGGCGCCGAGCATGCCGAAGACGCGGAAAGAGAAGCAATCGGCTTGATGCGCAGCCCCTTCGGCCCGACAAAGGCCCGATGCGCTTCGGCTTCGACAACCGCTACGCCTCGTTCCCCGGCCGCTTCTACGCGCGTGTGAGACCGAGCGAGGTCCGCGAGCCCGCAGCCCTCGCGATCAACGTGGCGCTCGCCGAAGAGCTCGGCCTCGACGCCGCCGCCCTCGCGAGCCCGGAAGGTCTCGCGATTCTCGCCGGCAACGCCGTCCCCGACGACGCCGACCCGATGGCGCTCGCCTACGCCGGCCACCAGTTCGGCAGCTTCGTCCCACAGCTCGGCGACGGACGCGCGATCTTGCTGGGCGACCTCGTCGATCGTCACGGACGTCGGCGCGACGTACAGCTCAAAGGCAGCGGCCCGACGCCTTTCTCTCGAGGTGGCGACGGACGCGCCGCGCTCGGTCCCGTGCTCCGCGAGTACGTGCTCAGCGAGGCCATGCACGCGCTCGGCGTGCCGACGACGCGTGCCCTCGCCGCGGTGCTCACCGGCGAGCCCGTCTACCGCGACACGGTGCTTCCCGGAGCGGTGCTGACCCGCGTCGCGTCCAGCCATCTGCGCGTCGGCACCTTCCAATTCTTCGCCGCACGACGCGACCTCGACGCGCTTTCGCTTCTCGTCGCCCACGCGCTCGAGCGCCACTACCCGGACGCCGACCGACGCGAAGGCGACGCGCTCGCACTGATCGACGCGGTGATGAAGGCGCAGGCGAAGCTCGTCGCGAAGTGGCTCGCCCTCGGTTTCGTGCACGGCGTGATGAACACCGACAACACGTCGATCGCCGGCGAGACGCTCGACTACGGACCGGCCGCGTTCCTCGACGCCTACGAGCCGGCGCGGGTCTTCTCGTCGATCGATCAGAACGGCCGCTACGCCTTCGCCCACCAGCCGCGCATCGCGCTCTGGAACCTCACGCGGCTGGCCGAGACCGTGATCGAGCTCGTCGGCGACGACGAGACGAAGACCGTCGCCACGCTCACCGAGCGCCTCGAGGGCTTCCCCGCGATCTTCGAGCAGGCCTACGCCGCCGAGCTGCGCGCGAAGCTCGGTCTACGCGAGGCCCGCGACGAAGACCTCGAGCTCGCGCGTGATCTGCTCGGGCTGCTCGCGAAGGAGCACACGGACTACACCGTCTTCTTCCGCCGCCTCGCGCACGGCGACGCCGCCGATCAGCTCCTCGACGTCGAGGCGTTCGCGGCTTGGACGAAACGTTGGGAGGCGCGCCGCGAGGCCGAAGGCACCACCGAAGCCGACGCGCGAGCTCGCATGCTCGCCGTGAACCCTGCGTTCATTCCTCGCAACCACCGCATCGAAGAGATGATCGCCGCGGCGACCGCAGGCGATCTCGGCCCCTTCGAACGCCTGCACCGTGTGCTCGCCACCCCCTTCGAGGACCAACCGCAAGACGCCGACCTGGCCACGCCGCCGGGCGACGATCAGTGGCAGTACCGGACCTTCTGCGGGACCTGAGCGCGCCACCCGCGAGGTCGCTGCGAACTCGGAACGCGGAACGACGCGCACGTCGGGACGCGACCGCGCTATCCTTCGCGCCATGGGTCGGTGTGGTGTTCGGCTCGTGGTGCTCGTCGCGCTGACGACCTCGCTTCCCGCGTGCCAGCTCACGCGAAGCGATCGCGTCGAGGTCCACACGTCCGACCAATGCGCGGTCTGCCATCTGCCCGAGTACGAGGCGACGACCTCCCCCGTGCACGAAGGCCTGTACCCGCCGGTCTGCCAAACCTGCCACCTCGTCGACGCCTGGGTGCCTTCGACGCTCGTGCACGAGTGGCCGCTGGTCGGCGCCCACGCGTCCGTTGCGTGCGCCGGGTGCCACGTGCCGCCCGAGCCGGTCTATGCGGGACTTCCCTCCGAGTGCGTCGACTGCCACCGAGACGACTACGACGCGAGCCCCTACCCGGGCCACGGCACCTTCCCGCTGACCTGCATGGACTGCCACACCACCGACGGTTGGTCGCCCGCGCTGGGCGCGACGCACCCCGAATCTGCCTTTCCGATTCGCTCTGGCGCGCACTCCCGGTTCACGTGTTTCGACTGCCACGACATCGCGCTGGGGCCCTCGACGGGCGGCATGAACACCGACTGCATCGGATGCCACACGGGCGAGCACACACGCAGTAGGATGGACCGCAAGCACGACGAGGTCCGCGACTATCCCGCGGGCGACGCCCCCCCGAACTTCTGCCTCGATTGCCACCCCCGCGGCCGGCATTGATCGCTCCTTCGCTCGCCGATGTCCCAAGACGCTTCGCTCGACGCGATCACCGCTGGCCTTCGCCGCCCCGTGTGGACCTTTGTGTTGGCCCTCGGCCTCACGACGCTCGCGGCGTTCTTGTTGTGGCGCGGCTACGACTTTTACCGCGAGCCCGTCGGCGACCGCCCGCTGCACGACGACTACCGAATCCTCTCGGCGACCGGCCTCTTCGGTCAGGGCTACGGCGTCGTCGGCACGGGGCTCATCGCGCTGAACCTGCTCTACCTCGTGCGCCGCCGCATGCCGCGCGCGCCGCTCGGCTCGCTACGCGTCTGGCTCGAGGTGCACGTCTTCACCGGGCTCGCCGGCTCGCTGCTGATCGCCTTTCACTCGGCGTTCCAGATTCGAAACACCCTCGCGCTCGTCGCGGCCATCGCGCTCGGCGCCGTGGTGCTCAGCGGCTTGGTGGGCCGCTACATGGTGCAGCTGGCGCCTCGCGCGACCTCGAAGCTGCTCGACCAGCGGCTCTCCGCCCTCGACGAGCTCGTCCGCGGCACCGCCCGTGACGTCCGTGCGCGCCTCTCCGAGGTCGCCGTGACGCGCTTCGCCACCACGCCCGGCTTGGTGCGTACCCTCGCGACCGTGCCGCGTTGGATGACCGAGGGTCGAAGGCGACGCGCGGCGGTGCTCGCGGCGTGGCCGAACGTCGAAGCGCAGCTCGATCCGACCGAGCGCGGCCTGGCACGCCGCATCGTCAAAGAAGCGGGTCGCGCCGCCCGCGACGAGGTGCGCGCCGAAGCCGCGACGAACGTGCTGCGCGTGTGGCGACGCGTGCACCGCTTCTTCGCGATCTTGATGTTGCTCGCCGCCGCCGTGCACATCGGCGTCGCGTGGCACTACGGCTACCGTTGGATCTTCTCGGCGGAATGAGCATGCGTCTCGTCGTCGCTGCGATCGTCGTCGTGTCCGCGCTCTGCTCGGCCCCTGCGCATGCGCAGCTCTTCTCGCCCGGCCCGCTCTCGCGCTTTCACGCCGACCTCGAAGGCGACGATCACTGCGGCGACTGCCACTCGAGCGGCCGACAGGTTCGCAACACCCTCTGCCTCTCGTGCCACGAAGACCTCGCGCGCCGCGTGAACGCGGGGCAAGGACTTCACGGCGGCGAATACCGCGGGCGCCCGTGCGCGCCTTGCCACGTCGAGCACCTCGGTCGAAACGTGCCGCAAATTCGCTGGCCCGGTGGCAACAAGAACGCGTTCGATCATCGGCTCGCGGGTTGGCCGTTGCGCGGCGCGCACCAACGCCAGGAGTGCGCCGGCTGTCACGACCGCGGCCGTTCCTTCCTCGGGCTCTCGACGCGTTGCGCGTCCTGCCACGAAGACCCGCACGAGGGGCGCTTCGGCAACGAATGCCAGACCTGCCACGACGAGACCCGCTGGTCGCGCGTCGACCTCGAGAGCTTCGACCACGGTCGCGCACGTTTCCCGTTGCGAGGCGCCCACCGCCGGGTCGAGTGCGCGCGCTGCCACCACGACCCGCCGCAATACCGGGGCATCGCGTTCTCGTCGTGCACGAGCTGCCACACGGACCCCCACGCGGGCCGCTTCGGTGCGGAGTGCTCGCGCTGCCACAACGAGACGACGTGGACCAACGTCGAGCGCTTCCGCGAACAACACCCGGTGTTGAGCCTCGCGAACGGGCACGCAGACGTCGCATGCGGCGATTGCCACGACCGCGGCACCGTCGCGGCGCCCTCGCGTGGCAGCCGCTGCGTCAACTGCCACCGACCGGTGCACGAGGCGCCCTTCGGCCGCAACTGCATCGAATGCCATCGCTCGATTCGTTGGCTCGGGTTGCCGCGGCGCATCGGTCTCGACGCCCACGGCCGTACCGCGTTCGCGCTCGGGGGCGCGCACGTCGACGTCGAATGCGCCTCGTGTCACTCGCCGGAGCTGCCGCGAAACGAACGCTACCGAGAGCTCGAGTTCGAGCGCTGCGGGTCGTGCCACCGCGACCCGCACGAGTTCGCGTTCCGAGGCGCGGAGGGCTTCGACTGCGCGAGCTGCCACACGGACGCGGACTTCGCGCCTTCCCGCTTCGCGCTCGCGTACCACGCGGCCACCGCGTTCCCGCTCACCGGAAGCCACACCGACGTCGCGTGCTCCGGCTGCCACGGCTCCGTGCGACCGCGCTTGCGCTACCGCGTCGCCGACCAAACCTGCGCGGGCTGCCACGAGAACCCGCACGGCGATCAGTTCGCGGCGGAGATGGCGCGCGGCGGATGCGCGACGTGTCATCAGACGACGAGCTGGCATCAGCCGAACATCGCGCACGACACGTGGCCGCTCACTGGCGCCCATGCGCGCGCGGCGTGCGACTCGTGCCACCACCCGACGCAAGAGGACCGCGAGCAAGGTCGCGGCGCCAGCTACCGCGGCGTGCCTCGGGTGTGCGAGGGCTGCCACGAGGACGACCACGCGGGGCAGTTCCGCACGAGCGCGCCGATTCGCGCGTGCCCGCAGTGTCATACGACCGAAGCCTTCGAGATTCACGACTTCGACCACGCGGCGCGCACCGGCTTCGCGCTCACCGGTCGGCACGAAGGTTTGCCGTGCGTCGGCTGCCATCGCAGCGAGGCGCTCGCGAACGGGACGCAGGTCGTGCGTTGGCGCTTGGGGTACCGGGCGTGCGCGGATTGCCACGCGAACCCGCACGAGCGCCGCGAGCGGGCGCAGTCCAGCGACGCCGGGGTCGCGTTCGACGTCGACGCGGACGTCCTCGCGCTCGACGAGGCGCTCGACGCAGGCGTGGGCTGGGCGTTCGCCGGACCGACGACGCCTCCCGACTTCGCGCATCCCGACCTCGCGCATCCCGACTTCGCGCATCCCGACTTCGCGCATCCCGACTTCGCGCATCCCGACTTCGCGCATTCCGACTTCGCGCATCCCGACTTCGCGCATCCCGACTTCGCGCATCCCGACTTCGCGCATTCCGACTTCGCCGACTTCGAGTCGTGCCCCCGCGCCGACACGACGGACGCCGTCGAAGCGTGCCCTCACGTCGACGCCGTGGCGTGCGCGCACCAAGACGCGACCTACGAAGACGCGACCTACGAGGCGGCGAGCTGTCCACACCTCGCGTTCGAGGCACGCGTCTTCGACGACGGTCGCACGAACGCCCACGACGACTACGCCGCGCACCTCGATCCCTCGCGCCGCGACGTCGCCCACCTCGGGCTCGCGTACGCCGCACCGACGGAAGACCCCTTCGACGCGGGCCTTCAGGCCTGGGCGCGGGAGCTCTCGCGATGAAACGCGCGCTCCTCCTCGCCGCGCTCTGCGCGTGCAGCTCCCCCCCCGCCGAGTCGGCCGAGCGCCACGATCCCCACGAAGGCTCCATCGCCGAAGGCGTCGACTGCGCGAACTGCCACACCCCCGACGGTTGGCGCATCGGAGGCAGCGGCGCGCGCGCGGCCGGCGGTGGCTTCGACCACGACTCCACGGGCTTCCCGCTCACCGGGCGCCACGTCGCCGTCGGCTGCGTCGACTGCCACCGCCCCGGAGAACCCGTGCGACGTGCGTGCGTCAGCTGCCACGCCGACCCGCACGAAGCGCGCCTCGGCACCCGCTGCGACGAATGCCACTCCTCACGCGACTTCCACCTCACGGACGCGATGGAGCTCCACCGCCGCACGCAGCTGCCCCTCACCGGCATGCACGCGCTGGCCGACTGCACCGAATGCCACCAGCGACAGGGCGACGCGTTCGTGCGCAACGCGCCCTCCGATTGCTACGGCTGCCACGCGGCAGACTACGCCCGCCCCGACATTCACCCGAGCCACCTCGGCGACGCCACCACGCCGCCCTTCCCGCGCGATTGCGAGCAATGCCATCGACCGCTCGGTTGGGTGCCGGCGCTCGTGCCGATCGACACGCTCGGTTCGATCGGAGGCGGGCTCACGAGCGGCACGACGCGTTTCGGCGCGGACGCGCACGACCTCGCGTTCCCGATTCGTTTCGGTCCGCACCGCGGCGCCGATTGCGAGAGCTGCCACCGCGTGCCCGCAATGCCGCGCGTCGTGAGCTGCACCGGGTGCCACGAGCACGGCCCGCTCGCGCTCGCGCAACAACACCCTGGACTCGCCGTCGGCACCGAAGGCCCCGGCTGTCTCGCATGTCATCCCGGAGGGGCCACGCGATGAGCGCCGCGCGTCGCGACGCCCTGCTCGGCCATCGCGCGTCGCGGCTCGTCGCGATCTTTCTCGCCAGCTGGGTGCTCGTCCGCGCGGCGCCCCTCGAAGCCCAGCGGCTGCGCGTTCGCGTGGTCGACGTCGTGGGCGACCGCGCCTACCTCGAGCCCGGCGCCGCGCGTGGCGTGCGACGCGGGGGGCGCGTGCGTTTCGGCGCGCGCTCCTACGAGGTCGTGGCCACCACGGACTCCTACGCCGTCATCGACATCACGGGACGCCCCGTCGAGCTCGGCGCTCGAGGGCTCACGCGGCGGGGACGCAGCCGCGAAGAACGCAGCGCGCGCCTGCCCGCGCCCACCCCGCTCGAGGGCTTCGAGGGGCAATGGTCGCCCGCTCGACGCCCCTCCGAGTCGCAACGCCCGCGCTACGTGCCGCTCACCAGCGCCCTCGCGTCGCAACGCGTGCGGCTCGAAGTGCGCTCGACCTCGACCGCCTCGATCCCGCTCGACGAAGGCCCCGCGCTCTACCAGACGCGCCTGCGCGTGCGCCTCGACGCGCGCCTCGCGCAGAACGCGCCGCTGCGCCTGACGACCGACGCCGCGCTGCAGCTCTACTTCGGCGACGTCGACCAACGCCGCGCCGACGCCTCGCGCCCCATCGTCCTCGCGCGCCAACTCCAGCTCTCCTACGGCGAGGACCGCGCGTTCTACGCGGCCATCGGCCGCCTACGCTCCGCCGCGTCGATGCTCGGCACGCTCGACGGCGCGCGGGTCAGCGCGCCCGAGGTCGCCGGCCTCCGCGTCTCGGCCTTCGGGGGCGCCATCCCCGAGCCGACCTCCGGCGTGCCCGCGTTCGACGCCGCCCGCTTCGGCATCGAGCTCGACTACGCCAAGCCCGATCACGCGTGGCGCCCGAGCGCGTCGCTCGTCGCCTACGGGTCCACCTTCTCCGGCTCGCTCGACGAGCGCCGGCTCGCGGGCAGCCTTCGCCTCTTGCCCGGCCCCGTGAGCACCGGAGCGCACGCCGAGCTCGCGTTCTTCGACGCGAACAACCCGTGGAACGCGCCCGTCGCGCAGCTCCTCTCCGCGAGCGTCGACGCCTCCGCGCACCACGGTCTCTTCCACTGGGCCCTGCGCGGCGACTACCGCGTGCCCGAGCGCTCGCGTTGGCTCGCGTCGTTTCTGCCGGCCGGCTACTTCTGCGTCGCGGACACCGATCCCACCGCGTGCGCGACCGGCAATGACCCGCGTTGGTCGGCCAACGCCGACGTCGAGCTTCGCGGCACCAAGCTCGCGGGGGGTGCGACGGCCAGCTACGTGACCGCCCCCGAGCGCGACACGACTCAATGGATGCTCCTCGCGCACCTTCGCGCGGTGCGCATCGCCGAGATCGCCCGCGTGCGCTGGAGCGCGAGCGTCACCCGAGGCTCGCTCATGGACGTGTACTCGACGCGCGTCGCGCTCGGCGCCGCCTTCCTCGACGGCAAGCTCGACGTCGAGGCCTACTACCGTCCCGCGCTGCGCTTCTACACCGCGGACATTCGCAGCGGCTTCGATCACCGGGCGGGCGCCCAAGTCCTCGCCGCGCTCGCGCGCGATTGGCAGCTCGCCTTCGTCGGCGACGTCCTCCTCGGACGCGACCTCGACGCCCTCTTGTTGCAGCTCCACCTCGTGTGGCGCCCCACTTTCGGAGCCGACGGATGAGCACGTCGTGGATCTTCGGCGGCATGTTCCTGATCGCGATCGCGATCTATTGGCTCGTGTCGCGCCGCGAGGACCGCAAAGAAGAGAAGGCCGCGTCGATGCTGGAGGACCTCGCGCAGATGGGCGAGGTCGTCCCCGACAGCATTCATCCACGCATCGATCCGAACCGCTGCATCGGATCGGGCGCCTGCGTGCGCGCGTGCCCCGAGCAGACGGTGATCTCGATCGCAGGCGGCGTCGCGCAGCTGACCAACCCGCTCGCCTGCGTCGGTCACGGCGCCTGCGAGGCCGCGTGCCCGGTCGGCGCGATTCAGCTCGTCTTCGGCACCGCCACACGTGGCGTCGAGCTCCCGCGCCTCGACCCGACCTTTCAGACCACACGACCCGGCGTCTACGTCATCGGAGAGCTCGGCGGCATGGGCCTCATCCGCAACGCCGTGATGCAGGGCACCCAAGCCGCCGATCAAGTGATCGCCAGCGGGCGACGCGGCATGGGCGAGACCTGGGACGCCATCGTCGTCGGCGCCGGTCCCGCGGGCATCGCCGCGGCGCTTCGCCTGATCGAAGGAGGCCTGCGCATCCTGCTGCTCGATCGCGAGACCTTCGGCGGCACGATCCTCCACTACCCCCGGGCGAAGGTCGTCATGACCGGCACGCTCACGCTTCCGCTCTACGGCGCCATCCGCAAGCGCCGCATGAGCAAGGAAGAGCTCGTCGAGCTCTGGACCGACATTCGCAAGCGCGTCGAGCTTCCCTTCGTCGAGGGCGAGCTGATCAAGAGCGTCGTCGCCGGAGACGAAGATCACTACGAGGTGCGCTCCGAGAGTGGCGAGCTGCGCCGCGCCGCGAACGTCTTGCTCGCGCTGGGTCGCCGCGGGTCGCCGCGCAAGCTCGGCGTGCCCGGCGAGAACCAAGGCAAGGTCGTGTACCGCGTGCTCGAGCCCGACGTCTTCGCGAACCAAGACGTGCTCGTCGTCGGCGGTGGCAACGGCGCGGTCGAGACGGCGCTCGCGCTCGCGGATCACGGCGCGTGTCGTTCCGTCGCCATCAGCTACCGGCGCGGCGCGTTTCACCGCTGCCGGGGCGACAACCTCGAGCGCATCACGGCGGCGATCGACGCCGGTCGCGTCCGCACGTGGTTCGACACCGAGGTCCGCGAGATCCTCCCGACCCGCGTCGTGCTTCAGCGCGCCGACGGCGAGCGCGTCGAGATTCGCAACGACACCACCGTGGTCCAGGTCGGCGGCACGCCACCCGGCGAGATCCTCGGGGACTTCGGGGTCGAGATCGTCACGAAGTTCGGCGAGCGCTGACGCCTCGCCCGCCGAGACTCGAAACGCGGCCTGCGACTCGTCCGGACGCCCGCCACCGCGGAGTCGCGACGATCTCGCCGAGCCTGGCGAACCGTGCACGACGAGACGAGCCGCGAGCCGCCGTCAATCGCGCCGACGACGCGACGCCACGAGCCAGAGCGCGACGCCGAGCCACAACCCGCCGGTGTCGCCGCCGCTGCGGCAACCGCAGCCCCCACTCCCTCCGGAGCCGCTTCCTTCGCCCGCGTCTTCGTCGGCGATGCCACCTCCGTCGCCCGCGTCCGCGCCCGTGCCTCCGTCGCGCGGCGTCACCCCACCGTCGCTCGGCGGTGGCGGCTCCGGCGTGACACACGCACCGGCCTCGCAGACCTCGCCACGCGGGCACACCGCACCGACGCAGGCGTCCACGCACGCGCCCGCACGACAAACCTCACCGGCCCCGCAGCTCGTGGCTTCGCACCCCGCGTCGACACACGCGCCGCTCGCCAGACACGCCTCACCGTCGGCGCAACCGCGGCACGCGCACGACTCGACGCACACGCCACCCGCGCAGACGCTTCCCTCGTCGCAGGTGACCCCCGCGCACGCGTCGACGCAGCGTCCCGCGCGGCAGGTTTGGGCAGACCACCCCGGCACACGGCGCGACACAGGCCCCACCGCGGCACGCCAACCCGGCGTCGCAGGTCATGGACACACACGCGTCCTCGATGCACACGCCTTCGACACACGACTCCCCGGTCGCGCAGCCACCCTCGAAGCACGGCGGAACGCAGACGCCCGCGAAGCAGAGCTCGGCCGCGCCGCAGAGGCCCTCTCCTTCGTCGACGAGCCCGTCGCAGTCCTCGTCCTGTCCGTCGCAGCGCTCGTCACGCGCGGCGTTGTCCGGTCGGCACGTGAGCGCGCCCCCCACCCCGCACTCCTGCAGACCCGCACGGCAGATGCCGACCCCGTCGGGAACCTCGCAAGGCTCGCCCGCGCCCGCGCACGCGACGCCCGTGAACAAGAAGACGTAGTCGTTGTAGTCGCCGTCGTTGTTCCACGACGAGCTGCTCGTGTCGCCGTCCTCGAACGCGAGGTACCACGCGTCGTCCTCGACCGACGACGGGTAGCTGACGCTCAAGATCCACGGTCCCGGCGTCGCGGCGCAGGCGCCGGCGTTGCAGACCGTGTTGAGCGAGGCCTGCGAGTAATGCGCCGGCGAGCGCAGGAGCGCGAAGCCGACGAGCCCGCCCGTGTAGCGCGCGTCGTCGCGAATGCTCGTGCCGGTGATCGTCGTTCCCACCGGCGTGCCCGCGGGAAGGATCTCGAAGATCATCGAGGGGTCGTCGACGTTGTACCAACCGACCCCGAGCGACGACCCGCTCTGCTTGAGGACGAGCTCCGCCGAGAAGCTGCAGAGCGGCGAGAACACGTCGGGTGTCGCCCGCGCGTCGGCGACCCAATCGATCGCTTCGCCCCGTGTGGAGAACATCGAGTAGAGCTGGATCTCGCCGTTCACCGAATCTCGGGGAACCACCAACCCGTTGGGCAAGGTGACCTGCGCGAGCCCGGGGGCCGCGACGAGGGAGAGGAACGCGGCGCGAAGCATCGAACGCATCGACGAAGAGTCTATCGACCTCGCCCTGCGCGCGACACGAGGAATAACCCGCGGACCGCGCTCAGCGCGCGCGAATCACCATGCGAAGGCCGGGCTCGTCGCCGAGCACGAGCGACACCGGGCGCGACGCTTCGCGGTAGCTCGTCGTGCGCCCACGAAGATCGAAGCGACGCACCACGTCGTCGACCTTCGCCGGCACCCCGAGCACGTCGAGGGGCTCACCTTCGCGCACCTCGACGACGAAGCCCTCGCGTGTGTCGAACGCGTGCCCCACCGCGGCGCGCACCGACGCCACGAGCTCTTCCGGCAAGCGCAGAAGATGCTCGCCGAGCGTGCGGGCCTCGGGCCGCGCGATCACCAACGGGCTCTGCGCGAACGCGACCGCCGCCCCGTCGAGCTCGGACTCGATGCCGAAATGCACCGCGTCGACCAAGCGCAACACGGGGTCACCCACGAGCCAGAAGTCCCGCACCGCGACCTCGTCGCCGTTCTCGCGCGGCGCCAATGGACGCACGAGCCCCGACGCGTGCCGCACCTCTCCCTCCGCGACGCCACGGTACGCGGGCGCCTGGGTGACGAGCCCGAGCACGTCGGCGCCGGCCTCGTCGAAAGGCAGCTTCGCGCGCAACCGCGGCTTGCCTCCGAAGAGCTTCGCGAAGAAGCCGAGCCCCTCGGCGCCGAAGTAGGCCGCGCGCTCGACGCGTCCGAGGCGCTCGCGACGCCCCTGGGCGAGTCGCTCCTCGCGCAGGCCTCCCCCCTCTTCGATCATCAAGAAGCCGTGCCGCGCCACGCCGCGAGACTAGCCCACCGACGTGTGGCGAGGCCTACGGAAGCGGGCCCGGCACACCCCGTGCTCCGACGCACGCCGCCGGTCTTCAACCGATCGCATGCGTGCCAGCGCGTGCCACCCGAGGTCTTCGATGTCCAAGCTCGCCCCCTTCGCCCTCGCCCTCCTCGCCCTCGGGTGCTTCCGCTCCCAAAGCAACGGCGGCGAAGACGGCGGCACGCGCTGCACGGTTCCCGAAGGCTTCGTCTGCTGCTCGGCGCGTGGTCCCGAGGCCTCCCCGCCCAGCGCGTGCCCCTACCGTTGCCCGGACCGCACCTTCCTCACGCCCCTCGAGGAATGTGTGCCCCCCACGGACGCCGGTCTCCCGCCCGCCGACTCCGCCGTCTGGTATTGCTCGCCCCCGGTCCCCGGCGACCACGTCTGCCTCCCGCAGCAGTTCGCCCCCGCCGGCCGCCCCTTCCAGCTCCCGGTGACGATGGACGGCTGCGGCTGCTGCCCCGAGACGGGATGCTCGGTCGGGGTCGACGAAGGACGCAGGCACGTGCTCGTGCACACGACCGTGTGCCCCGAAGACCCGTGCGACTGCGACTCGTGCCAGCGTCCGGTCGCGACCTGCGAGATTCCCGCGCTCGCCCGCGGCGACTGGACGGTCGAGTCGTTGAACGGCGGCTCGTTCACGCTCCACGTCGAAGACGAGATCTCGCTCGTCCCGGAGCCGCCGGCGTGCACGACCTTCGGTGAGGCCGACGACTGCACGCGGGCGCCGCTCGAGAACCTGCGCCCCGACCCCGTCGCCCGCATCTGCATCGAGCGCAACGAGACCGGTCACCTCGCTCGCCTCCTCAACGATTGCGGCGGCTGCGCCCACCAGGGTCCCTGCGTCGCGCGGGTTCGAGAGCGTTTCACCGACGACCTCCCGCCCGGCGGCGAGATCGAGCTCGAGCCGACCGTCTATTTCGGCGATTGCGACGGCGTCTGCCCGCCCGTGTGCATCGAGACCGAGCGCGAATGCCCGCTGCCCGAGCTCCTTCCCGGCGGCTACTACCGCGTCTGGGTCGACGGTCGGCCGCGCTTCACGTTCGTCGAGGGCACCGAGCCCACGTGTGGCAGCGACGTCGACGTCTTCGAGCCCTGAGCCGTCTCTTCGGAGCGTCTGCGGACGCTCCTCGCAAGCGTCGGCAAAGCGCGCTATCACGCCGCGCCATGCGCTACTCCCAGGCGTTTCTCCCGACGATCAAGGAAGTCCCCAAGGATGCGGTCGACGCATCCCACGTCCTGCTCCTCCGCGGCGGCTACATCCGCATGGTGGGCGCGGGCATCTACGAGATGCTCCCGCTCGGCCAGCGTGTGCTCAAGCGCGTCCAGGGCATCATCCGCCGCGAGATGGACGCGGCCGGCGCCCAAGAGGTGCTGATGCCCGCGATCCTGCCGGCGACGTACTTCCAAGAGACGGGCCGCTACGACCTCTACGGTCCGGTGCTCCTGCGCCTCAAGGACCGCAAGGGCGGCGAGTACCACCTCGGGCCGACGCACGAGGAGATCATCACCGACATGGTCCGGCGCGAGGTGAAGAGCTACCGCCAGCTCCCGATCAACCTCTACCAGATCCAGATGAAGTACCGCGACGAGGCCCGTCCGCGCGCGGGTCTGATGCGCTGCCGCGAGTTCATGATGAAGGACGCGTACTCCTTCGACGTGAGCGAGGAGAAGGCCTTCGAGAGCTACGCGATCATGCGGGAGGCCTACCACCGCATCTTCAAGAGCCTCGGGCTCGACTACCGCATCGTGCAGGCCGACAGCGGCCAGATCGGCGGCAAGACGAGCGCGGAGTTCCAGGTGCTCGCGCAGTCCGGCGAGGACCGCATCGTCGCGTGCACGCAGTGCGACTACGCGGCGAACGTCGAGGTTGCCGAGGCGCGCATCGACACCACCAAGGCCGACTTCTCCGCGACGCCCGAGCGCCTGCTCGTGAAGACGCCGAAGACGAAGTCGATCGAGCAGGTCGTCGCCTTCTTCGCGAAGGACGACGCGCCGAAGAGCGCCGACGGCGCGTTCGGCACGAACCGCATCCTCAAGACGCTCGCGTACCTCGTGCCCAGCAAGGGCGACAAGCGCGCCCCCGACGCCGTGGCGACCGCCGACGAGATCGCGCTCGTCGTCGTCCGTGGCGACCACGAGGTCAACGAGATCCTCGTGGCTCGCGCGCTCGGCGTCGAAGAGGTCCACCTCGCCAGCGAGGCCGACGTGAAGGCCGTGCTCGGCGTCGGCCCCGGCTTCGTCGGCCCGGTCGCCCCGAAGAGCTCGCTTCGCACCCTCGTCGACCACGCGGCCGCGGCCGTCGCGGACGGCGTCTGCGGCGCCAACCAATGGGACCACCACTTCGCGCACGTCGCCTACGGCCGCGACTTCGAGGGCGAGGTCCTGCACCTGCGTCTGGTCGGCGCCGGCGACGAGTGCCCGAAGTGCGGCGGCAAGCTCGAGGCGTACCGCGGCATCGAGGGCGGTCACATCTTCGTGCTCGGCACGCACTACTCGTCGCAGATGAAGGCGACCTTCCTGGACGAGAACGGCGAATCGAAACCCTTCGTCATGGGTTGCTACGGCATCGGCGTCACCCGCCTCATGGCCTCGGCCATCGAGCAGCACCACGACGCCGACGGAATCCGCTGGCCCATCTCGATCGCGCCCTACCAAGCCACCGTGCTCGGACTCGGCAACGAGCCCGAGGTCACCGAAGCGGCCGAGAAGCTCTACCTCGCGCTCAAGAAGAAGGGCGTCGACGTCCTCTTCGACGACCGCCAGGAGCGCCCGGGCGTGAAGTTCAAGGACGCCGACCTCGTGGGCATCCCGCTGCGCATCTCGATCGGCAAGCGTGGCCTCGCCGAGGGCAAGGCCGAGGTGAAGCTGCGCACCGAGAAGGACGCGACGATGGTCGCGCTCGAGGAAGCCGCCGACGTCATCGCGGCCAAGATCGTCGAGCTCGGGGGCAAGCTCTCGTGAGCGCCGCGCCCGAGGAACGCGACTCGCCGCTCGTCGGCAACCTGGTCCTCTGGATCGCCTTCCTCGGCGTGGTCGTCGCGTCGATCTTCACCGTGTTGCTCCCCGAGATCCTCGACGACGATCCGGAGGACGGAGCCGTCACGACGGAGCCGGCGAGCGACCCGGCGGAGCCTGCCGAGTAGCCGGCGCAGGCGAAAAAGCCGCGTCCGGCGCCTCCCGACAAGCCCCGATTCTTCGGAAGAATCGGGGCTTCGTCGTCCCTGCACCGACGCACAGCCCCTTTGCGTGGGTGCGCGTTGTCGAGGACGGGTGCGCACCCGAAAGCTCTTCCTCGGACGCCGAAGTGCGTGTCCGGATGGGGGGAGCCGTGAAACGAACGTGGTGGGTCTGGTGGGCGCTGGTGTTGGTCGCGAGCCCGGCCTTCGCGCAGCCGCGGCGCGCGGTGAACGGCGGCAGCGAGCTCGAGGACGACTCGCTCTGGGCACGCAGCGTCGGGTCGCGGCGCGTGCGTCGCCAAGGCACCGTGGCCTCGCTCGGCGCGATCGAGGTGGCCGCCGGTCCCGGTCGTCGCCAACCGCTTCGAGACGTGGTGCGCGCCGTCTTCGCCGAGCACGACGACATGACCACGCGCCTGCGCGGCAACCGAGGTCTGATCGGCACGCCGACCACCGTCGACGAAGCCTACGAGCTCGACGACCGCGTCGTGGTCGTGCGCACCACGCGCGTGAACGTCTCGAACCCCACCGAGGTCGCGCGTGCGGCACCGAGCCTCGGTCTGCCGGCGCGCGCACCGCGCCCGTCCCGCCTCACCGACCTCGACGCCGAGAGCCGCGCGGGTCTCGCCGCGTACCGAGCCGAGGCGCTCCGTCGCCCCGCCGGCGATCCACTTCGTGCCGCCGCCGAACGCGGTGAAGAAGCCCTGCTTCAAGCCATCGAGGCGGGCTACGGCGAGACCGAGATCGTCGACACCGTCGTCTTCCCGACCACCGAGGTCGCGTCGGTCTCGCGCGGCGCCAACGGTACGTACGAGATCACGCCGAGCACGAGCACCGTCGCGAGCGCGACAGCCACCCGCACGACGACGAGCACGAGCACGACGACGAGCCGCACCTCGAGCGTGACGCCGTCCGCTTCGACCGTCGCGACGCAAACCACCACCGCCACGCGTAGCATGCCGAGCAGCACCTTCGACGGCACGCGCTCCGACCAACGCAACTTCGAGATGCTCAACGGCTTCACCCACACCCGCTCGTGGGAGTGGGAGCGAAAGTGGAGCTTCCCGTCCGGCTACCTGAAGGTCGGCGCCTCCGCGAGCTACGGCCTCGGCGTGCGCATCCCGATCATGCTTCGCGCGACGATGGATCCGACGCACATGGTCCGTCGCGGGATGCCGAACGAGGATTGGGTCGACGTCGTCGTCAACGCGCGGACCCTCGACGCTGGCAGCTCGCACTACACGGCGACGGGCCTGCCGAACAACGAGCTCTTCGACAACGACGAGTTCGTTCTGCACCTGGGCTTCGGATACAAGGTGAAGTTCCGCGCGCTCTGGAAGAACTGGATCGACATCGACGAGTACCGCGACCTCATCGACGAGAGCCGCGACTTCGAGCCGCCACTCGGCGGCGACTGGCAGGAGGTCCTCGACTTCTTCCTCCCGGCCGAGCTCACCCATTCGTCGGTGCGAATCCCCGCCGTGATCGAAGGCAGCGTCCGCGCCGGCGTGCGCATCGACGCACGCGGCGAGCTCGCGCTCGACGCGATGGGCACCGTCGCATCACGCAGCGCGCAGGTCTCACAAGACGGTGGCGCGCGCATGAACGCGACCCGCATGGTCTTCGACGATCAAGGCGAGGCGCACACCTTCCGCATCCACATCCCGTCGACCAACGTGAACGCGCAGGAGCGCAGCGTGGGCTACAGCTTGAGCAACCTCGTCTACACCGCCGAGCTGAGCGCGGTGCCCGGCGCCAAGGTCACGCTCGAGTCGCTCGTGCCCGGCTTCAAGGGCCACTCCTGGTCGACGGTCATCTGGCTGAACGACTTCCGGATCCGCCTCGGCGAGACGAGCTTCAGCACCCACGCGGGGACGCGACGCACGGTGAGCGCGACGCCCGGCCAGCTCACGTACTACACGGACGTGAACGAGCGCGTGGTGCTGCCGCCGGACTGAACCGGGCGGTCACGAAGGGGGGAAGAAGGGCGTCGCTTTCGAGCGGCGCCCTTCGCTTCGAAGGTGGTCGAGCGGCCGTGACGTCGGACGTCAGACGCACGCACGAAGCCCACGACACGCACGGAGCCGCGCCGCACACGAAGCCGCGACACGCACGCAGCCGGCCGCGCACGAAGCCGCGACACGCACGAAGCCGCGACACGCAGCCGGCCGCGCACGAAGCCGCGCCGCGCACGAATCCGTGCCGCGCACGAAGCCGTGCCGCGCCGGATCGAGAACCGCGCACGAACGCGTGCGCGACGGCTCAGACGCGCGCGCGGAGCTCCTCGACCGTCTTCGCGGGGTCGAGGTAGTCGGTCAGCTTTCGCTGCACGTACGCCTTCGCGCCGAGCTTCTCGGCGAGGAAACCCGCCTTCACGTCCGCGTGCACACGACCGTTTCCGATCACGACCTTGCCCGCGAAGCTCACGCCCATGACCTTGCCGTCGAAGTGCGCGTCGTTGCCTTCCCAACGGGCCTTCACGCCGTGCTTGGCCTGCCAATACGCGGCGAGGCAGTGCAGGCGGGCCACGGCGTCTTCGTCGGTGATCGTGTAGGCGTGGTCGAGAATCATCGCGGCCAAGGATGCGCGAGCGGGACGCGAGGTCAACCGCCCTCCCCGTTCGCCACCTTTCGCCTTCGACCGTGGTCCTCTCGAGGCATGCGCACTCACGGGCGCCGCGCTTCGAGTCGCTCGCGTGGCCAACGCCTACTCGAGCGGCGCGCGCCGTTCGGCCACGAGCAGACGACCCCACGTCGCGTCGAAGGGATGCACCTTCGGCGCGCCCTCGCCGACCACCGCGCGCCCCGCGTTCGCCCACGCGAAGAGCCCGCCCTCGAGGTTGTAGACCTCGCGCCAGCCGGCTTGCCGCAGCACGGCCGCCACGTCGCCGCTGCGCCAACCCACCGAGCAATACACGACGACCTTTCGCCCCGCGCTCGGACGCGGAAGCCGCGCCACGTCCGGCCGCTCCGGGTCGACCCGCAGCGCCCCTTCGAGGTGGCTCACGCGAAACTCCGCCTCGGTGCGCGCGTCGAGCAAGAGCGGCGCCGGCTCACGCCCGAGCCAACTCGCGAGCGTCTCGCCCGTCACCCACGGCACCTCGGGATGGCGCGCCTCGATCGTCGCTTTCAGGCCGTCCCACGCCACCCGCGGCTGCGCGACCACGACCGCTCCCGCGACGGCGAGGCCGACGACGAGCACGATCGAGAGTCGACGAAGGAACGAGCGCACCGCCGCAGTCTAGCCGTCGGCACCACCGACCGCGAGGACGCCCACGCGCCGAAGCACGTGGTCCGCGAACCTCGGCGCCGCATGCAAGCCGACTTGGTGGTCGTCGGGCGACCGAACGCGGCGGCGTACGAGGCGTTAGAGTGCGCCGACGTCACGGACCATGCCCGATCTCTCCCAGCTGAACACGCTCGCTCCGGACGACGCGCTTCGCCGCCTCGCCGCGTGCCGAGCCGCCCCCGGTCCGGTGTCCGTCCCCGACCCTCACGACCTCCTCCCCGAGGTCGCGCACGCGCTCGGCGAGCTCGCGCTGCTGCGCGGTCTCGCCCACGAGCCGAACGTCGAAGGGCTCGACCCCGCGATCCGCGCCCCGTGGGATCGCGCGCGTCTGCTTCGTGACGCCTCGCTCGCCCTCGACGACGACGCCTTCGAGCGCGCGGTGCTCGGATGGCCGCACGCCCACCGCCCGATGTCCGCGGCGTTGATCGAGCGTTGCGCAGGCCACACACGGGAGACCGTCGCCGTCGCCGCCCTCGACGCCTCGCGCGCGGCCGTGCGCGCGTTCGAGGTTCGGCCGAGTGACGCCGTGCTCGCCCTTCGTCCCCTCGCGCGACACCCGAGCCCCCTCGCCCGCGAAGCGCTCGCCCGTGCGCTCGGGAGCTTCCTCGCACCGGCCCCGCTCGTGGCCCTCCTCCTGCGCGACGCCGACGACGCCGTGGCGCTCGCGGTCTGCGACCGCAGCCACGACGAGACGACGCTGCGCGAGCTCGCGGACGACCCACGACGGACGAGCGCGCTTCGAATCGGTGCCACCACACGTCTCGGCGCGCTCGGAAACCACGACACGCTCGCGTGGTTGCTCGGCCTCCCCGCCGACGATCCGCGCGTGCGTTGGGGCGGCGTCCGCCGTGCGCTGGTCGCGCTCCATCGCCGCGGCGTGTTCGTGCGTGACGAGGAGGTCGACGCCCTCCTCGCCTGCTTCCACACCGACGAAGGCTTCGACGCCACGACCCTCGTCCGGCTCACCTTCACCGCGCGCCACGCCTTCGTTCGAGCCACGGAAACGATCGACCCGGCCGACCCACGATGGATTCGTCTCGCGCCCGCGCTCGCGACCTGCGAAGGCGACGGTGCACGAGAGCGGCTCGAAGGCTTGCTCCACGCGCTCCTCGAACGCCTCGCGCCCGAGCACCTCCGCGACGTGCTCGAGTCTTCGGAGATTCCGCGCGTTTGGCGCGAGCGGGTCACGGGCGCCGACGCCTTCTCGCGCGCGAACGAGCACGCCGCCGAGTACGAAATCGCGCACGCGCTCTTGCTCGCGAGCGCGCACGCGGCCGCCGTCTCCGAGCCGCTGCTTCGTGCGTGGGTCGCGCTGCTCCCCGAAGCCGCGTTCGTCGCCCTTCGCGTACACGGCGACCACCGCACCGCTCCCGCGCTGCTCGCCGCCCTCGACGATCCCCTCGCGTACGGCGACGCGCGTCAGGCCGCGATCGCGCTCGCATGGAGGCTCACGCCATCCCGCGCGGCGCTCGCTGCCGAGCTGCCACCCCGAGACCTGCGGGCCGAGTGGCTGCAACCGTCGATCGACCCGCGTCTTCCCGAGGCGGTGCTCGCGAAGCTCGGCCGCAACGCAACCGTCGCCGCCAATCTCGACGCGCTCGCCGACGTGGCCGACCTCGATCATCTGTTTTCGGCCGAGTCGCTCTTCCGCGGCGCGCTCCTCGTCGAGCTTCGCCTCGATCGCCGGCCCCGCGGCCCCGACGAACCCTTGGATTGCGAGCGCGCCGTGATGCGCTTCGGCGCGCGGTTGACCTCGTTGGCGCGACCCTTCTCGCGATGGGCACCCGAGAGCGACCGCGAGCTCGTTCGGGTCTTCGCGTTGCGTTGGCTCGCGGGAGAACCCCTCGAAGGACACGAGCCGGAGCCGATTCGCGACGAGGTTCGCGTGGCGCTCCTCGGCATGCTTCGCCGTGTCGGCGTGCTCGCCTCGCACCTGACGGCGCTGCATCGCTCGTGGCGCGATCGGTCGCCGCAGGTTCGACGCGCGGCGATCGAGCTGCTCCTCGAAGCCCCCGACGCCGCCGGGCTCGAGCTCTCGCTCTGCCACCTGGCCGCGACCGCGGAAGACGAACCGACGCTGCGCCAAGCGTTTCGCGCGATCGAACGCTTCGAAGCGAAGTGGGCCGAGCCACACGCGCGTGCGGGGCTCGATCACCCGAACATGAACCTGAAGCGCACGGCGGCGCGCGCGCTCGGCGTCGTGGGGCACGCCGAGACCGTCCCGGCGCTCTTGGGTTGGCTGCTTCGGCACGACAACGCCGGGTTTCGAGAAGACCTTCTCGGCGCGCTCGACCACGCGGCGGGGGATGCCGCAACCGCGTGTTTGCTGGAAGCCTTCGCGTCCGCGGAAGGTCGCGCACGCGAGCTCGCCGGCGCCGCGCTGAATCGCAGGCTCGCGTTGGCGGATGTGCTTCGCTTCGTACGTGACGGACGCTTCCCCGACCTCATCGCCGCGGCGCACGAGGGGACGTTGTCGCTGCGGGACGCCAAACCCGCGGACGTGCACGCCGCCCTGGCCGAAGAGGTTCGTTCGCCGCAGGCGTCGGCGCTTCCTTTCAGCCTCGAAGCCGCTCGGCGCATGGTCATGGAGCCGAACGACGTGCGCCCGGACCAGCTTCACGCCGCCATTCGCCGACGCGCGACGGAGTGGATCGCGGCTGCGTCCGACGACGCCACGCTCGCGCTTCACGTGCTGCGCGCGATCGACGTCACCACCGAGCTCGCCGCCGAGCACGCGCCGAGCTCATTGCGCTCCTCGCGAAGCACGGCGCATCGGCCCCCGCGACGCGTTCCGCATCGCCCTCGCGCTGGCGCAGCGAGCGCCCTCCGCGGACCTCGTCGACGCCCTTCGCAGTGCTGCCGCCGAGCGACGCGGGCGGGCTCACGTTGGAACGCGCTGCGCGCGTGCGGCGCCGTGCTCACCGCGCGACGACGTTCGGCGCTGCCTCCGAGACGCCGCGCTCGCGGGATCGAGAGCGACCTCCGACTTCCTCGCGACTCGCGCTCGGTTTGAACGCCGACGACGCGACGCGAGCACTCGAAGACCCGACGCCCTTTCTCGATCGGCGACCGACGGCTTCCGCTGGCAACGAGAGCGTACGCGAGACGCCGCCGCGATCGTCGAGGCTCTGCGTCGCCCGGACACGAAGATGGCCGTCGAGGCGGCGGCCGAAGTACTCGCCAGCGACGACCTCTCGGCGCTTCGTCCGCAGCGTTGAAGCGCTACCTCGACGGCGCGTTCTCGCCGCTCGGAGCCTTCACGCAGAGGTGCCCGTGTCGGATGGCGCTCGCGGGAGACGCTTCGCGCGTGGCTTTCGCGTGGCCTTCCGATCCCGCACGCGCGGAACGAGCCCTCACGCTCGTGCCCCACCTGCCCCCGCACCGTCGCCGCGCCTTCGCGCCCGCGTGGCTCGAAGCCTGGGAGCGTGGCGAAGCGTGGGCCGCGCGTGCGCTCGCGAGGCTCCCGGACGCGGAGCGCTACGCGTTGGTCGAGGCGCGGCTCGAAAGCGAGCCCGCGCTCGCCAACGTCTCGAGGCTCGGGGCCGTGCCGGAGCTCGCACGCGAACGATGGCCGGACCTCTTCGCCCCCGAGCCCTCACGACCCGCGCCGGAGCGCGAGCCCGAGACGCTCTTCGAGTGGGAGGTGGAGGCACGCACCCATCGCGGCCGCCGCGCCCTTCGTGCGGTGCGCGAGCTCGAGAGCCGGGGCGCGATCGACACGCTCGACGGCCTGCTTCTTCACGCGGACAAGACCGTCCGCCGGGCCGCCCTGCGCTCGTTGCGGAAGCTCGCGCCACGCGAGACCTACCTCGGCAAGGCGGAGCAGATGCTCGAGGTCGAACGCGACGTCGAGCTTCGGCGCACGCTGATTCGGGTACTCGGACACGCCGCACACGCGTTGCCGCGCGTCGCGGATCTCGCGTTCGACCGAAACGAGAAGGTGGCCCGCACGGCGCGCGACGCGTTGGTCGCGGCGGGAGAACCGGCACGTTCGATCTTGGTGGGCATGCGGCGGCACATCCGTCCCGATCGGCGCGCGACCCTCGACGCGTTGCTCTCGCGCTTCCCGTAAGCGTTCGCAACGGAGCACGGGTAGCGGCACGACGTACCCACGCACGAGCACAAGCACGAGCACAAGCACGGGCACGGGCACGGGCACGGGCACGGGCACGGGCATGGGCACGGGCACGACCTACCCATGCAGGGCACGACCTACCCATGCACGGGCACGGGCACGAGCACGGGCACGGGCAACGGCACGGGCACGGGCACGGAAGGAATCCCACGCGTCGCCCACGAAAAAAGGCTCCCGGAGGAGCCTTCTTTCTCAGTCGTTCGTCGTCTTCACAGACGCGGACCGGCGGCGCGAATCGCGTCGCTCGCGCCTTCTTCGAACTTCTTGAAGTTGTCGACGAAGAACTTCGCGAGCTTCTTGGCGGTCGCGTCGTACGCGGCCTTGTCCGCCCACGTGTTCTTCGGCCAGAGGATCTCGCTCGGCACGCCGGCGCAGGTCGTCGGAACGGCGAAGCCGAACGTCGGATCCTCCATCGTCTCCGCCTTCGCGAGCGAGCCGTCGTGAATCGCGTCGAGGATCGCGCGCGTGTGCTTGAGGCTCATGCGGTGGCCGACGCCGTACGCGCCGCCGGTCCAGCCCGTGTTCACGAGCCAGGTCGTCGCGCCGTGCTTCTGCAGACGATCCGCGAGCAGCTCGGCGTACTTCGACGGATGCCAGACCATGAAGGGCCCACCGAAGCAGGCGCTGAACGTCGGGCTCGGCTCGGTGACGCCCATCTCGGTGCCCGCGACCTTCGCGGTGTAGCCACTGATGAAGTGGTACATCGCCTGCTCGGGCGTCAGCTTGCTGACCGGCGGGAGCACGCCGTACGCGTCCGCGGTGAGCATGATGACGTTGTTCGGGTGCGGACCGACGCAGGGCAGCTTCGCGTTGTCGATGAACTCGATCGGGTAGCTGCAGCGCGTGTTCTCGGTGATCGAGGTGTCCGTGTAGTCGACGTCGCGCGTGCGCGTCGTCGTACTTCACGTTCTCGAGCACCGCGCCGTAACGAATCGCCGCGTAGATGTCGGGCTCGTTCTCGGCGGTCAGGTTGATCGCCTTGGCGTAGCAGCCGCCCTCGATGTTGAAGACGCCGTCCTCGCTCCAGACGTGCTCGTCGTCGCCGATGAGGCGGCGCTTCGGATCGGCCGAGAGCGTCGTCTTTCCGGTGCCCGAGAGGCCGAAGAAGATCGAGGTCTTGCCGTCCTCGCTCTCGTTCGCCGAGCAGTGCATCGAGAGCTGCCCCTGCAAGGGCATGAGGTAGTTCATGATGGTGAACACGCCCTTCTTCATCTCGCCGGCGTATTCGGTCCCGAGGATCACGAACTCCTTGCGCGCGAAGTTGAGCGCGACGCTCGTCTTGCTCGTCATGCTCGTCGTGTAGCGGTTGGCGCTGAACGCACCCGCGTTGAACACGACGTAGTCGGGCTCACCGAACTCCGCGAGCTCCGCCGTGGTCGGACGGATCAACATGTTCCACATGAAGAGCGCGTGGTAGGCGCGCGAGCAGACGATGCGGACCTTGATGCGGTACTTCGGGTCCCAGCCCGCGAAGCCGTCGACCACGAACAAACGCTTGCGCGTGTTGAGGTAGTCGAGCGCGCGCTCGCGGTTGATCATGAACGTCCGCTCGTCGACCGGCATGTTCACGTCGCCCCACCAAACGTGGTCGTGGCAACCCGGCTCGTCGACGATGCGCTTGTCCTTCGGGCTACGGCCCGTCTTCTCGCCGGAGTACGCCATGAGCGCGCCAGTGGACGAGATCGCGGTGCCCTCCTCGAACTGGAGGCCGAGCTCGTAGAGCTGCCCGGGCGACGCGTTGCGGATGATCCTCTGGACGGTGATTCCGTAGGCGGAGAGCGAGAAGGTGTCGTTCTGCGGCATTGAAAAGATCCCTCGCACGCCGCGGTCCGCGGCGGTGCGCGGATGCTAGCCCGAAGCGCCCGTGCGCGCCCGAGCGGAAAGGTACGATGGTGTGCGCATCCTTGCGTAACCCCTCATAGAGTTACTCCCGAAAAGAGACATGTTTCAGCCACGACGGGGCTTCGCGTCCACCCCGACTTCGGTCTCCGCTCGGCTCCGCGAGACCGGGAGGATCACGTCGGCATCGAGCCGCGAGACACCGCGGGCGAGGCGCTTCGCCCCTGCGAATCCGTGGCCGCGAGCCTCCTGGGAGGACGCTCACGACTCACCCAGCGAACGCGTCACCGAAGGCTCGGGCGTGCCTTTCGCGGCGTGCACCTCGTCGCCGACCGTCGCCGCCGTCAACGCCTCGGCGAAGCTCGCGGCGCTCGGCCAACGTCGGTCACGATCCCGTGACAAGGCGCGCGACACGACGGTGGCGAAGTCGGAGGCGATCGATGGCACGATCGCGTCCAGCGCGGGAGCGTCTTCGGACACCGATTTGAGCATCACGAGCGTCGGTGAGCCGGCACGAAACGCCGCGCGTCCCGTCACCAACCGGAAGAGCAACGCACCGACCGCCCAGAGGTCGACGCGACCGTCCACCGCCCAACCTTCGATCTGCTCGGGCGCGAGGTAAGGCGGCGTGCCGATCACGACGCCGCTCTTCGAGAGCTGCGTCATCGCGGCCTCGCCCAAGCTCCGTTCGAGGAGCCGCGCGAGCCCGAAGTCGATCACCCGCACGGATCCGTCGTCCTGCAAGAGCACGTTCGCGGGCGAGAGATCGCGGTGGACGATGCCCATGACGTGCGCGTACGCGACCGCGTCGAGCAGCGTCAGACCGATGCGACGCGCTTCACGAGTCGACACCGGCGGTAGCTCGTCGAGCCGGCGTCCGTCGATCCACTCGTAGACGATGAAGGGTCGCTCCCGCGCATCGAGCCCCGCGTCGATCACGCCGACGATCGAAGGATGCACGAGCGAGCGCGTCAGCTCGGCCTCGCGCACGAATCGTCGACGCGCCGTGCTGGAGAGCGCGAGCTCGGCGCGAAGGCGTTTGATCGCAACGACCTCGCCCGTCTCCTGCGACCTCGCGCGAAAGACCTCGCCGGAGCCGCCGGCTCCGATCGAGGACTCGAGCACGTAGCCGGCGATCTCGTTCATCGACGCTTGCGTGGACCCGAGATGCCGAGCTTGTCGAGGCGCGCGATCAAGGTGCGGCGCGAGACGCCGAGCAGCTTCGCCGCCTCGGTTTGGTTGCCGTTGGTCTGATCGAGCGCCGCGATCACACGCTCCCGTTCGTCCGAAGGCGCCGGCGGAAAGTCCGAGGGCGGACGGGGCTCGGCGCCCGAAGGCGGACGCGACTCGACGCCCGAGGGCGGTCGCGAGCTCTCCATCATCGAGAGGCGCGCGGCCATCTCGTCGTGCGGCAAGTCGGACGCGCGCAGCACGTCTCCCTCGCCCACCACGAGCAGACGACGCGCGAGCGCCTTCAGCTCGCGCACGTTGCCCGGCCACGGATACGCCAGCAGCGCCTTCTCGAGATCGCCGTCGAAACGCGGTACCGGGCGCCCCTTCTCCTCGCAGAGCTCGGCGACGAACGCGCGCGCGAGTGGGAGGATCTCGCTCGAGCGCTCGCGGAGCGGGGGGATTCGAATCGTGAAGCCCGCGAGCCGGAAGTAGAGGTCACGACGAAAGCGCCCCTCGGCGACCTCGAGCTCGAGATCACGGTTGGTCGCGGCCACGAAACGCACGTCGACCTCGCGCTCGTCGCGACCACCGACGCGCCGCACGCGGCGATCTTCGAGCACCCGCAAGAGCTTCACCTGCGTCGCCAACGGGAGCTCGCCGACCTCGTCGATGAAAACGGTGCCGCCATGCGCCTGCTCGAGCAGACCCGCGCGTGCACCGACCGCACCGGTGAAGGCGCCGCGCTCGTGCCCGAAGAGCTCGCTCTCGAAGAGCGACTCCGTGATCGCCGCGCAGTGCACGCGCACGAGCGGCTTGTCGCACCTCGGCGACATCGCGTGAATGCGCTCGGTGGTGATCTCCTTGCCCACGCCGGTCTCGCCGAGGAGGAGCACCGTGATGTCGTCGCCCGCGACGCAACGCGCGGCCCGCTGCACGACCGCCATCGCGGGGGAGGTCACCGCGCTCGTGTCGTGCGGCAGCGCGACGTCACGCATCGAGGCGCCGGTCCCGCGCTGGAGCAGGAGGGTCACGTCGCCGAGTCGAATCGCGCTGCCCGGCGTGATCTCGACGTCCTCCGACGCGTGCATCGAGCCGACCCACGTGCCGTTCTTGCTCTGCAAGTCGCGGACGAAGACGCCCTCGGCGTCGAGGCGCAGCTCGGCGTGACGACGGGAGACCGACTCGTGGCGCAGGGTCACGTCGGCGTCGTCGTCGCGGCCGAGCACCACGACGCCCCGTTCGGGCAACCGATGCGTGCGCATGGACTCCCCGACCAACGAGACGAGATGGAGCGGCGCGTCGAGGTGGGCGCGTGGAGTCCGCAGGGTGGTCGTGGGCACGGTCACCGCCCAACGATGTCGGGCGGGTCGAAATCGGTCAAACTCGGTCGCTTCGGGCGGACACGTTCGCCAGATCATCCCTTCCCTCCTCTCGAATGCCCATCCTCACCGAAGCCGAGCGTGTCGGCACCACGCTGGACGATCGCTACTCGCTGGAAGCGATCCTCGGGCGGGGGGGCATGGGTGTGGTGTTCGCCGGCGAGCACCTGCTGACGGGCCGCCGAGTGGCCGTGAAACTCGTTCGCCCCGAGCTCGGCCACGACCCGCGCTACGCGGAGCGGCTCTTTCGCGAGGCCCGCGCGGCCGCCGCGCTGGAACATCCGAACGTGGTCGACGTGCTCGACATGGGCGTGCTCGACGACGGCGGCGTCTACCTCGTGCTCGAACGTCTCGAAGGCGAGGACCTCGCGACGGCGCTCGACGCGCAGAGCCCGTTCTCGCTCGAACGCACGCTCGAGGTGATGGATCCCATCCTCGACGCGCTCGCGGCGTTGCACGCGGAGGGCATCGTCCACCGCGACCTCAAGCCCAGCAACGTCTTCCTGGCGCGCCGCGGCGAGTCCCTCACGCCCAAGCTGCTCGACTTCGGCCTCGCGAAGCTCGAGGACGGCATGCAGAGCACGACCACGGGACGGATCGTCGGCACGCCTTGGTACATGTCGCCCGAGCAAGCCGCGGGCGCGGCCGAGCTCGGCCCGGACACCGACGTGTGGGCGGCGGGCGCGATGCTCTACGAATGCCTCGCGGGTCGACGTCCCTTCGAGGGGCCGACGCCGACGGCGGTGTTGATGAACGTGCTGCGTCACGACGCCCCCGTGCTTTCGCTTCCCGAAGCGCCCCACGTCGCCGAGGCGATTCGACGCGCGATGTCGAAGGGCGACGATCGTTTTCGAACCGCGTCCGAGCTGCGCGCGGCGTTGCACGGCCGGGAGGCGCACGCGTCGAGCGGCATGCGCCACGCGTCATCGCGCACGCCCTCGACCCCCGTCACGGATCCGAACGCGGCGACGTTGCTCGTCGCGCCACGAAACACGAAGGCGCGTTGGCTCGCCGTGGCGCTCGTCGCGCTCGCCGGCGTGGTGGGTGCTTTGGCCTGGCGTTCGAACGAGGTCACGAGCGAGGCGCGCTCGGAGCCGACCGCTCCCGCGGAGGTCACGGACGAAGTGCCCGCGGTGGTGGCGAACCCTCCGGTCTCGGACGAAACGGCGTTGCCCGTGGTGGTGGCGAACCCTCCCGCGCTCCGGTCGATCGTGCCCGACACCACGCCCACGGACGCAGCGCGCGCGGTGGAGTCCGATGCGCTCGAGCCGCGCGTCGAGACCGCGTCGCAGCGGCCCCCGCGGCGAGCCGAGAACGTCGCGACGACGCGTCGTGTCGCGCCGGCCGGCTCCGAGACGACACCGCCGGCCGCGCCTTCGACTACGCCCACGCCTTCGACTACGCCCACGCCTTCGGCCACGCCGTCGCCGAGCGAGCCCGCGGCTTCCTCCGGCTCCCCGGCGTTGCGAACTCGCTGGTGACGCCGCTCGGCGGCCCCCGCGGCGTCGCGCTCGCCACGCACGTCCAGCGCACGCAGTCCGCTCACGGCTCGACTCGCCGCTTCCGTTCTTCCGTTCTGCTCCGTTGAACGATCGCGTGGCAGGCCTCGAGGCGGACGCGTTGGAAACGCCGTAGATGCTCCGGCTCGCAGCCGCTTTCGCCGTTGCGAGCGTTCGAAGCGTCGACGTCCAGGCCTTCGATCGCCCGAGCGAACACTGCCGTGCCTTCGGCGGACGCAGTCGTGCTCCGCGACGATCGCGAGCACGAACAGGATCGACCTTCCCCACATCGACACGAGTCCTCCGAATGCGCCAGCGACGGCACCACGCCCGCGCTTCCGCTTCCGCTTCCGCTTCTGCTTCCGCTTCTGCTTCCGCAGGTTTCGTGCCGGCCCGTTTCACGAGCGTTTTCGCGACCCCGCTTCCCGCGCCTGCACTCGAAGTGCAGCCAGGAGCAGAACGACGTCTCGCGGTGCGCACCTCTCGAGGCTCTCGCGGGTGACACACGTTCACGTTCGGCGTCAGAGGAGTTTTCCACGAGGCGCCACTCGCGGCTTTCTCGCGCTGTGCAACACGCGGCCATGCGGGGGTGAGTGAGCGCGCAACGTGCGTGAGATCTTCCTTGAACGACGCGAAGGACGCATCAGGTTGCCGAGCTCATGCGGACGCTGATCGCTTGCTTTCTGCTCGTTGCGTCCGTTGCATCGGGCCAGGACCAGCCCGTCTCCGCGGAGGAAATCGGCCGCGAATCAGCTCGGGCGGAGCAGGCGCGGGCGCTCTTCGAGCGTGGTCTCTCCGCCGCAGAGAGTGGCGCACACGCCGACGCGTTGGTGCACTTCGAGCGCTCGTTCGCGCTGGTGCCGCGCGCGAGCACCGCGTTCAACGTCGCCGTTCAGCACGCGCGCCTCGGGCGGCCGACGGCCGCGCTTCGTGCCCTCGACGCGCTCGACGAGCTTCAGCCTACCGAGCTCGACCGCCGCGACGCCGACATGCTCCGCGTGCGTCTTCGCAACGCGCTGTCGACCCTCGTGGTTCGAATGCCCGCCCACGCGACGTTGTGGGTCGACGGCGGACCGATCGCGGGCGACGGCGCGGAGCGCACGCTCGTGCTCGACCCGGGTACGCATCGACTCGAAGCGCGCGTCGAAGGGTATCTGCCGGCGCGTCGCGAGGTGACGTTGCTCGAAGGCGTGACCGCCGAAGAACGTTTCGAGCTCGTCGCGACGACGCCACGCGGGGTGGCCCGAGCCGACGCGGCACGGCCCGAGCCAGCACCTCCGCGCGCCAGGCGCATCGCGTTGGCCACCACCGCCGCCGTGGTCGTGCTCGGAGCGGTCATCACGGTCCTGGCACTCGCTTTGCGTCCCCCTGCGCTCCCGTCCGACGGCGTCATGGAGTGACATGTCCTCTCGAATCGCACCGTTCTCGTTGTTCCTCTTGCTCGCTTGCGAGGCACCGACCGCCGCACGAATCGAGGTCGAGGTTCGCGGCTTCGAAATCGGGCCCGCCGAAGCCGCGGAAGTCGAGTTCGTCGCCGAAGGCGGTGTGTTCCGGAGCAATGGTGCGTCGGTGCTCCGGTTCCGCTTGACCGACGAAGCAAACCCGCCGCCGGGAGCCTCGGGCGCGCGTCAGACGTTGACGGTCCTACCCGACGGAAACCCGAACGGACGACTGACCGTGACCGGGACCGTGTTGGATGCGACGGGGTCGACGCTCGTGGCGCAATCGCTGCCGGCCCGCTTCTCGCCTCAACGCCTCGTCCACCTTCCGCTCGTTCTTGCCAAGGCGTGCCGTGAGCTGTGGCGAGAGTGCCACGACGCCGGCCTGTACTGTGACCCGGTCGCGGTCCGCTGTGTGCCACCGCCCACCCCTTCGGACCGGCCGACCGAGTGGCCGCCCGGCGAACGGATCGACCTCTTCGACGCGGGGACACCCGACGCTCCCGTCGATGCTCCGTCGGACGTCCCGGTCGACGTCGCAGACGCCGAAGTCGACCCTGCGTTCGCAGTCTCGCGTACGTGTCGAGAAGCCCCCACGACCTCCGGCTGCGTGGTGGGCGGAATGCCGAGCGTCGTGCGTGTCGACTTCGCGGACGGCTTTCGCTTCGGCGACTTTCCGGGCGCGGAGGGCCCTCGAGGACCCAACGTCGTCGAGCTCGCCCCCTACTACCTCGATCGTTTCGAAGTGACGATCGGGCGCTTCCGCCGGTTCTGGGAGCTTTCCGACGAAGAGGTGTTGGCCGAACGTCGTGTGACGTACCCGAACGGCCACGAGCTCGTCGTACGACCCGCGGAGTTCGACGGTGGGAGGCGGCCCGTCTACGACGCCCCCGTCACCGCCTGGAATCCAACGCCTTCCCTGGCCGCGCGCGAGCACGACGTCCGACCGATGCACGCCCTGCCGTGGACCTTCGCCCAGGCCTTCTGCATCTGGGACGGCGGTCGCCTTCCGACGGAGGCCGAGTGGGAGTACGCGGCGCGTGGCCGAGACGGTACGACCTGGCCGTGGGGCGAAGAGACGCCGCCTCGGTCGGTCGTCGGCGAGCCCTGCACGCACGCCTGGTTCTTCGGGACCGACGTGGACCCACGCCCAGTCGGCACGTGTCCGCCCGACGACCGCGGGTTTCACGACCTCGCGGGGAACGTGAGCGAGATGACGGCGGACCAGAACCGTTTTCTCGGTGGCCCCTGTTGGTTCTCCGACCTCGATCGCCGCAACCCGCTGTGCACCCAGCACAACGACGCTGGCATCCCGCAGATGGACTACGCGATGCGTGGCGGCAACCTCTGGCATGCGCCTGGAGAAGCGAACAACGCGTTCCGCTGGGGACACGTCGACGCGCTGGTCGAAGGAGCCGAGAGCCCGAGCCCCCGTCTGTTCATGGCGTGGGAAGGCTTTCGCTGCGCGTACGACGTCGCGCCCACGGAGTGAGCACCGGCGCGCGTCCGACCTACCGACGGCAAAGAAGCGAGGAAAGCCGACGCGGAGCCGATGTCACCCCCACGTGCCATCCTCGGAAGCCCCATGTCCTCCCCGCTCGCCTTCGCCAACCGCGCCACCCGCGCGTGGTTCGAAGCCTCCTTCGAAGCCCCGACGCTCGCGCAGAAGAAGGGGTGGCCCGCGATCGCGTCGGGCGCGTCCACGTTGCTGCTCGCACCGACCGGCTCCGGCAAGACGCTCTCGGCGTTTCTCGTCGCGATCGATCGCCTCTGCTTCGGTCCGCCGCCCACGAAGTCCGGCGTCCGTGTCCTCTACGTCACGCCGCTCAAGGCGCTCGGCGTCGACGTCGAGCGAAACCTTCGCGCGCCGCTGGCCGGCATTCGCGCGACCGCGCAGCGCCTCGGGATCTCGTGCCGCGACGTGAGCGTCGGCGTGCGCAGCGGCGACACGCCGGCGGCGGAACGTGAGCGGCTGCGTCGCGAGCCGCCCGAGATCCTGATCACGACCCCGGAGTCGCTCTACCTGATGCTCGCGTCGCGCGCGTCCGAGGGCCTACGCACCGTCGAGACGTTGATCGTCGACGAGATTCACAACCTCGTGCCGACCAAACGCGGCGTGCACCTCGCGCTCTCGCTCGAGCGCCTGGAGGCGATTCGTACCTCGGACGCGCCATCCGGCTCGTCGGGCTCGTCCGTCACGCCGATGCAGCGCATCGGGTTGTCGGCGACCCAACGCCCGCTCGACGAGGTCGCGCGTTTTCTCGGCGGGCTTCGTCCGGAGGGCGAAATCTTCGTGCCGCGCGACGTGACGCTCGTCGACGCGAAGGCACCGAAGGCGTTTGAGGTCTCGGTCGAAGTGCCGGTCGAAGACCTCGCGCGGCTCGACCTCGAGCCTCCGCCACCGAGGCCCGACACCTCGGACGTCGACCTCGACGCGATCGACGCGGAGCTCGGGTTGGTCGCGCTCGACGCGGATCCCCTCGGCGACCCGATGTCCGCGCCGATCGGCCGCACCGGTCCGACGAGCGTGTGGCCCGCGATTCATCCGCGCCTCGTCGCGCTGATTCGCGCGCATCGCTCGACGATGATCTTCGTCAACAGCCGCCGGCTCGCCGAGCGGCTCTCCGACGCGCTCAACGAGCTCGCGGGCGATCCGAACCTCTGCCGCGCGCACCACGGCTCGATGGCCAAGGACATGCGCGCGGAGGTCGAAGATCGACTCAAACGCGGCCTGCTTCCCGCGATCGTGGCGACGAGCTCGCTCGAGCTCGGCATCGACGTCGGTGCCGTCGATCTGGTGATTCAGATCGAAGCCCCGCCGAGCGTCGCCTCCGGCATTCAGCGCATCGGTCGCGCGGGCCACCAAGTCGGCGCGGTGAGCCGAGGGCGCATCTTCCCCAAATACCGCGGCGACCTGCTCGCCTGCGCGGCCGTCGTGCAGCACCTGCGCGAAGGAAAGGTCGAAGCGACCTTCTACCCGCGCAATCCGCTCGACGTGCTGGCGCAACAGCTCGTGGCGCTCGTGGTCGAGCGGGGAGAGATTCGCGTCGACGAGGCCTACGCGCTCACGCGACGCGCGGCGCCTTTCGCCGAGCTTCCGCGACGCAGCTTCGAAGGCGTGCTCGACATGCTCAGTGGGCGCTACCCCAGCGAGCGTTTCGGCGAGCTTCGCGCGCGCCTCACCTACGACCGCATCGAAGGCGTACTTCGTCCGCGCAAGGGCGCACGTCTGCTCGCGGTCGCGAACGCCGGCACCATCCCCGACCGTGGCCTCTACGGCGTCTTCCTCGCCGGCCAAGAGAAACCGATCCGCGTCGGTGAGCTCGACGAAGAGATGGTCTTCGAGTCACGCGAAGGCGAGATTTTCCTGCTCGGCGCGAGCTCGTGGCGCATCGAAGAGATCACCCACGACCGCGTGCTCGTGAGCCCTGCACCCGGCGAGCCCGGCAAGATGCCGTTCTGGCGCGGCGACCGCCCGGGTCGTCCGGTGGACTTCGGCCGCGCGATCGGCGAGCTCGCGCGCACCTTGCTCAAGCGCAGCGACGACGAAGCCGTGGCCGAGCTCGTCGAGCGTCACGGTCTCGACGCGCGCGCGGCCGACAACCTCGTCCGCTACCTGCGCGACCAAGAGAACGTCAGCGCGGTGCCCACCGACCGGCGCATCGTGATCGAACGTTTCCTCGACGAGCTCGGCGATCCCGTCGTCGCGGTGCTCACGCCCTTCGGCACGCCCGTGCACGCCCCTTGGGCCACGGCGGTGCAAGCGCGCTTGAGCCGCGAGCGCGGCATCGAAGCCGACGTGCTTCACGCGGACGACGGCATCGTCTTCCGCTTCGTCGACGTCGACGAGCCACCCGAGGACGCGTTCTTCTTGCCCGACCCCGACGAGGTCGAGCGCCTCGTCACGGAGCGACTCTCGTCCACCTCGCTCTTCGCGTCGCATTTTCGCGAGAACGCCGCACGTGCGCTGCTCTTGCCGCGCAAACGCCCGGGGCAACGCACGCCGCTCTGGGCCCAGCGACGCAAGAGCGCGCAGCTCCTGCAGGTCGCGTCGGAAGCCAACGACTTCCCGATCGTGCTCGAGACCTACCGCGAGGTGTTGCGCGACGTCTTCGATCTCGGCGCGCTCCAGTCGTTGCTGCGCGACGTCGGCGATCGCCGCGTGCGCGTGAGCTCGGTCGAGACCAAAGCGCCCTCGCCTTTCGCGGCGGCGCTGCTCTTTCACTACGTCGCGAGCTTCATGTACGAGGGCGACGCGCCGCTCGCGGAACGCCGCGCCCAAGCGCTCACACTCGACCACGCACAGCTCCGTGCGTTGCTCGGCGAGCCCGAGCTTCGCGAGCTGCTCGATGCCGACGCGGTGGTCGAGGTCGAACGACAGCTCTTGCGTTTGGACCGCACGCTCGGCGGCGAAGACGACGTCCACGACCTCCTGCTGGCGATCGGCGACCTCTCGCGCGACGAGCTGCACGCCTACCACAGCGACGGACCGCTCGACGCTTGGCTCGACGGTCTGCTCGCCGCGCGGCGCCTGGTCGAGCTACGCGTCGGCGGCGAGCTTCGCCTCGCGGCGGTGGAAGACGTCGCGCGTTTTCGCGACGCGCTCGGTGTGGTTCCGCCGCGCGGTCTGCCGCAATCGCTGCTCGGCCCGGTGGACGATCCCCTCGGGCAGCTCGTCGGTCGCTACGCACGCACGCACGGTCCCTTCACCGCCGACGAATGCGCGTCGCGTCTCGGTCTCGGCGTCGCGCCGGTGAAAGAGACGCTCGCGCGCCTCGCCAACGCGGGTCGTTTGGCGGTCGGCGAGCTGCTGCCGACCTCGCTCATGCGCGAGCGAGGGCGTCGCGGCGGCCACGAGCATTGCGACGTCGAGGTGCTTCGCCGCATCAAGCGCCGCTCGCTCGCCAAGCTTCGCGCCGAGGTCGAACCGGTCGAGCCCACGGCCTACCAACGCTTCCTGCTGCAATGGCAGGGCGTCGGCGTGGACCGCCGTGGTCTCGACGCCTTGGTCGGCGTGATCGAGCAGCTGCAAGGCGCGCCCATCGCAGCCAGCGACCTCGAGTCCCGCGTGTTGCCCGCGCGGCTCGCGCGTTTCGACCCGCGCGACCTCGACGAGCTCTGCGCGACCGGCGAGGTGATCTGGCGCGGCCTGCAACCGCTCGGTGAAAAGGACGGCCGCATCGCGCTCTACCTCGCCGACCACTACCCGCTCCTCGCGCCCCGTGAGCCCGACGAGACGCGCGCACCCCGCGACACGGAGCTCGCCGCGCGCGTGCGCGAGCTGCTCGCCCAGCGAGGCGCGGTCTTCTTCCGCGATCTGGTCCGCGAGACGGCGCGCATGCCGGCCGAGCTGCACGAGACGCTCTGGGATCTCGTGTGGGCCGGCGAGGTGACGAACGACACCCTCGCGCCGCTCCGTTCGTTGCGCGCGCCGGCACGCCGCTCGTCCCGACGCACGCGCCTCGGCGCACGCACGACGGCGGGCCCCGCCGGCAGCGAAGGACGCTGGTCGCTCCTTCCACCGACCGAGTCGAACGTCACCCAACGTCTCGAAGCGCTCGCGACCCAGCTGCTCGAGCGTCACGGCGTGCTCGTCCGCGAAGCCGTGCACGCCGAGCTTCGCGCGCTCGGCCTGCCCGGCGGCTTCTCGGCCGTCTACCCGGTGCTCAAAGCGATGGAGGAGACCGGCCGCGTGCGCCGCGGTTACTTCGTCTCGGGCCTCGGAGCCGCGCAGTTCGCGCTGCCCGGCGCGGAGGACCGCCTGCGCGATCGACGCCACGACGAAGAGACCCTCGCGACCCTTCTCGCCGCCGACGATCCCGCGAACGCCTACGGCGCGGCGTTGAGCTGGCCCTCGGCGCCAGAAGGCTCCGAGACCGCGAAACGCCAAGCGGGCGCGCGCGTGGTGCTGCACCGGGGCGCGCTCGTCGGTTTTCTCGGACGCGGCGGCAAGTCGCTCACGAGCTTCCTTCCCGAGCAGGAGCCCGAACGCACGCACGCGAAGGCCGCGTTGGTGGAGGCGGTCGGACGCGGCGAAGGCATCGCGCGTGGGCGGCGTGGGGGCGCGGGAGTGGAGCTTGCGCGGGTGGACGGCGGGACGGCGACGAGCAGCGGGCTTGCGGAGGCGTTCGTGGAGGGCGGGTTCGTGCGGGCGGGGGAGACGCTGTTTCGTCGGGTGGAGTGACGCTCGCGGTGTCGGTGGCGGTGGGTGTCGGTGTCGGTGTCGGTGTCGGTGGCGCTGTCGGTGGCGCTGTCGGTGGCGGTGGCGGTGTCGGTGTCGTGTCGGTGTCGGTGTCGGTGTCGGTGGCGGTGGCGGTGGCGGTGGCGCTGTCGGCGGCGGTGACCTCGCGCTTCGCGCTCTTCAGTGGAGACAGCTCGCGCTTCGCGCTCGGTTCTTCTTTCGCCGTGAGCGCCCGGCTTGGTCGAGGTTGAGAAGTGGGGGTGCTGGCATCGAAGGGGCTGCTTTGGGGGCGGGCTTTCCAGGCCGGGATGGGCTGGCTCATGCGCTCTTGGGCGAAACAGTCGCGCCAGCCTTCGTTCGAAACCGTGGAGCTCGTGCCGGCCGTCACGCCTCTTTCGCTTGGGAGGCTGCATGAGCCAGCCCATCCCGACCTTCCAAGCCCTGAACCTCTCGTACGACCTCATCGCCGCTTTGCCCGGCGTGCTGAAAGCGGTGGCGCGTCACGACCGGCCGCTCGCGGACCAGCTGCGACGTGCCGCTCAATCTCGCCGAGTCTGGCGGGCACGACGGCGGCAACCGTCGCCTTCGCTACCAATCGGCCTTCGGCTCCGCGCAAGAGACCAAGGCGGCGCTGCACATCGCGCGGTGCCTCGGCTACGTCGACGCGGCGGACGCGGAGCGCGCGTTCCGACTCGCCGACCGAATCGCCGGCGCCTGCTGGCGAATGCTCCACAAGCGGTGAAGGCTCGCCGGCGAAGCGAGCATTTCGGCAGCTTTCGTCTCACCCGCTGCGCACTTCGGCTGCTTTGCGGGATTCGGCGGCGGCGTCGGTGTTCGAGACCCCGCGAAGCGGCGACTCCGAAGCGCGGCGCCCGCGAAGCGGCGTCTCCGAAGCGCGAAGCGCGGCCGCAACGCGGCGTCTCCGAAGTGCGAAGCGCGGTGCCGCGACGCGGCGTCTCCGTCTCCGACTCCGACTCCGACTCCGACTCCGACTCCGTCTCCGACTCCGTCTCCGACTCCGTCTACCCCCGACTCGGCGCCCGCCCCCGCGCCTCCCGATAGAGCTCCGAAAGCCGCCCGAGGCTCCGAAACCCGAGCCGCGCCGCGATCTCCTTCAACGTCCAACGCTGCGAGGCACGCAGGCGGTCGATCTCATCCGCCAACGCGTCGCGCCGAACCGAACGGAAGCTCGTGCCTTCCACCGCGAGACCACGCTGAAGGCTTCGCCCGCTGGTGCCGAGCGCCCTCGCGACGTCGTCCAAACGCGCGCTCGCGCCGAGGGCCACGACCGCCTCTCGCACGCGCCACACGACGTCGGACGCGCGTTCGATCTCCCACCCCTCGAACGCGAGCGCGCCCGCCGGCTCGCCGAGAAACGCGAGCGCGTCGGCCTCTGCCGTCACGACGGTCGTGGGAAAGGGCACGTCGACCGCACGGAAGAACCCTTCCGCGAACACCCCCACCAACCCGTCGGGCCGAACGACGGCCTCGCGCGCGATCGTCGACGCGTAGCGTGGGTGGCTCGCGTAGAAGTCGACCACCGCGGCCATCGCGTCGGCCGAGTAGGTCTCGATGCCACGCAGGTCGAAGAGCTGTCGGCGCTCCGGGCGCTCGGCGAGCCTGCTCAAGACCTCGACGAGCTCGTCGATGCTCTCGCGCTCGACGCGTCCCCACGCACGCAACGCCCAAACGCCGCCGTGCGTGCACGTGAGGACGAAGGTGCTGCGCACCAACACCCGCTCGGAGGGGGCAACGAAGAAGCGTTCGAGCGCACCGGTGCGCTCGCGGATCGCGACGCTCGGGGCATCGCTCGAAGGCGCTTCGCACACCGCCTCGGGCTCGGACGCGTCCGATTCGCGCCAATGGTTTCCGGATTCACGCCGCGGCATGGTGCCCCACCGAATGTTCCCGCATGGGAACATCCATGCCCAGAACAATCCTCTGTCTTTTCTTGATGATCGGCTGCACGTGCGAGAAGGACGAAGGGCCGGTCGACGCCCCCGCCTCGGACCGCGCGACGGCCACGCGCCCCACCCTCGCCGCGCCGACCACGCTGACCTTCGCCGCCGAGGAGCCCGCGCAGGTGGTTTCGCTCGCGCTCTCGCCCGACGGAGTCCGCGTCGCCGCCTCGGGTTGGGGCAAGCGCATCGTCTCCTTGCCGCTGGACGGCAGCCCCGGCACCGAGCTGCACCGCATCGGCGACGGCGATCTCTTTCAAGACGGCGCGATGGCGTGGTCCGACGATCGCCTCGCCGTGGGCACGTTCTCGTTCCTCGTTCTGCTCGACCCGGCGGGCACCACGATCGCGCAGCTCGAGGGCCGCACGCACTCCGTCGCCGCGCACGGGGCCGGCTTCGTGCGCGCGGTGGACTTCGCCGCCGTCGAGCTCGTCGGCGCCGACGGAGTCGTCGGTACCCGCGTGGACCTCGCCGACGTGCGCGAGGTCGCCAGCACCGACGACGCCGTCTTCGCGCTGGCCACCGACGGCGGCGACTACGTGCTCGTGGAGCTCGACCCGATCACCCTCGCCGAACGCGGCCGAAGCGCCGCACCCGGCAACGCGGCCCTCGCCAGCGCGGCGGACGGCCGCCTCGTGCTCGTCTCGGGCGACACGACGACCCTGACGAACGGCCGCGCCACCGTCGGCCCCATCGCTCGCGGCGACTTCCCCGAGGACCTGACCTCGTTCTCGATCGACGGCCCCTGGATGGCCGGCCTCGGCTTCAACCGCGGCGTCGCCCTCTTCGACCTCGGTACCCGCACCCTGCTCGCGCGCGCGGACAGCGAGAACGGCGAGGACATCGTCCTCGACGGCGACCGACGTGTGATCGCGGCCGGCGCGGGAGGCGTGTACGTCTTCGCGATCACCCGTGAGTGAGATCGACGGAAGAAAAAACGGCGCCCTCGAGGGGCGCCGTCTTTCGATTTACGCGCAGACGATCAGGGCGTGATGTCGACGAAGCAGTCGAACTCCACTCGGCCACCGTCGTACGAGATGCCACCACAGCTCGACGCGGCCATCGCGCCGGTGCCCCACTTGATCGAGCCGTCGGCGCTCTCCGCCGCGATCTCGAGGTTGTAGCTGCCCGCCGGAAGGCCCGGCAGCTCGACCTGGTTCACGCAGGTGGTGATGTCGGGGTCGAGCGAGACCGCCGCGCCGGCCGCCGTGAAGAGGTCGAAGATGTAGCGGTTGTTGCTGACGCCGGCCTCGGCGCAGGTGCCGTCCGTGCCGGTGCCCGGGATCTCGTAGCGGACGTTGATCGTGAGCATCGGCTCACCCGCGGGGAAGTCGACCGGCGCGAGGTTCGCGTGGGTGACGGCCGAGGTGTCGAGCTCGAGGAGCGGAAGCTCGCTCGCGGCGATCACGGCGCCGCTCGCGTCGAGGGCCTGCCACTCGCTGTAGTACATTCCGTCGGGGAGCGTCGGGCCCATGCCGGTGCGGCTGTCGAAGCCACCGTCGCTGCAGGGGAAGGTGGTCTGGCGGAAGAGGTTGACGCCCTGGTCGTCCGTGTAGAACGCGAGGCGCACGTTCATGATGCCCGCCGACGCGCAGCTCGTCGCGTCCGCCGGCGCACCGCCGACCGTCCAGGTGCCCGCGAGGGTGTCCTCGGCCGGACCCGCAGTCTCGAAGTTCACGCTGGTCGTGATGGTGCTGGCGGCAGGGGCGGTGACCGTCTCCCAGGCGCCGTTGCTGACCGTTCCGTCGGTGAGGATCGCCTGCCAACGCAGCGCGTAGGTGTCGGCGAGCAGGAGCGGCCCGGTGTTGAGCGCGCCGGCGCTGCACGCGGCCTGGAGGTTGGTCGCCGTGTAGCAATCGCCGTCGACGAACTCGCAGACCTGGAGGCGAACCGTCTGGATGCCCGCGGCACCGCAGCTCGTGGCGTCCGCGACGCCGCCGTTGATGGTCCAGTTGCCCTGGACGGTCACGTCGCCGCCGATGGGTTCGAAGTTGACCTCGACGACACAGCCGGTCATCGCGGCCAGGGCGGCGTACAGACCCGCCAGCAAACGAAGCTTCTTCATGGATCCCTATCCTCTCGTGAAAGCCACCGCGCTCGCGGCGGGGCGAGGGACGACCGAGCAACCTCGGAGATTCATCTCCGGCCCTGGACTCCCATCCGGCGGGCAGTCTCGCCGACGTAGCCCCGGGGTGGCAACGTCGCGACGCGGGGAGATCCCCGGACGTGGACCCGGCATGTGGCACGCCGCCCCACCTCTCCTCTCATGAATCGCGGCCCCAATTCCCGGACGGTCGGTGGGTCTGCTCTTCGATGCGGCCCCTCGTGTGCGCCCTGCTCGTCGCCTGCGCCGCCCAGGGTCCGCGGCCCATCGAGGCGCCCGTACCTCCACCGCGCTCACTCGACGGTTGCCGCGAGGGCGTCGTGCTCGGCCACGCACGCCTCGAAGGAGCCCAGGCGACCTTGCTCGCGATCGGTCTCCATCGTGTGTTGGTGCGCGACGATCTCGCGGGTGTCGCGATCTCTGCTGCCTCCGCCTCGCTGATCCACGGCGCCGATCTCGGCGACCGCTGGCTCTTCGTGCGCGACGACCTCAAGCCCTTCCTCGCCGCCGACGCGCTCGGTCCACTGGTTCCGCTGTCGAGCACGGAACCCGAGCTCACCGCACGCATCCTCGCGTCGCCCAGACGCTACGAGGTCGCGCCTCCCCAACGAGGTGCGGTCGTGCACGTCGACGACGCGGGGGTGGTGGAGCTCGATCGATTCGGAGTCCACGAGGTGCAGACGCCGTGGCCGGTGGTCGACGCGTGGGCGCTCGGCCCGAGAGAACGCCTCGTCTGGTTGCCAAGCGGGCACGCCGTGCGGGGCCCGTGGGACGCGTTGCGAAGCGTTCCCTCGCGTGATCCCTGGCAGCGGTGGCGCATCGTGAACGGAACGCTCGCGGTGAAGGCGAGCGACGCCTGGACCGCAAACCAACGCGCGATGCCCCGGCCACGCTGCCTCGCCACCGCCGAACCCGTCGCCGCACGTGCGCGAGTGTGGCGTGAGCTTCTCGCGCGCGACGCGACGCCCTTCGTCGCACGGCGATTCGAATCGTACGCGGGCGCGGAGACAACACGCACCCGTCTCGACGGGACGGAGGCGACGTTGCTCGGAGGCGTGCTCTATCGGCGAGCGCCCTCGGGCTCGGTGAGCAGCGTCGTCGTGCCGGGCGCGTGGGCCCTCGTGGGCGACGACCCGAGCGGCTTCGTGCTCCGCGCCGGCCCGGACGAAGACGCGACCGTCGTGCGCGTTGGCGACGACGACGTCGTGCACCGTCGGCGCGAGCCCGTCACCGAGGAGTTGCGCGACACCTATTGGCCCAGCTGGCACGGCACGTGTGCCGACGGCTCACGAACCGACGAGCGTGTGTGCGGCATCGGTCCCGATGGCGCGCTTCACGAGCTCGCAGTCGACGGCGCGGCCTCGCTGCAGTGGTGCGGAGAGAACGCGGTGATCCGGGTCGGCGCAAAGAAAGTCTGGATTCGCGACCCCGACGGCCGGGAAGCGATGCACTTCGTCGACGGCGGCGCCCTTCACTGCGGTCCCGGAGGCCGCGTGCTGCTCGTCGCCGACGAGCGCCTCGAGGTGTTGCATGGCGCCGAGCGTGTGGACCGTGCGCTTCCGGCCGTCGCCTACGCCGCCGTCGTCGGCGCGCGGGGCGACGTGGTGGTTCGCACCGACGGTGGCCTGCTGCACGGGCGGGCGCTCGGTGCGTCGTGGCGTTTCGTTCGAGTGGGCCGGAACCTCGAACCGCGCTGTGGCGCCGACGGTTGCGTGCTCGTCGGAGGAGCGGAGCGCGTATCCCTCGACGACGTGCCCGAGAGCCCGATGCCCAGCGAAGGGAGCCCCCGCTTCGCTGCCTACCCGCCGTGGCAGCGAATGGAGTACGACGAGGAGCCGACGCCGCACTTGCGTTGCACGACACCGAGCGACGCGTCGGCGAGCGCGCACCGTTGGCGAACGGGCGGCGAGCTCGAGTACCTCGTGGACGTCGACGCGCGCCCCGTGTCCGTGCAGCTCCGACCTTCGCAAGCCCACGCGTTTCCCTCGGCTCTCGTGCTGCAGCTCGAGGGAGAGCGGGATCAGTGCCAGGGGTGTGCGACGTGGGGCTTCGGCGTCGACGTGGCGCGAACCCGCGACGGGATCGCCGTGATGGTGCAGCACTGTCTCGGTCACCTTCTCCAGTTCGACGCGTCCGGGACCCACACGGCGGCGCGACGATGGCGCGGCGGCGGCGTCCTCGGTCTACGCGACGGCCGTCCCTACTTCGTCGTCTACGCGACGCCCGATCGAAGCGTCGCGTTCCCGATCGATCCCGAGGCCACGCCCGAGCTGCTCCCGGCGACCCGAGCGTCGCGAACGTGCGCGCTCGACGAGCGGGGCCCCTGGACCCTGCGAGGTCGCGTGTACGTCGAGGGGATCGACGGCACGGCGGTCGTCGAGGTCTCGCCGCGAGGCGCGTGTGTCTCCGCGGTCGAGACGTTGGGCGGTCGTTTGGAGGCGGTGGACGATCGCTTCGAAGGCCGCGGCGCGCTCGCCGGCACGACCTGCGCGTGGGTGCCGTGAAGACGGCACCGCTCACTCGCGCCGCCCACCATGGCCAACCACCCCCTGAGCTGCGTTCCCGAGAGGTGACGCCGACTCTCGCTTCATGACGACCGAGATCCCAACCGGGACTCCGCAGTTGTCAACGCCATCGAGGTGAATGTCCAATCCCTCGTAGCGTCTAGTCCAACTCTCCGGGGGGACCGGAGCTCTTTCTTCGCTCGAGGGTCGTCGTGTCGGCGGCTCGCTCACGACCGGGGAGGCGCGTCGCGCCGCCCTTCGCGATCCGAGGTCCTACGATGCGTCTCTCACTCGCTCTCGCCCTCGCGGGCACGCTCCTCGCGTCGCCGCTTTCCGCCGAAGCCCAAGGCGACGCCCAACGCCACATCCTCGACGCGGGCATCAACCTCGGCTGGGCCGCGGGCATCGTGGCCACCGACGGCCAGGTGACCGCTGCGAACGCCGCCGAGGTCCGCGACGACCTCGCACGCGCTCGCGCGCACGTGGCGGCGTTTCGCGCGCAAGTCTCCGACCCGCCCTACCACCCGGAGCGCTTCGCCGCGATCGAACGTCAGATCGACGAGCTCGCCAGGCGCATCGGCGGCCTCGGTCCTGGCGGGGCGACGCGCGAGCTCGGCCTGATTCGACGTCATTTTCGCGACGCGCTCCGTGTGTTCCTGAGCGCACGCACCGGGCGCCTCGAGCAGACGGGCACCTGCGACTCCGCCACGCTCGAGGTCGGCTTTCTCTTCGGCCAAGGCCACACCGCGATTCAACGCGGCAACGTGTCCCTCGAGCGCAGCGCACGAGGCGCGATGATGCGCGCGATCGCCGACGGCGAAGCGTCGGCGCAGCGTTTGGCTTGCCCCTTCGCGGGCGCGACGTTTCGCGCGCTCCCGATGATGAGCAGCCAGACGCCGGACACGTACCGCGTTTCGTTGCCTCGCATTCAAGCCGCGACGGCGACGTCGACCCCCACGACGCCGCCCACGAACGCCACCCGTCCCGCGACCGAAGGCGGCCCGCTGCCGGGGCGCTGGAGCAGCCGCGGTTGGGGAAGGATCGAGCTTCGACCCACCGCGAGCGGGCTCGAAGGAACCTACTCCGACACCTACTCACGCACGCCCGGCGGAATCGTCCTGGTTCGCTCCGGAGCGCGTTGGACGGGCACGTGGGAGGAGGCGAGCATCGGCCGGCGCGGGCGCCTCCTCGAGGTGCACGTGTCGCCTGACGGACGCCGCATTCACGGTCGCTACGACATCACGGAAACGGGAGGTCGCCGACAGTACGGGGTGCGTGACTTCGAGTGGACCTACGCGGGCGAGTGAGCACGAGCGCGTCGCCGATCATCACCAAGCCGCTTGGCGTCGCTCACGACTTCGCGCGTCGCCCACGCACGACGATCTCCACCTGCGGGTCCTCGACGCCCAACGCTTCCAGTCCCTCGACGCGAAGGGAGTCGGCGGGCAAGTCGTGCACGCGGCCTGTCTCGTCGATCCAATGGTGGTGGGATCGAACCTTCGGATCGAGCACGACGTGCCCGAGCCCGAGCTCGACGCGACGAAGGAGGCCATGCGCTTCGAACGCCGCGAGCGTCGCGTAGACGGTCGCGCGTGAGACCTCGGGATGTGCGCGACGAACCTCGGCCATCACGCGCTCCGCTGTGGGGTGGTCGTCGGTGCGGAGCACGTAGCGAGCGATCGCAAGACGCTTGTCGGTCGGCGAAAGCCCGTGGGCGCGCAGTAGCTCGGACAGCGATTCCATGGCGCCATTCCGCTCCCGACCTCCTCGAGGTCACGTCAGGTTGTGGAGCGACCGACGCGACGCCGACGACACGCGGGAGCGCATCGTCGGCGCGCGCGACGTTCAGAGCTGCTTCTTCGAGAAGTACCAGTCGGTCACCTCGAGCGACGTGTCCTTCACCCGCTCCTCTGCCGCCATGGTGGTCGCGGGCGGCGGCACGATGACCTTGTCGCCGGGCCGCCAGTCGGCGGGGCAGGCGACACCGTGCTCGTCGGCGGTCTGCAGGCCGTCGATCACACGAAGGATCTCGTCGAAGTTTCGACCGAGGTTGAGCGGGTAGTAGATCATCGCGCGAAGCCTGCGCTGAGGATCGATGACGAAGACCGCACGAACCGCGGCGGTGGCCGAGCTCGCGGCGTGCAACATCCCGAAGGTGCGCGCGACGTTCATGTCGAGGTCGGCGATGATCGGGAAGTTGATGTCGACGTCGAAGAGCTGCTTGATCGATCGCACCCACGCGATGTGGCTGTGCACACTGTCGATCGAGTTGCCGAGCAGCGCGACGTTTCGCTTCGCGAGCTCGCCTTCGATCTTCGCGAACGCCATGAACTCCGTCGTGCACACCGGCGTGAAGTCCGCGGGGTGAGAGAAGAGAATCACCCACTTGTCCTTGTTCCACTCGGAGAGGCGCAGCTTGCCGTGGGTGGTCACCGCTTCGAAGTCCGGCACGGGACCGTTGAGCTCGAGGCGGGGCGTGGTGTCCTGGCTTTCCATGGTCGAATCCTTTCGTGGCCCGCGAGGGCCTGGAGGTCGGCGTCGCGCCGAGCCTCGCCTCGAAGCCATTGCATCGCGCAGGCCAGGTCTGGACTGAGTCTCGTTTTCAGGAAAGACCCGCGATTCGACGTGATGGCGTGCGTCCCGACGTCGCAGCCGTCACGTCGTGTGTCTCAGGGCGTCGCAGCGTCCGCCACCACTTGCACGGACTCAGGAGGAGCAAGAATCAGTGCACCGGATTCTCGCTCCTGAGCGCGAAGCCGTCCGCTTTCACCTCTCGGTCGCCTGGGGCACGAGCTCACGGATTGACCACGCGCCGAGATCGACCGGCTTCGCGGCTGCTTCGATCGAGACGCTTCGGACGCATCGCGCTGAACGAAGGGCGAGCGGCGAGACTCCGTGACGTTCCTCTCGCAACTCGGGGGCTCCACCCCCCGAGGCGCGGTTGACGCTTCGAGGTCGGTGTTTAGCTTCGACCCGTGCCGCCGTTCGGAGGCCTCGCTCCGGAGCGGGTGAACGACGGCACGCCCATCCGCAGCCTGCAAAGGAGCCATCCGGTGGCTCCGGAGCACGAACGCAAAACGAATCCGAGCCGTGCGGCTCGGTGCAAAGCCGAGGTACGTCCATGACCACGATCAGCCGCTGGGATCCCTTTGCCGAGATGAACCGCCTGCACGACCAGCTCTTCACGCGGAGCGCACGCGAAGAGAGCTTCAAGCCCGCCGTCGACATTCACGAAGACGACCAATGCTTCACCGTCGACGTCGAGGTTCCGGGCTTGAAGCCCGAGGAGATTCACGTCGACGTCGAGAAGAACCTGCTGACCGTGCGCGGCGAACGGAAGATGAGCCGCGAAGACGACAAGGAAGGCTACCGCCGCGTCGAGCGCTTCTACGGCTCCTTCACGCGCAGCTTCACCTTGCCGGAGACCGTCGACGCGGAGGCGATCGAAGCGAAGACCGCGGACGGCGTGCTCACACTTCGTCTTCCGAAGCGCGCGGCGCCGGGGGCGCGAAAGATCGCGGTGTCGTCGAGCTGAGCCCCTCGTCCACCGGAGCTTCCCGCGGAGCCCGACGGCCCGCGTTTCGTTCCTGCGGGGCCCGTGCTGCGAACGCGTCGAAACCCGAACGTGGGCCACGCAACGGCCACTCGTCGGACGACCACGCAACGGCCACTCGTCGGACGACCACGCGCCGCCACTCGGCGGACGCCCCGGGCTGGACGCCTTCACGGACGATGCACGTGTTCACGCCACGTGCATCGTCGTGAAGGCCGGGGCTCAGAGCAAGAATCAGTTGCACTGATTCATGCTCTTCCTTCTTTTCGAGGGAGCGGCGCGCTCCCTCCCCCAACCGGCAAAGCCGGATTGGGGCCCCCTCCCACCACCGAGCACGGCCCCCACTTGCACGAATCGGATCCGTGCAAGTGGGGCGTGCTCTCAGCCCTTCTTCGCGGCGGCGGCCGCCGCGCCCGCCTCACGCTGCGCCTTCATGGCATCGGCCTCCGCCGACTTGCCCTGCGCGCGAAGCGCACGCTCGGTGGCGTCGGGGGCGCTCGCGTTCCATCCGTAGCCGACCTGCGCGTCGATCAACCCCAGCGTTCCTTCGCCCACCAGCCCATCGACGGTGTAGCCGAAGAGCGTCTGGAGGTTGCGGACCACCTTCTCGGTTCCATCGCCGAAGATTCCGTCGGCGGATAGGTCGTAGCCGAGCTGGCCGAGCTTCGTCTGCAGCGCCTTCACGTCGTCGCCGCGGCTTCCGTTCTTCATCACCTTCATCGAGACCTCCTGAGGTCGCGGAAGCTACCAGACTCTCGGAAGCGACGTGCGCACGACGCGTCGCAGGTCGGCGACATGTCGATCGTCGACCGCGTGACGCTCTCGCCGGATGGTCGAGCGCGCTCGGCTGTCGACGCCCGGCCCACGCCTCCTCGTCGAGGGTACTCGGTGGTCGACGCGCCAACGCATCGTCGTCGACCCTCGGGAACGATCAACGCGCGAGCGCGGCGGCGACCGCTTCGTGGTCGTCGTCGACCAAGAACCCGATCACCGCCGCGGTGCGCAGCGCGAGCATCGGGTGGGCGACGGCGTTCGACGCGTCGCGGCGCCGAAGCAGCTCGCCGAGGCCGAGTCGAATCGCCGTCGGGAGCTCGGCGCGCCCCGTCGTCGTGACGAGGAAGAGCGCACGTACCGAAGCGCGCAAGTCGCCCGCGAGCACCGCACCCGCGCGATCCGCGCTGAGCTGCAAGAGCTGATGCGCGGCGAGCAGCTGCTCTTGTTCGACGCCGAGGTGATCGGTGGTCGCTTTGGCCTTCTTCGGCAACACACCGCCGATCGCTTCGCCGATGCCCGAGGCGGTGGCGATGCGTCCACCCCAATGCGCGAAGCGCTCGGCGAGCGGGAGCAGCGTGAGCGCGACGGAGAGCGTCGCTTTGCCGGTCTGCCAGGCCCCGGCCCAGACCTCGCTCGTGGAGACGCGCGCGTGGTCGAACGCGAGGTGTGCGATCTCGGCGCCGATCGCGAACCGCACCTCGCCGTCGTCGAGCGCGTGCGCGCCGCCGGGCAGGTGCTCGGCGCCGAAGAGGAGCGTCGAGGGTTTGCCTTCGAAGACCCGCAGGCCGTGGGCCTTGCCGCCCTGCGAGACGAACGCTTCGACGCCGCTCGTGCCGAGCATCACACAGGCGTCGGTGACGGCGTCGAGCGCGGGCGTGTGGTCGAGGCGCCGCGCGAAGCTGCGAATCGCGGCGAGGTCGGGCACCTCGACGTCTGCGATGAGCGCCTGAAGACGATCGACGACGCTCCGGTCGCGCGTGAGCGGATGACGCAGATGCCGATCGATCACCGGGCGCTCGAGCTGCTTCACGCTCGGCGCGACGAAGCCCCCCTCGTGCGGGGCGAGCCCTCCGACCGCCAAGAGCGCGTGCACCTCCTCCACGCGTGCTCGAAGGCGCGGTGACTCGAAGGCGACGGCGGCACGCGACGCGTCGAAAGGCGAGAGCTGCAAGAGCTCGCGGCGCGCGTCGTCGTGGCTCTCGGGCTCCGAGGTGAGCGTGTCGATCGCTTCGAGAAGCGCGACGCGCTGCGCGTGCATCGGCGGACGTTCGTCGGTGCCGAGCTGCGGGACGAGCTCGAGGACCTGCGGAGCCGGCAGCTCCGCGAGGTGCGCGCGAAGGTGCTCGCGGACCCGTGGGCTCGCGCCGAGCGCGACGAAGCGCGGCATCCAACGCAGGTCGTCGTCGAGCGCGTCGTCTTTCGATCGAACGCGACGTCGGCCCTCGAGCACCTCCAACGCGGCCGTCCGCGCGTCGTCGTTCGCCTGCGCCTCGACCTCGGACACGAGCGCGTCCACGAGCGCACCGCGCTCTTGCGGCGTGGCCTCCCACGCGTCGGCGAGCGAGGCCAGCTCGGCGAAGGTTTCGCCCGGAAGACGCGGCACGACCTCTTCCACCGCCCCGTAACCGAGCCACACCAACAGGAGCTCCGCGAGCACGTCGCCACGGCGCGCCGCGCGGCGAAGGTGTGCCGCCGCGACGGCGGGCTGCTTCGCGCGAAAGTGCGTGGCGACCGCGCGGGCACGCGACGCCGGTGGCAAGGCGACCCAAGGCGCGGCGAGGGCGAGCGACTCGCCCCGGCCGAGTGGTGATTCGATCTTCCGATCGCCGACTCGAACCGTCGTCCGCGCGAGTCCCCGATCGACCGAAACCTCGCCCTCGAGCGCATCGACCCGAACGTCGCCGAGCGGACCGAACGCGACGAGCGCCGCACGCTCGGTCGTGATCGCGAGGAGCGCTTCCACGGACGACGCGTCTTCGAGCGTCGAAGGCACCGAGAGCTCGGTGGCGGTAGGAACCCACGCGAGCAGCTCCTCGTTCTCCCCGAGCCACGAGGCGAGCCACGCCTGCTCGGACGCGGTGCGCGCCGCAAGTGCTCCTTCTTCTCCGGCGGGCTCGGCGACGTCGAACGCGGCCTTCGCGATCAGCTCGCGGGCCGCGCTGCCTTTGCCACGCGGAATCGGCAGCTTCGTCGTGCCGACCAGGAGCGCGTCGCGCAGGCGGCCGAGCTCGTAGCGCAACGTCTGGCGCTCGAGCTCCTTGGTCTCGCCCTCGTGCTCGAGCAGCAGCCGACGCCCTTCGCGCCGAAGCACGTAGGGTTGGTCGTTCTCGTCGACGCCTCGCAGCTCGTCCGACATCGGTCTCCTCCGCGGACGCACCCTACACGCGTGCGCCGCGAGGTTCGACGGCGGAGGACCTTCGTGGCGAGACGGAACGAACGAGCCCCGAAGCATCGCTCCGGGGCTCGTTCCTCGGCGAGCGAGGGGTCAGCCCAGCGCTTCGTCGAGGAGGCGGCTCTGTTCGAGCTTGTGGGCCGCGTTCGAGCCCGTCGCGGGGCTCGCGCTCTCGGCGCGCGCGACGCAGCGAATGTCACGCTTGCCGAAGATGTCCGGGAAACGCGCGCGCACGTAATACCAAGCGCCCATGTTCCACGGCTCTTCCTGCACCCAGCAGAGCTCGGCCTTCTTCGGGAAGGACTCGACCGCCGCCTGGAGCTCCTCGGGGCGCAGCGGGTAGAGCTGCTCGAGGCGCACGAGCGCGATGTCGGTGATGCCGCGCTTCTCCCGCTCTTCGAGGAGGTCGTAGTAGACCTTGCCCGAGCAGAAGAGCACGCGCTTGACCTTCTTGGCGTCGAGGTCCGGCGTGGTGTCCGGAATCACGCGCTGGAACTCGCCGGTCGCGAGGTCTTCGAGGGTCGAGATCGCGCGACGATGACGAAGAAGACTCTTCGGCGTCATCACGATCAGCGGCTTGCGCCACGGACGCACCACCTGGCGGCGGAGACAGTGGAAGATCTGCGCGGGCGTCGTGAGGTTGACGACCTGCATGTTGTCCTCGGCCGCGAGGCTGAGGAAACGCTCGAGACGCGCCGAGCTGTGCTCCGGGCCCATGCCTTCGAAGCCGTGCGGCAGGAGCATCACGAGGCCGCTCAGACGGTTCCACTTGTCCTCGGAGGACGAGATGAACTGGTCGATGATGACCTGCGCGCCGTTGGCGAAGTCGCCGAACTGCGCCTCCCACATCACGAGCGCGTCCGGGGTGTCGAGCGAGTAACCCCACTCGAAGCCGAGCACGCCGGCCTCGGAGAGCGGGCTGTCGTAGATCTCGAGGCCGCCCTGGTTCTCCGCGACGTGTCCGAGGCGCGTGTAGCGGCGGCCGTTGCGCACGTCGTAGATGACCGCGTGGCGGTGACTGAACGTGCCGCGGCGCACGTCCTGGCCGGTGAGGCGGATGTGCGTGCCCTCGGCGAGGATCGAGGCCATCGCGAGGTTCTCGCCGGTGCCCCAGTCGACGTCGACGCCCGTGTCGAGCACCTGCCGCTGCTTGTCGAGCACGAAGCGCTGCAGACGGCTGTGCGGCTGGAACCAGTCCGGGTACGTCGTGAGGCGATCGAGGAGCTCCTTGAGCTTCTCCATCGGCACCGCGGTCGGCACGTCGGCCGCTTCGCGATCGAGACCGCCGGTGTAGTTCTCCCAGAGGCCCTTCATCGACACCGGGACGAGCGCGTAGTCGCCGGTGCGCGACTCTTCGAGCGCGCGCTCGAGGTCGGCGTTGCGACGCGTCTCGATCTCCTTGGCGTCCTCGCGGGTGATCGAGCCCGTCTCGACGAGGTGGTCGACGTAGATCTCGCGGACGGTCTTCTTCTTGTCGATCGCGCCGTACATCACGGGCTGCGTGAAGCGCGGCTCGTCGCCCTCGTTGTGGCCGTACTTGCGGTAGCAGTAGAGGTCGATGACCACGTCGCGGTGGAAGCGCTGGCGGTACTCGGCCGCGAGCTGCACGACCTGCGCGACGGCCTCCGGATCCTCGCCGTTCACGTGGAAGACGGGGCAGCGGAGCATGCGCGTGATGTCGGTGCAGTAGCGCGTGCTGCGGGAGTCTTCGGGGTTGGTCGTGAAGCCGACCTGGTTGTTGATGACGACGTGGACGGTGCCGCCCGTCGCGTAGGCGGTGAGCTCGCCGAGGTTCAGCGTCTCGGCGACGATGCCCTGGCCGATGAACGCGGCGTCGCCGTGAATGAGCAGCGGCAGGACGCTCGTGCGGTCGTTGGTGTCGCCGCGGCGATCCTGCTTGGCGCGCGCGCGACCTTCGACGACCGGGTTCACGAACTCGAGGTGGCTCGGGTTGAACGTGAGCGTCATGTGCACGTTCTTGCCGGACGCCGTGTGACGATCGATCGAGTACCCGAGGTGGTACTTCACGTCGCCGCCGCCGAGGTGGAGCTCGGGGTTGTCGTCGTCGAAGCCCGCGAAGATCTCACGGACGTTCATCTCCATGATGTTGACCATCACGTTGAGACGACCGCGGTGGGCCATGCCGAGCACGACCTCTTCGACGCCCAGCTCGGCCGAGCGCTCGATCAGCAGGTCGAGCATCGGGATGACGCTCTCGGCGCCTTCGACCGAGAAGCGCTTGGCGCCGATGAACTTCGTGTGGAGGAACTGCTCGAAGATCTCCGCGTCGGTGAGCTTCGTCAGGATGCGCAGCTGCTCCTCGCGCGAGAGCGAGATGCGGTTCTGCGTCGACTCCATCGCGTTCTGGAGCCAGGTGCGCGCCTCGCGGTCCTCGAGGAACGTGAACTCGACGCCGATCGAGCGCGTGTAGGTGTCCGTGACGCGCTCGAGGATCTCGCCGAGGGTCGCGACGGGCGGGCCCGCGAGATCGCCGGTGGAGAAGACGGTGTCGGGCGGCACGTGCGCGAGGCCGTAGCGCTCGAGGAAGAGCTCGCTCGCGTCCGGACCTTCGGAGAGACCGAGCGGGTCGAGGTTCGCGTAGAGGTGGCCGCGCACGCGGTACGCGTTCACGAGCGCGGCGACACGCGCCTGCAGCTCGGTCGCCGTCATGACCTCGGCCGAGGGCGGGAAGGCCGTGGTGCGAGGCTCGCCGCGACGCTCGATGAAGGGAATGTCCTCGGCGGTCGGCGGCAGCTTGTAGACCCCCGAGAGCTCGCCGGTCTTCGGGACGGGCGCGCTCGCCGGGATCTGGGCGTAGCCGTGGCCGCCGTTGGCGCCGTTGCCCTTCGTCTCGACGGGCTGGCCGACGACGGGGGCCGCGATCGTGCCGGCGGAGGTCAGTTGGGGCAGCTCGGAGGGCTCGAGGCCCTCGAAGAAGCGTCGCCACGCCTCGTCGACGGAGGACGGGTTGCCGGCCCAGCGGAGGAACATCTCCTCCACGAGCCCTTGGTTGACGCCGAAGTCTTGCATGCGGGATCTCGCTCTTGCTCGCAGGTCTGCGGGGAGGCCGAAGGTAGCAGGTCGTTCCCGGGAGGGCAGGTCCGGACTGGCCCCGTCGGGCATCCCCGACACGATTGGGATCCGGGCCAAAACTCCCTCGATCGTGAGGGTTCCCACGGGGATCGCGCCCTGCGTCGCAACGTGGCGTGGGGCTGGGGGCCGAGAGGCCGGCCGGGACGGGAGCAGCGGTCGGGCCCGATCCGGGGTCGGGCACGCTCTGCGGCTCGGTTCGCGGCGATCTCCGGGGTCCATCGGCGCGGGTTTTCCCCGAGCTGGATTCGGGGCTGGCCGGGGCCCGCAGGACCCCTCAGTCCGAGGCTTTCGGTCCGACGGCATGGCGGCGGGCGGACCGAGGCGGGTCTGCAGCCACTTCGAGGGGCGCGGCACGGCGCCGATGCACGACCCGCGTGCAAGGCCGCGAAGGTTTCTCAGGGGTGCGCGAAGGCTGTTAGGTTTCGCCGCCATGCGCGAGATCAAGTCGTTCCACCAAGCGCCGCCCACCCTCACGAACCAATACGACGACGACGCGATGCTGCAGGGCTACCTCCGGCACGCGCTGCCGCCGGACGTGCTCGCTGCCATCGAGCCGGAGCTGCGGGAGATGGGGGAGATCGCGGTGGAGCTCGCGCAGCTCGCGCAAGAGACCCGTCTCGAAGAGCCGCGGCTCGTGCCTTGGTCGCCGTGGGGCGAGCGCGTCGACCACATCGAGCTGACGCAAGTGTGGAAGAAGGCGGAGCCGATCGCGGCGAAGCACGGCGTGGTCGCCGCGGCCTACGATCCGCGCTTCGGCCGCTACGCGCGCGTGCATCAGTTCGCGCTCGCGTACCTCTACGCGCCTTCGAGCGACACCTTCGCGTGCCCGCTCGCGATGACGGATGGCGCAGCCAAGACGCTGCTGCGCTCGGGCAACCAAACGCTCATCGATCGCGCGGTGCCGCGCCTGACCTCGCGTGACCCGGCGACGTTCTGGACGAGCGGTCAGTGGATGACGGAGTCGACGGGCGGGTCCGACGTCGGCTTGTCCGAGACGGTGGCGGTGAACGACGGCGCTGACGGAACGAGCGGCCAGTGGCGCCTCTACGGTCGCAAGTGGTTCACGAGCGCGGCCGCGAGCCAGATGGCCCTCACGCTCGGCCGCCCCGAAGGCAACCCGCCCGGCGGTCACGGGCTCGCGCTCTTCTACGTGGAGTGCCGCGACGAGCAGGGCCGGCTGCGCAACATCTCGCTCAACCGCCTGAAGGAGAAGCTCGGCACCAAGAAGCTGCCGACCGCGGAGCTGATGCTGCAAGGCACGCCCGCCGAGCTCGTCACGGGCGACACCGTCGGTGGCGTTCGAGGCATCACGCCGATGCTCAACGTCACGCGCACGTGGAACGCGGTGACGGCGGTCTGCTCGATGCGTCGCGGCATCGCGCTCGCGCGGGACTACGCCCGGCGTCGTTTCGCGTTCGGCGCGCACCTCGTCGACAAGCCGCTTCACGCCGACACGCTCGCGGGTCTGCAGGCCGAGCTCGAAGGCGCGTTCCAGCTCACGTTCCAGATCGTCGAGCTGCTCGGCAAGGAAGAGCACGGCGAGCTGAGCGAGGACGAGGCGGCGTTGCTGCGACTGCTGACGCCGATCGCGAAGCTCACCACCGGTCGTCAGGTCGTGGCGGTGATGTCCGAGGTGCTCGAGGCCTTCGGCGGCGCGGGTTACGTCGAGGACACCGGCATTCCGACGCTCTACCGCGACGCCCAGGTGCTCTCGATCTGGGAAGGCACCACGAACGTGCTCTCGCTCGACACGCTGCGGGCGCTCGCACGCGAAGGCGGGCTGCAGGAGCTGCTCGCGGCGGCGAAGAAGTGGACCGACGTGAAGGACCCGGCGCTCGCCGAAGCGGGACAACGTGCGCGGCACGCGATGGCGGCGGCGGCGAAGTGGGTGGACGCGGCCTCGAAGCAAGGCAGCGACGAAGCCGAGGCCGGCGCGCGACGCTTCGCGCTCACGCTCGGACGTGCGGCCGAGCTCGCGCTCTTGGTGCGTCACGCCGACGTCGCGCTCGCTTCCGGCGACCGCCGAGCACGCGCCGCGGCGCTGCGTTTCGCGCAGACGCCGATCGATCAGGTCGCGTGGATGGATCGCGAGGACGCCGCGCTCCTCGCGCGCGGCTGAACGACGGGAACGAACGAAGCGCCACCCCGGGGTCGGCGCTTCGTCGTTCAGCTTCGTGGGCCGAAGCGTTCGGCCGCGACACGCTCGGCGGGAACGCCCGCCGCGAGCAACGCCTCACGGAACGCGTCGACCTGATGGTTCGGTCCCGCGAGGTAGTAGTGCGCGTCGGCGCCGCGCAGGAGCGTGCTCGCGTCGGGGACCTGCTCGTGTGACACGAGCTCGAGCGAGGTCGTCTCGGCCAACGCACGCAGCTCGGGCACCAGCGCTTCGACGCGCACCAGATGCACGTGCGCGCTCGACGCTTCGCCCGCGCCCGCCCACGCATGGACCATGCTCGCGATCGGCGCCACGCCGATGCCGAACGCGACGAAGACGTGCTCGGGTGCCGGCTCGAGGCCGAACGCGCCACGCGGCGCGGCGGCGAAGACGACGTCGCTCTCGTCGAGCTCGTCGTGCAGGTGGCCCGAGACGAGGCCGGGGGGAAGCGAGCCCGCGCCGACCACACGACGAACGGTCAGGCGGTAGGTCTCGAGATCGCGCGGCGAGCTGGAGATCGCGTAGGCGCGCAGGCTGGGGCTGCTTCCTTCGTTGCGCAGTCGCAGCATCAGATGCTGCCCGGCGTGAAAGGGCGCGAGCGGCTTGCCTCGTGCGCACGCGAGGTGCAGCGACGTGACGTCGTCCGTCTCGGCGACGCGTCGCACCAGGCGTAGGGGCCGAAAGCCATGCCACCCCTCGCCGTGAAGCGCGCGCTCGAGCTTGGCTTCGAAGGTCTCGCGCCAGAACGCCGGCAGGTCGCGGGCCTGCATGGCCTCGCGCAACGCGTCGGGGTCCCACGCGTCCTCCTCGCTGATGCGCACGAACGCGTCGACGGTCGGCGAGCGCTCATCGGTCGACTCGACCGTGATCGCGGCGCCGGGCCACACCACGCCTTCGGTGAGCACCCGAACGTAGAAACCGACGCGACGCGACTCGGTGAAGAGGCGTCCGAAGCGCAGGCCCATACGCGCGTCGAGCTTGCGACACGGAATGCGCGGGGAGGTGACTTGGAGCACCGCCTCCCCCACGCGGAGGACGTCGCCGATTCGAATCGTCGTCTCGTCGAGCCCCTCCGTCGTGAGGTTCTCGCCGTAGAAGCCCCAAGGCGCCGGCTCGCGCCCGAGGCGCTCGGCCCAATGCGCGTAATGCTCGGCCGGGTAGACGTAGACGGCGTGGTTCTCGCGCCCGGCCTTTCGCGTGTCCACCGCCGCACGATGGACTTGCGGCCCCACCTTCGAGCGGGCGGGTAGCGGGTTCGAGTACCGGTTCGAGAGCGCTACGCAGGCGAGCGCGACGCCCTACTCCGCGGCCTCGGCCCGTGCCGCCTCGCGCTCCTTGCGCGAACGCGGACGGCTTCGAAGCATCGAGCGTTTGCCGACCATCACGTCGACCGTCTGCTTGAGCCGCTTCCACACGCTCTCTTGCACGTAGGGGACGCGGTGCTTCTCGCAGATCGCCTTCACCTGCGGTGCCGCCCGCGCGTACGCCGCCGGAGGCAGATCGGGCCAGAGGTGGTGCTCGATCTGGTAGTTCAGGTAGCCGTGCAAGACGTCGTTGACGACGCCGCCGGTCGGGAAGTTCACCGAGCCGAGGATCTGACGCACGTAGAGCTCGGGGCGATCCGAGTTGGGGCCCTCGAAACGGTGCACGTCGTCGCCGACGTGGTTGGGCACGATGATCGCGAAGGTGTGCAGGTTCGTCAGCAGCTCGGCGAGCACCGAGTTGATCGCGACGTTCGCCGCCGCGACGGGCCCGAGCGGCAAGAAGAGCGCGGGCGCGGCGACGAAACGCGCGAGCCCGTAGGGCAACACGCACTCCTTCCAGAACTCGCGCCCTTCCGCGGTCCGCGGATCGAAGACCGCGTGGTAGGGCACGTCGGCGTTGTCCATCGTGTCGGCGTTGATGGGCTTGCGCTCCGCCTTCAGGCGTTCGGCGCGCTTCAACGTCTGGAAGGTGCTCGGCGCGTAGTACGAGATCTTCCAGGTGAGCGCGTAGAAGGCGACCGCGAGGTGCTTGAGCACCATGGGCACGTCGGCGTCGCGAAGCTTCTGGGTGTTGTGCTCGACCAGGTCGGGATCGAGCACCTCGCCCGTGTGGTAGTGGTGCAGGCGGTTGTGCTCGAAGGCCCAGGCGTCGGGCGAGATCCAGTCGAGCCAATCGAGCCAGCGGCGACGCCCACGCGCGAACTTGTCGCTCTTCCACTCCGGCGGCGCCTCGGCGATGCGGTCGAGGCCGCGATGCGAGACGTGGTGCATCACGATCGCCCAACGGGTGCTCGAGCCGAACGCGAGCAGGAGCGCCGAGAGCGGGTTCGGGGCCACCCAGGCGGTGGCGTAGCCGAGCGCGGTGGAGGCGCGTCCCGCACGCGCGACGTTGCGAAGGTGCGCGAAGTCGTCGGGACCGAGCGAGCGGAGCAGCTCACGGCGCAACGCGTCGAGCTCGGCCGCGAAGGCCTCGTAGTCCACGTGCGGGAGCGGGTCGGGAAGGGAAGGATCGTCGCGGTGCATCGAGGTCGTTCGTCCTCCGAGTCCCCCCGGTCCCGGAGGGGACGACGCTAGCAAGCGTCGAGGTGGGCGCGAGTCATCGTTCCGTCACGGCGGACCGGCGCCCCCGATCCACCACCGACGAATATCACAATACTTTCGAATGTTTGTGAGACACGTCGCCCGACGTCAGGGAGACACCGACGGGCTCCGCTCGCCGCGCTGGCCGTCAGAGGAGGGCCAGAAAGCCGAAGGCGACGCATGCCAAGGCGCGCAGGAGGGCCCAGCTGCCATCCTCGTCGAGGCGTCGGCGCGCGCGGCCCTCGCGGTACGAGGCGTAGGCCGCACCGAACCACGCGAGCGCGCGGGGCCAATCGAGCCAGGCCCACTCGGTCGCGACCTGGACCACCAGAAGCACGATCGCGATCAGCACGGCGCCGAAGTAGAGGCGCTGCCACTTCTCGACCTCGGCGATCCAACGGTCCGGCATGGCGCGAACGCTAGCAGGTCGCGGGACGGCGCGGTGGCGCGCGGGACGCCCGAAACGCCCCCCTCACTTCACGTAGGTGGCGTCGACCTCGAAGGGCCCGAGCGCGGCGGGCAAACGCGCCCGCAACGCCTCCGCGGCGGCGTCTTCGTCCGCCGCGCCGTCCACGTCGGCGCGAACCACGGTGATCACCACGACCACGTCGCGCTCCAGCGCTCCGTCGACGGGCTCGCGCGCGTCGTCCTCGAAACGCACACGAAGGTCGAGGCCGGTCGCGTCGCCGTCCACGAGGAACGGCACCGCGGCCGACACGAGCGCTTCGGCCCTCTCGCGCGCGTCGGCCCAACGCGGCACGTGAGGACGCGGCGACGCGGGCTCGCGCAACGCGGCGAAGGCGTCGAGGTTCGCGCCGCCCGTCCACGCGACGAGGCCCGCTCCCGCGCGCGTGGGACGCCGCGGCTCCATCGCCCCGACGTGCAGCGCCCACGTGGCGCCCTCACGCACGAGCTCCCCTTCGACTTTCGTGTCCACGCGCGAGTCGTCGGCCACCCACGCCTCGACGCTGCCCGATCGCCACACCGTGCCGCGACCTCCGGGCCGCAACGCGATCACGCCGAGCCCTCGCAGCGCGTCGGCGTGACGCGCGACCTCGCCGAGGGCGTCGTCGAGCGACTTCGTCGCGAAGCTCGAAGCCCACGCGTCGAGCCGCGCACGATCCGTCGTTCCGTCGGCGACGATCGCCAAGCCCGGCCAGCTCGCGGCGACACACTCGGCCCCGACCTCTCCGGTGCGAAGCGCGGCGAGGCCGGGCGTTCGTACCCGCGCGAGGTGCTCCGCCTCGGGCGCCCAGCTTTCGACGAGGGCGACGATCTCTTCGGGCGTCAGCGCCTCGCGCTCGAGCGCCCAACGCAAGAGCTCGGCGGCCCATCCCGCCGCCGCCGTGGCTTGGCCGAGCGCCACGCATCGCGACATCGCGCCGCCACGCGCCGCCGAGTGCGCGCGCAAGAACGCGTGGGTGTACCAATCCTCCCACGACGCGTCGTCGCCGAGCCGCGCGAGCAACGCCTCGGCGGCGGTCGCCACCGTCTCGACGTCGGACGAGTCGCGAACGACGGAGCGTGCGAGCTCGAACGCGGGGTGTCCGTCGAGCGCGACCGAAGCCGCGAAGGTCGCGAGCGCCGCGTCGCAGGCGAGCGGCCACGCGCTCGGGTGGTAGACGTCGCCGTCGAAGCGCCAATCCTCGACGAGCGCGAAGCGGCCACGAAGTGGCGCAGCCGCGTCGCCCAAACGATCGGCGATCAGCGCGAGCGCGCCGCGCAGGCCGTCACGAAAGCCGTGCGGCCACGCCGAGAGATCGTCAGCGTCCGCCGCGCGCATGGAGCTCGTTGCGAAGCTGCGCGAGGCGCTGCCGGAGCGGGACGATGAAGTCCATCGAGTAGGTGTGCATCATCGATTTCTGCGCACGCACGGTGTGCCACTTCGAAAGCGCGAGCCGCGCCGCCGCGCGTACGAAGTCCGCCCCGAGCTGGCCGTAGCGCATGCGGGCCTTGAAGAGACCGAAGGCGCTCGCGACGAGCTCGACCTCGTGTTGGGTGAGGTTTCGAAGCGCGACCTCGTCTTGGAGGTACTCGCGAATGATGCGACCGCGACGCCGCACGAGAACCACGATCAGGATCAGGAACGTGACGACGAAGAGGAACCAGATCGGCAGCATGCACACGAAGAGCATGCCGCCTTGTTCGCCGAGGCCGTCCGCGAGCGCGGCGCTGCCGTTCCAGATCGCGTGCAGCATGACGGCGCCGAGGTAGCCGAAGAGCGGACCGGCCCAGCGCACCCAAGGCTTCTCGGTCTCGCGCGCGAGGCCGAAGCCGATGCCGGTGAGCGACGTGTAGACCGGGTGGCCCCACGGGAAGAGGATGCCGCGCATCACGAAGGTGATCTCGAGCGCGCCTTCGGTCGCCGCGTTGGCGTAATAGACGACGTTCTCGACCGTCGCGAAGCCGAGCGCGACGAAGACCGCGTAGATGATGCCGTCGACGACACCGTCGAACTCGCGGCGCAGGAAGTAGAAGACGCCGAAGACACCGAGGCCCTTGAAGAACTCTTCGACGAGGGGCGCGCTGACGACGGCCGAGAGCACGTCGCCGTGCTCGCCGCCGAGCGCGCCGACGAGGCTGTTCACGACGGCCGAGAATCCACACGCGGCGATGCCGCCCCAGAGCAGGCAACCGATGAGCGCGTACCAGGGCTCGGGGTCGTAGCGATCGAGCAGGCGCGGGACGGTGAGGTAGATGGCGCCCGCGGGGAACGCGAGCACGGCCGCGATGCAGAGCCCTCCGAGCGCACCTTCTTCGAAGAAGGCGGGCAGCAAGAAGAGGAGCAGGAGCAGGAGCCCACCGACGAGCTGCGCGACGAGGTAGAGGACGAGGCCGACGTTGCGGCGTTGTCGTTGCGGATCCGGCAGGGCGCTCATGGCCGAGCGCGACTATGGCACGAAGCCGGCTCGCGCCGTCACCTTCGAGGTCGACGCGTCACGGGAATCCCGGACCTCCCCACGCGAGGACGCGGACCTTACACGCGAGGCCCCTTCGCCCAACGCCGTGATGCGCGGATCGAGGGGTCTGCTACGAAACGGCCACGTCGAACGGGTGCTTCGGCGGTCGCGACCCGCACGGGCGCGTACCTCACCGGGGGCCCCAACAAGCCGAGGGTGTGATGGCGAAGACGGTTTTCTTCACGGGGTTTCCGGGCTTTCTGGGGCGTGAGCTCCTCTGGCGCGTGCTCGAGCGTTCGCCGGATCGAAAGGCCGTGTGCATCGTTCAGGAGCGCTACGAGGCCGACGCCAAGCGCGCGCAGGCGGAGATCGAAGCCGCGCATCCGTCGGTGAAGGGGCGCATCGAGCTCGTCCGTGGCGACATCGTGCGCCCGGACCTCGGGCTGCAGAACGCGGACGCGCTCGCGAAGGACGTGGTCGAGGTCTACCACCTCGCGGCCGTCTACGACCTCGCGGTCGGACGTGACCTCGCGATGAAGGTGAACGTCGAAGGCACGCGTCACGTGCTCGACTTCTGCGCGCGTTGCCCTTCGCTCGAGCGCCACCAATACGTGAGCACCTGCTACGTCAGCGGTCGCTACGCCGGCATCTTCCGCGAGGACGACCTCGAGAAAGGTCAGACCTTCAACAACTTCTACGAGGAGACGAAGCACCTCGCGGAGGTCGAAGTGCGTCGCCGCTGGGATCAGATTCCGACGACGATCTACCGACCCGCGATCGTGGTCGGCGACTCGGCGACGGGCGCGACGCAGAAGTTCGACGGCCCCTACTTCGCGATTCGCTTCTTGCTGAAGCAGAAGACGCCGGCCGTGGTGCTCCCCGTGGTGGGCGACCCGACGAGCGTGCGTTTGAACGTCGTGCCGCGAGACTTCGTCGTCGGCGCGATCGACGCGTTGAGCGCGCGCGAGGACAACGTCGGTCGCTGCTACCAGCTCGCCGATCCGGAGCCGCTGACGGTGGCCGACCTCACCGACGCGATGGAGCGCGAGCTCGGCAAGAAGCTCGTCCGCATTCCCTTGCCGCTCGGGCTCGCGAAGCAGGCGATCGAGAAGGTCCCCGGCGTTCGGTCGATCTTCGAGTTCCCGCCGCACGCGGTCGACTACTACGTGCACCCGACGCACTACGACACGACGTGGGCGGAGGCGGACCTCGAAGAGCACGGCATCCACTGCCCGCGCATCGACAGCTACCTCGGTCGGCTCTTCGACTTCGTTCGGGCGAACCCGGGCGTCGCGTCGAACGCGATGGTTTGAGAGGGGAACGGCGACGGGACCTGATGCCCCGTCCCCGTCCGCGTCTCAAAACCGAATGCGCGCAACCTCCGCCTGATCGCCGCGGTCGCGCAGGCTGATCACGTGGCGCTCGATGCGCTCGCGGTCGGTGCCGACGTGTTTGACCACCGTGAGCGTGACGTACGTGCGCGCGACGAGGCGGTTGCCGTTGTTGCCGTAGTACTTCGCAACCACCCGGTACTCGCCCTCGACCGCCTGACGGGCCTGGAAACGCTCCGGGCCGAAGCCCTGCGTGACGTCGTCGAGGAGCTCGCCGCCGCTGCGCGTCTGGCGGTGGCCGTAATAACACTCCTCCCCTTCGGGATCGGTGACCCAAAGGTCGATGTCGGTGTTGTCGGTGTTCCAGGTCATCGTGACGCGAAGGTCGGCCTCGGGGATCGACAGACCGAGCCGCTGCATGCGCTCCGAGAGGAAGGCCGCGAGCGGAGTGCGTGGTGCACGACGCTGCCACGCGCGGGCGAAGAGCGCGTACTCCTCGCGCGCGATCTGCTGCACCCCGCGGAAGCGCTGGTCCCACTCGCCCGCGGTGATCGCTTCGTAGAGCAACGCGGTGAGCGAGGGCCGCTGCGTCCAGAGCACGAGCGCGAGATCGCGGTAGCTCTGCGGCTCGTAGGGGCGCTGCTCGAGCACCGAGAGGAAGAGGTCGGCCGCTTCGGCGTTCGCGCCCCACGACGAGAGCGAATAGCCCACGAGGCGCGCCACCTCCGGGTTCGACGGCGCGTTCTCGATCGCGCTCGAGATCGCGCGAATCGCGGCGCCGTTCTCGCCTCGCCCGTGGCGACGCTCGGCTTCGTCGCGGAAGTGCTCGACGTCGGCCTCGGACGAGAGCCCGCGCCGGTAGCTGCGCGACGCGTCCCCCTCGCGCACGAGCGGGATGCTCTGGCGGCCACCGAGGAAGTCGACCGGCTCGTGCGACGCGATGTTCGCGAGCGCGTCGCGCGTCTCCGGCGCGAGGTGGTGGTGCGACGTGCCCATCGCGAGCGCACGCATGAGGCGCTCGTAGCTGGTGCGTGCCCCGGTGCGCTGACGGCGCGCGTCATGGACGAGCGCGTCGATCGCGGCGCCGGCCTCGCGGCGCTCGCCTTCGAGGTCGTATTGCTCGTACTCGGCGTCGGTCTCGAGCACGAGGAACGAGGTCACGCGACTCGGCACGCGGTAGTGCTGTCCGAGCGCGACCGCGAGCTCTTCGAGCGAGGGATCGTTCGCCGCGAGCAGGTGCGCGACCGCGATCTCGGCCCACGCGCGCGACGCGAGCTCGCCACGCGAGGCGAGCGAGACCGGGTGACGCTCGACGTGCGGCGCGCCGTGGCGCGTGCCTTCGAGCACCAACACGCCTTCATCCCCGCGCTCGATCCGACCTGCGACGAGCAGCTCGCCCGCCTCCGCGAGCGTCGCCGCGCCGCCCGCGATCAGCACCTCGCGGCCGAGCTCGGTGCCCTGCGCATCGACGAGACGCGCGCGCTCCACGAAGAAGCCCGTCTGCTGGTGCGCGGTGGCGCAGCCCGCGAGGCTCGAGCGCGAGAGGCAGTTGAAGACGCCGCCGCTGCTCGCGAGGCGGCGCAAGAGCTCGAGGTTCTCGGCGCCGAGGCCCGTGCGGTAGGCGAAGAAGCGCGCCTGCCAAGGCGAGCGTGCAGCGAAGCGACGCACGAGCGTGTCCGCGTCGCGCTCGCCCCACGAGAGCGCGCCGTCGCTGAGCAAGAAGACGTCGAGCGCGCCCTGCCCCGGCATCGGCGGCGTGGCGAGCGTGTCGAGCGCGGCCCCGAGATCCGTCGCGCCTTCGAGGAGCACGCCGTCGAGCGCCTCGAGCGCCGCCTCACGACCGTCGGCGTCGTTGGTCATCCAATCACGCGTCAGCCAACGCGCGCCGGCGTCGAAGGTCACGACCGCGAAGCGACGAAGCTGCGGGCTGCGCTCGAGGATTCCCTTCATGAGCGCGACGTCGAGCGCGAAACGATCCGGGTGCTCCGAGAGCGAGGTGTCGAGCAGGAACACCGCCTGCGAAGCCGCGCTCGTCGCGTTTCCTCCGGCCGTGCCGTGCACTCGCGCGACGAAGTGGCGCTCGTTTCGCTCCGGATGGGTGCCGACGAGCATCTCCACCGCACCTCGCTCGACGGGCATACGAAACGCGAGCGTGCCGGCCTGCAGCGCGCCTTCGGTGTGCGCGACGAAGAGGCCACGTCGACCTTCGACGCCGCGCAGATCGCCTTCGTAGCGGGCTCGCGGCTCGTCGGTGGACAGCTCGAAGTCGAAGGACTCGAGGTCTCCTTCGGGAATCGGGAAGAGGTACTCACGCTCGGAGCCCACGCGCGGAAGCGTCTGCTCGTAGCTGACGATCACCCGGTGGAAGCCGCGCGCCTGGATCGGAAAGACCCGCGCCTCGAAGGTGTTCGGCGCGACCTCTTCGACGAGCGCGGGGTCGACGCGCTGGCGCGTGACCTGCTCGTAGACCTCGCGTCCACGCTCCGAGCGCACGAGGCGTCCCAAGCGCAGCTCGCCCCATTGCTGCGGGTCGATCTGCTGCAGGCGCTGATCGAAGCTCGCGGTCGCGGGCAGCTGCACGTCCGGGCCGAAGAAGTCGGGCGACGCCGTGCCTTGGCCGAGGAACATCGCGTAGCTCGAGATCGAGGCCTCGGGTGGCAGCGGGTAGCGGAAGGTGCCTTCGAGCGCGCGATCGAAGGGGTTGAAGAAGACGTGGTCGATCACGGTGCGCGCGCGAAGCCCTTCGACCTGCACGCTGACGCGCACCTTCCGAAGCTCGAGCTTCTGACCGCCGCCGAGGTCCACGCTCGCGAAACGCACCGCGTTCGACGTGCGCCGCCAGGTCTGGGCCGCAGCCGCGTCCGAAGGCTCGCGGTCGGACTCCTCCGCGGACACCGGCATCGCCTGCGCGCGGTACGAGTCGACGTCGGCCGTCGTCGCGCCGGTCGCGATCGGAGCCGACGCGGGCATCGCGCCCCCTTGATCGGCGGCCTCGTACGAGGGGCTTTCCTCGGCCTCGGAGGCGCGCTCCGCGTACGGGTAGCCGCCGCCTCCCGCGCTCGCGCCGCATCCGAGCAGGAACGCGAGCCAAAGCGTCGTGCGCCGATCGCGACGTGATTTCGAAGCGTTGCGGCTCTCGGGCGTGCGGGTGCGAGGGGTGGCCTTCGGGGTGCGCATGGTCCTCCAACGCGGCCCGGCGCCGCGACTTACACCTTCGCGTACGGGTCAGGTCGCGTCTTCCAAGCCGAGGCGCGGATCCCCGAGCACGTCGGCGAGCGCTGGCAGGCCGAAGCCGCCGAGCGCGACCCCCGCCGCGAGCACGCCGCCCATCGCGGCGCCCGCGATGCCGAGCAGGCCGACGTCGGCGCCGGTGAGGAAGAGACCCCGCACCGGCGTTCGCGCGCCGAGCCAAGGCATCGCGAAGCGTGCCGGGGTGGCGGGCAAACCGTAGATGGCGCCGCGGTCGTGGCCGGTGAAGCGCTCGATCGTCACGGGCGTCGACAGCTCGTGGTACGCGACCCGCGCACCGAAGCCGGGCGCGAGCGTTTCGAGGCGCGCGAGGACACGTGCGGTGATTCGCGCCTTGAGCGCGTCGTAGTCGGCGCCGCGCCGCCGCCACCGTGCGCCCGACCACTTCGCGACGAGGGCGTGCGGCAAAGGCACGATCACCTCCGCGGTGTGCGTCTCGGCGCGAGGGTTTCGCGCGGAAGGAAAGCTCAGGTACGCGACCCCGAGCCGGCCATCGAGCGGATCGATCGCGGCGTCGTGATCGTAGTCGTCGAAGATCCACACGTTGCCGCCCTCGAAGCCGAGGTCCGTGACCGGTTCGCGCAGCCCGAGGTAGAGCGTCGCGACCGTCGGCGGCGGCGGGAGTGACGCGAGGTCCGCCAGAATCTCGGGCGGCGCGTTCGGAAGAAGCTCGCGGTAGGTCACGCTCGCGCCGGCGTTGGAGAAGACGTGACGTGCGCGGATGGTGATCTCTCGCCCGCGCTCGTTCGCGACCACGCCGACCGCGCGACCGTCTTCGACGAGGATCGACGAGACCTGCACGCCCGCGCGCAGCGCTCCGCCCGCGGCTTCGATCGTCGGCGCGACGGTTTCGACGATCGCGCCCGATCCACCGATCGGGAACCACGCGCCGTGGTCGTAGTGCGCGCTCACCGCCGCGTGCACGCCGAACGCACCCTCCGAAGGTCGCACGCCGTAATCGCCCCATTGCGAGAGCAAGACCGCGACCAGGCGGGGATCGTCGACACAGTCACGGACCACGTCGATCGTCGGTCGAAGGGCGTGTTTGACGAGCGCGCGTGTGCGCCGTGCGCCGGCGCGACCGAGTTGCTTGCTCGCGATCAGCGCGCCCATCTCCGCGTCGGCGCGACGACGCATCGCGAAGTAGCGCTTCAGCCCCTCGCGCTGCGTCGGAAAACGATCGCCGAGCAAACGCTGCAGCGCGTCCACGTCGTCGGGCACGTCGATCGTGTGGTCCGGGTAGACGAAACGATCGAAGGGACTCGGCAGACGCGCCCACGCCAGGCGCCCCTCCGAGATCAGGTCGAAGAGCTTTCGGGTGCGACCGCCGGCTTGAAGGTCACCGACGTAGTGAAGGCCGACGTCCACTCCACTTTCGACCGTCGCCGGTGGGTCGTTGGAAGGTGTGTGTGAAGCCGCCGAGCCGCCAGTGGCGCTCGAGCACCAGCACCTTCCAGCCCCCGAGCTTCGCGAGCACCGCCGCGCTCGCGAGCCCGCCGATGCCGGAGCCGATCACGACGGCGTCGAAGTCCGCGTCCATCGAAGGCGCGATCGTACGACCCTCGAGCGTCGCGAGGAAGGAGGACCCAGAGCATCCCCGCCCGCACGGATTCGATCCGAGTGGGGGGCAGGAGGGGGCGCCAATCCGGCTTTGCCAGTTGGGGGAGGCGCGCCGCCCTCCTCTTCTGCTTTGCCGAGGCCCGCTCTCAGAACGGGTAGGTGTCGATGTACGTGTTGCCCGCCACGCCTGGGGTCGTGGGCATGCAGCCGTCGACGAGCTCGGGCACCACGCTGCCCGAGATCTGACAGCTCTCGCTCAAGGTCGAGATTCGCACGCGCCCGAGCCCGCCCGCGCCGCCGCCTTGGGTGCCGCCCGCGCCACCGACCGCCCGCACGACTCCGTCGATGCGAAGTTGCGGCGCCGAGAGGTAGATGACGCCGCCCGAACCACCACCGCCGGCGCCCGAACGCGAGAAGCTGCGGCTGGCCGAAGCGCCACCGGTCCCGCCGTTGGCGTAGAGCCCCGCCGAAGGCCCGACCGTGATCGACACCGGGCTAGCGATGCGAAGCGCGCCGCCACCGCCTGCTCCGCCGCCACCGCCGATGCAATAGGTCGCGCTCGCGGTGCCTGCTCCGCCACCGCCACCGCTTCCGGGACGGAACGTGCTCGCCACCGCGAGATCCGCGACCGCGTCGGCGCCGATGCTTCCACCACCGCCCGAGGCGCCGCTGATGCCCGCCTCACCGGCGTAGACCCCCGAGGCCGGCTCGCCGCCTCCGCCTTCGACGGTTCCGCCGACGACACCCCGCGTACCGCCGATCGTGACGCCCGGAATGCTCGCGCCGATGCCCCCCGCGTTCGTACCTGCGCCGCCGCCGCCGCCCGCGTAGCCGCCGCCACCGCCGCCGCCTGCGTTGGCGCCCGAGCCGCCGGCCGCGCCGCCGTAGAGCCCACCCGCGCCGCACGCGCCTCCGTTGGTGCCGGCCTCGCCGCTGCCACCACCGCCACGCGGCTGACACCCGGTGTCGACCCCCGTCGCGCCGACGCCGCCCGCGATGCCGGTGTCGCCGCCGCCGCCGTTCACGCGTGGGCTCGGGCACGCGCTCGCGCTCGCCCCGCCGCCGCCCCGTGCTCCGCTGACGTTGATGACGCCGTTGACCACGACGCGCCCCGACGCGCGCAGATCCAACACGCCGTCGCCGTCGGTGGTGATCGTCACGCCGGCGGGAATGATGATCTCCGTGAACTGATGCACGCCGGCCGGCAGCACCATGCTCGAGGTCGGCATGAACGCGTCCTCGCTGCCGTCGCTGCCGAAGGGGTTGGTCTGACACGCGCCGCGCACGCAGAGGGCGTCGGCGCCGGCGCATGCGTTGCCACACGTCCCGCAGTTCGCGGGGTCGGAGAGCGGCACCGACTCGCAGCCATCCGCGGCCATGCCGTTGCAATCCTCGAAGCCCGGCATGCATTCGATCGTGCAGCTGCCCGCCGCGCACGCCGGCGTCGCGTTGGCCGCCGCGGGACAACGGTTGCCGCACGCACCGCAATCGATCGGGCTCGTCAGCAGCTCCGACTCGCAGTCGTTGGCGCTCGAGAGATCGCAGTCGGCGTAGCCGGCGTCGCAGTCGAAGTCGCACGCGCCCGCCACGCACATGCCGCTCGCGTGGGCGTAGGGTCCGCACGAGACGTCGCACGCGCCGCAATGCGCCGAGTCCGCCGAGGGGTCCACCTCGCAGCCGGTGCTCGGATCACGGTCGCAATCGAGCAAGCCGCCCGTGCAAGCGTCGATCACACACCCTGCCGCCGTGCAGCGCGCGTTCGCGCCGGGCGCCACACAGAGCGCGTCGCCGCCTTCGTCGGTCATGCCGTCGCAGTCTTCGTCGTCGCCGTCGCAGACCTCGACGTTGCCGGGAAACTGCGTCGCGTCCGCGTCGTCGCAGTCCATCGGGAAGAGCCCGTGCCCCGTCGGCGGCGCACACGCGAGCACCGGTTCGCCGCCACCCGATCCGTCGCCGTCGCCGTCGGCGTAGAACGCGATCTGCGCGGCGTCTTCGTCGATCGTTCCGTCGCAATCGTCGTCACCGCCGCCGCAACGATCGACGGCCCCCGGCGCGATGGCGGCGCTCGAGTCGTCGCAATCGTCGCCACGCGTGACGCGTCCGGCCGGCGGCGCGCACACCATCGTCACGTCGTCGGGATCGCCGTGCCCGTCGCGATCGCGGTCGAGGTACCAAGGCCTCGGCTCTCCGTCGACGTCGGGGGTTCCATCGCAATCGCGGTCACGCCCGTCGCAGAGGCTCGGCGCGCCCGGGTAGGTGTCGGGGTCGGTGTCGTCACAGTCGTCGCCGAAGCCCACGCACGCGTCGTCGACCCGTCCGTCTCCGTCGTCGTCCTCGAAGTCGTTGGGTCCGATGGCGTAGTCCGCGAGGCCGTTGCAGTCGTCGTCGAGGCCGTTGCAGCGCTCCGTCGCCGCGGGGTTCACGCCGGCCGCGTCGTCGTCGCAGTCGAAGGGCAAGAGCGCGTAGCCCTCGGGTGGAACACACGCGACCGTCGTGCCGCCCGACGCGCGGCCGAAGCCGTCGCCGTCGCCGTCCACGTACCACGTGACCGGCCGCGTCTCTTCGTCGGTGACGCCGTCGCAATCGTTGTCGCGTCCGTCGCAGATCTCGACCTGCGCGCCGTGCACTTCGCGGCGGGTGTCGTCGCAATCGTCGTTCTCGGTCGAGAAATGCGCGGCGCCGGGGCAGGCCATCGCCGCGGCCTCCGGGTCGCCGTGAAGGTCGCCGTCGAGATCGGCGAAGCCGGCCACGAGCACACCTTCGTCGGCCGAGCCGTCGCAGTCGTCGTCGAAGCCGTTGCAGACCTCCGTGGCGCCCGGTCGCACCGACGCGCGAAGGTCGTCGCAGTCCTCGCCGCAGCGCGTTCCCCCCGCGCCGTCGGGGTTGCAGCAGACCGCGGCGAGCGATCCGTCGCCGTCGGCGTCGCGCGGGCCGAGCGTGTCGGGATCGCAGTCTTCGTCGTGGCCCTCGGGATCGCAGACCTCGGTGTTGCCGGGGTAACGCTCCGGATCCGCGTCGTCGCAATCGTCGCCGCCGCACTCGAGCGCCGCGCGTCCGTCTCCGTCCGCGTCGCGGGTGCGCTCGCAGATCGTCTCGCAACGGTCTTCGGCTTCGATGCAGACCTGATCGGCCACGCAGGGCGCGGCCATGCCGAGCACACACCCCGCCGCGTCGGCGCGTGGATCCGTGGGCACGCAACGTTCGACGCCGTTGCAGAAGACACCGTCGTCGCAGCGGTCGTCCGTCGTACAGGCACCGATCGGCAGCGCGCCGTCCCCGGGGGCACTCGACGAGTCACAGCCGGTGAAGGCCAAAAGTAGCAGCGCGCGAACGACGCCGCGCACGACCTGCGTCGTGTGATCCCCCATGCAGTGAGGTTACACGAGCGTATGCGTCGCCGAAGGGGATGTCCGGAAATGGCGCTAGACTTTCGTCTCGACGCCGCGCGGAAACACACCTCGGAGCGAGTCGGCGAGCCGACGCAATCCGTCCCCGAGTGGCGAGCTTCGGCGCCACACCAACACCACCGTTCGGCGTGGCGCGTTGCGCAGACGCCGCAACTTCAAGCCCGAGCTCGCGCCCTCCGCGCTCGCCGCCATCGCCGGCAAGAAGGTGATCGCGTGAAGGCCACGAACCATCTGCACGAGCGTCCCGAGGCTGGTCGCACGAAAGTCGAGCTCTCGGGCGCCGACCCGTGCGCACAGACCGCGGCTCTGATCGCCGAAGCAATGACCGTCGTCGAGCAAGAGCATCGTGCGATCTTCGAGCGCCGCGAGATCGAGCGGTCGTTTGCCCTTGGCCAAGGGATCGTCGGGCGCCACGGCGAGCAAGAAGGCATCGGACCCGAGCTCGTCTTGCACGAGCTCGCCGAGGTCGGCCTCCCGCGCGACGATGGCCGCGTCGAGGTTCCCTTCTTCGATCGCGCGCACCAAGACCTCGGTCTTGTCCTCGCGCCAGAACGCGCGGAGCTTCGGGTGCGCCTGCTCGAGCGCGGGCACGACCTCGGGCAACCAATAGGGCGCGATCGTCGGAATCACGCCGAGTCGCAACGTGCCGTCGAGCGGATCACCCAGACCGCGCGCGAAGGTCTCGAGGTCGTCGGCTTCGGCGAGCAGACGCCGCACGCGCACGAGCACCGCTTCGCCCGCTTCGGTGACGAGCACGCGGCGACCTCGCTCGAAGAGCACCACACCGAGCGCGTCTTCGAGCTGCGCGACCTGCGCGCTCAGCGAGGGCTGCGCGACGTGGCATCGTTCGGCGGCTTTGCGAAACCCGCCCGTCTCGGCCACCGCGAGCACGTATTGAAGCTGCCGGAGCGTGAAGCCGTGCGGACCCATGCCGGCGCTCATCGTGCCTCAACGAACGACGACTTCGACCTCGGAATCGTCATCCGAGCATCCACACGAAGCCGAGCCCCATCGACGCCACGCCGGCGACCCGTCCGAGTCGCTCGAGGCCACGGGCGCGACCGAGCAGCGCGGTGAGCGCGCAGATGGCGAGGGCGCTTCCGACGGCGAACGCGACGAGGCTCGCGGTGAACGCCCACGCGCCCCATGCGAGCGCGGGGCTCACGAGCAAGAGCGCCGGTGCACCACAGACACCGTGCACGAAACCCACGACCCACGCGGTTCCCTCGGCCCGCTTCGTGGACGTTCCGCCGCGCACGGCGATCACGCCCAGCACGATCAGCGTGAGCCCGGCGAGCCGCTCACCCCAGGTCGCGAGCCACTCGAGCGGGACCCACTGCGCGAGCGCCAAGAAGGGCAAGCCGATCACCAAGGTGCCGAGCCCGTGCCCCACGCCCCAACGCAGACCGACCTTCCACGCGTCGCGCCGACCGGCCGCGAGCGGCGCGAGGCTGAGCACGTGGTCGGGTCCGGTGAGCGCGTGCAGCGCGCCGGAGCCGAGGCCGGTGAGCGCGAGGGTGGTCATGACGTTTCTCCTTCGAGCGGAAGAGACTGGGCGTCCCCGGTCGGCAGCGATCAGGCCGCGGCGTCGAGCGCGTCGAGCCGAGCGGCGGTGCGCGACGCTCCGAAGGCGCGCGCGGCGTCGGCGGCAGTGAGGCCACCGTGGTCACGAAGCGCAGGCGATGCCCCCGCGGCGAGCAAACGCTCGACCAGCGCGAGTCGGTCGAACATCGCCGCGAAGAAGAGCGCGGTGCGCCCGTCGCGCATCGTGGTGTTCGGGTCGGCGCCACCTTCGAGCAACGCGCGTGCGACCTCGTCGAGGCCCTTGAACGCCGCGCCGGCGAGCGGGGTCTGCCCGGCGTCGTTCGCGACCTCCGGGCTCGCACCCCGCGCGAGCAAGGTTTGCACGAGCGCCACGTGGCCGTAATAGGCCGCGAGCATCAGCAGCGTGTCGCCGCGCCCGTTGCGCGCGTCGATCGGCAATCCGAGCGTCAGCGCCTGCTCGACCACCGCGACCTCGCCGCGCCGCGCGGCGTCGAACGCACCGTGGGCGAGCTCGATCGCTTCGCGTTCCAACGGGTCCATCACGCCACCTCCACGTTCTGGGCCTTCAGGGCCGCTCGAAGCCGCGCGCCGAGATCGGCGTCGGCGCTGTCGAAATGCTCGACGCTCTTCGCGATCACCTCGGGTCGAGTGACCTGGGCGAGCGAGCCCGCGAGACGGCGCACCAGGCGCGCCTTCTCGTCTTCCTTCATCACGCGGTAGAGCGCGCCGGCCTGCACGAAGTCCGAGCTCTCCCGATGGGTCGGCGTCGGGTGAATTCCGATCGAGCCCGAGAGCTCGTAGCCGAGGTCGTAGGCCTCGCCCGTGGGCGCCGGCCCGTCGCCGTGCGTGGGCCAGAAGTTCTTCGCCCGCCCGGCCTTGCCGTCGGCGTGCGCGCCATCGCGTCCGTAGTGCCGCACCGCGACGCCCTTGGGCGCGTTCACGGCGAGGTGCACGTGGTTGATGCCGAGGCGATAGCGGTGCGCGTCGCCGTACGCGAAGAGCCGCGCCTGCAACATGCGGTCGGGCGAAGGTCCGATGCCGGGCGGCATGTGCCCCGGATCGAACGCGCTCTGCTCGACTTCCGCGAAGTAGTTGTCGGGTGTGCGGTCGAGCACGAGCTTCCCCACCTCGATCAGCGGGTAGTCCTCGTAGGGCCAGACCTTCGTCAGATCGAAGGGGTCGAAGCGATACGTCGCCGCGTCCGCGAAGGGCATCACCTGCACCTTCAACGTCCAAGACGGGTGCTCACCGCGCTCGATGGCGTCGTAGAGATCCTTCTGGTGGTGCTGTGGATCCCGTCCGCCGATCGCCGCCGCCTCGTCGTCGTCGAGGCAACGAATGCCCTGGTCGGTCTTGAAGTGGAACTTCACCCAGAAGCGCTCGCCCTCGGCGTTCACCCAGAGGAAGGTGTGCGAGCCGAAGCCATCCGTGTGTCGAAGGCTCGCGGGAATGCCGCGGTCCCCGAAGAGCCACACGAACTGGTGCGTCGACTCGGGCGACGCCGCGAAGAAGTCCCAGACGTTGTCCGGCTCTTGGCGGTTCGTGTAGGGGTCGTACTTCTGCGAGTGGATGAAGTCCGGGAACTTGAGCCCGTCGCGCAGGAAGAAGACCGGCGTGTTGTTGCCGACGAGATCCCAGTTCCCGTCCTCCGTGTAGAACTTCACCGCGAAGCCGCGAGGATCACGCGCGGTGTCCGCACCCCCGCGGGAGGCCGCGACGGTCGAGAAGCGCAGGAAGACCTCGGTCTTCTTTCCCACGTCGGCGAAGAGCTTCATCTTCGTCCACTTGGGCACGTCGGGGCTCGTCACCGTGAAGGTGCCGTACGCGCCGCTACCGACGGCGTGCACGATGCGCTCCGGGATTCGCTCCCGGTTGAAGCGCGCGAGCTTCTCGACGAGCCGATGGTCTTGCAGCAGCACCGGGCCGCCGGGGCCCGCCGTGACGCTGAAGGTGTCGTTCGAGATCGGGTTGCCCGCGTCGTTGGTCAGAGTCGGTCGCTTCGAGTCGGTCATGTCTCCTCCGCTGTGAAGACCAGCGTGGCGACCCGAAGCGATTGTCTCCAAGACTAGGTTTCTCTAGGTTCGATAGCCTGAAGCTATCGCACTACCACTAACCGTGCGCGAATGCGCGAGGGTCTGCCCCGTCGTGGCCGGAGTTGGCAACTCCGTCTCGACGCTCAAGCCCGGTAGAACGCCTGCGACGCCTCGCGCGCCTCGAGGTGACTCGGCAACACCGGCGCAAGCGCTTCTTCGAAGGCGTCGATCACGTCTCGCGAGGTACGCACGAGCCATCCCCCGTCGTGCTCTTCGATCGTGCCGACCGCCTCGAGCGCGCTTCGATCGAGACGCGCGACGAGCGAGGGTCCGAGCCAGGTGATCTCGCCCGGCATGCGAAGCCATCGCGCGCACCACGCGCGGGTCGTCGGCGCCGGACCGTGCACCTGGCAGACGAGCTCGTAGTCGCATTGCTCGAGCGCGTTCGCGAAGGGGCGGCCCATCGTCGTGATCGCGCCTTGAAGCGCACCGAGCGCGCGCGCTTCGGCGAGGGTCTGATCGAGCCGCCCGCGGATCGCCCGCCGAATCTCTTCGCTTCGTGACGCGCGCTCCACCGACACGCTCACGGTGCTCACACGCGGCCCCGGTCGGTCGGGCAAGATGCTCAACCCCGCCTCCACGATCCAGCCCGGCGCGAGGTGCGCGGTCGTCGGGTCGGCGGCGCCTTCGGTGACACGCACGGAGACGCTCGGCGCGACCGCGAGCGCCTCGACGAGCGTCGCCAGCCGCTTGCCGCGAAGCAGCGTCTTCGTTTGCCCACGGCCGGTCTTGACCTTCTGCGCGACCTCGGCCGCGAAGATCGCGGTGTCGACGCGCCCGGCCGGCAGCATCTCGACGAGGTCGGCGATCAACCGCCCGACGAGCGCCGCGACGTCGGCTCGGTCGGCGTCGATGCTCAGGAGCAGCCGGTCGTGGGAGTCGAGCGCGAGTGGGCGCAACAGATCGGAGCGGGGGGCTTGGTGTCCTTCGAGCGTCCGAGCACGCAACGGGCGCCGGAGCGCCGGCGCGATCTCGAGCGTCGTCCGCACGCCGCACGCACCTCCGCGGTTCTCGGTCGGCACGAAGCCGATCCCGAGCGTTCCGACGCCCACCTGCGCGACCTGACCGACGAGGTTCACGTGCACGAGGCGCTCGAACTGCGCGTCGAGAAGACCGAGCCCGCCGCCGGCGAACCCCATGCCGGCCAGCGGACCGAGCGCGTCGGGAGCGATGCCCGCCGGAATCGCGCGTTCGGGCACGTCGACGACCCAGATCGCTTGGCCGTCGCGCCCGGATCGCGGCTCGGGGACGAGCATCTCGTGCCGCGCCCCCGCGCGCACGTTGCCCACGAGCAGCTCCACACGCTCCAGCGTCACGAGGCCTCGCTCCAACGCCTCGCCCCAGAGGACGACCGAGAGTCCTCGGCCCGCGCCGCCGACGCTCGACGCGCTCGCGCTCAGTCGCAGCGCGTCGCCGACCCCGAGCTCGGTGCGCTCGTGCGGTTGCATCGTCGGCACGAGGCGCGGTGGCCCTTTGGCTTCCGACTCCCACGCGGGCCGCTGACGCGACCGGAATCGCAACGTGCGGCGCGTGAGGGTGGGATCGCCGGCCGCGTAGCGATGCCCGGTGGCGATCCGCGCCCCGTCGACGCGAAGGAGCTCCGCGAGCTCGAGGAGCATCGCCTCCGCCACCAAGTCGTCGCGCGCCAGGAGCGTCTTCAACGCGAGGGGGTCGTCGACGAGGCGGGCCCATTGGGCCGGGTCGCCCTTTCGCACCCGCACGCCGGCCTCGAGCCGATCGACGCGGGCGCCGCACGTGAAGAGCCTCGCGTCGAGCGTGTCGCTGTCGTGCACCAAGACGGTCAGCGCGTCCGTCTCACAAGCCTTCGAGAGCTTCGTCGCCAGGCGTTCGAGCACGCGCACGTCTTGGCCCTCGCTCTCGAGGTCGTAGACCGCGATCCAGCCTCCTTCGTCGGGCTCGGTGACGAAGATCGCGCGGTCGATCGATGCGTCGCTCGCGTCGTCTTCGACCTCGTCGAAGCCTGCCGCGCTCGCGTCCTCCCGCAAAGTCGCGAGCACCCGCTCGACGTCCGCGCTACGGACCTGAACCGACGTGAAGAACGCGCCCATGAGCGGATCACTCTACGTGGTCGGCGCCCCGCCCTTCCCCACCGTCCTCTCAGAGCAAGAATCAGTGCACTGATTCATGCTCTTCTCTTTTCTCGAGGGAGCGGCGCGCTCCCTCCCCCAACCGGCAAAGCCGGATTGAGGCCCCCTCCCTCCACCGAGCGCCACGACACTCGCACGGTTTCGATCCGTGCAAGTGGTCGGCGCTCTCACGGCCGCCCCTCACACGTCCGGTCCGCGCTACGCTCGCGGCACATGCGCGCCCTCCTCTGCCTCTCGCTGATGCTCGGTTGCGGCTCGGCCTCCGAGCGCGCCGAACCACGCGCGGCGACCGCGAACGATCCGTGCCCCGTGCTCTCGGATCCCGCCAACCAAGACGTGGGTGGCCTGGTCCCGAGCCTGGCGGGTGACGACGTGCCGACGGACCTCGACGGCCTCGCGGCCAGCCTGCCCGCGGTGGCGGAAGGCTCGACCATCGCGAAGATCCCGCGCGGCTACGCTGGTCATTGGTCGCCCGAGGTCGCCGCGGCGTACGAGCGCGACGGGGTGACTTGGCGCGTGTCGATCACCGACCTCGTGCATGTCTGCACGTGCACCGAAGGCATGGGCGAGACGCTCCGACGCGGCGTGACGAACGCGGAAGACCGCATGCTCGGCGCCGTGCCCGCGCGTGTGCGACCGGGCGAGGTGCTCGTGTGGATCCACGATCGCTGCGCATTGCAGGTCGGCGGCCAAGGCCCGACCGAGGTCGCGTGGGCGCTCGCGCAGGAGATCGATCTCGACGCGCTCGCACGCGCGTGTCCGGCGAGGTGAGCAGGTGAACGAACCGACCCTCGAGGAAGATCTTTCGTGGTCGGCAATGACCACTGCTTCCTGACGCGCACCGTCGGTTCGTGCGTCGTTCCGCGACTTGTCGCGCACTCCCCTTCACCCCAGAAACGCCAGCGTGGACACGCCGGCGCTCGAGATTCTCGGCCCGAGCCTCGACCCTTGGATCGCGCTCGGTCTCGCTGCCATCGCGCTCGCCACGTTGGGCCTCGCGTGGTCACGATTCTCATGGGTGGGGCGCTCACTTCTCGTGGTCGGCGCGCTGACCGCAGCCGCCCATGCGATGTCGCCTCCTCCGGCGCTCGTCGTCCCACCGGAAGACGTGGAGGTCACGCTCACGGACGCACGGAGCCAGGTCACCAACCTGTCTTCTTCGCTCACGGGCGTGACGCTCGGCACGATGGCGCGCGTCCGCCTCCGTAGTGACCGATGGCGCGTCGTGAGCCTCGGGGGCGCCATTCGTGTGTTGCCACCCAACCACGCACGAGAGCTGTTGGTTCTACCGCTCGCGTTGGTGGACAAGCCATGTCTCCGACGGTGTTCGTCGCCGTTGGAGTGCGTCGAAGGTCGCTGCGAGCCCGTGCTTCGCGATCTCCTGCGCCCCTTCGACCCGACACCCGCCGACCGCAGGATGCGGGTGTTCGGACATGGGTTCGGACCTCGCGCTCCCGCCGTGGCTCGCCTCGAGCGAGGCAGAGACATCTGGAGCGGGAATGGCTGTGTCGCGTGCCACTCGACGAACGGCGGCCCCCTCGACGGGGTGATCCCACCGCGCGACGACACGCTCGCGGAGCGCCTCCCGCGAGGAGACCCGACATGCGAGCACATCGTCTACCGACTGGGTGCACAGTCGAAGAAGCACCTCTGGCTGCATTTGGCCCGACTTCACCACGCGCGAACGGGACGTTGGCCGATGACGCCAGAGGTGTCCGTGTCGTGGCCGACCGAAGAAGAGCTCTCCCGCTCCCCCCTCCGCCCGTGATCGGCGGCAGTCGAATCTTTTTCGATCCTCGTGCGTCCCAGCCCGCCATGAGGCTCTACGGCTCCCAACACGCGGTGCTCGACGAAAGCGAGCGCGACCACGCCACGCTCGCCGCCGTCCGCGCGCACCTCGCGCGTGAAGGCGACGCAGTGGTGCATCTCTGGTTCTTCCTGACCCCGCTCGAAGGCCCGGCGAAGACGCGTGCTGCCGCGGAGACGGAGCGTGTGCGCGCGGCTTGCGCGTACCTGGCGGCTGCGGCGAGTCGACTCGGCACCGAGACGGCACGCGTGATCCCGCACGTGAGCTACGCCACCCGCGGAGCGAAGGACGACACGCTTCGTCAGGCGGCGTGAACGTTCCGCCTTCCCCGAGAGGCATCAATCGTCAAACGGGTCGAACGCCTCACGGGGCACCGAGACGCGCGAGGAATACGCCCCTCGAACCGCCTGTGCCGTCGCGCCGAGATAGAGCTCCAGCGACTTCGCAGAGAACGGTGACACCTCGCCGAAAGGTTTGGCGAGCGGACACGCTCCGAGCCGGTGGGACGCATCGAATCGTTCGAGCAAACGCGATGGAGGCGGCACGTCACGCTGGAACCACGCCACCACGTTCGGATCCGGTGTCTCGCGATGACACCCCACGCAGCTTTGCGAGCCCCACCACCGACGCCCCTCGTCCCACGTCGGCGCGAACGAGCGCTCGACCCACGCAGGCCGCGGATGAAGCACGTGGTCGTCCGTCGCCTCCTCGAGGGGACGCAAGACGTCGACCACGCGGTGCGCACACCGCCCGTGAAAACACGACGCGCCGTCTTCGCATCGCGTCTCGCAGGGTTTGTCGACCAAGCGATTCGCGCGCACGACGAGCTCGCGAGGGTGCCCCGGCCAAGCGATTCGAAACGCACCGCCGAGCGCGATCACGCGAGGTCGCTCCACGAAGAACCGAAGGCGCGTCGGCTCGAGAATCTGCAGCGTGTGGTGCGGTGTCTCGCAGCCGCCGGCTTCGAGGACGAGGTCGACCCTCGGCTCGTCGCGAAACTCCGGTGGTTCACGTCGCAACGCGCTCTCGCACGCGAGCCCGACGACCACCAGCAGCGCGCCCCGGCCACGCCACGAGATCCGCCGCCAAGCGAGGCCGGTCCCGAGCGTCAGCACGACCGCCACGGCGCCCGCGACCCACGGGTCGACGGCGGGACCGAGGACCTCGAGGGATGCGCTCATCTCCGAGCCCTGGGAGCAAGGGCCTCGTTCGACCAGCGTCAGCGACCGAAACGCGCGACGCCGTGCCACGCCTTCTTCACGAGCTGCGGGTCGTGACCGTTTCGCGCCGCCTCGCCAATCTCGCGCGCGGTGACGACGCCGTCACGTGCGAGGGTCTTCAAGAGCGCCGCGACCTCCGGCCCGCGGTACGCCGCGACTCCTTCGATCGCGGCCTGGGGGAGTCGAAAGCCGCGATGCCACTCGACCGCGCACGGCAACCGACGCGCGAGCGCCTCGACCTCGGTGCCGGAGAAACACGGGTCGAGCACCAACGCTTCGACGTCGTGCGCGAGCCGCAGCGCGCCGTGCACCTGGGCTTCGACGTAGTCGTCCAGCAGGTCGAGCGTCGTCGCGCGTGCGAGCTCGACGAGGCCCATCGCGGACGCGACGCCGAAGTCCTCCGGCTCGAAGACGCTGTCGGGAAAACAAAACGTGGTGCGCTCCGCGACCTCCGCGCGAAGCCGTAGGAACGACGAGCCGAAGCGCGGCGACGCGCCGAAGCCGGTACCGCGAAAGTCGAGGGCGCCGTACTTCGGGCGGCTCTCGGGCGGGGCCTCGTCGTACGCACCCTCGAAGATGCGGCTCTCCCAACGCCACCGGTCGCCGCCTTCGAACGCGGTCAGTCCGCCATTGCTGGTGCGGGTCTCGAACTGCGATCGGTAGACGCCGTCGCGCGCCAAGGCCGCGAGAATCGGCTCACCCTCGTGAAGACGGTCGGGATGAAACGAGAGCGTCACGCGCCACGCGGCGTCGATCGCCTCGCCTCGCGACCGCGCGGCCACGCTTCGAAGCGCGCGCGTCTGCGACTCGTCGAGCTTCATCGTCCGAGACGTCACCGGGCCATGCGGAGCGCCGCGCCGCGCTCCTCCGAACGCTCCCACATGCGCAGGTAGGCCTCGGCCGACCGGAAGAGCGGCTCGAGGTCTTCGTCGGTCATTCCGTCGCGACGAACCTCTTCGATCAGCTCCGCCACGAGCCCGAGGTGCGCCATGCCTTCTTCGTTGAAGTTCACGCTGCGCTCCCCGAGCTGCGGCTCGGTGAACGTGACGTCGCCTCGGTACGACTCGAAGGGATAGGTGATCGGATTCTCCTGCGGCTCGGAGCAATCCGCGTCGGGTCCGAAACGTGGGCGCGGTGCCCCGGCGAAGCCGTTGAGGTCGAATCCGAACCCTTCGGCGGGGTAGCCCCCGTGCTCGCGGATGAAGTTGATGCGGTCGACGAAGCGACGGCCCATCGCGCCACGCACGCCCGGCTGACCGCAGCGGTGGAAGCCCGTGATCGACATGCCCCCGAGCTCGTAGATCTGGCCCCCGTTGGTGCGACCGTGGGTGCCCATCGCCGGGTAGTCGTTCTCGACGAGAATCTCGTACGCCCGGTTGTAGGCGCGACGCGGAAGGTGGTCGACCTCGAGGATCATGCCTCGCAGCATCATCTCCTGCAGGAGCGTCTCGCCGAGCGTCGTCAGCCCGGTCGCCTGGCAGTGGTCGCCTTCGAGGCTCGGCGCCTGAAGGTTCGACAAGAAGGGCGTGATCGCCCCGACCGGATCTTCCCCGAAGCCCGACATGTCGTTCTGGGGCGGCGCGAGGTATTCGTCGCGCGGCATGTTGATGCCGCCGAAGATGATCGGTCCGTGGTCGAAGCCTCCGTTGTCGGGCGGGCAGTCGGTCACGAAGTTCGACCAATGCCCGCTGTTGACGAAGCTGCCGATCTGACCGACGCGGCGGTCTCCGTCGCCGGCCGAGAAGGCGTTGTCGAACTTGTGCACCGGGAAGAGCGCGCGAACGCCGAGCTCGTGAAAACGATCGAGCTCCGCGCGAACGTAATCGGCGTCGCAGGTCGGAAACCCCTCGCGCGGCGTGAGGAAACAATCGAAGAGGTTCGAGGTCTCGATGCCGAGCACGACCGCGAGCTTGCCCTGCGAGATCACCTCACGCGCTTCGCTCGGCGAGCGCACCACGCGGAACCATCCCTCGCCGGGCCCTCCGGACTGCGCGTCGATGTAGCGCTCGAGCGCGTAGGTCTCCTGAATCTCACGCTGCACGGCGACCATGTCGTTGCACGCGTAGCGACGCGGCTGCGCGTCGATGCCGGAGACCAGCTCGCAGAGCACCGAGTTCGTCGTCGCGTGCGCGATCATCAGGCGAAGGCCCGCCCGGTACGCACGCTCGATCCAGCGCCAGTACTGCGTCTGGTGCGTCGGTCGCCGCCAACCGTTCGGCCAATCCGAGAACGTGGGGTAGCCGTCGGTGAAGTGATTCGCGTCGGGTGTGCGCCCGGAAAGAAACGCCGCGACGAGCGAGTCGGTGTCGAAATCGCCGAAGCCGGCGAAGGCGTACGCGATCAAATCTCGCCGCCCCTCGAAGCCGTGAAAGCCGTTGCACGCCGGGAGCGCGTGCTCGACGCCGAGGCGGTGAAAGGGCGAGCCGTGGAACATGCCCGCACCGCCGAAGCCGTAGTTCGAGAAGGGGTGCGAGTGCGAGTCGACGAAGCCGTAGACGTCGCCGTCTTCCCAGTTGCTTCCATCGACCTCGCCGTCGGCGTCGAGCGTGAGCTCGGGGTACTCGGTGCAACCCGTCGCCGGGTAGAGCGTGATCGTCGCCGCGTCGGTCTCGCTCTCGGTGAGCGAAGCCTCGTGCGTGAGGTAGCGGCCGCTCGCGCGATGACGGAGCGCGAAGTGCGCCTCGTCCGACGGCGAGACCGAGAGCTCCCACTCGGCGGGCGAGACGAAGCTGTCGTCGAGCAGCGTCAGATCGGACTCGAGCGTGTCGACGCGCCCGAGCCGCCAGACCTCGCCCTCGCCTTCGCCGGTCACGTAGAAGCCCTGCGCGTCGTAGAGCAGGTACACGCCGAGGTCGGCGGCGCGAAGGTGGAGCCGCGCCCCGACGCTCTCGTCCTCGCCGGTCATCTCGAAGCCGTCGGACGTGGCGTTCACCACGAGCCAGCGGCTTCGTTGCGAGCCGGGGCGCGCGGCGTCGAGCGTGTAGCAACCGCTCGCGAACGAATGAACGCCGTCGTTCGGAGGTACGAGCGGGCGCGAGACCGAGCCCGAACAACCGAAAAGCGACAACAAGCAAGCGACGGACGCTCCCGACGCGACCCCAAAGACGGCACGACCCACGGGCGAAGCATCGTCGATGACGGGCACGTCGAACAGAGAAACTGAAACACGTTCC
>JACKEH010000049.1 GCA_020633125.1 Sandaracinus sp. | reverse complement strand
CCCGCTCCGCCTCCGCGAGCTTCGTCAGGTCCGTCTTCCCGTAGAGCACCTCGCCCTTCGTGGGCGTCACGATGCCGGCCATCACGTGCAGGAGGGTGGTCTTGCCGCTGCCCGAGCCGCCGACGAGGCAGACTCGACGGCCGTCTTCCAGGGTCAGGTCCCGAATGTCGAGCACCGGGACGTCCGCACCGCTTGCGTCGCGGAAGCGAACCTCGAGCCCTCGAATCTGTATCGCCATGCCCACCTCCGACGCGCTCGAAGCTCGAGCGGTCTAACCGCGCGCGACGTTACTACGCGCTTCGCGGTCGCGACGTTCCTAGTACACCCGCCCGCAAGTTCGATCCGGGGATCCGGGCCCTCGCCGCGGATCTCGCTCGCCGACCTCGGCCTGTCCTTCGTCAGCACGGCAACCGACCTCCACGCCGATCATCCACGGCAACCCGGAACGAGCTTGCGGGCGGGTGTACTCGTACCCCCGGCCACCGCTCTGTTCCTGCTTCGCGTAAAAACAATTGAGTTGCAAGAGTTCTCGTGATGCGACAGCTTGGGCACGTGGTCGCCCGATGCCCCAGCGCTGCCGAGAGTTTTCACGCCTGTCGGGGCCGGGGCGGGAACCTCGAGAGTTCAACGATTCATCAAGTGTGCGGGCGTAATTGCATCACGGTTGCGTTTGTGGATGGGCGGGGTATCAAGACGCCCTTCGGCATGCGTGTCCCGTTCGGAGCCCTCTGTGTTTGCGCGCTCGTCGCGACCGCCGCGCACGCGCAAGAGGCCCACGCACCGGTGCCGCCGCGGCTCGTGCAATCGAATCCGGTCGTCGCCGACGTCGCGCGCGAGCCGGTGTCCGTCGTGGTGACGCTCGACGCGACCGGCGGGGTGACGGAGACCGCGCTCGTCGCGTCCACTGGCGACGAAGCCCTCGACACACGACTCCTCGAGGCCGTGCGTGCCTTCGTGTTCGAGCCCGCGCGTGTCGATGGAGCTGCCGTCCCCGCACGCATCACCGTGCAGGTGCAGATCGTCCTGCCGGCCATCGAGAGCGTCGAGGCCGCGACTCCCGAGGAGCCCGCCGAGCCATCGGATGCCGATCCGTCGGATGCCGATGCGGTCGCACCGTCCGAGCCGGCGCCAGAGGCCGCGCCCGATGCCGTAGAGCCCGCGCCCGAAGCCGAGCTCGACGCGGACGACGAAGGGTTCGGCGCGGAAGCACGCGTGGAAGCCGCGGCGTTGCGTGCGACGGGTCGCGGGGCCAGCGACGTGGAGATCTCACGCGACGTGCTCGAAGCCGCGCCCGCGGCGGAAGGCGCCGACCTGCTTCGTCGTGCTCCCGGCGTCTACGTCGCGCGCGCCGAAGGCGACGCCGTCGGCCACCGCATCTTCTTGCGTGGCTTCGACGCCGAGCACGGCCAAGACGTCGAGCTTCGCGTCGCCGGCATCCCGATGAACTTGCCCTCGCACCTTCACGGGCAGGGCTACCTCGACCTGGGCTTCCTCATCCCCGAGGTCGTCGACTCGATGCGTGTGCTCGAAGGCGTCGCCGATCCGCGCCAAGGCGACTTCGCGGTCGCCGGTACCGTCGAGCTCGAGCTCGGCGTGCGTCGTCGCGGCCTGACCTCGCGCACCAGCGGCGGTTCTTTCGGCAGCTTCCGTCAGCTCGTGCTCTGGGCGCCCGAAGAACAACGCGACGGCAGCTTCGCCGCGTTTCAGATGCGCCGCACCGACGGCTTCGGCGACAACCGCAACGCGCTCTCCGGCAGCGCGATCGTGCAGCAAGTGCTCGGCGACGGCCCCTGGCGCCACCGCCTCTTCGTCCTCGCCCACGGCAGCCGCGCGCGCCTCGCGGGCTTCCTGCGTCGCGACGACGTGCAGGCCGGTCGCGTGGGCTTCTACGAGTCCTACGACTACCCGACCGCCGAAGCGCAGAGCGGCCTCGCGATGCGCGGCGTGATCGCCTACGAGGCGACGAACCGCCAGGCCGACGGCGGCAACACGCAGCTCGGTCTGTGGATCGGCCACGACGTCTTCCGCCTCCAGGCGAACTACACGGGCTTCGTCGAGCGCAGCCGCACCAACCCCGATTGGGTGGGCCGCGGCGACCTCGTCGAGCAGCAGAACCGCACCAGCTCGATCGGCGCGAACGCGCGCTGGCGCTCGCGGGTCTACCGCCCGATCTCGTGGGTGAACGCCACGGTCGAGACCGGCCTCTCCGCGCGCCTCGACGCGATCGATCAAGCGCAGCGTCTGATTCAAGCGCCGCAGAACACGACCTGGGACGAGCGCGTCGACGCGACGATCCACGCGGCCGACGTCGGCGTCTACCTCGACCTCGATCTCGCGGTCACCGACTGGGTCGAGCTCCGCGGGGGCGTTCGTGCCGACGTGCTCTTCTATGAGGTCGACGATCGCCTCGGAAACTTCATCCCGGACTTTCGCGAGGACAGCTACCTCCTCGGTTACCGGCGCTCGGCCTTCGGCGTCGCCGCGAGCCCCCGCGCCTCGCTCACGATCAAACCGACGCGTTTTCTCTCGGTGCTCGGTTCGTACGGCGAGGGCTTTCGCTCGCCGCAAGCGCGCACGCTCGAGGACGGCGAGACCGCCCCTTTCTCGAAGGTGCGCAGCGCCGACGCCGGCGTGCGGCTGAAGCTCGACGACGTCGTCGAAGCACGCCTCGTCGGCTATTGGACGCGGCTCTCCGACGACGTCGCGTTCGACCCCGCGGAAGGTCGCCTCGAACGTGTCGGCGCCACGCGTCGCGCGGGCGGCGTGCTTCACGTCGTCACGCGTCCGACCTCCTGGCTCGTCGGCTCGATGAGCGTGACCTACGTCGACGCCGAGCTCCTCGAGCCGCCGCCGCCCTCCGCCGACGACCCGCGCCCCGCGTTCACGAAGGGTCAGAACCTGCCGTACGTGCCGCCGTGGGTCGTGCGCGCCGACGTCGGCGTGCAACACGCGCTCTCGCCACAGCTCGGTCGCCATCCGCTGCGCGGTCGCGCCGGGGTCGGTCTCACCTACCTCTCGCCGCGTCCGCTCCCGTACTCCGCGGAAGCGTCGCCCTTCACCGTGATCGACGCCTCCGCCGGTTTCGGTTGGGGCCCCGTCGAGCTCTCGCTCGACGTCTACAACCTCTTCGACGCGCGCTACGCCGCGGTCGAGCTCAGCTACGCCTCCAACTGGGATCCCGAAGCCACCCGCAGCCGCGTTCCCGCGCGGCACACGTCGGCCGGCGCGCCCCGCACGTTCTTCGCCAACCTCGAGGTTCGGTTCTGATGCGACTTCTTCTCGGCTTGGTTCTGCTCTTCGGCTGCGTCGACACCGGCGTCGATCCCGTCGAGCTTCCCGTCGTCGCCAGCGGCGTCGGCCCTGCGTCCTTCGAGACGCGCGACGGTTGGACCGTGACCCTCGAACGCGCGGACCTCGCGTTTGGTCCGCTCTACCTCTGCACGGCGGCCAACGCCGGCGACCTCTGCGAGACGGCGCAAGCCGAGATGCTCGACGGCGTCGTGCTCGATCTGCTCGACGACGAGCCGCGCGAGATCGGTCGCCTGATCGGCCTCGGCGGCGTCGTGCGAAGCGTGATGCACGACTACGGCCTCACGTGGGACCTCACGGGCATGGCGCCCCGCACCCACGTCGACGACGCGTCGATGGGCGACCACTCGTTCGTCGTCGAAGGCGTCGCCGAGCGTGGTGACGAGCGTGTCGTCTTTCACGGCGCCGTCGCAGTGGAGCCGATCCGACCGGGGTCGCTCGTGGTGCGTCGTTCGCTTTCGGGCACCGAGATCACCAACCTCGCCGACGAAGGCACGCTCGTCGTCGCGATCGATCCGCGCCGCTGGCTCGACCAGGTGCGCTTCGACGAGCTCGAAGACGGCGCCATCGAAGAAGGCACACAGGCCTGGCGCGCCGTGGTCGCGGGCATGACCGCGCAGGCCCGCCCCGCCATCACCTGGAAGCGTTGATTTCCGGAGGGGCGTTCCGGCGCCCCTCCCCCCATCGGGCAAAGCCCGAATGGGGCCCCCCACCACCCACCCGTCCGCGGGGTCAACCGCGGACGTCGTTTCTCCCGGAGGGGCGTTCCGGCGCCCCTCCCCCCATCGGGCGAAGCCCGAACCGTTCCCCGCTCCTGACTCGAGCACGCCCCCACGGCGCCACCGCCGTGATTGCACACGTGCGCCCTCTCGGAGACGACCATGCAGCACCCGAACATCCGAAAGCTCCTTCTCCTCCTCGCGATCGCCACCGGGTGTGGCGGAGGCTCTTCCGCCGGCGACGTGACCTTCGTCGTGCAAGCCGAGGACTCGATCACCGAGGGCCTCTCGCCCGAGGGCGGCGACGAAGCGATCGCCGACGGTTGGTCGGTGACCTTCGACCGCTACGCGATCGCGATGGGCGAAATCGAGCTCGGCTTCGCGACCGACGCGACCCGCCAAGCGAGCGCAGAAGAGCTCTTCGTCGTCGACCTCGCATCCTTGCCGCCGTCCGGGCTCTCGCTCTGGCAGCTCGAGGGGCTTCGCACCGGCCGCTGGGAAGTCAGCTACGTCATCGGTCACGCGGCCGAGGCCACGCGACACGAGAGCGTCCCCGCCGACGCCTACCAACGCATGGTCGACGAGACCTGCACCTACCTGATCGAAGGCCGGCTCGCGAAGACCGACGGTCGGAGCTGCCCGCCGGCCTCGCTCGCCACACCCCCCGAAGGTCTCACCGCCGACGAAGAGGGGTGCTACCCGGCGGCGGAGGTCGCCTTCTCGTTCTGCGTCGACGCCGAGACGATCTTCGGGCCCTGCCAAGCCGAGGACGGTCCCAGCGGCGTCGCGATCACCGAGGGCGGCTCGTCGGCCACGCTCACGATTCACGGCGACCACCTCTTCTTCAACGGTTTCCCCGAAGGCGAAGAGGGCGCGGTGATGCGCCTCGCGCAATGGCTCGCCGACTGCGACCTGAACCTCGACGGCACCGTCACGCGCGCCGAGCTCGAAGCCATCGCGCCGAGCGACCTCGCCGAGCTCGACGCCCGCTACGACTTGAGCTCGCCCTTCGACGACCTCGTGCTCGACGACATGTGGACCTACGTGCGCGCGCAGCTGAAGACGCAGGGGCATTTTCAAGGGGAGGGCGAGTGCCCCTTCGACGGGCTCGCGCACGAGCACGAGTGACGCTCGCGAACGCGCGGCACGTCCCCTCGCGCGATCCGTACCCACCAACGGCCGGGGTGGCGAGCCACCCGGCCGCGCGGCGACGCCAACCTGCTAGGCTCCGCGCGCCGTGATCGACCTGCGCTCCGACACCGTCACCCGACCCACCGACGCGATGCGTCGCGCCATGACCTCTGCCGAGGTCGGCGACGACGTCTACGGCGAAGACCCGACGGTCCGCCGGCTCGAAGAGCACGTCGCCGCGCTCCTCGGAAAAGAGTCGGCGCTCTTCGTGCCCTCCGGCACCTTGGCCAACCAGCTCGCGCTCGCGCTTCACGGCGCGCGCGGCGAGGAGATTCTGGTCGGCGAAGACGCGCACGTCTTGCTCTACGAGAGCGGCGCGGCCGCCGGATCGAGCGGGCTTCAGCTCACGCCGATTCCCGGCGGCGGCACCTTCGACGTGGCCGACCTCGAGCCGCGCATTCGTCCGCACGCGTTCTACTACGCGCGCCAAGCCGCGGTCGCGCTCGAGAACACGCACAACCAATCCGGCGGGCGTGTCTTCCCGCAGGCCAAGGTGGTGGCGGTCGCCAAGCGCGCGCGCGAAGCGGGCCTCGGCCTGCACCTCGACGGCGCGCGCCTCTGGAACGCGAGCACCGCGACCGGCCTCGAGCCCGCGGAGCTCGCCGCGCCCTTCGACACCGTCAGCGTCTGCTTCTCCAAAGGCCTCGGCGCCCCGGTCGGCTCGGCGGTCTGTTTCCCGGCTGCGCGCCGCGACGATGCCCTTCGCCTCCGTCGCCGCGCTGGCGGAGCGATGCGCCAAGCGGGCATCCTCGCTGCGGCCGCGCTTCACGGCCTCGAACACCACCGTGCCGACCTCACGGACGACCACCGTCGCGCTCGCCGCCTCGCCGAGGGCCTCGCGGAAGCGGGCTTCGGCTGTGATCCGAACGCGGTCGAGACCAACATCGTCCCCTTCGACGTCGGACTCGACGCGAGCGAGTTCCTCGCCCGAGCGAAGGAGCTCGGGGTCGCCCTCGGTGCGATCGGTGCGCGCCGCATTCGCGCGGTGACGCATCGCGACCTCGACGACGCCGCCATCGACGGAGCGCTTCGCGCGCTGGCGCAGCTCGCGTGACCCGCTCGTTCCTCGTCGCGTTCGCGCTCCTGCTCTTCGGCTGTCCGCCGACGCTCTCGCGTCCGCGCAGCCCGGAGCATCTGAACGCGCTCGCCGAAGGGGAGCGCCACGCCCGTCACGGGCGCCACGACGAAGCGATCGCCGCGTTCGCCCACGCGGCCGAGACCGCCGACCGTCGCGTCGATCGCGACGAGGCGCGTTACCGGCAAAGCCGCGCGCTGGTCGACGCCGGGCGCTACGACGAAGCGGTCGCGCTTCTCGACGAGATCGCGGCGGCGCGTCCGCCGTCGCGACGCACCGGTCGCGCGCTCTACGACGCGGCCTTGCTCCGCTTCGAACGGCTCGACGCGATCCCACAGGCGCTCGAAGGCTTCGAACGGGTGGTGCGCGAGCATCCCGACGACGGACTTGGCGGACGTGCGCTCCACCATTGGTTCGGCTGGATGCGCGAGCATCGCGGCGTCGACGCCGTGCTCGCGACGATCGCGCAGCTGGACGCGGTTTTGTCCGAGTCCACCCTCGGCGACGATCTGCTCTGGCGGCGTCACGAGCTGCAGCTCGCCGCCGATCGTCGCGCCGAAGCCGTCGCCACCCTCGAGCTCTTGGTCGAGCGTCATCCCTACCCGCAGGGCGAGCGGTGGGACGACGCCATCCTCCTGCTCGCGACGATGGACCTCGAAGACGGACACCCCGAGGCCGCGGTCGCACGTCTCGAAGCGATGCTCGAGCGGGCCGAGACGACCACGCTGATGGGCAGCTACACGCTTCCGGCGTTTCCCGAGGCACGCCTGCGGATCGCGCGAATCCATCGCGACGCCGGCGATCACGCTTCGGCGCGCCGTTCGTACGAGGCGCTGGTCGACGACTTCCCCGACTCGACCCTTCGCGACGACGCGCTCTACGAGCTCGCGAGCATGCAGCTCGACGCCGGCGATCGCGACGGCTGCGACACCCTCGAGCGCGTGCTCGAGATCACCGACGTCGGTCGCTCCGCGCGTGCCGCCCGCGAGCGCCTCGAGCGCGACTGCACGTCTCTTGGGTCGGCTGCGCCGACTTCTGGGGAGTGAGCTCCCCAGCCCCCTCCGACGTCTTTGCTGGTCGGCTGCGCTTCGTTCCGTTCGGTCGGCTTCGGTCCTCCGGAGGCGAGGGGACTCGACCCCCAGGAGTCACCCGCGACTGGCCCTCGCTGCGCTCGGTGTTCTGGTCGGCTTCGCCGACTTCCGGGGAGCTCGCATCGTCGTCGCTCGCGCCGCCTTCGCGAGGCGACGGAACGAAAACGGCCGACCCGAAGGCCGGCCGAAGATCGTCGAAAGGGACGTGACGATCAGAGCTGAGGCTCTTCTTCGTACTCGACGTCGTCCTCGCCGTCCTCTTCCTCTTCTTCTTCCTCTTCCTCGTCCTCCATCTCGGGGGCCGTGTACTTGAGGTCGACGTCGGCGTCCGCGAGCTGACCCTCGAGCAGCTCGAAGAGCTCCTCGATGTCGTCGCCTCCCCACTCGTCGAGCACCTCCGAGATGAACTCGTAGATGTCGCCGCTGTCGATGCGGCGCTCGATCTCCTCCACCTGCTCCTCGGAGAACGCTTCGATCAGGTCCTCACGAAGAGTCTCGGTGTCGCCCTCCTCGATCGCGTCCGCCGCACTGAGACGAATCTGACGAACCGCTCGTTTGTCGAGAAAGATCTCCATGACCCGTCACCTGCTATCGTGGGCTCGCCGTCGGCTGAAACGCCGCCTCGAGCTGTCGCGCGTACTCGCCGTCCGAGGTAGTTTGCTCGCGGCATCCGTTCGGATCACCACCCCGCGAACGGCGCGAACTATAGGTGGCACGCCAAGCCTGTCAACAACGTCGAGCGCCCCCCCAGTGATGAGTCGTAAGTACACGCCGGTGTTGGGTTTTCTGGTCTGCCTGGTCGCCGTCGTAGCCGGCCCGAGGGGCGTCGAGGCCGACTCCTTCGAGCCGCCGCCGCCTCCGAGCGAGCATGCACCGAGGGTGGCTGGCGAGGTTCACCTCGACATCGTCTTTCCCTTTGCCGACCGACCGCTGTGCCCTTCGGGCGGCGCGTGTGTCTTCGGCGGAGGCGGTGGCATCGGCGGCATCGTCGAGTGGCGTTGGCCTTCGGGATGGGCCCTCGGAGCCGGCTACGACGTGTGGTTGCTCGACGGCAACGGCGTGCACGAGCTGTCGACCCTGCAGGTGCTTCGCCTCGTGGGTCGTCGCTACTTCCTGCGTGCGCGGCAGATTCACCCTTTCGTCGGGGTCGCGATCGGTGGCCTTCTCTTCGGCGACGCGTTTCGACGCAACGCGGGCGGCGGGTCCGTGGACCTGTTCTCCGGGTTCGAGCTCGAAATCCTGCCTACGCTCGCGTTCGTGGTCGACGTCGGCGTTCGCCTCTTCGCGACCTCGGCCTTCACGTCCCGGAGCGACGGGCTCGACCGGGCGTCCAGCTTCGGGCTCGACGGCGCTGCCATGCTCCAGGTCGGCTTGGCCCTGACCCCGTGACCCGAGAGCGCCCACCACTTGTACGGAGCGAAACCGTGCGAGTGGTCGTGGCGCTCGGTGGTGGGAGGGGGCCCCAATCCGGCTTCGCCGGTTGGGGGAGGGAGCGCGCCGCTCCCTCGAGAAAAGAGAAGAGCAAGAATCAGTGCAACTGATTCGTGCTCTGAGACCCGAGTAGGGGGCTTTCCCCGCGCGCGTGTTCTTGACGGCGGAGCCCGCCACGAGTTCCACTTCGCGCAGCATGACCTGCCCCCACTGCGGCCACGCGAATTCGGCCGGCAGCGTGTTCTGCGAGCAGTGCGGGACCCGCCTGGCAGGCGCCCCTGCGCCCAGCTCGAACGCGTGTCCACGCTGCGGCGGCGCGAACCAGCCGCACATGCGCTTCTGCGTTCACTGCGGACAATCGCTCGCGCCTGCTGCTGCCGCCCCCGCTCCCGCCGCGGCGGCCCCCGCTCCCGCTGGACCGATGGCCGCCCAACCGATGGCCGCAGCACCGATGGGGGGTGGCCTCTCTCCCACGCCCTTCGGCGCCCAAGCCCAACCCTCCTCACCGCTCTCGGCCGGCGTCGTGGCGCCGACGCCGGTGGGCAACGCGGCTCCGATGGCTGGCGCTTCACCGATGGGCGGCGCCTCGCCGATGGCCGGCGCCTCGCCGATGGCAAGGGCGGAGGCGGCGGTCGGGGGGCCGATCTGCGGGCGTTGCCGTGGGGTCGGCGATCCGGGAGCCGTCGTCTGCAAGTTCTGCGGCGCCCGCTACGCCGACTTCGCCGGTCCCGAGAATCTGCACTCGACCGCCCACGGCCCTCACCAAATCGACGGCCCGGCCGGGGTGGCCTCGACCCTCGCCACCGACGTCCGCCTGGTCGCCATCCTCAAGGACGGCTCGGACGGCACGGTTCATTCGATTCACGTCCCCTCGACCGACCTCGGGCGCAGTGAGGGCGACGTTCGTTTTCCCGACGATCCCTACCTCTCGGCCCGCCACGCGCGCCTGCGCAAGGACGGCAACCGGTGGTTCCTGCGGGACCTCGACTCCGTGAACGGCGTCTTTCTCCGGGTTCGCGAGCCGGTCGAGCTGCGAAACGGCGACGTCATTCTCCTCGGCCAGCAGGTCCTGCGCTTCGAGATGCTCGAAGACGCCGAGGTTCCGCTCGGCCCGGCCAGCGTCCAGGGGGTCATGGTGTTCGGCACCCCGGAAACCCCCCGCTACGCCCGCCTCGTGCAGTACACGACGGAAGGGGTAGGCCGCGACGTTCATTACTTGTATCGTGACGACACCGTGTTGGGGCGCGAGACCGGCGATGTCGTCTTCACCGACGATCCGTTCCTCTCTCGTCGGCACGCGTCGATTGCGTTCGAGCGTTCGACGAAGCGTGCCGTCTTGAAGGATCTCGGGTCGTCCAACGGCACCGGCATTCGGCTCCGCAGCGAGCACGAGCTCCGCATCGGCGACCAGTTCCGAGTGGGGCGTCACCTCTTCCGTTTCGACGGGATCGGGCAGCGATGAGCGACCGCGACGGGAAGAACGAAGAGGAGCGCGAGCCCGTGGCGCCCGACGCGGACGAAGGCGACGTCACCGCGACGATGCCGGACATGCCCGCGGCCAAGCGGCGTTCGTTGGCGCCTGGCGAGGCCGACGACTCGGAGTCCACGGAGGCCAAGGACGCCAAGGACACGGAGCCCTCCGAGGAGCGCACCGAGCCCGAATCGGACGAGACCCGCCCTGGGAAGATCTCGACCCCGCCTTCGGGACCGATCTCCTACCGGCTCTTCGGCATCATCGACGTCGGCCTCGTGCGCGAGCACAACGAGGACAACTTCATGACGATCGACCTCACCGACGGCACGAACACGTGCTGGGGTGGGGAGGACGATCCGCACTCGGGCGAAAAGCTTCTGCAGGGTGAGGTCCGGGACAAAGGCCTCATCCTCGCGGTCTGCGACGGCATGGGCGGCGCGGCGGCCGGCGAGGTCGCCAGCAAGATGGCCGTCGACACCGTGCGCGAAGTGATGGCCGCGGGCTCGACCCCGAAGGACCGCGACGTCTTCGCGCATCGCCTGGTCTATTCGATCGAAGAAGCCGGCGCGCGCATCTTCGGTGCCGCCAAGATGGACCGCAGCCGCCGCGGCATGGGCACCACGGCCACGGTCGCGGGGCTCCTCGATCGGGTGCTCTTCGTCGGTCAGGTCGGCGACAGCCGCTGTTACGTCCTACGCAACGGTGCGCTCACGCTGGTCACGAAGGACCAGAGCCTCGTCAACCAGCTCATCGAAGCCGGCCAGCTCACCGAAGAAGAGGCCGAGTCCTTCGAGCACTCGAACATCATCCTGCAGGCCCTCGGCACCACCGAGGAGGTCAGCGTCGACCTGACCTTCCTCGAGCTGCGCCGTGGCGATCGCCTGCTGCTCTGCAGCGACGGTCTCAGCGGCCTCGTGCACCAAGACATGATTCGAGAGGTCCTCGGCGACGGGGACGATCTCGAAGCGATCGCCCGCCGGCTGCTCGAGATGGCGAACGCCGGTGGCGGCCACGACAACATCACGTGTGTCGTCGCGGACGTGGACGGCGAAGGCCTCGCGCCGGCCGACGGTGCGCCGCCCGCGCGCTACCAGCAGTACCCGCTGCCCGCCGGTGGCGTGCGTCCCAGCGAGATCCCGCCGCGCGAGCCGACGATGAAGACGTCGTCGCGTAAGCCCGGCGCGGACGTGAAGCGTGAGCCGATCGAGAACGACGAAGGCGTGGCGACGGTGCCGGCGGGGGGATTCCCGTGGGGCATCGTGATCGCGTTGCTCGTCGTCGCGGCGATCGTGATCGGTCTGGTGGTTTCGGGCGGAGGCGAAGAGCCGACCGCGCAACCCCCGCCGCGTCCGGAACCCCCGGCCGAGCCCGAGCCGGTCGAGGTCTGCGTGCGCTCCGACGTGCCCGAAGGCGAGCTCTTCGTCGACGGCCAGAGCTACGGGCCGATGCGCGAAGGCGTGAGCCTGTGCGTGGAGCTGCTTCCGGGCGCGTACCGTTTCGAAGCCCGCACCGGGGACTCCGTGGCCGCCCGCGCGACGGCGACGGTTCGCGAAGGCGTGCCGGCCGACGTCGAGCTTCGCTTGCCCGAAGGCGCCGCGCGGCCCGTCGACGCGGGTCCGGAGGGAGTCGAGCCGCCCGAGGGCGACACCACGATGCAACCGGCGGAGACCGCGACGATGGCGGCGTCGATGGCGTCGACGGATACGACGGAGACGAGCGCGACCGAGAGCAGCATGGCCGCGACGATGACGGCGACCATGACCGCGACGGAAGAGCCCGCCCCGACCCCCACGCCGACCATGGCGGAAGCCACCGAGCCGACGGCCACCACGACGACCGCGTCCATGGCGACGACGACGATGTCGACCACGTCCACGGCGACGATGTCGACGTCGACCATGACGACTTCTTCCGGAACCACCGAGAGTCAGCCTCCCGCGAATCCCTGAACCCTCGGGTGCCCCCTCGACCGTGCTGCGACTCCTTCAGACCTTCGGTGCGCACACCGGTCGCAGCTACGACTTCGACCAGCCCGTCGTGCGACTCGGTCGCATGCCCGACTCGGACGTGGTGTTCGACGCCCACGCCGACCTCGATGCGTCGGGGCGTCACGCGGAGATTCGCCGCGAAGGCGACGCGTGGGTGCTCGTCGACGTCGGGAGCCGCAACGGCACCTTCGTGGCCGGCCAACGCATCAACCGGCACGTGCTGCGCGACGGGGACGAGGTCGAATGTGGACCCGGCGGCCCGCGACTTCGCGTCGAGTTGAAGTCGCGAAGCGCCGAGCCCGTTCCCGTCCGACCGAACGCCGCGACCGTGGCTGCCACACCGGTCGCCGAGTCGTCGGTGCCCAAGACCGAGCCGCCGCCCGCGTTGCACGCGCCGGTTCCGGCTCCCTCGACACCGCCACCGACGCCGTCTCCCGCTCCTGCAGGGACGCCGAAGCTCTACGGCCAACGCACCGTCGGCTTGATGATCGACGAGGCCGTGGCGCGGGCCCGCGAGGCCGAACGCACGACGCCGGCCACCCCGAGCCCGCCACGCCTGCTCGTGGCCGCCGTCGTCTCCCTCGCCGGGCTCTTGGGCATCACGCTGCTGGTGCTCTTGGTGCTCGTGCTGCGTGACGCGACCCGCGACGCGCCCGACCCCGCCCACGTCACGGCCGCCAACGCCGCCGCGCTCTACCGCGTCGTCGTCACCACCCCGACCGAGACCACGCTCTGCACCGCCTTCGCCGTACGCCGGCAGATCCTGGCGACGAGCGCGACCTGCGTGCTCGCGCTGGAGCAGCGCCGTGCGGAGGGCTCGACCGTCGAGCTTCGGGGCGCATCGTCGCCCCGCATCGCGCAGCTCTGGCGTCATCCTTCCCACGTTCCCGGTCAGCCCGGACCCGACGTCGGGCTCATCCAAGTCGACGCCGACGTTCCCGCGCTCGCGACCCTCGTGACCCCCGAAGCCGTGGCGACCCTCGGCGATGGATCCGCGCTCTTGGCGTTCGGCTACGCGGGGGCCGTCGCACGAACCGCGGCCATCGAGGTCGACTCGGTCGAGACCCGCGCCGACGGCGCACGAATCTTCCACTACGAGGCGTCGGCCCCCGAAGGCGCTCCGCTTTTCGACGCCAGCGGCAGCGTGGTCGGCCTTCACGCCGTCACGCCGACCAGCGGATACGGCGTCGGCGTGGACGCGCTGCTCGCGTTGCTCGCCGGTCTTCCGCTCTGACCGAGAGCACGAGTCCATCGCACTGGCTCTTCGTTTTTCTTCGAGGGGGCGGCGCGCCCCCAACCCGCCCAGCCGGATCGGGGACCCCTCCCACCACCGAGCACCCCTGCACTCGCACGGATGGAATCCGAGCAAAGTGGGGGCTGCTCCGAGCACGTCGTCCGAGCGTGTTTTCCCGCTTGCGCTCGGTTCCTCCGTGCGTCTCCTCGCGGCCGACGGCTTGGACTCCGAGGCCTCGGGATGATAGACGCTGCGACCGGATTGGCTCGTCGCACCGCCTCGGTGAATCAGTCCTGCCCGCCCCGCGTCGCATCCCGCCGGAGCTCTCGAATGCCGCCGTTTTTCTCTCGCTTCGCCCTCGTCGCGCTCTTCCTCGCCCTCCCGCTCGCCGCACGAGCCCAAGACCCCGCGGTCATCCAGCGGCTGATGCAGAACGGCCAGATGCCCCGCGACGTCGCGGTTTCCGTCGTGCGCAAGGTCGACGCCGTGATGCGCGCGAACGCGGAGCGCGGCGGTGAAAACTACGACGACCTTCGGCAGGCGACGAACCGCGCGCTCTTCGGGGCGCAAGCGGGCCCCGGTGCCTCGCGTCCCGAGTACGACACGCGCCTCGCGCAGGTCATGCACCGCCTTCGCACCGGCCTCGACCTCGCGACCCTCGCCGTCTACTTCCCGCAGCGTCGCAACGGCGCTTTGCTCTGCACCAACGAGTTCGGCCTCGCGATCGCGGAGTGCGACGCGCTCATCGCGGCTGCCACGTTGCAGCCCACGGCGCTGCCGTACCTTCCGCCCGACGACGGCCGTGGCCTCGAGCAGGAGCTCCGCTCCGCGCGCGTCGACCGTCGTCTCGGCCGAGAGATCGTCGAGAAGGTGAAGACGGTCATGATGGGCGTGCCTCGCACGCTCTCGAACGACCAGCGCGGCCGCGCGTTGCTTCAGCTCATGGAGGCTTGTCCCGGTGGCTCGCGTGACCGCGAGACGCAGGTGCGTGCGTGGCACGTCGGCCCCACGCCGGGTCTCGTGCGTTGCATCGGCGAGCGCATCGCACGCCAGGGCGGCGCGCCGATGGCACAGGCGCTCTTCGAGCTCTCGCCACGCGCCGCCGAAGCGTTCGTGCGTTGGGCCGGTCCCCCCGCCGAAGCCGCGCCGCCGCCGCCTCCCCCCCCGCCGCCGCCGACGATGCAGCCGCGCACCGGCCCGACCGGTCCGCAGGTCGCGCAGATGTCGGCACCCCAGGCGCTGCGGCAGCAGGCCGAAGCTCAGCTTCGTCTCCGCAACGCGCAAGCTGCGCTCTCGGCCTACGAGTCGGCGGCGCAGCTGGAGCCGAACGAAGCGCAGAACTGGGCCGGCGTCGGCATGTGCAAGGCGTTGCTCCGCGACTTCGCGGGCGCCATCGAGGCCTACCGTCGTGCGGTGCAGATCGCGACGACCAACGATGCGTACTTCGTCGCGCTCGGTCGCGCGTACGCGCAGAACAACCAGCGTGACGCCGCGGTCGGCGCGCTCCAGCAGGCGATGCGCATCAACCGCAACAACATGGACGCGCGCGAGGGGCTCCGCGCCCTCGGCGGCGAGCCGCCGCCCGCGCCGCTTCCGGAGGTCCCCGACCGTGGCGCGATCATCGGCGCGATGGCGACGCTTCGTGGTGGCCTCGTCGGTTGTGCTCCGAACTTCACCGGTCGCGTGAACTTCGTGATGGTCATCTCCGGCGAGACCGGCGACGTCACGGCCGTGAGCGTCGAGGGCGTCGAGAACCCCGACGAAGCCGCGTGCATGGAGACCGTGGTGCTCTCGGCGCGCTTCCCGCGCTTCACGCGTCCCGAGCTCAGCATCGACTACCCGTACGAGCTCGGCGGCAACGACTGAGCACACGATCACGGCTACGATCCGTGATCGGGACGGCTCCCGCCGGTCGGCGCCGTCCCTCGAAGGAGCGAAGAGCACGAATCGAGTGATTCGTGCTCTTCGTGCTCGTCGTCGCCCGCGTTCGCTCAGGCGGGCTCGAAGGCTTCGCGGAAGTCCGCGACGATGGCGTCGAGCAATACACGCCCTCGGGCCCGCGCGTCGTCGAGCGATTCGTCGTCGCCCACGTCGACCCGCACGTCGAAGTAGAACTTCACCTTCGGCTCGGTGCCGCTCGGACGAAGCATCGCGCGGTGCCCTCCGGCGAGCTCGAAGACCACCACGTCGCTGGCCGGGAAGCTGAGCTTCGACTCGGTGCCGTCCTTCGCGCGACGCACGCCGGTCTCGAAGTCCTGCACGGCTTCGACCTCGACGCCGCCGAACGCGTTCGGTGCCTTCGTGCGCGCCACGGTCATCGCGCCTCGAATCGCCTTCGCGCCTTCGCTGCCCGTGCGCACGATCGAGACCTGTTCGCTGAGGAACATCCCGTACAGACGCCACATGCGCTCGAGCTCGCCGACCACGGTGCGCCCCTGATGCCCGCACCACGCCGCGAGGTCCGCCATCACGATCGCCGCCGTGATGCCATCCTTGTCGCGCACCGCCGGAGACACCGCGTAGCCGAGCGCCTCCTCGTAGCCGAAGACGAAGCGGACACCTTCGCGCGCTTCGAGCTCGAGCCCGCGGTTCTGAATCCATTTGTGGCCGGTCAGCGTCAGCTCCGACCAAGCGCCGTGGAAGTGCCCGATCGCGATCACCATCGGGGAGCTCACCACGCTCGCGACCACGAGACGATTGGGCGCCGCGGGCCCCTGCTCCAAGAGGTAGTGCGCGAAGAGGCAGCCGATCTCGTTGCCCGTCAGCGTCACGTAGCGACCTTCGTGGCGCACCGCGACGGCGAGCCGATCCGCGTCCGGATCGTTCGCGAGGACCAGGTCCGAACCGTTCTCCTCCGCGAGCGCGAGCACGAGATCCATCGCGCCCTTCTCTTCGGGGTTCGGGAACGCGACCGTCGGGAAGTTGCCGTCGGGCTTCGCCTGAGCGGCCACCTCGACCACGTGCTCGAAGCCTTGCTCCGCGAGCCCACGCCGCACGAAGGGGCTGCCCACGCCGTGCATCGCCGTGTAGGCAATCTTCGTCGTGCGCGGCACCTCCGGGTGCACGGCGCAGCCCTTCACGAGCGCGAGGTAGGCCTCCGTGACCTCCGGTGGACACACCCGCACGAGCTCGCGTGTCTTCGCGTCGCCGTACGGCAACCGCTCGATCGACGTGAGCGTCTCGATCGCGGCGATCTGTGCCGCGATGCCCGCGTCGTGCGGCGGCACGATCTGCGCGCCGTTCGCCCAATAGACCTTGTAGCCGTTGTACTCGGGCGGGTTGTGGCTCGCCGTGATCACCACGCCGCCCGCCGCACCGAGATGCCGCACCGCGAACCCGACGAGCGGCGTCGGCGCGAAGTCTTCGAAGACGTGCGCGACCACGCCATGGCCCGCCAGCACCTCCGCGACGTCACGCGCGAGCTCGCGGCTCATGCGTCGACCGTCGAAGCCGACGACGACCCCTCGCGTGTTGGCGTGCTCCACCGACGCCTTGAGGTGCCGCGCGAGCCCCGCTGTCGCACGGAGCACCACCGCGCGGTTCATGCGGTTCGGCCCCGCGCCCAGAAGCCCACGAAGGCCGGCGGTCCCGAACTCGAGCATGCCCGAGAAGCGGTCGCGCAGACCGGCTTCGTCGCCTTCCGCCAGCAACGCGTCGAGCTCGGCGCGTGTCGCGGGGTCGGGGTCTTCGTCTCGCCAAGTCTCGACTCGGCGCATGAGCTCGGGGTCCAACGTCACGGCCGGCGAGCATACCTCGCGGTCGAGGGCCCGCCGCTTTTTTGACCCTCCGCGTGGCCGCATGCGAAGGCCCTTCGGGGAGGAACCGATGAACGGAGCCCGAATCACCGACGCCGTCGCTCACTACCACCGCAAGGGCGAGTCGAAGGACGCCGTGCGCCTCGTGCGTGACCGCGAGCCGGACAAGTTCCGTTGGCGCTCCGCGGTCTCGACCCTGGCTTCCATGGCCGGGCGGGTTCGTGGTCGCGACCGGTTCCGAATCGAAGAGCCGGTCCGCGAGGTCGTGCTCGACCTTCCCGACGACGTGCTTCAGCGAGAGGTCGTCCTCGACGCCCGCCGCTTCAACGTCGACCTCGACCGAGGAGAAATCCTCCCCGTTCATTCGATGGGCGACGTCCGACGCTATGCCTTCCTCGTGGGCGCCGACGTGCGCGTCGTGGAGCGCTACGTCGCGCTTCCCGAAGACTTCATGGCGCCGGTGGACACCGCGGCGTGCGCGATCGTCGGCCGCGCGATGGCGAACCACCATCGCCGCCGCGCGCAGAAGATCTGGCTCGAGCTTCCGGATCCCGACAGCCCGGAGCCGCGTCGTCACCACCACGAGCTGATGGCCGAGCGCGCCACTCACGACGCGGACGTCGCCCGCCGTTGGGCCGCGTTCGCCAAGACCCTGCTCGGCGCCTGAGAGCCCCCACCACTTGCACGGCTCGTATCCGTGCGAGTGGTCGTGGTGCTCGGTGGTGGACCAATTCGGCTTTGCCGGTTGGGGGAGAGAGCGTGCCGCTTCCTCGAGAAGAGAGAAGAGCATGAATCCGTGGAACTGATTCGTGCTCTGAGCCCCACGCCTCACGGCCTCGACCCCGACTGTGGGCTCGAGGCCGTTTTGCGTTCGAAGCCTGCTCCCGCGAACGACCCTCCGAACGGGAAGCCGCGAGGAAACTCCTAGGCGTTCGAGCACCGCCGCCGGAGCGTTCGCGCCATGATTCGACTGCGCAGTTTCCTCGGCGGACAGTGGTGTGATGGCGAGGGCGAGGGCCAGACCCTCGTGGACCCGGCCACGGAAGAGGCCGTCGCGACCACCAGCACCAAAGGTCTCGATTTCGCCGGTGCGCTCACCTACGCGCGAGAGGTCGGCGGACCCGCGCTGCGCGCCATGAGCTACGCCGAGCGCGGGAAGCTGCTCAAGGCCATGACAGACGTGCTCCAGGCCGCGCGCGAGCCCCTCATCGACGCTTCGGTGCTCAACGCTGGCACCACCCGCTCGGACGCGAAGTTCGACGTCGACGGAGCCATCGGCACGCTCGCCTACTACGCGCGCCTCGGCGAGCAGCTCGGCGACCGCCACTTCGCGCTCGAAGGCGAAGGCGAGCAGCTCACGCGCAGCAAGCGTTTCTGGGGCCACCACCTGACCACGCCGCGGCTCGGCGTCGCGGTGCACGTCAACGCGTTCAACTTCCCGGCGTGGGGCCTGGCCGAAAAGGCCGCGGTCGCGATCCTCGCCGGCGTGCCCGTCGTGACCAAGCCGGCCACCTCGACGGCGCTCACGGCCTACCGCCTCGTCGAGACGCTCGTCGACGCCGAGGTCCTCCCGGACGGCGTGCTTCAGCTCGTCTGCGGCGGCGCGGGGGATCTCCTCGATCACCTCGGCCCACAGGATTGCCTCGCCTTCACCGGGAGCGGCGACACGGGGGCGTGGATGCGCGCGCTGCAGCCCGTCACCGCACGCTCGGTGCGGGTCAACGTCGAAGCCGACAGCCTCAACGCGGTCGTCCTCGGTCCCGACGTCGAGCCCGGCTCCGACACCTGGCAGGTCTTCGTGCGCGACGCGGTTCGCGAGATCACGCAGAAGACCGGCCAGAAGTGCACGGCGACGCGCCGCATCTTCGTCCCGGCCGACCGCATCGACGCGGTGATCGAGGCGCTCTCCGAAGGCCTCGGCCAGATCGCGCTCGGACACCCCGGACGCGACGACGTGCGCATGGGCCCGGTCGCCAGCGCGCAACAGCACCGCGACGTGAAGGAAGGCCTCGAGGCGCTGATCGCTGCAGGCGCTCGTGTCGTCTACCGCGCCGAAGCGGCGCCCGTCGGGGTGCCGGAAGGCCGCGGCTACTTCGTTCCGCCCACGCTTCTTCGCGTCGATGCCCCCCACGACGTCGCGCTCGTCCACGAGCGAGAGGTCTTCGGCCCCATCAGCACGGTCATGCCCTACGGCGACGTCACCGAAGCCGCCGCGCTCGTCGCGCGAGGGGAGGGCGGTCTCGTCTGCAGCCTCTACTCCGACGATCGCGACGCGCTTCGCACGCTCATCCTCGGCGTCGCGCCGTGGTCCGGCCGCGTCCTCGTGGGCAGCGAGAAGGTCGCTGACCAAGGCATCTCGCCAGGCCTCGTGCTTCCTTCCTGCGTTCATGGCGGTCCCGGCCGCGCGGGAGGCGGCGAAGAGCTCGGTGGTGCTCGCGGCCTTTCGTTCTACCAGCAGCGCACGGCGGTGCAGGGCGACCGCGCTTTGCTCGACCGCGTGTTGAGCTGAGCAGGCTCCGGTCGCGGTCCGCTTCGGAATTGAAGCGGAATCGTTTTTGGCGGAGCGGACATCCGTCGCTTCCACGCGTGGGTGGGGGTGAATTGAAGCGGAATCGTGCCCGGCGGAGCGGACGTCAGTCCGAGGAGGGGCGGGATTCCGCGAAACTGCCGCCCCCAAACGCGAGCGTGGGTGGCGGCGAATCGAAGGCCAAGGAGCCCGTCGAACGGGCTTTCCTGGCCTCGCTTTCGCCCTCCTGAAGTATCCTCGGCCCCCGATGTTCCAACCGCCGCCGATGTCGCGCCCGCGCATCGCGATCCCCGCGTTGCGCCGAGGGCAGGCTTCTCGGGCGTCCACGCTGCGTGCGCTGGCGGAGCATCGTGAGTGGTTGGTGCCGGTCGGGTTCTTTCCCACCGAGACCATCGCCCGCGCGGGCAAGGTCTCGTTCGGTCCCCGGAGCCACGTGCCCCCGAACGAGCTCTGGCTCTTCACGGAGAGCGCGACGGTGCACGCCGCCCTGGCGCACGGGGCGGTGCTGGGCTCCTACGTGCCGTCGATTCCCGGCACGGAGCTCTTCGCGAACCTCGGCGAGCCCTGGCGCGTCGTCCGGGTCAACGCGGGGGGCTACGACGACGATCTGCTCGTCTTCGAGCCCGAGACCTACACCGAGCTCGGCGCGTGGGCGCGCATCGTCGAGCTGGAGCGCCTGCTCCTCGGCAAGGGTTTGGACACCTCGGCGCTCCGTGCCCACCCAGAGCTCCACATTCCGTTGCTCCCCGACGGCCGCATGATCGCGAAGCCGGGCCACGAGGGGTTCGCCCAGCCAGGTGTCGTGTGCACCAGCCTCGACTGCTACGAGGCCTTCGTCGGCGCGCTCGACCCGGCCCTTTCGGCCCAACTGCGACACGTGGTGCTCGACGGGGAGCACTTCCTGGGCGAAGTCGCCCGGCAGCGCGAGGTCGACGCCCTCTATTTCAACCCCTTCGGGCCGGGGTTGAGCCGAACCTGCCCACGCCACGTCCTCTGACCGCGCCTCGGGGCACGTTCCCCGCACGGTGAGGACGGAATGCTGCGCCCTGGCGGGAGAACGCCGTGCGTCGGGCACGACGAGACCCACGGAAAGCGGTCTCCGTGGGGTCTTGGTCGTCTACCGACCGGTAGGGGTGGCTCCTCTTCCGGCCATCCCCTGACACGAATGTCGCGGTCTGAGCCGGATGCTCACGCCTCCGTGAGGCTCCTTCGCGTTCGGCTGCGGCAAAAACCACGTGATTTCGTGGTTCTGCCCCCGGAAGCGGGTCGCTTGTCAGGTTGGCACTGTCGTTGCTGTAGGAGACAAAGTGTCGCTTGATTGACTCTGGGCTCTTCTTGGCGGTTGGGACCAGAGACTCCTTCGTGGCTTGGCTTGAGGCTTTGCGCTTCGCCTACCTTACTTCCTTTTTCGGCTTACTTGGATTTTTCCGAGGTGGGCGTCGGTGTGCGGCCGACTCCACCACTCTAGCGCTTTCGTGAGGCCGCTCCCAAGTGGGGCGGCCTCACTCCTTTGTCACCCCTCGACGTGCGATCGGGTCTTCGAAGAGGGTGTCGCGCGAAGAAACCTCACGTGACGCGATTGGATTCCATTATCCTCCTTCGCGATGTCCGTCCGGTTCCTGACACGGTGCGTCGTCCTTTTTTCGCTGGTCGGATGTGCCCAGCTTCGTGAGGACCTTCAGCGCTCCGAAGCGGCGTACGACGCAGCCCGCTACGAAGACGCCGAGGTCTGGCTCGCGGCGCTCGAGCCAGACGTCGTCGACCTCGACCCTCAGCGGCGCGTGCGCTTCTACTACCTGCGCGGCATGACCGCGGAGCGGCTCGGCCATCGACAGGACGCGCTCCATTACCTCTCGCTCGCCAACGAGCTCGCGGGGGAGAACGGCGCGGGCCTTCGCGACGAGCAACGTCGTACTCTGCAGACCACGCTCGAATCGCTCGTGCCCGAAGGTCGCACTTACGTCGCACGCGAGCCGAGCGACACCTGAGCCCGCAGCGACCGCGACGAACGCGAAGAGGCCGGCAATGCGCCGGCCTCCGTTCGTTTCCGCGGCCGACAATGCTCCGGCCTCTGTTCGTTTCCGCGATCTGCAGGTCGTCTCAGTCGCTGCGTTGCGCGTCGAGCTGCTCCTTCAGGGCGAGCTTTTCCTTTTTTAGGCGCTGCGCCTCCATCTGTTCGGATGGTGTGAGGTACGACCTCCCCGAGAGCTCGACGACGCGGGCGTCCAACTCGGCATGCTTCTGGGCGAGACGAGCGATCTGGATCTCCGGGTCCGATGAACGACGGGAACGGGCCATCTGCACACCTCCTCGGCGACGGGGCGTCGCCTTCTCGATCTCGAAAGCAGGTCAAGCCATCCGGCGCCCTCGGGTCGGTGCCGGAAGACTCGTTCACGATACGGGAAACGTGACGTTCGAAGCAACCAGTCCCCCTTTCGTGACATTCCATCGTCGACGCATTTGGCGCGTCTCTCGATGCATCCCACCCCGTCCGACATGTGCTCCGCGCGCAGAAGTCCACGAAGCACGTGCATTTGGCGGCGAAACGGGCGGTTCGACACCTCCGCGATCCATCGGATGCAATCCGCTCACGAACGTGCCATCACGGCGCGCGTGAATAGCGGACCCGCTTCGGTCGTTCCTCGCGCCATGCAGCTTTGCCTCGCGCGCCGTCCTCTCGTGCTCGCTCTCGTGCTCAGCTTCGGCGTGAGCGCGACGCTCTTCGCGCAGGCGCCTCGCGAGCGGCTCGACGCGCGCGCCGTCGCGAGCCTCGTGCAGTCGTTCTACGACCAGACGACCACGATGGATGCCGCGTTCGAGCAGACGCAGTACACGAAGGTCTACGACCGCACCGAGCGGGCTCGTGGTCGGGTCGTCTTCAAGAAGCCGGGCAAGATGCGTTGGGACTACGCGGCGCCCAACGGACAGGTCTTCGTCAGCGACGGTCGGCGTCTGTTGATCTACCAGCCGCCCGACGAGGGCGAGACCGAGGGCCAGCTGATCGATCGCGCGATGAGCGAGGACCAGCTCCCGCTCGCGTTCAGCTTCCTCACCGGCACGGGTCGCCTCGACCGTGACTTTCGCCTTCGCCTCGTCGACGCCGCTCGCCAGGGGTTCGAAGGTGGCTACGTGCTCGAGCTCCGCCCGCGGCGCGCCACGCCGCACTACGATCGCGTGCTCTTCTTCGTGCGCATCGTCGGCGAAGGCGACCGCCGCGCGGGCGTCATTCAGCGTGTGTTGATCCTCGATGCGAACGGGAACCGCAACCGCTTCGACTTCTCCGATCAGCGCTTCAACCGTGACGTCCCGGAAGACCGCTTCACGTACACGGCGCCCGCTCGTACGCGCCGCGTCCAGCCCTGAGCCGACGTCAGCGCCACGCGTCTCGCACGAGCGCGTCGACGGTGGGGGCGAGGGCCGACCACGTGAGGCTCTTCGCGCGTTCGTGCGCCACCCGTACGCGCTCGTCCTGCGGCGAAGCCAACACGGCGTCGACGGCGCTCGCGATCGACGCCGGCGTTCCCTCGACGTTCCACGCCTCGTCCTCCGGCAGACCCACCGAGTGTGTCGCGACGCGCGCTTTGCCCGCGAGCGCGGCTTCGGTGGCGACCAAGGGCGCACCTTCGCTGCGGCCACTTCGCCCGAGGCGCGAAGGCAAGGCCACCACGTCGGCCGCCGCGAGCGCGTCGTCTTTGCGCCGCCCCGCGACGTGCCCGAGGAAACGTGCCGCGGGTGCAGCTGCTTCGAGCCGCGCCCGCTCCGGCCCCTCGCCCGCGATCACGAGCTGAAGGTCACGTCGGTGCCCGAGCGCTTCGACGAGCGTGTCGACACCCTTGATGCGCACGAGCCGTCCGAGGAAGAGCACCACGGGACGCCCGTCCAAGCCGAGCCTCTCGCGCGCCTCCATCGCCGGCGTCGCGTTCGGCGCGTGCACGCCCATCGGGCGCACGAAAGCACGCGCGGGACGAAGCCGCGCGCGATGCTCCTCGCGCACCAGCCAGTGGGTCCCGGTCGCGAGCAGCGGTCGCAGCCATGCGCGCGGTAGGCGTGACGCCAGCGCCACGTCGGCCGAGTGCCAGACGGTGAGCACCCGTGGGGACTGCAGGCGGGTCGCGACGAAGCCGCAGGGAATTCCGAAGTGCGCGACCACCGCGTCCCAACCGCCACGTGCCGCCACGCGAAGTGCCGCGGGATAGGTGACGAGCCCCGGCCACGCGCGTGGGTCACGCACGTTCTCTGGAACCCCCGCGCCGTAGAAGGTGCGGCGCCACGTGCGCGGCGCGTAGGTCACCCAACGCGTCGAGCCACCCACGTTCTCACGTGGCGTGGGCGCGAAGACGTGCACGTCGTGGCCGCGGTCGCGCAGCACGTCCGCGAAGCCTTCGACGAAACACCCCGCGACGTCTCCCTCGAAGCGCGGGTGCCCCGTCGAGAGCACGGCGATGCGCATCAGCCTCGCGACGAGCGCGCGGGGAGGGCACGCGGAACGCTGGCCGCGCGGCGCCACCACGCGCGCAACAACACGGAGGGCACCACGAAGAGCGCATGCCGCCAGCCCACGCCGCTGCGCTCGTCTGCGTAGACAGGGCGAACCGGCACGTCAGCGACGTCGACGCCGTACATGCCGAGCATGCCGAGCAGGTCGTTGGGGTAGCCGTAGCGCGCCCACAATCGATCGAGCGGCAACCTTCGCGCCGCGTCGGCTGCGAGCGCGGTGTACCCGCACTGCGAGTCGTTCACGTCGAGCCCCGTCGCCACGCGTGTCAGCCAGCTCAACACGACGTTCCCGAGCCACCGCGTCGTCGGCATCGCGCGCCGCGCGTCGGGCCACGAGAGCCGGTCTCCCTTCGCGTATCCCACACGCCCCTCGATCACCGGTGCGAGCAGACGCGGAAGGTCGGTGGGGTCCATCTGGGCGTCGCCGGCCATCACGACCGCGACGTCGGCCCCGTCCTCGAAGGCCCGCGCGTAGCCGGTCGCGATGGCGGCTCCGACACCACGGTTGAGCTCGTGACGCACCACGAGCACGCGTGCGTCGCCGAGCGAGCGCGCGACCTCCGCGGTGTCGTCCCCACTCGCGTCGTCGACGACGACGACGCGATCGATCCACGACGGGATCCCTCGCAACGTGCGAGCGATCAGCGCCGCTTCGTCGAACGCGGGGACCACGACCGCGATGCGCTTGCCCTCGAGCATTCCGCGGTGCTCACTCCACCGTGACGGTCTTGGCGAGGTTGCGCGGCTGGTCCACGTCCGTGCCCTTGAAGTCGGCGACGTAGTACGCGTAGAGCTGCAAGGGCAACACCGTGAGGAAGGGCGTGAGCTCTTCCGCGACGTCCGGCACTTCGACGAGATCGTCGCTGACCGCGCGCGCTTCTTCGTCGCCTTCGGTCGCGATGCCGATGACGATCGCCTCGCGAGCCTTCGCTTCCTGAAGGTTCGAGAGGCTGCGCTCGTGGTGCGAGTCCTTCGGCAAGAGCACGAAGACCGGCACGCGGTTGTCGATGAGCGCGATCGGCCCGTGCTTCATCTCGCCGGCCGCGTAGCCCTCGGCGTGCACGTAGCTGATCTCCTTCAGCTTGAGCGCGCCTTCGAGCGCGATCGGGAACGAGAGCCCTCGACCGAGGAAGAGCACGTCGCGCGCTTCGACGTAGCGACGTGCGAGGTTCGCGACGAGCTGCCGGGTGCCCGTCAGCACGTCCGCCATCATCTGGGGCAGGCGCGCGAGGCCCTCGACGAGCTCGGCGGCCTTGTCGGCGGAGAGCGCGTCGCGACGTCGACCGAGCCAGATCGCGAACATCAGCATGTTCGCGACCTGCGTGCTGAAGCACTTCGTCGATGCCACGCCGATTTCGGGCCCGGCGTGCGTGTAGAACGTGGCATCGCTCATGCGCGGGATCGCGCTGTCGATCACGTTCACGATGCTCAGGATCTTCGCACCCTTCGCCTTGGCTTCTTTCGCCGCGACGAGCGTGTCGAGCGTCTCGCCCGACTGACTCACCGCGATCACGAGGTCGCCCTCGCAGATCACCGCGTCCCGCCCTCGGAACTCGCTCGCGATCTCGATCGTGGTCGGGATCTTCGCGAGCGATTCGAGAAAGTAGCGACCCGTGAGCGCGGCGTGATGCGACGTGCCACATGCGAGCAGAACGACGCGACGAATCGCGCGGGCGTCGTCGTCGGACAGCCCGATCTCGTGCCCGTGGATGTCGCCGCTCTCACGATCGAGGCGGCCGCGGAAGGTGTCTTCGAGCGCACGAGGCTGCTCGAAGATCTCCTTCAGCATGAAGTGCTTGTAGCCGGCCTTCTCGGCCATCACGGGCGACCAATCGATCACCCGCGGCGCGCGCTCGACGACTTTGCCTTCCAGCGTCGTCACCCGCACCGAGCTCGCTTCGAGGACGGCCATCTCGCCGTCTTCGAGGAAGAGCATCTTCTTCGTGTACGGCAGCAGCGCCGGGATGTCGCTGGCGCAGAAGTTCTCGCCTTCGTCGCCGAGGCCGACCACCAGCGGCGACGAGCTCTTGGCGACGACGATGCGGTGTGGCTCGAGCGACGAGAGCACCGCGATGGCGTACGCGCCTTGCACCTCGCCGAGCGCTGCACGCACCGCGCTCTCGAGGTCCTTGCCACGCTCCACCTCGAGGTGGACGAGGTGCGCGACGAGCTCGGTGTCCGTGTCGCTGGCGATCTTGCAGCCGGCTTCGACCAGGCGCTTTCGCAGCTCGAGGTGGTTCTCGATGATGCCGTTGTGCACGACGGCCACCGGCCCTGCGACGTGCGGGTGCGCGTTGACCTCCGAGGGGCGCCCGTGGGTCGCCCAGCGGGTGTGCCCGATGCCGACGTTGCCTTGAAGCGGACGCTCGCTCAACGCCGTCTCGAGGTTGCGCAGCTTACCGACGGCGCGACGCACCTCGATTGACTTCGGGCCGTGTACGGCGAGGCCGGCCGAGTCGTAGCCGCGGTACTCGAGCCGCCGCAGTCCGTCGACCAGGATCGGCGCGCTCGCCGTGCCCCCCACGTATCCAACGATTCCGCACATCGTAGTTCTCTCGCTTTCGATGGTTGCCGCGCTCAGGACGCGTCGCCTTCGGTGTTCTGTTCCCCAGCCGTCGGGCTCGCCGAACCCGATACGGCATCGAGCCGCTGCTTCTCGTTGCCGTTCTCGTCGGTGACGATGACGGGGCCCCACACACGGAGCGGCTCCGCGATCTGCGCGGCATCTCCGACGACCACGACCAACATCTCGCCCGGACGGACGTGGTGCTGCGCCGCCTCGAGCGCCTCGGGGGCGTGAACGGCGCGAATGCTGGTGCGGTAACCCTCCCAGTAGTCGTCAGGCAGCCCGAAGATGCGCAGGTCGGCGACCAAGCCCGCGACCTTCGCCGGGGTGTCGATCTGAAGTGGGAACGAGTCACTGAGGTAGCGTTGCGCGTTCGTGATCTCGACGTCCGAGGGCGGCACCGTGACGATGGCGCCGAGGTTCTCGAAGAACGCCGTCATCGCCTCGCTCGTCACCTCGGTGCGCACCGCGGCCCACGCCACGAAGGGCGACACGCCGACGCGCTCCCCGACCTGGCTGTAGGCGCCGTACGTGAGGCTGCGACGCTCGCGCAGGTCCATGAACAGACGCGAGGCCGCGGAGCCACCCAGCACCTGGTTGGCCACCATCAGCGGCACCCACTCGGGGTCACGGCGCGCGATGGCTGCGTTGCCGAGGAAGATGACGCTCTGCACGGCGCCCGGACGGTCGACGAGCACGACCTCACGCGACTGTCGCGTCGGAAGCTCGGGGAGCTCCGTCGTCGAGGGAGCACGCCCACGCCAACGCCCGAACGCACGCTCGGCCGCTGCTTGGACACGCTCGGGCGTGACGTTGCCGACCGCGACGAGGAACGCGTTGGGCGGCACGAAGTGCGTGCGGTGCCAGCGCTGCAGATCACTGCGCTTGAGCGCGCGCAGCGCCTCCGGCGTCGTGTCGATTCGTGCGTAGGGATGGTTGCCGTAGAGCCGCGCGAAGAGCGCGCGACGACCGAGGTAGTTCGGCTGCTTCGTCTGCAACGCGATGCGGTCGAGCTCACGACGCTTGAGCTTGTCGAGCTCCGCCTGGGCGAAGGCCGGGCGGGTCGCCACCTCCGCGAGCAGCTCCATCGCCTCGTCGAGCTGGTCGGAGAGCGCGCGGAAGACCAGGTGCACGTTCTCTTCGTCGGCGCCGGCCCAGAGGTCGGCACCGAGGAACTCGATGGCCTCGGCGAGCTGCGCGCTGTTTCGACGCTGTGTGCCTTCGCGGAGCATGTCGGCCACGGCGCTCGACAGGCCCGGCAGGTTCGCCGGATCCGTCTCGCCGCCGCTGCGCACGACGAGGCGCAGATGCACGACCGGGAGCTGGTCGTTCGTGACCGTGTTGAGCTCGAGCCCGTTCGCGAGCGTGGTGCGAACGATGGGCGGGAACGCGACGTCGCGCGCCGGACCGGAGTCGGGCGGGGGCTCGCGCTCGGCGACCGGCTCGGGCTCCGGCTCGACCGGGGTCGGTTCGGGCTCCGGTGTCTCGACCGGTGGCGTGGTCGCCGTGGTGCAAGCGAGGAAGGAAGCGACACCGGAGAGCGCCGCGAGAAGGAGGATGCGTCGAACCATCATCGCGTCACCTCGGTGCGAAAGCCGGGCGCGTGGAAACCGGGAGCACCGGGCGCGAAGTACGCACCTTCGCCGCCGCCTGCGCCTTCTTCCGCGGCCGCCGCGGGCATCACGTCGAGCACGGTGCGGTTGGTCGCGTCGAAGTACTGACGCGCCACCCGCTGAACGTCCTCGCGCGTGACCGCGAGGTAGCGCTCCAGCTCGCTGCGCACGAGCGCCGCGTCGCCGTAGTACATCTCGTACTCCGCGAGCTGACGCGCGCGGCTCATGTTCGATTGCAGCCCGAAGACGAAGTAGGACCGCACGCGGTTGTGCGCCTTCTGCAGCTCTCGCTCGGTGATGCCGCGATCGGCCACGCTGCGGAGCTCGTCGAAGATCACGGTCTGCGCTTCGGCCGGCTGGTGGCCACTCGCGAGAATGCCGAACGCGCTGAAGAGATCGGGGCCACGGCGGTCGTCGGTCCCGATGTAGATCTGCTGGCAGATCTCCCGCTCCTTGACGAGCTTCTGGTAGAGGCGCGACGACTGCCCGTCGCCGAGCACCAAACCGAGCAGCTCGAGCGCATAGTGATCGTCGGCGCGATTGGTCGGGATGTGCCACGCAACGTGGAACGCCGGCAGCTCCGCGTGCGGATCGGTCATCGACTCGCGACGCTCCGCGGTCTGCGGCGCGAGCTCGGGTGGCTGGTACGCCGGCACCTCGCCACGGTGAATCTCGCCGAAGAAGCGTTGCGCGAGCGCGAGGGCCTCCGCGGGGTCGAAGTCGCCCGAGATGGAGAGCACCGCGTTGTTCGGGCGGTAGTACTGGTCGAAGAACTGCTGCACGGCCTCGAGCGGCGCGGCGTCGAGGTCTTGCATGTCACCGATCGTCGAGTGCGCGTAGGGCCAGTAGTCCCCGTACGCGAGCTCGTTGATGCGCAGGTGGCTGAGCGCGTAGGGCTGGTTGTCGTAGCTCTGACGACGCTCTTCCTTCACGACCTGACGCTGGTTCTCGAAGTTCTCGGCCGTGACCGCGAGCGAGCGCATCCGGTCCGCCTCGAGCCAGAGACCGAGCGCGAGCTCGTTCGAGGGAAGGGTCTCGAAGTAGTTCGTGCGGTCGTGGTTCGTGGTGCCGTTGAGCGAGCCGCCACGGTTCATGACGAGCTGGAAGTGCTCGCCTTTGCCGACGTTCGCCGACCCCTGGAACATCATGTGCTCGAAGAGGTGCGCGAAGCCGGAACGCCCCCTCACCTCGTTGCGTGAGCCGACGTCGTAGTAGACAGCCAACGCCACGGTGGGGACGGTTCGGTCCGGGCTGAGCACCACCCGAAGCCCGTTCTCGAGCGTGTGCCGTTGAATCGGAAGGCTCGCCAGCGGGCTCGACGCGCCCGGGGTCTCGGTGGTCGGTGCTTGTGCGAGCGCGAGGCTCGTGGCCGCGGCGGCCGCGAGGGCCCAAACCGGTCTCTTCATCGACTTCCTCCGTGTGCGACCGTGGCCGCCCCGCCTCGATAGCACGCCTGGTAGGCCGCGGGGAAAGGGCCTGAGCCGCGAATCGGCCGGGTGGTCGCCGTCGGCGAACGCCCGAACCGCCGCGTGCTTCCACCGACGAGCCACGAAGCCGGCTCGAAGCTCGCTTCCGCCCCTCGTGCGAGGCAAACGAGCGGAACCGTGCTTGGGGCTCTCGATTCCGCCGCCGAGCCTCCGACCTCGCAAACGAGCCGGTCAGGCGGCGATTTTCGTCTCGCTCGCGAGGGGCGGTTTCGCTTCCTGCCGTCCGTGACGCGCGAGGCACGATTCCGGAGCGGAATCGTGCTCGGTTTCGGAATCCTGCCGCTCGAACTGACGGCAGGCGAGCTTCCGACGCCGCAAACGAGTTTCGCGGAATCCTGCCGCTCCACGGACTGACGTCCGTTCCGCCAGGCACGATTCCGCTTCAATTCGAGGCGATTGACCGCTCCACGAGGCCCTGCGAGCCTGCTCGACCCCATGAAGGCCGTGGTCCTCTCCATCGGAACCGAGCTCACCCGCGGCGAGCTCGTGAACACCAACGCCACTTGGCTCTCCGAGCAGCTCGTCGAGCTCGGCCTGGAGGTGACGGAGCACTGGACGCTTCCCGACGACGGCCCCGCGATCGTCGCGGGGCTGCGGCGCGTGGCGTCGGTCTGCGACGTGGTGATCTGCACGGGGGGCCTCGGCCCGACCTCGGACGATCTCACGGCGGCGAGCGTCGCCGAGTCGCTCGGGGTCTCGCTCGCGACCGACCGCGCCACCCTCGAAGCGATTCGCCGCCGCTACGAGGCGAGAGGTCGAACGATGACCGAAGCCGGCGCGCGCATGGCCGAGCTCCCCGAAGGCGCCACGGTGTTGCCGAACCCCGTCGGCGCCGCACCGGGATTCGCCGTCACGCTCGGGGAATGCGAGCTCTGCTTCCTGCCCGGCGTGCCCCACGAAATGCAGGCGATCTTCCGCGAGTCGATCGTGGCGCGGGTCGCCCCTCGGGTTCGTCGCACGACTCACCAGGTGCACCTGCGCACCTTCGGCTTGCCCGAGTCCGAGGTGGCGGCGCGTTTGAAAGAGCTCGAGGAGAGCAACGACGACCTCGTCGTCGGGTACCGCGCCAGCTTTCCCGAGGTCGAGGTGAAGGTGCTGGCTCGGGCCATCGACGGCTCGAGCGCGGAAGCCCGCGCGCGCGAGCTCGCACGTCAGGTCCGTGAGCGTCTGGGCGACTTCGTCTTCGGCGAACGGGAGGACTCGTTCGCGCGCGCGGTCGGCGAGGCGTTGCGTGGCCGCGGTTGGAAGCTCGCGTTGGCCGAGAGCTGCACCGGAGGTTTGGTGGGTCAGCTCGTGACCGCGGTCGCAGGAAGCTCCGACTACCTCTTGCTCGGTGCGGTCACCTACTCGAACGCCGCCAAGACCTCGATGTTGGGGGTGAGCCCCGAGATCCTCCGCGCCCACGGTGCCGTCAGCGCCGAGTGCGCGATCGCGATGGCCGAAGGCGCACGACGGCTCGCAGGCTCCGACGTCGCAGTCTCGATCACCGGCATTGCCGGGCCGGGTGGCGGCTCGGACGACAAGCCCGTCGGGACCGTCTGGCTCGCGCTCGCGCTCCACGGCGAGACCTGGGTCACCCGCCACCACTTCGTCGGCGATCGTGACGCCATCCGAGCCCACGCCGCCCATGTCGCGCTCGATCTCGTGCGTCGAGCGGCCCTTCGCCTGGACCCCGTCGACACCTGGACCTCCAAGGAAATCGAGCGGTTGGAGCGCAATTGAGGGGTCTTGTCACACCCATGAGAGAGGCTGCCCTCGATGACGTGACGTGAGGCGACGTCACGCGACGCTCACGACGGACCTTGCTCCCCAACCTGGTCCGGACTACACAGGTGTTCAGGAGGACTCATGGCGAACGATCCCAATCGAGACAAGGCGCTAGCTCTCGCACTCGGCTCCATCGAAAAGGCCTACGGCAAGGGCTCCATCATGCGCCTGGGGGATCAGACCCAGGTCGAAGTACCGGTCATCCCGACCGGCTCCATCTCCCTCGACCTCGCGCTCGGCATCGGCGGCTACGCGAAGGGGCGCATCGTCGAGATCTACGGCCCGGAGTCGAGCGGCAAGACGACGCTCACCCTTCACGCGATCGCAGAGTGTCAGCGCCAAGGCGGCGTGGCGGCCTTCATCGACGCCGAGCACGCGCTCGATCCGAGCTACGCACGCAAGCTCGGCGTGAACGTCGACGAGCTCCTCGTCAGTCAGCCGGACCACGGCGAGCAGGCCCTCGAGATTGCCGACACGCTCGTTCGTTCGGGCGCCGTCGACATCATCATCATCGACTCGGTCGCGGCCCTCGTGCCGAAGGCGGAGATCGAAGGCGAAATGGGCGACAGCCACGTCGGCCTTCAGGCCCGCCTGATGAGCCAGGCCCTCCGAAAGCTCACCGGCACCGTGCAGAAGAGCAACACGACGCTCTTCTTCATCAACCAGATCCGCATGAAGATCGGCGTGATGTTCGGCAGCCCGGAGACGACGACGGGCGGCAACGCGCTCAAGTTCTACGCCTCGCAGCGCCTCGACATCCGCCGCATCGGCACGATCAAGGTCGGTGACAAGCCGATCGGAAACCGCGTGAAGGTGAAGGTCGTCAAGAACAAGCTCGCGCCGCCGTTCCAGACCTGCGAGTTCGACGTGATGTTTGGTCAGGGCATCAGCCGCGCGGGCGACGTGCTCGACCTCGCGGTCGAAGCGAACCTCGTCGAGAAGAGCGGCGCTTGGTACAGCTACGGCTCGACGCGTCTCGGCCAAGGCCGCGACAACACCAAGCAGTTCCTCGAAGAGAACTCGGCGATCCTGGCAGAGATCGAGGGCAAGCTGCTCGAGAAGCACGGGCTCAAGGCCTCGGGCGCGGCACCGTCGACCGAAGCCGCCGCGACCTCCGACGACTCCGACGAGTCGGGCGGAAAGCCGAAGCGCAACGGCTCGCGAGCTCGGGCGAACTGACGACGTATTCTCGCGGAACCAACGCGTAGGCGAAAGAAGCGGCGGCACCGACCGTCGCTTCTTTCGTTTCGTCGTTCGAGCTCTCGGCGCGGGTGTTGGAATCGAAACCGAGACGCGCTCGTCGGCACGCGTTCGAAAGCGTCGGCGCTGGACCGGAGGGCGTTCGCACGCAACACCACAGCCCGATGCGATTCGCGATCGGCCTGACGCTCGGCGCGCTCGTCATGGGATGCGCGGGCCACACGACCGTCGCGCCCACGACCCCCCCGGTCGGGCCTTTCGAGGGCAGCCTCGCGGAGCTCGTGCCGGACGACGTGCACGAGGTCCTCCTGTTGCAGCCGAGCACGCTGCTCACGACGTCGAGTACGACGATCCTCGTCGACGCGGTCACGCCCGCGCCATGGCGTCGGGCGCTCGGTGACCGCACGGGCGTGTACGCCGAAGACGTCTCGGAGCTGCTCTTGGCGCGATGGGACGACGGCGCGTGGTGGGCGCTCGTCCGGGTCCCGAACGCCAACGAAGTCGTTCGCGGCTCGGAAGTTCGAATGGCGCCCGTCGAGCTCCGTTCGGACGAGCCTTTCGTGCGGCGCGTCGGCTTCTTGGGGAACGAGCGACACGAGCTCGTCGCGCTCACGCCGGACCTCTTGTTGGTCGCCCGCGGGCGCGCGGGGCAGGTCGTCCAACTGCTCCAGGCGCTCCGAGATCCACGGGCACGCGCCGAGAGCCGGCCACCGACCTGGCTCGACTCCAGCGACGCCCCCGCCGCCCTCGTGCTCCCGCACCCGTTGAATCTCCCGCTCGAGACGCCGATCGGTCTCTTGCTGGCTCGCCAAACGGCCCTGCGCATGGAGCTCAGGCCCCGTGGAGGCGCGATCGAGCTGTGCGTGCGAATCGAGGGCGAGCTTCCCGACGGGGCCGAGGCCAACTTCCGGGCGCTCTTCGAAGCCTTGGCCGCCTCGGACCTCGGCCGGGCGCTCGGGCTGCCCGACGCGACGCCAACGCTGAGTTTTCGGACCCTGGCGGCCGGGCTCGAGATGCGTGCCGATCTCTCCCCCGACGCCATCGCGAGCGGCATCCATCTGCTCTTTCGAGCGGAAATTGCTGAAATCGTTGGAAATGTTGGAGACGGGGGCGTGCCCTGAACGGGTGTTCCCGCCGCGCGTTTGCGTGAGACGTCCCGTACGGCCCCTGGTAAGATGAGCGGGCAGGAGCGAATCGGGAGCGGTCCCGGGGCGTTCACCGCGTCAGGCCACGCGAGCTCGGTCGGCCTTCGGAGGTTCGAAGCGCATGGAGTTCAAGGTCGGGGACAAGGCTGTCCATCCCGCGCACGGTGTCGGCGAGGTCACGAGCATCGAGAAAAAGACGATCGCGGGAAACGACAAGCGCTTCTACATCCTCAAGATCGTCGACACGGGGATGACCGTGATGGTCCCCACCGACGGTGCCGAGAGGCTCGGGTTGCGCGAGGTCATCTCCAAGCGAGAGGCCAAGAAGGTCCTCGACGAGCTCAAGAAGGACGAGGTCGCCGTGACCTCGCAACCGTGGAACCGTCGCTACCGCGAGTACACGGAGATGCTCAAGAGCGGCTCGCCGATCTCGGTCGCCCGCGTGCTCCGCGACCTCAGCCGCCTTCGCGGTGAGAAGGAGCTCAGCTTCGGTGAGCGCCGGCTTCTCGAGCAAGCCCGCAACCTGCTGGTCGCCGAGCTCGCGCTCGCCAAGCAGGTGAAGGAAGAGAAGGTCCAGAAGGACCTCGACACCATTCTCGGCTGAGGTTTACCGACACCGAATCCGAAGCGCCCCCGACGAACGTCGCGGGCGCTTCGTCGTGGGCGCGCTCTTGCTTCGCCTCGAGGTCGCCTTCGTGCGCGTATCGTCGTGAGGCGTGCTTCGCACCTCGTGCCGAGCCTCGGGATGCGTACGCGGTGATTCGTGCGTCGAGATCCGTGATCCGAGCCTCGTCGTGATGCGTGCGCCGTGATCGTGACGAGCCTCGGGATGCGTACGCGGTGATTCGTGCGTCGTGATCGGAGCCTCGTCGTGATGCGTGCGCCGTGACCCAAGCCTCGGGA
>JACKEH010000048.1 GCA_020633125.1 Sandaracinus sp. | reverse complement strand
TTTTCGTGGCTCAGCGGCGACGGCGCGGTCGGCAGAGCATGATCTGACTCTCGCTCTCCGGGCCGAGCTCGCCGCCGTCGAAGTCGCCGAAGCGGTCGAGGATCTCGAAACCGTTGTAGTGCAAGAGCGCTTCGAGCTCGGCGGGGAAGAACTGCCGGTGGGCGAGCGGCGTCAGGAGGAAGTCGCTCGGGTCGTCGACCCCGACGAAGGCCATCTCGACCATCTGCACCTGCGCGATCGGATCCCAGTCGAAGCGCTCGCGGTAGCGGTACTTCCGCCCGTTGCTCGCGAGCTTGATCGTGCCGCCCGAGTAGACCTTGTCGGGATGGCGCGCGAGCTCGACGACCTGCGGCACGCGCACGTCGAAGACGAAGCGCCCCTTCGGCTTCAGATGCGCGGCCACCGTGGCGAGCGCCCGTTCGACGTCGGCGCGCTCGTAGAGGTGGTTGAACACGTTGAAGGGCGAGACGACGAGGTCGAAGCGCTCCTTGCGGCGTAGCTTTCGGAGGTCGCCCTTCGCGAAGCGCACCCGCTCGCGTACGGCGGGCTTCGCCTTCGCCAGCCGCTCCTTCGCGCGCTCGAGCATGGGCGCCATCGTGTCGACGCCGAGGACCTCGGCGCCACGCTCGGCCATCGCGATCGACACCCGGCCGGTCCCGCAGCCGAGCTCCAACACCTGCGGTCCCATCACCTCCGCGAGGTCCGCGTAGAAGCGCAGGTCTTCCTTTCGCCGGCGGTACGCCTGGTCGTAATAGACCGCGTCTTCGTAGTGCGCCTCGGTGCCGGCGCGGAGCTGTTCGTCGTCGAAGAGGGGCTCGCCCATGCCGCGTGACGTACGCCGGCCGCCGCGCGTCGTCGAGGGCCCGCGAGGCATGCGTCGTCCCGGTCGATGGGGCATGCTCGCCCACGTGCGGGTACTCGCTCTCCTCCTCGTTCTCGTGGCTCCGCTGGTCTCGGCCCAAGAGCGCGCCCCGTCCGCGACCGAAGCACGTTGGCGGCAGGCGGACGCGACCTTGGCGGCCCTCACGGAGGGCACGACCGTCGAGCGGCTGCGGGCGCTTCGTGCCGTCTCGTCGATCGACGGAGCGCACCGCGCGTTGCCCCTTCTCGCCCCGATCGCGGCAGGCGACGATCCGAACCTCGCGCCGGCCGCCACCGCCGCGGCGTGGCGCATCGCGCGCGCCTTGGACTTGGACACCCTCCTGTCCGAAGAGGTCGACGTCGAGGCGCTCCGCCAAAGCGCGGCCGCGTGGACGGCGCTGGCGAACGACGAGAGCGCTCGCGCGGACCTCCGGCAACTCGCGGCATTCGTCTCCGACGCGCTCGCGAAGCTCGGCGCTCCCGCGGCGTTCCCCATCGCCGAGTAGTGGGCGGACGCGCCGCGACATCGCGTCGTCGTCGCGCGCCCGCCGCGTTCCCCATCGCCGAGTAGTGGGCGGACGCGCCGCGACATCGCGTCGTCGTCGCGCGCCCATCGGCGCCGAGCTCGTCAGCCTTCGATCGCCGCCGCCAGCCGCGCGAAGGCTTCCACGTCGAGCGTCTCGCCACGCAGGCCCGGGTCGACCTCCGCCGACTCGAACGCCGCCGCCAACACCTCGGGCGCCGCCAAACCGGAGAGCGCGTTGCGCAGGGTCTTGCGGCGTTTGTCGAAGGCCGCCCGCACGACGCGTCGAAAGCCTTCGGTCTCTTCCGCGCGCGGCACCGCGTGCGGCACCAACCGAACGACGGCGCTCGTCACCTTCGGAGGCGGAAAGAACGCGCCCGGCTTCACCGTCATCACCGGCTCGACACGAAAGGCCGCCGTCACGAACACCGTGAGCGCGCCGTAATCCGACTCGCCGGCCGCCGCGAGCAAACGGTCGCGAACCTCCCGCTGCACCATCACGACGGAGCGCGCGACGAGCGCCTTCTGCGCGACGAGGCCACGAAAAATGCTGCCGGTGATCGCGTACGGCAGGTTGCCGGTCACCGCGATCGGCGTGTCCGTGAGCGCCGCGAGGTCGAGCGCCGCGGCATCCCCCTCGCGAAGCTCGAAGCGCTCGACGTCCGCGAGCTCCTCGCGAAGCAACGCGAGCATCCGCGGGTCTTTCTCGATCGCGAGCACGTTCGCGCCCCGGCGAAGCAACGCGGTCGTCAGCGTGCCCGCGCCCGGTCCCAGCTCGATCACGCGCTCGCCTTCGGCCAGTGCCACCGCTTCGGCGATGCCTTCGACGACTCCCTCGGTCACGAGGAAGTTCTGCGAGTAGCGCTTGCTCGGCGCGTACCCATGACGCGCCAGCACGCGGCGCGGATCCTCCCACGCGGGCGGCGGTCTCACGCGGCCCTCCTACCGCCTCGCTCCGCACGCGGCAACGCGAGCGCGGGCGGTTCGTCGGCGCTCACGACCACCACGTGCGCCCCGAGGCGGCCGAGCTCGACCCGCGCCTCGCGCAGACGCCGCTCTTCGCTGCGGCCGTAGACCTTGTGAAGCGCCTCTTCCTCGGGGCTCTTCGGCGCCGGCGCGAAGGTGCGCCCGTCGGGCAGCAAGAAGGTCACGCGGTTGCCGTGAAGGCGCGCGAGGCGCAGCGACGCCAAGACCCCTTCGAGGTCCGTGATGCCGTCGAGATCGGTGACCACGAAGATCGCGCCCGGCTCGCGCGAGGTGCCGCCGGCCAGGTGCAACGCGGAACCGAGCGCGTTCGCCTTGGCCCGCTCGGCCGGATCCGCGTGATGCGGAAGTCGGAGTCCCCGCGCACGACAGAACGCGCGCAGCGTCTGCTCGGCGGTGGTCGACGCGCGCACCTCGCGAATCGCCTTGCCCTCGCGGTCGTCGGTGCCGAGCGCGCGGGCGCAATGCTCGACCAACGCCGGCACGTCGATGGTCCCGCGCCGTCGCCGGAAATCGAGGCCATCTTGTTGCCGCACGTAGCGCGCGACGCGATCGAGCAACCCCTCGTCGCTCAGATCCGTGAGGTCTTCGTCGACGAGCTCCGTCGTCGCGAGCAGCGCGTCGTAGAGCCGAATGCGATGCGCCTTGCCTTCGCCCGGCGCGACCAGCCCGACCACACGCGTGTCGAACGCCACCAGACCGACGCGGTCCCCGCCCGCCAGCGCGCGACGTGCTTCGGCGGCGGCGGCCTCGAGCGCCCAATCGAGCTTTCGCCGTCCGGGCTCCCCGCCACGCATCGTCCCGCTCACGTCGACGATCAGCCAGCGAACCTCTTGAACCTCTTGCTCCACCTCGCGCACGAGCAGACGACCGCGCCGCGCGCTCGCCTTCCACGCGATCGACTTGAAGGGGTCGCCGGGCACGAGGTCGCGAAGCTCGTGCAGCTCGGTTCCGCCGCCACGACGACGCACGCGGGTCTTGCCGGAGCGTTCCATCGCCGAGCCGCGCGGCATCGCCGAGCGCGCGACCTCCGCACCGGCCGCGGAGCGCGGCAGCACCTTGATGACGAGCGGGTTCGGGAAGTAGAGCGGCGTCTCGAAGAGACCGAGCGGTCCGCGCAGTCTCACCGCGAGCCCGTGCAGGACGACACGACCGATCGCCGGCGCCATCAGACGAATTCGAAGCTCCGTGCGACTGCGTCCGGGCACGACGAAGCTCGGCGTCGAGTCCGCCTTCACCTCGGGGGGCACGAGCGGTTCGAGCGACGCGACGTGAAGGTCGTCGGACCCGCGGTGGCGCAGGAAACAGCGCACCTCGAAGGGCGTGCCGGGAACGACGGAGCCCGCCGCCACGCCGGTGCCGTGATCGAGCCACCACGCGAACTCCAGCCGCTGATGACGAAGCCTTCGACCCGCGGGCAAGGTCGCGGCCAACGCGGCGCCGAGCCCCACGAAGCCCGCACCCGCGAGCCCGATCGCCGCGCTCGACTCGAACGCGAGCCCGACCACGAGCATCGAGACCAACCCGAGGAAGGCGATCACTCCGTGGCGCGAGGGCAGCGGGAGCATCGCCTCATCCGTCGCGGTGCGGCGCGACCTGCTCGAGCGCCTGCTGCACGACGCGCTCGGGCCGCGTGCCTTCCATCTCGGCCTCGGGGGTGAGCACGAGTCGGTGCGCCAACACGGGCACCGCGAGCGCCTTCACGTCGTCCGGCAGCACGAAGCCTCGGCCATCCATGAGCGCCCGCGCCCGCGCGGCCTGCATCAGCGCGAGCGACGCACGAGGCGACGCACCGAGGAAGACCCGCGCGTGCTCGCGGGTGAACGCGGCCAGACGCACGACGTAGTCGATGACCTCGTCCTGCACGTGCACCGACGCGGCGAGCTGCCGAAGCCGCATGACGTCGTCGGGGCTCAACATGGTGCGCGCCGAAGGAGCGCCTTCGAGGAAGCGCCGAAGCACGCCACGCTCGTCCTTCGCGCTCGGATAGCCGAGCAAGAGCCGCACGAGGAAACGGTCGATCTGCGCTTCGGGCAGCGGGTACGTGCCGGCCTGCTCGACCGGGTTCTGCGTCGCGAGCACGAGGAAAGGCGAGGGCAGGGCGCGGGTCTCGCCTTCGATCGTGACCTGCCGCTCCTGCATCGCTTCGAGTAGCGCGCTCTGCGTCTTTGCCGGCGCGCGGTTGATCTCGTCGCCGAGCACGACGTTGGCGAAGAGCGGCCCCTCGCGAAGCTGGAACGTGCCGTCGCGCGGCGAAAGCACGTAGGTGCCGGTGATGTCCGCCGGCAGCAGGTCCGGCGTGAACTGAATGCGGCGAAAGCTCAGCCCGAGTGTCGACGCGAACGCTTTGACGAGCGTGGTCTTCGCGACCCCCGGCACGCCCTCGAGCAGCGCGTGGCCCCCGGCGATGAGCGAGACCATCAAGAGCTCGGGAATCGCGCGCGGTCCGACGTAGACGGCCTGGACCTCGTCCACGACGCGTTGGCAGAGCTGCGCGGCGTGCGCGAGCGAGGAGTCGGCGGGGGTGGGCTGCTGGGTCACGTGCGGTTCGCCGGGTCGGGCAAGCGGGCGAGGATCGCCTCGCCGGTGTCTACCATCCGTCGGAGGTCTCGGGGGCCCACACGTGGGGGCGCCGGGGGCAGGTCGATCTTGCGACGGATCTCGTCGAGCTCGAGCAAGAGCGCGCGGAGGCTCTCGCGCTCGGCCGCCGTCAGGCCGTAGACCTCCGCCGCCGCGAGCACGTCGCGGAGCAGCGGTTGCCCCTCGAGCCCGAGCCGCCGCATGAGCTCGCCTTCGAGCTCGAATTTGTAGATCAGCGCGGGATGCACGAGCGCCTTCGGGCGTCGCGCGTAGAACGCGACCCGGCCCGCGAAGCCTCCGCCCCGAGCCGGCTCGAGCCCGAGCGCTGCTGCGCCGTAGGGCATGATCCGTGGCAGCGCCGACACCGCGAAGAGCAACGCGATGGCCGCGATCACCCACGCGAGAATGGTCAGCGCCGAAGGAGGAAGCTCGGCGTGCGCCGCGTTCTCGAGCCAATCGTCGAGTCGTTCGAGCGGGTTGCCGCGTGCATCGCCGTACGTGCCCGAGAGCTCGGTCGAGGGAGCGACGAGGTAGACGCGCCCTCCACGCTCGCCGAGATAGCGCAGCAAGTTGGCCGCGAACCGGCGGTTGTCGCGGAAGCGCAGCATGTTCTCGATGAACAAGCTCGGGTCGCCAATCGCGACCAAGCGCCCGTCGTCGACCGCGCCCGCGAGCACGAGCGCCGCGTCGCCTTCGAGCACCAACACCGGCTCGAGCTCGGCATGGCGCAGCGCGGCGGGGTGGTTGGCGACGAGGGCACGCACCCCCTCCGTCAAGGGATGTGCGGTGCCCGGCGAGGCGAGAGGCAACGCCGGGTTGCCGCGCAACAAGAGCGCCTCGGGACCCGGGTCGTGGGGGCTGCGCGCGATGCCGTAGAGCTCGAGGAAAGGCTCGGCATCCCCGTAGTCGTCCGCGATGGCGATCCGTCCGCCCGCGCGGAGGAACGCGGCCAGGCTCGAGCGTGGGAGATCGCCTGTCGGGTGGATCAGCAGCAGCGCGTCTTCCGGACGCAGACGTGAGAGGTCGAGCTCCGCCGGCGTGTCCAAGACGACGCCCGCTTCTTCGGCGACGACCACCAACTGTGCGAGACCGTTCCAGCTTCCGGCGCGAAGCGCGAAGTCCTCGCCCGTGTCCCGCTGGGCGAGGGCTGGGTTGGCGCCGAGGCCGAATGCCACGAGCACGAGCGTGAGCCCGAGGGCGTGACGCACGAAGCGGGCCACTCTCTTGTACCCCAGGGCGCCGTTGCTATGATGCCCGGGCCCGTCGTCCCACACGTCGGGACCTGGTCCGATGCTTCCGCCCTTCATCATCGAACAGATTCGAAAGCGCGAAGAAGAGGAACGCCAGATCGAGGAGCGTCCCGTGCTCGAGCTTCCGCTCCCGCCGAGGGCACCCCGTGCCGAGCGTTCCCCGGACGACGACGGCGATCGCGGCGTCGTCGTCATCGACCTCTTCTGAGCTGCTGCTTCACGGGGTCGCGTCGAAGCCTCGTGGACGCGCCCTCGATCCCGAGCCGTCGCGCTCCGCGGGCTGCGCCGTTCCGTCGGCGTGACCACGCGCGAGGACCGCGACGTCCCGTCGCCCCGACCTCGGGCCCCGTGCTCACGCCGCTGGCTCACCCGCGCGTCACCTCGGTCCAAGCCTCACCGATCTCGCCGACCGCGAAGCCACGCCCTTCGACGAACGAGCCGACCGTCTCGCGGCTCTGAAACGCGTAGAGCCTCCCGCCCGCGACGCCGACCACCTCGCCGTGCACCTCCGCTCCGAGGTCACCGAGCAGGAACGAGGCGACGGGCGCGACGTGCTCCGGAAGCATCGAGCTGGCGTGGACACCGCGGAAGAGCGGAAGGTCCTCGGTCAGGCGGGTTCGAGCGGTCGGCACGAGCACGTTCACGCGAATCTGATGGCGACGCAGCTCGACGGCGGCCGAGCGCGCGAGCGCGACGACTCCAGCGAACGCCGCGCCACTCGCTCCTTGGCGAGCCGCGGCGAAGAACGCCGACGGCCCGGCGCAGAGCACGATCGAGCCGGGACGCCGCGCGTCGATCAGCGCCGCCGACACCGCGCGAAGCAAGCGCGTGGGGGCGAGCAGCCCGACCTCGAGCGTTCGCTGCAGGTCGTCGTCTTGCAGGGTGCTGACCCCTCGGTCCCGTCGAATGCCCGCGGCGCTGAAGAGGCCGTCGACCTGCCCGAAGCGTTCGAGCGCGGTCCGCACGACCGTGTCCGCCGCGTCGGGAGCGGCCACGTCGAGGGCCAACCCTTCGGCCTCGGCGCCGAGGGCACGGACCGCCTCGACGGCCTCCGCGACCACGCTCGGGTCTTCCCCACGGCCTTCGGCGTCGCAGCCGAGATCGACGAGCACGAGCCTCGCACCCTCGCGCGCCAGGGCCTCGGCGGTGGCCCGCCCGATCCCACGGCCAGCTCCGGTGACGATCAGGACTCGGTCTCGAACGTGCCCCTCGGCACGCGACGTGTCGGTCATGGCTTCCTTCGCGCCTTTCGGGCGCTTCCTTCGCGCTTCGTACTCCGTGAACGCGGGGCGTCCAGTCTGGCGCACCCACCCTCGGCCTCGGGAGTCCGCCTTCCAGTGTGACGGCACCTGTTCAGCTTCGAGCGTTTGAAGTATATGCCACGCGGCAGGTAGGCCGCGGGTGTCGAGCACGTTCTACGGACGATACGAGCTGCTCCGAAAGATCGCCGCAGGCGGGATGGCGGAGATCTACCTCGCGCGCCATTGGGGCGAGGGCGGGTTCTTCCGCGACGTCGTCATCAAGCGCCTGTTCACGAACCTCGCCGAGCACCCGACCACGCTGCGCATGTTCCAGACGGAGGCGCGCCTGCTCGCGCACCTCGCGCATCCGAACATTCCGCAGGTCTTCGACCTGGGCTTCGCCGAAGGTACCTGGTTCCTCACGATGGAATACGTCGACGGCATGAACGTCGCCGACGTCTGGCGAAAGGGCGTGCGCGCGCGCCAGGTGATGCCGCTCCACGTGACCCTCGGCATCGTGCTTCAGGTCTGCGAAGCGCTTCACCACGCACACGAAGCCAGCGACAAGGCCGGCCGTCCCCTGCGCATCGTGCACCGCGACGTGACGCCTCAGAACATCATGCTGACGCGCGACGGAGTCGCGAAGCTGATGGACTTCGGCGTCGCGAAGACGGACGCCCGCGCCGACACCGAAGCCGGCACCGTCAAAGGCACCTTCAGCTACATGGCGCCCGAGCAGGTACGTGGGCGTGGCGTCGATCGCCGCGCCGACGTCTTCGCGCTCGGGGTGATCCTCTACGAGCTCACCACGGGCGCGCGTCTCTTCCGAGGGACCGACGTTCAGGTGATGACGCAAATCGTCGAGCAGGACGCACCGGCGCCGAGCACGCGCATGCCGGAGTACCCGGCGGACCTCGAAGAGATCGTGCTCGCGGCCCTTCGGCGCGACTCGCGCGCCCGCATCGCCAGCGCCGCCGATCTGGCGCTGCACCTCGAGCACCTCGCCATGCGCCACGGCCTCATCGTCGGGCCACGCGCCATCGCGGCGTACCTCGCGGAGATCGAGCCCTCGTCGCCGGTCGCCGAAGAAGAGGTCGCCCTCGTTCCGCCTTCGACGGCCGACCTCGCGCCGCCGAGCGTGGACGCGCCGCCGAGCGCGGAGTCCGCGCGGGAAGACGCGGTCTACTTCACGGAGGGGGGGCTCGAGGAGTCGGCCGAGATGCCCCTCGCCGAGGAGCTCCTCGAAGACGTCGAGCTGCTGGCCGACGACGACTCCGAGCGACCTTCCGCCCTCTCGGTCGTGCCGGCACCGCTCGCGGGTTTCGAAGAGGCGGAAGGCACGGAGAACGGCCCCGTCGTCGTCCTCGACAAGCCACGCGCCAAGGCGGAGGAAGAGCCCGAGGACGACTACCTCGCCGAGCTCGGCCGCCGCCTCGACCTCGAATCCGGCGACGGCTGAGCCAACGCGACGCGCTTCGACCCCGTCGAACGACGGGACGTCCGTGATTGGTGCGTCTTTTCCAGCCGCGGAAGTCGTGCGTTTCCCGGACCCGCAGGCTTTGTTGGAGGAACGGCGTTTCGCGACCCATGCCTTGCCGGGTATCCTCGTCGTCCGCTGATGACGCCGGCCACGCGACCGCCGAAGCCTCCTCGCCACCACCACGTGGGTACGCTCGTGGGGGGCAAGTACCGCATCAAGCGCCTGCTCGGCACGGGCGGCATGGGCGCGGTCTACAAAGCCGAGAACACCGCGGTCGGACGCACGGTCGCGGTCAAGGTGCTCCACCCGCACCTCGCCGACGACGGCGTGACGCTCGCGCGTTTCCAACGCGAAGCGCGGGTCGCGGCGAGCGTGGATCATCCGCATGTCGTGTCGGTGCTCGACATGGGCGTGGGCGACGACGGCGCGCCTTTCCTCGTGATGGAGTACGTCCGCGGAAAGAGCCTGGCCGAGCTCGTGCGTGTGAGGGGCCCGCTCGAGGCGCGGCGCGCGTGTCACGTGATGGGCCAGATCCTCGCGGGGCTCGAAGCGGTGCACGAGCGTGGCGTGGTCCACCGCGATCTCAAACCCGAGAACGTGTTGCTCACGGTCGAGAGCGGCCGCGAGGACTTCGTGAAGATCCTCGACTTCGGCATCGCGGCGTTCGTGGAGAGCGCAGCGCGTGCCCCCGGCGCCGAGCTGACGCCGATCGGTCGGGCGATGACGACGCCCTACTACGCGAGCCCCGAGCAGCTGAGCGGCGCGACGATGGGCCGCGACGCGCGCGTCGACATCTACGCGGCGGGCGTCTTGCTCTACGAGCTCCTGGCCGGCAACCGACCCTTCGTCGAATCGAACCTCGCCGATCTCTGCCGCGCGATCGTGGCCGATCCTCCTCCGCCGCTGCGTGCGTTCCGCAAAGACCTGCCCGCCGGCCTCGAAGACGTGGTGCTCCAGGCGATGGCGAAGGAAGCGAGCCAACGTTTCCCGTCGGCGCGCGCGATGCTCGAAGCCCTCGTGCCGTTCGGCGCGAGCTTCACGGACGACCTCCCCGAGCCGACCGACACCTTCACCGTCGACCTCCGTGCGCTCCGCGAGCGCGAGGCCGCGGCGTCCAAAGACACGCCCACGAAGGACACGGGCGGTGCCGGTGTGCTCGGGGTGGACGTCGTCGGTGCGCTCGTCGAGGTTCTCGAGAAGCGCACCACGCGCGAAGCGCTGGCGGCCGGCGCGAAGGCGGAGGGCCTCGCGTGGCCACCACGCCGCGACGGTTGGGGGGAAGGACGTTGGTTGGCCTTCGTCGAGTCCGTCGACCGCGCGCTCGGTCGTGGCGACCGGCGCCTGCTCGCCGAAGCGGGACGTGCGTTGGCGACCCGAGGCGCGCGCTTCGCGTCGCCCGAGCTCGTGATCGGAGCGGCCGCCGAGCGCTGGACCTCGTTCTTTCGCGACGGGAAGGCTCGCATCGCGGAGATTGGCCGCGGCTACGGCGTCCTGGAAGTCGATCACCCGGCGCCGATGCTCGCGCGTAGCGTGGTCTTCGTCGGGTTCCTCGACGAAGCGCTCGCGCAGGCGGGCGGGCGCGACGTCGAGGCGCGACTGACGAAGGCGGGGGCGCTCGGCGACGAGCGCGACCGCGTCGAGATCAGCTGGTCGACCTGAGCGAATTCACGCCCCCGAGCGAGCGATCCCCACGTGGACGGATCGAAGCCGTTGGAGGGCGCTCGTCGAGTCACCAGAACGCCGGGCGTTCCGGCAGCATGGCCTCGCAACGGGAGCACGCGCGGTGGTCGTCGTTCACGTCCTCCAGCGCCCCGCAGCTCGTGCACCGAACCCAGAGGCGGTTCATTCGCGTCGGCGTCCAGACGCTGGTCCACACGCTCGCGACGAAGTCCTGCGAGAAGAGCTCTCGCATCGCTTCGGCGTGGTGCTTCGCGAGCGCGCGCTTCATGGAGTCTTCGTCGACCCACGCCGTGACCGTGAACCCGCGCAGCCCGAGAAAACCGGTGACGATCGAGAGGAAGCCAGGCTCCGCGAGGAAGTCCTCCACGTTGCGCTTCGAGTGCGCGCGAATGCGCTCTCGTTCGCCCTCGTCGGCGGCGGCGATCCAGGTCAGCGCGATCACGCCCGGAGGATCACGTCGGTCCGACGCGACCCGCATGGCGTAGCCGAACTGCGCCGGGCCGCTCTGCAGCGGGGTGGCGAGCGCGAGGGCGACGAAGTCCTCGGGCGTCATCTCAACGCCCCAACGCTTCGACGACGAGCTCCGCCGCGGCCGCGCCGGAGAACTGCTGCTGTCCGGTGACGAGTCGACCGTCACGCACCGCGAAAGCACGGAACGCTTGGTCGACGACGAAGTTCGTGCCTTCGAGCTTCCGTGCTTCGTCCTCGATCCAGAAGGGTTGGATGCGCATGCCCACGAACGAGTCCGCGAAACGCTCTTCCGAGTTCGCGAAGCCCGTCCAGGTCTTGCCCTTCACCAGCAGCTCACCGCTGCCGAGCTTCGTCTCGAGCAGAAGGCACGTGCCGTGGCAGACCAACGCCGTGACCTTGCCCGCCTCGTAGAACGCCGCGACCAGGCGTTGCAGCGCCTCGTTGCCACGAAAGGTGAACATCGGGGATTGGCCGCCAGTGACGAAGATGGCGTCGTACGCGGTGGGATCGACGTCCGCGAGGCTCTTCGTGTCTTCGATCAGCGCGCGGTGCTTCGCCGACTTCTTGAACCCCAACGACAAGACGTCGTCGGCGGAGTAGCCGCTTTCGTCTTCGGGGTCCGAGTAGGAGTCGGCCTGCAGCGCGCCGCCGTTCGGGCTCCGAATCTCGACTTCGTAGCCGGCCCCGGAGAACACCCAATACGGGTGGGTGAGCTCGGCCCACCAGAAACCCACCGGCCACTTCGTGACGGTGGAGACGGCCGGGTTGGCCGCCACGATCAGGATTCGCTTCTTGCGGTCTTCGCGGGTGACGTTCGGATTCGCGCTCATCGTTCGTGCTCCGACGACGCGGGGAGGGGGGCGGCGACGGACGCACTCTCGGGTCGCGATCGACTTGCGGCCAGCGAAAGTCATGGAAGTGGTAGTTGCATCATGTGCAAGTCATGTGTCGCGGGCGCGCCGGGGGCGCTTGCGCCGCTGACCCGAGGTCGGATCCGTCGGGTCGAGACGGGTGCGCGGCGAGGCGTGCTTGTCCGCCGCGATTTCGGCCGCCGCGTCGACGAAGCGCTCGCGAAGGAATCGGTGCGCGGCGTCTCCGTCGAAGCGTGGATGCCAGACCAGTGAGAGCGCGTACGGCCGAAGCTCGAGTGGCACCTCGACGATCTGCAGGGCCAAGGCGCGCGCGTGTGCGCGCGAGTAGCGCTCGGAGACCGTGAGCACGTAGTCGGTGGTCGCCACGAGCTGCAGCGCGCTCGAGAAGTAGGGCATCGCGCGCGCCACTCGCCGGCTCAGGCCACGCGCCGCGAGCTCGTCGTCGATGTACCCGCCCGGAAGGCCACGCGGGGCCACCTGCACGTGGTCGAGCGCGGCGTAGCGCTCGAGGCTCGGTCGTCGCTTCAGGACGGGGTGATTCTCCCTGCAAACCAAGACGAAACGATCCGTCAGTAGAACCCGGCTGCGCATCTCTTGCGGCAGGTCGCCGTAGATGCCCACGGCCAGGTCGGAGCTGCCGTCGCGAAGCGCCTCGGCGTCGTCGGGGGTGTTCGGGACGAAGCGAAGGTTCGCGCGGGGGGCCTCCGCGGCGAGCCGTCGGTCGAGGCTCGGCCCGAGCATGCCGAGCACGTAGTCGGTGGCGTGCACCACGAAGGTGCGCTCGAGCTCTTCGGCGACGAACGGCCCTTCGGCTTCGAGCGTCTGCCGTGCTTCCTCCACGAGCGTGTGCACCCGCTCGCGCAGTGATTCCGCGCGTGGGGTCAGGATCATGCCGCGTCCCGCGCGGACCAGAATCGGGTCGCCGAGCCGCTCCCGGATTCGCGCGAGCGAATGGCTCATCGCTGGCGTCGAGAGCCCGACCCGCTTCGCGGCGCGGGTGACGCTGCCCTCCTGTAGGAGCGCGTCGAGGTGAGCGAGCATGCCGAGGTCGGACGGTTCCATCCCGTGCAAGATATCACCACGAGCGTGTCGTCCTGCGCAGGTCGCGAGAGCTCCGAGCACCGAGGTCCGTTGCGCGGAACCGTGCAAGTGCCGGGTGCTCTCAGTAGTACTGCTCGAACGCCACGATGGTCGTGAAAGGCGCGAGCGTTCGGCTCGCTTCTTCGGTGCGCACGAGCGGGACCGCCACGTCGATCGCGAGCACGGCCGGCTGCACGCCGCCGTACTCGAAGTGCACGCGCAACCCGCCTCCGACCTCGGCGCCGGGTGCGACGTCTCGGCCGTCGCTGGCGTCGAAGACGAGACCTCCGCCGGCGAAGGCGGCGAGCTGAATCTCCCGCACCCACACGACGTGCAGCAGGTTGATCGCGAGGTCGGACGTCACGGTCGGCGTGAAGCGCGCCTCGGCGACCGCGAAGGCGCGACCTCGCCCGAGGACCTCGCCGTTCTGGTAGCCACGCAACAAGAAACGCCCGCCGAGACCGGGGCGTTCGCCCGGGAGCGGGTCGCCGAGCACCCCGCTCGCGCCGCCCACCAGCACCAACGTGCCGCGAAGACCGAGCGGTAACGTGAGGTTCCCGCGGACGCCGCCGTTCACGGTCCACGTTCGGGTGTCGTCGTCTCGAAAGGCGAGGCTCGTCCCGAGGCTGGCCGAGAGGCTCGCGCCCGCGCGAGGGTCGAGGAACCAACGCAACGAGCTGTAGCCCCCGACGAGCTGCGCGCCGACGCGCCATCCTCCCGGCGATTCGTCGCCCGCGAAGCCTTCGTGCAGGCGGTCGAAGGTGACGCCGGGAGAGAGGTAGCCGCGGCGCGCATTCGTGTCGCGCGCGCGACCGAGCCCACGCACCCAACGAAGCAAGCCGCCGGTGCTGCGGGGATCGGTCGAGGCGCGCAGCGCGAGGGTGGAGTTCGTCACGTATTGGCGGCGAAGCGCGACGTCGAGAAAACCGATCCAAGCGTTCTCGGTCGCGCCGTACGCGAGGTTGAAGCCCTGGACGACCGGCGGTCTCCAAGGGTGCGAGGTCGCGTCGTCGGCGAGCGGATGATCGCCCGCGACCTCGGCGCTCTGCACGAGGCGCCCTCGGGGATCGAGCCGCACGTCGCGCAGCGCGCCTTCCGTCTCGACCTCGACCACGCCTTCGTCGCCGTGCCCGTCCCAGCGGCCGGTCACCTCGCCACGTCGCGTCGTCACGCGAACCTCGACCGGCTCGTGCCGCACGTCGCCTTCGCGACGGACCACGACGCGGTGCCGGTGTCGGCCGCTCTCCAGGGTCTCGCTCTGCACCGACACCAGCCGGTAGTTCACCTGCGTTCCCGCGGCGGCGAGCCATTCGTCGAGGTGCTCGGCTTCGTCGGGCGCGAGTCGTTCGAGCGCCGCGCGCGCGGTCTCGTGTCGTTCGACCAACGCCGTCGTCCACGCGCGATGCCGCTCCTCGCCGAGCGCGTCGAGAGCCATCGCGAGGATGCGACGCCCACGCGAGAGCGGGCGGCGCGCGTGCGTGGGGTCGTCGCGAAACGCGTCGGGCTCGGCGCTGCCGGCGAAGTAGACGTCGGGGAACGCCGTCTGGGGCGCGTAGAGCAGCTGGTCGATGGCGGGATGAAAGCCCGCCCAACCAAGCAGCTCACGGGCGGTACGCGCGCGTCCACTGCGGCGGTGCTCGTCGAGATCGGTGAGCAGAGCCGCACGCACGTCGAGGGCCCAGGCGCGGTCGGCGGCCGGCTCGGCCATGCTGGCGGCGCAGCGTGAGAGCGCGTCGCGAAAGAGCGCGCGACGGATCGCGCGGTCGTGAAACCCACGCGCGACCTCGTGCGGCAGGATCTCGAACGCACGGTCCGAGACCAGCACCAACCCAGGCGCGTTCGCCGCGAGCTCGGTGCGCGACGGAGCGAGCACCACCACGAAGGAGCTCGGCTCGATCGCCGCGCAGCCCGCTTCTTCGACGAGGGCCAAGGTCTCGGCCACGTCGGAGGCGACGCGCTCGAGCTGCTCGAGCACGTAGATCTCGTTGAGGTCCCGGAGCGCGAAGATCCCTCGGGCGTCGGGCCCGGGGGGCTCCGAGAGCGCGTGCTCGGAGAGCACGACGAGCGAATGGCCGTGGGGCAAGTCGCGCAGGGTCCGGTGCCAGCGCGGGGCGAGCGCCACGGGCACGAAGGTGCCGACGCGATGTCGTCGAAGGTGTCCACGCGCGAGCACCGCGCCCCGTTCGCCCGGGGCGACGGCCGTACGCGTCGACGCGTATCGAAGGTCCACCCGATGCTGCACGTCGTCGACCGGCGCGTCGCCGCGCAGCGCCAGCGGGTACCACGGGCCCGTGAGGGTCAGACGGTCGCCGACGCGCCCGAGGCGTCCGAAACGTTCGGGGAGGCGATACGCGAAATGCACCTCGACGTGGTGAGCTCCGGCCGAGAGCGGCACGTCGAGGTCCGAGCCGGCGAAGTCGCGACCACGCGACGCTCCCACCGCGCCATGCCGCAGCTCGACCTCACGCGCGACGCCGTCGACGGAGACCCGCGCACGCGTGGGTGCGAGGTCGCGTTCGCGAGGGAAGATCCAGCGGCTCGAACGTTGGTCCATCGCCGACGGCACGACCGCGTTTCGGTCCGAGTAGAGCCAGACGCGAAGCGGGTCGCCGTCGGAGGTGACCTCGAAACGGACGACCCCACGAAGGGCGTCGTCCTGCAGCCGCGCTTCGACCTCGACGGAACGGACCACGGGATCGTCCGCGTGCGCGCGCGAGGCGAGGAGGATGGCCATCCCCAACGCGACGCCGAACGGGCGAACGAGCCCCATCGCTGCGCTCTACCGACAAAGCGGGCGGACGTCGAGACGGGAAGACTTTTGGAAAAATTCTTCCGTCGCGAGTGATCGCTTTCGAGAGTTTCCTCGCACTAGGGGGGTGTCGGGCGAGATTCGCTCGGCATCAACGCCGGCGGGTGATTCGGGAGCCCGTCGGACCCCTCGTGAAGGGGCCTCTTTCGAGAGGCTCCGGCTGATGGTCGTCGTCCGTCGAGTGTGTGCCGACGGGTGATGGGGCTCGCGCCTCGGGCGCGTGGAGGTCGTGATGGTGAACCGCCGAGAGGCGCGCGAAGAGCGCGTCGTGGGTGAGGTGCGTCCGCGTGGAACGTGGCGCTTCGTGCTGGCCTGGGCGTGCGCCGTCCCGTGGGTCGGATGCACCACCGTCGAGCTCGGCGAACGACCGCCGCTCGAAGGAGCCGCCGAGGAGCTGATCGCGGGCACGTACACCTACGAACGCCCGGAGGTCGGTTCGATCAGCGGCTGCACGGCGACGCTCGTCGGTCCTCGTCTCGTGATCACGGCGGCGCATTGTGTCGATTACGGCACGCGCACGACGCCCGGTCGCTACGGCACGTTCGAGATTCGGCGCAGCTCCGGCGATTCGCAGCGCTTCACGATCGAGCGCTACGTCAGCTTCGGTGGAAGCGTCGGTCCCGACGACGTCGCGCTCCTGCGTTTGGCGAGCGCGGTGCCGTCGTCGGTCGCGACGGCCGCGGGCATCGCCTCGGCCGACCCCTCGCGCGGTACGCCCATGACGATCTACGGCTACGGCTGCCAGGCTCGCGGCACCCGCGGGACGTGGGCGAAGCAGAAGATCACGACGAGCTTCGGCGCGACCACCACGAACCTCTGCCCCGGCGACAGCGGCGGTCCCACGGTGCTCGGCTCCGGCGCGGTGTTGCGCGTCAACAGCGGCTACTACGTGGGCAGCGGCGTCGACATCTTCGGCAGCGTGCCGCGTGTGCACGACCGTCTGCAGCGGACGGCAGCGTCGTGGGGCGACTCGTTCGGCTCGGGCATGCCCTCCGACCCGCCGCCGCCTCCGCCCGACGCGGGCATGTCGGAGGACCCGCCGCCCCCGCCGCCTCCGCCGATGGGCGACGGTCCGTGTGCGTCGTCGACCTGCGAAGAAGCCACCGCGAAGGCGGGATGCGGTTGGTGCGACGCCACCGGACGAGGCATTCGCGTCGGCGCCTACGGCGAGGCCTTGGAGTCGTGCAATTCGGGCTACCGCCTCAACCCCGAAGACTGTGGCGGCGCGGCGCGGAGCACGTGTGGACCGTGGAGCGGCATCTCGAGCTTCACGTGCCGCCAAGGTCGCACGCAGTTCGTGCGTTGCTTCGAAGGCTCGACCGCGGAGTTCCTGACCTGCCCCTCCGGGTACACGTGCCAGCCGGGAAGCACGCGTCTGATGTGTTATCGCTGACCCCGTTCACGAGAACGTTCGAGACGAGCCTGCGTTCGCGTGGGCTCGTCTTCGTTCCGTCCCGTGACGCACGCGAGAACGTTCGAGACGAGCCTGCATTCGCGCGGGCTCGTCTTCGTTCCGTCCCGTGAGCGGCGAAGCGCCTGCCCCACGCGTTCAGAGCCCGAGGTCCTCCTCCGCACACGAGGTCCGCCGTACCGACGTACGGGGCGACCTGCTCGAGGTCCGCCGTGCCGAACCGGCTCGAGGGCGGAACCTGCTCAGCGCACGTCCGCCGCACCGAAGGGGCTCGCGGTGCGCTCTTCGTCGTAGCCGTAGTAGATGCCCGGTCCGCGTGGGTCGTCCTCGAGGACCAGGCGCCGGTTGAAGGGCGCCGGCCCGTCCACGCGTTCGATTCGAAACGCGGTCTCGTGCCGCTCGCGTTTGCCCGGAAAGTGAAAACGAAGCGAACGACCGTCCTCCGAGAAGGTGAAGAGCTCGAAGCGTCCTTCGAAGACGGTCCGGTCCTGGAAGACGCCACCACCCATCGACGGGGTGAAGCGATAGACGTGGAGCCGGTCGTCGTGGCCTTCGGGCCAGACGTCGATCCAGTTTCGGTTCACGAGCTCCGCGGACGCGGTTTGCGCGGGGAGGGCGTTCGTGTCGGACCCTCCGCAGGCGAGGACAAAAAGCACCGGGAGCGAAAGAAGGAGCAACGGGGCGCGCATGGGGACGAGCATGGGCCCGTTCGCGCGTCTCGAAAACTCCGTCCGCAGGGCGGGGCGATTCTCGTAGGTTGTCTCCGAGTCCCGACCTCGTTCGGGTTTCGTCCCGTTGATCGCCGGGCGCCCATCCCCCAAAGAACGGCCACCGTGTTTCGTCTTCTCGTCGTCGGCTTCCTTCTCCTGTCCACCACCGTTCAGGCGCAGACGCGCTGGCTCGTCGTCCACACCGACACGCGCCCCGCGCCCGTCGAACGCATGCGCTCCGTCGAAGAAGCGCTGCGCGCCGAGGGCGTCGACGTCGCGTCGAGCGCCGACGCGGCCTCCCGTGTCGAGACGAGCCTGTCGCTGCCCTTCTGGCTCGCCGACGAGTCGCTGCGGCGAGAGCTCGGGGTCGCGACCGAAGGCGTGCTGACCTCGGTGGCTCGTGGCGAGGACCAGCGCGCGATCGACGACGGCCTCGCGATGCTGGAGCGCGTCGAGACCCACTTGGCCGCGTTGGGACGCGACGAGCGTGCGGGCGACGACGTCGCGAACCTCTGCCTCTTCGTCGTGCGGGCGTACATGCAGCGACGGGATGCCGGCGCGGCGCGACGTCAGGCGCTCACGTGCCTTCGCCTCGCGCCCGCGTTCGAGCCGAGCGCGCGCCTTCACCCGCCCGAGGTGCGGGCGTTGCTCGACGAGATCGGACCGAGCGAGCAGGGTGTGCTCGCGGTGCAGGCCGACCAAGCCAGTGGCGACTGCCTCGTGCGCATGCAGGGGCGTGTGGTCGGGCGCGGTACGTGGGTGCGGCGCAGCGTGCCGCCGGGGCGCTACGAGGTTCAGGTCGAGTGCGCGGAGGAGCGGGCGGGGCGCGTGCACGTCGTTCGCGTCGCAGGGGACTCCCCGGCGCGCATCGACGTCGACGTGACGCTGGACGGCGCCGTGCGCACCGACGGCGCGATCGCGTTGGTCTACGAGGACGCCGAGGCGCTGCGGGCGCGCTCGCCGGAGCATCTGCGTCGGGTCGCTTCGTGGGTCGGCGTGCAGCGCCTCTTGGTTCACGCCGAAGGAACGTGGACCGCATACCAGGTCGACCCGGCCGGGCTCACGCGCATCGAGAGTTTCTCGGCGCCCGAGGCCTCGGCGACCGCGCTGGCACGTCGCATCGCGGCGATTGGACGTCCGGGGGAAGTGCGCGGCGTCGGGGTCGAGGAGGTCACCGCGACACCGACCACGCCCGTCGCGGCCGTGCGAAGCCGCGCTTGGATCGCGGGCCTGTTGGTGAGCGCGGTCGGCGTGGGTGTGGGCACGCTCGGTTGGGTCTACCGCGGGACGATGGAGGACCGAGAGGACGACTTCGCGGCGCTTCGGAGCGGCATGGAAGAAGGCTTCCTCACGCTCCCCGACGAGGTCGACACCGCGAGGCGCAACGCGCTCCTCTTCGGTGGCCTCGGCGGGGGTGTGCTCACGGTCGGTTGGGGCTTTTTGATGCCGCGTCGGCCCGGCGTGCCGTGGTGGTCGTGGATCGTTGGCGCGGCGGGCGCGGGCGTCTCGGCATGGGGCGTCCTCGAGACCTTGAAGGACGGGGAGTGCGTGGGGCCGCGCAGTGCCGACGACTCGTGTGTCGTTCGAACGTCGCCGTGGGTGCGCGGCCCGCTGATCCTCGGCTACGGGCTGCCGCTGCTTCTCACCCCGGTGGTCTACGCGATTCGCAACGACGCGACGCCGGGCTCGACGCGCGCGAGCCTTCAGATCGCCCCGGAGGTCGGCGCCGGGCGTGTTGGGCTTCGCGTTGGCGCGGCGTTCTGAGGTTCGCGCGTACAGCTCTGGGCTCGCCGGCCCGGCCAAACGCGGTTTGCGACCAGCCGTGCGCCTTGGCATTTGGCACAGAGGCGAGCCAGGATCGCCGGCATGTCGCGCGTCCCCCCGGTTGCCCTGTTCTTCGTTCTCGCCTGCGGCGGAACCCCCAAAGACCTGTGTGGCGACCTGGTCGAGGATCGGACGCTGGGCCGGTGTGTCTGCCCGGAAGGCACGACCCCTTCGGACGACGGGTGGAGCTGCCTGCTCGCGGACGGAGGCGTTATCAAAGACCCCTCCGCACCACCGGATGCTTCCACGTCGTTCTCCCGCGATGGCGGCGTCGGGTGCTCGGAGGGTGCGAGCTGCACCACGCCTGGTGGCGCGGAGGGCAGCTGCCGCGGCGGCGTGTGTGTCCTTCCAGGCTGCGGCAACGGCGAGGTCGACGGGATGGAAGACTGCGACGACGGTCGCAACGGCGACGACGCGGACGGTTGTCGCGACGACTGTCGCTGGACCTGCGCGGACGACTTCGAGTGCGGTGACGCCAACGTCTGCAACGGCACCGAGCGGTGCGCGCTCGCTTCCCACACGTGCGTGGCCGGCAGCGCGCTCGACTGCGACGACCGCGACAACTGCACGACCGACTCGTGCGACGCGGAGCTCGGGTGTCGAAACGTCCTCCTCGACGGCGACTCCGACGGTTTCGCGCCGGCGCGCCTCGGGACCTGTGCGACGCGCCCTGGCGCGAGTCGGGATTGCGACGACGACGACAACCAGCGCTATCCCGGAGCGCCGGAGCAATGCGACGAGCAGGACAACGACTGCGACGACCTCGTCGACGAAGAGACCTCGCGTTTCGCCTGCTTCCGGGATTCGGACGGTGACGGCTACCCCAACCCCTTGGATCGCGTCGTCGATTGCGCGTGTCCCGACGCCTACATCCCGATGCGTGCGGACGGGCTCACCGATTGCGCCGACAACGAGCCAGCGGCCAATCCCGGGCAGACCGAGTTCCGTGGGCTGCCCTACGCGCTGCCGGGCGGAGGCACGAGCTTCGATTGGAACTGCGACGGGGTGGAGGAACGGCTACGGGCCAGTTCCTGTGGTGAGGAGCCCCCGCCCGACTGCAGCGGCGGGCGCTGGCGAAACACCACGCCAACATGCGGCGCGTCAGCCGAGTACTGCTTTTGTGTGGGCAGTTCCGTGTGCTTGGGTACTTCGTGTACGAATGTATTCACCGGAGCACCATACGTTTTAACGGAGCATTGCCGCTGACCTTGCCCGCACGCTGTTGTTGGTAGACGCATTGAAGCGGTCCCATGGGTCACGACCGCCGGAACTCGCCACGCACGGTCGCGCGTTGGGGCGTCAGTTTCGCGGAATCGTGCGGCTCACGGACTGATGTCCGTTCCGTCGGGTTCAATCGCTCAAGAGGGACCAGACTTGGTGACCGCGAGAGATCGCAGCGGTCGTAGCAGGGCAGTCTTGATAGTTGTGTGTGGCCAAAGCAAACGGGCCGACGCATCCGCGCCGGCCCGTTTGTCCCGTTTCGGCAGCGCGCTTCAGGGGAAGCAGGACGCGTCCGCGCTCTGGCAGGTCGCGCCGAGGCCCTGGATGCAGGTCACGAACGCATCCCGGAACGAGTTGCAGCCCGCCGCGCACGCCTCGTCGGCGCACGGCTCGAGGCAGCAGTTCCAGTCCGCCCACTCGGCGCCACAGCCGTTGTTCGAACCGCAGGAGATGAGCTGGAACGTCGAGCAGAGTCCGCAATCGAGCTCGAAGTCACCCTCGACGAAGGGCGGCGTCATGTCGGCGTCGAAGCACGCCTGAAGAGCAGCGTTCGACGTGGCCATCGAGATGCAGGTGGCCGTCTCGGCCGAGCAGCGCGGAAGGACCTCGGCGGGAAGCGCCGCAAGCGGCATCTCGCACTCGCCACGCGAGGTCGTGCCGGAGTCCATCGTCATCATCGTGCCGGTGTCCGGCAGGGTGATCGTGCCGCTGTCCATGAGGGTGAGGCCGCTGTCCGTGCCCGTGCGACCACCGTCGTCGTCACCGCAGCCGAATCCGAGCACCGAGAGAATCCCAACGAGGGCGAGCTTCTTCATCCGATCCATCCTTCTTCCAAGAAAGTCCCGTGGGCCGAAGCGCCACGGATCGTTCACCAATCCACCGCCCGCGCTCGACCGTTTCGAACGCGACGTTTGCCGACCGCAGCGTCGGCTTTCGCGGCCTTGCCGCGCTCACACCACCACCGTCCGGGGAACCTCGACGAGTGTCGGGGGGCCGCCGGACGGCGAACCATGCGTGACCTCGGTTGTGCAACCAAGGGACTTCGTGACCGACCTCACGCGGCCGGGGGAAGGTCGTCGGCGAGGCGCATGACGCGGGCTTGTGCACGGGCCCACCAGCCGGCCCGGAGGAAGGTGCGGCCGAGCGCGAGCAGCTGCGCGGAGAGCCACCCGAGTGGCAGTCCGGCCAAGGCGACGCTGCCGCCGAAGAGGAGCGCCGCGGCGAGCAGGAAGACCAGGTATTCCGTGGTCGCGCCGGCTCTCCAGCCCGCTTTGAGCGCCGCGAAGACCGGAAGATCGAACGCGATCGAGGCGCGCACGTGGTCGGCCCACGAGGACCAGCGAGCCGCCACGGCAAGCGCTGGCAAGAGCGCGGCGAGGCAGCCGAGGTCGTGAACCCGTGGGTCGACGTCGCCTTCGAACGCAAAATGCCAGAGCAGGGGGAGCGCCACCGCGAGGCCGCCAGCGACGATCGTCAAGGGCACGCAGAGCACGATCGCGGCACCGACGGCGCGGAGGAGCTGCCGCGGCAGACGTCGCCACGCGGTCTCGCCCTGCATCGCGTGGAGCCAGATCAACGACAGCGGGATCGACGCCAGCCCGTACGCGGCGAGCATCGCGCCCAGGGCCAAGAAGAGCGGTCCGAACGCGTGGTTGCCGAAGGTGGCGAGGGTTTCGGGAGCAATCGGCCCCCCGTGCGCGAACCCTTCCGCGACGAAGGGGTGGGGGCTCGCCGCGCCGACGAGGGCACCTCCGAGCTCGAGCGCGGCCCACGCGGCGACCGCGGTCGAGAGGACGTGCACGGCGAACGTCGTGCCGAGCGCGCGGCGAAACTGGGTGCGCGCGTTCACGGGCCGACTCCCTGCAGCAGCGCTTGAAGCCAGACGAGCGCGCGCGTGAAGAGGCCCTCCGGGATCTCGGTCGGCTGGGTGCTTCGTGCGTCGTCGCGTCGATCGGGATCGAGGAGCGCGTGTGCGTGTGGGTCGGCCCAGACGCTCGTCCACTCGCCTTCTTCGTCGAGGTCGAGCGCCGCGGCTCGGGCGGGCCACGTCACGTGCCGCTCCCCGGAGGGGCCACGGAGGAGCACACGTCGGGGAAGAGCGACGCCCCGTTGCTCGAGGCGAATGCGCGTTCGGCCGTCCCGCAGCTCGGGTCGGCCGACGTGCACCGACGAGTGGGCGCCGATCATCAACGCGGGGCGAAGAACGTCTCGCGCCATCCAGGGGCCATACTCGCGGTCGAAGCTCGCGAAGAGCGCGTCGGGGGTCGGATGGCGAAAGCGTTGGCTGCGCGCGTAGTGACCGAGCGTTCGGTGCAGGCGCGCGCGCCCCCACGTGCGCGCGACGGTCTCCATCACGACGGCGGTGCGCCCGTAGATCGCGCGGCCGTAGTCGTTGCTGCGTCGGAAGTCGGTGACTGGACTTCCGGGCGCGGGGGTGGGCGTGCCGCGGAGGGCGAGGGCGCGACGAAGCTCGAAGCCGTCGAGTGAGAGTCCGAAGACGTCGATTCCCGATCGCGCGCGGCCGTGCATCGCTTCGAGCGCATCGCCGGTGGCCCATTCCGTGAGGCCCTCGTCGAGCATCGGCCAACGCACCTCGTGGGTCGCGACCATGCCTTGAAACCATTGGTGCGCGAGCTCGTGCGCGGTGACCTCGTCCTGCAACGCGATGGGAAGTCCCGGCACGTGAAGCCAGGGCCCCGCGGTCAGGAAGAGCGTTGGGTACTCCATGCCGGCCGCGCCGTCGGCACCTCGCGGTGGCACGACGACCGTGAGCTGGTCGTAGGGGTACGCGCCGTAGACGCGCCCGAAGTGCGCGAGGCTCGTGAGCGTGACCTCGAGGTGGCGACGTGCGGCGCTGCCGAAGCCGGGCGGATGAACCAGGAGGACACGGACGTTTCGGTCGCCCTCGTGATGCTCGGCTTCGAGCCGTTCGAACCACGGCGCGGCGACGAAGACGGCGTCGTGGACCCGGTCTTGTTGGAAGCGAAGCCGGACGTGGCCGTCGACCTCTTCACGGGAACGCTCGACGCCGGTCGCGACCGCGTCCCACCCGCGCGGCACCTCGACCGTCAGATCGTAGGTCGCGAAGTCGGCGTAGAACTCGCCGAAGCCGTGGTAGGGGAAGCTCGCCCAGGTGCCGTCGTTCTCCAGCCGCGCGAGCTTGGGAAACCACTGCGCGACCACATGAAAATCGCCGTGGTAGCCGCTTCGCGCGAAGACCGGCGGCAGCTTCGCCACGAAGCGCACGTTCAGGGTGATGCGCTCACCGGGCGAGAGCTCGCGGGGAAGCCGCACGCGAAGTTGCGTGCGATCGTCCGCGTCGGGATCGTCGTCGGTGCCCGTGAGAAGGTCGACGCGGCCGGTGGGCGTTTCGAGCTCGAGCGCGTTCACGTCGAGGCCGCCGCCTCCTCGAAAACGCACGCCGCGAAGCTGCTGCCCCGACTCGCGCATGAAGACGGTCCGCTCGTGTCGAAACGCCTCGAGGTAGCGATGAAAGACGAGCTCGCCGACCGGAACGCGGCTCTCGTTGCGCCACGTGATGCGGCCCTCGCCGTGCACTTCGTGCGTCGCGGGATCGAGCCTCGCGCGAAGCTCGTAGCGGTGGTCGCGCTCGAGCGGCGTCTCGTTCGGCGGCACGTCTGGCGCTTGGGCGTGCGCCAGCGACGTCGCGAGCGCGAGCAGCCAACTCCAGCGGGTCACACGCGCAGCGTGACCTCCTCGCGTGTCGCTCGTCATTTCTCCGTTTCGACGGCCGCGTCCACGAGGTCGGCGCGACCCCGCAGGTGGGCTCGACGCGAGTCGGCGCCGGTGCGCTCGAGCGTGAGAAGAAGCGCGGGCTCCCCGAGAACGTCGACGAAACGTTCGCCCCATTCGATGCACACCACGTGGGTGGCCTCGCGAAGGCAAGCGACGAGGTCGAGCTCGTCCAGCTCCAGGGAATCGCTCAGGCGGTAGAGGTCGGAGTGCACGAGCGGCGGCGACGACTCGGGGTAGTCGTGCTGGAGCGCGAAGGTCGGGCTCTGAATCGGCACGTCTTCGGGGACGCCCAACGCGCGGGCCAGGGCGCCGACGAAGAAGGTCTTTCCTGCGCCGAGGCCGCCTTCGAGGATCACGAGATCGCCGGCCCGCAGATGCGGCGCGAGCCGGTACGCGAGCCGGGAGGTCGCGGATTCGTCGAGGAGGTCGACGGTGGCTTCGTGAAGTGCCGTAGCGCGCACCGGCGATTCTTCGCACGCGGTGGTCCGATGCGCACGACGCTCGAAGGGAAGACGAGGGCGCCCGTGGGAAGCGACCGCCGAACCCACGGCGAAATCGACACGAACGTGTCTTTCGCCTCGGCTCTTCTTGCGACCCCCATCGTGCTCTGATAAAGCCGCGCGGGTCCGCGGACGGCGGGCCCCGAAGGGCCGCTTCCCGCGATCGGCGAGCGGTGGCTCTTCGTCCGACCTGTACGACGAAAGAAGACGCTCGGTGACTCCGCCTCCCGCGGTCACTCGGGCGTTTTCTCGAAAGCCCGGGTGAGCACGTGCCGCGCCGCGACGACCTACGCAAGATTCTCCTGATCGGCTCCGGTCCGATCGTCATCGGACAAGCCTGCGAGTTCGACTACTCCGGTACCCAAGGCGCGAAGGCGCTGCGCCAGGAGGGCTACGAGGTCGTCCTCGTCAACTCGAACCCGGCGACGATCATGACCGACCCGCAGATGGCGGATCGGACGTACGTCGAGCCGCTGGTGCCGGCGGTGCTCGAGCGAATCCTCGAGCGTGAGCGACCGGACGCGGTGCTGCCGACGCTCGGTGGCCAGACGGCGCTGAACCTCGCGCTCGCGATGCACGACCGCGGCGTGCTCGAGCGGCTGGGCATCGAGCTCATCGGCGCGAAGGTCGAAGCCATTCGCAAGGCGGAGGAGCGCGAGCTCTTCAAGCAGGCGATGGAGAAAATCGGGCTCGAGTGCGCGAAGGCGTACACGTGCCGCACGATGGACGAGGCCTGGAAGGCGGCCGACGAGATCGGCTTCCCGATCATCCTGCGTCCCTCGCTGACGATGGGCGGCACGGGAGGCGGCATCGTCTACGACCGATCGGATTTCGAGCGGGCGATGCGCTGGGCCTACCAGCAGAGCCCCGTGCACGAATGCCTCGTCGAAGAGAGCGTGCTCGGTTGGAAGGAATACGAGCTCGAGGTCATTCGTGACCGGGCCGACAACTTCGCCGTCATCTGCACCATCGAGAACTTCGATCCGATGGGCGTGCACACCGGTGACTCGATCACCGTCGCGCCCGCGATGACCCTGACCGACCGCGAATACCAGCGCATGCGCGACGCGGGCCGGAAGATCATCACCGAGATCGGCGTCGACACCGGCGGCTCGAACATTCAGTTCGCGGTCGACCCGAAGACCGGGCGCCTGCTCGTCATCGAGATGAACCCGCGTGTGTCGCGCTCGAGCGCGCTCGCGTCGAAGGCGACGGGCTATCCCATCGCGAAGATCGCGGCGAAGCTCGCGGTCGGTTACACGCTCGACGAGCTGAAGAACGACATCACGGGCACGAGCTCGGCGTTCGAGCCGACCATCGACTACGTGGTCGTGAAGCAGCCGCGCTTCGCCTTCGAGAAGTTCCGCGGCGCCGACCCGCGCTTGACCACCCAGATGAAGTCGGTCGGCGAGTCGATGGCCATCGGCAAGACCTTCAAGGAGGCGCTGCAGAAGGCCTCGCGCTCGCTCGAGATCGGTCGTGACGGCCTCGTCTCGTTGCTCGGCAAGGTCGACTACCGCGACGTGCGCGATCAGCTTCGCAAGCTCGTGGCGACCTCCGCGCAGCGCGCGACCTCGCACGAGGTCGAGGTGGTCGACTTGGTGCGTCCGCTCGCGCTCTTGGCCGAGCGGCCGGCGGCGACGAACGACGAGCTCAAGGAAGCGCTCCTCGAGATCGTGAAGACGCCGCTCGCGGAGCGCCTCTGGTACCTCGTCGACGCGCTCCGCGTGGGAGCGACCGAAGACGAGCTCTTCGAGGCCACGGCGATCGACCCGTGGTTCCTCCGTCAGCTCCGCGAGATCGTCGACGAGGAGCACGCGCTCGAAGCGAGCAAGGGTCGCGCGCTGACCGACGAAGAGCTCACGCGTGCCAAGCGCATGGGCTTCACCGACGCCCGCATCGCGACGCTTCGTGGCGAGACGGCCGCCGACGTGCGCAGCGCGCGCTCGGAGAAGGTCGAGCCCATCTACGCGCGCGTCGACACCTGTGCGGCCGAGTTCGCGGCGCTCACGCCTTACCTCTACTCGACCTGGGGCGTGCGCTCCGAGGCCGAGCCCACGACGCGCAAGAAGATCATGATCCTCGGCGGCGGTCCCAACCGCATCGGCCAAGGCATCGAGTTCGACTATTGCTGCGTGCACGCGGCGTTCGCGCTCAAGGAGCTCGGGTTCGAGACCATCATGGTCAACTGCAACCCGGAGACCGTGAGCACCGACTACGACACGTCGGACCGTCTCTACTTCGAGCCGCTCACGTTCGAAGACGTGATGGCCATCGTGCGCGAAGAGAAGCCGGACGGCGTCATCGTGCAGTTCGGCGGCCAGACGCCGCTCAAGCTCGCGGTGCCGCTCGCTCGCGCCGGCGTGCCCATCCTCGGGACGAGCGCGGACGCCATCGACCGCGCGGAGGACCGCGAGCGTTTCGACGTCATCCTCACGAAGCTCGGGCTTCGTCGTCCGGATGGCGGCATCGCCAAGGGCATGAGCGACGCCTTCGCGGTCGCGGAGCGCATCGGCTACCCGGTGGTCGTGCGTCCGAGCTACGTGCTCGGCGGGCGCGCGATGGAGATCGTCCACAGCGACGAAGAGCTTCGCGAGTACTTCGAGAAGGCGCTGCAGGCGGTCGAGGACGCGGAGACACAGACGATCCTCGTCGACGAGTTCCTCGAAGACGCGATCGAGGTCGACGTCGACGCCATCTGCGACGGCAAGCGCGTCGTGATCGGCGGCGTGATGCAGCACATCGAGGAGGCCGGCGTGCACAGCGGCGACTCGTCGATGGTGCTCCCCGCGCATGCGCTTCCGCCCGAGGTGCTCGGCTCGATTCGCAGCTCCACGCGCGCGCTCGCGCTCGAGCTCGGTGTCGTCGGTTTGATGAACGTGCAGTTCGCGGTCCGCGGCAGCCGCGTCTTCGTCATCGAGGTGAACCCGCGCGCTTCGCGTACCGTGCCCTTCATCGGCAAGGCGACGGGCGTTCCGCTCGCGCAGCTCGCGGCGAAGGTGATGGCCGGCAAGACCCTCGACGAGCTCGGCTTCACCCGCGAGCCCGTCACTCGCCACGTGGCGGTGAAGGAGTCGGTCTTCCCCTTCTCGAAGTTCCCCGGCGTCGACACCATCCTCGGGCCCGAGATGCGCTCGACCGGTGAGGTCATGGGCATCGGCGAGTCGTTGCCCGAGGCGTTCCTCAAGGCGCTCTGGAGCTCGAACGTCGACCTTCCCACGAAGGGCAAGGTCTTCGTGAGCGTGCGCGACGGCGACAAGCAGGCCGCGTGCGACCTCGGCTATCGCCTCGCCGAGCTCGGCTTCGAGCTCATCGCCACCGGCGGCACCCGTGACGCGCTCGGGCGCAACGGCGTCGAGGCCGAGCGCATCAACAAGGTGCTCGAAGGCGGGGACCACATCGTCGACCGACTTCGCGCAGGCGAGGTGGTGATGGTGATCAACACCACCGAAGGCGCGGATGCGATTCGCGACAGTCGGTCGTTGCGCCGCGAGACGCTCCTCGCCGGCATCCCGTACTTCACGACCATCGCGGCGGCTTCGGCCGCGGTCTCCGCCATCGAACGGATGACGGAAGGCCCCTTCGAGGTCTGCTCCCTTCAGGAGTACCACCAGCGCGTGCGCTGAGCGCGTCCGAAGACGCACCTCGGAACGGGGTCGAGGCCGGGTTCCTCCGGCCGACTCCCGCACGTGTTGGCGCCGCCCCCCGCTTCTGCTAACCCTTCGTTCCGGTCGACGCCGGGCGCTGCATGCGCCGCCCTCCCGTCGCCACGAGCTCGTCCGTTCGATCGCGTTTCGCGGAACCCTCGGTCCGAGCCCCGTGACTCCTCCTGCGCTTGCTTTCGATGGGTCGTTCGACCCGCACCACGACCCGTGACCGTGCCACTTCGGTGGCCCCTCACCCCGATTCGGATTCCGCCATGGACCGTGTACCGATGACCCCGAAGGGTCAGCAGACCCTCAAGGACGAGCTCGCGCGCCTCAAGGCCGAGATGCCCAAGATCTCCCACGAGATCGGCGTCGCGCGTGACCACGGCGACATCAAGGAAAACGCCGAGTACCACGCCGCGAAGGAGAAGCAGGGCCTCACGGCGGCGCGCATCGCGGACATCGAGGACAAGCTCGCGCGCGCGGAGGTCATCGACCCCAGCGAGCTCGGCGGCGACAAGGTGAAGTTCGGCGCGAGCGTCGTGCTCGAGGACCTCGACTCCGAGAAGATGGTCACCTACCAGATCGTCGGGCCGGACGAGGCCGACATCGAGAACGGCACGATCAGTGTGACCTCGCCGGTGGCCAAGGCGCTCATCGGTCGAGAGGTCGGCGACGAAGTGAAGGTGAAGGTCCCGGGCGGGCTTCGCACCTACGAGGTCGTCGAGATTCGCTGGGAATCCTGATCCCACCATGGACCTGCGGCGTCCCCTCTTCGCCGGAACGATCCTCGCCGTCGCCGAGGTGATCGCGACGTTGTTGGGCGGGTGGGGCCTCTTCCTCGGGGCGCAGGAGCGCACGCGGTACCTCGTGGGCGCGCTCACCACGTGCCTGGCCGTGGCCATCGTCGGGTGGGGCGTGGGCGCGTTGGTGCACGTCGGCTTCGTGCGACGCGCGGCCGAGCCTGCGAAGGCGCTCGGGCGTCTCGCCGGCGTGTTGGCGGTCGCGCTCGCCAGCGTGCTCGGCTGGAGCATCACGTCGGGGCGCCGTGTCGCGACGGCGTCGTGGCGCGAGCTCGGGGTGGTCGGCGTCGCCGTCACGGTCGGTCTGCTCTGCGCCGCGCTCGTGCGTTGGCGTCTGACGACGGAGGGCAAAGCCAAGGGCCCGCGTTGGGCGCTCGTCGCGGTGCTCGCGGGCTCGAGCGCGCTCGCGGTGTTCGCCGACGCGTTCGTGCTTCCACGGCTCTACCCCGCGTTCCATCTCGGCGCCGCCGTCGCCGCGCTCGTCGCGGCGCTGATGGCGTCGAGCTTCGCGTCGCTGCCCGCGGTGCGTGGGCGTGGACGCATCGTGCTCGCGGTCGTCGCCCTCGCGTTCGTCGTCGCGAGCCCCGTCGCGCTCTTCGCGTTGGACCGCGCTCCCAACGCGGCGTTCGTGGCGCGAACGCACGCGAGCTGGACCGGCAAGCTGCTTGCGCTCGTGCCCGGACGGGGGCGGGCGCCTCTGGCCGCGACCGACGCGCCCGTCGAAGCCGCGCGGCCCGCCCGGCCCGGCATCGACCTCCGCGGCGACGACGTCCTCTTGATCACGGTCGATGCGCTTCGCGCCGATCGTCTCGGCGCGTACGGGGGACCCGAGGGGCTCACACCCGCGCTCGACCGCCTGGCCGGTGAATCGGTCGTCTTTCGACGCGCGTACACGCCCACGCCGCACACGTCCTACGCACTGACGAGCTTGCTGACCGGCAAGTACATGCGCGAGGTGATGGAGTTGCCGGGCGCGCCGAGCGAGCACGCGGCGTTGCCCGATCTGCTCCGCGAGTACGGCTATCGCACCGCGGCGTTCTACCCGCCGGCGATCTTCTTCGTCGACGCGAGCCGCTTCGCCGGGCTCGCCGGCGGTGGCTTCGGCTTCGAGTACCGCAAGGTGATGTTCGCGTCCGCGCATCAACGCGTCGCGCAGCTTCAGCGCTACCTCGAGGAGGTCGCGCCCGGTCATCCGGTCTTCGTCTGGGTCCACCTCTTCGAGCCACACGAGCCCTACGCGCCGCCGCCCGAGTTCGCGCGCGGCGACGGAACCGTCGAGCGCTACGAAGGCGAGGTCGCGACGGCGGACGACGCCATCGGGGCCTTGGTGGCGGAGTTCCGGACGCGTCGGCCGGGCGGCACGGTGATCCTCACCGCCGATCACGGCGAAGAGCTCGGCGATCACGGCGGCTGGTACCACGGCACCACGCTCTACGACGAGCAGGTGCGCATCCCGTTGCTCTGGTCGTCGCCCGGCGCGATCACGCCGCGCGCGACCGACGCCCCGGTGGAGCTCGTCGACCTCGCGCCGACGTTGCTCTCCGCGCTGGGCGTACCGCGCGACGCGCGCATGCGCGGCGACGACCTCGGCGCGGTGCTTCGTGGTCGCGACGAGAGCGCGCCCGCGTTCGCGTTCGCTTCCGTCGGCAGCAAACGCATGACGACGGACGGCACGCACAAGCTGATCTGCGACGAAGGCGCGTGTGCGCTCTTCGATCTCGCGGAGGACGCGCGTGAGCTCGCCGACCGAAGCGCGACCTCGGAGGCCGTGGTCGCGCGTTTCCTCGCGGCGCAGCAGCGATTTCTCGAGAGCGTGCCCCGCGTCGAGGCGATGGCGCTGGCGGACGAAGGCGGTTGGCCCTCGGCGCTCGCGCGGGCAGAGCTCGGCGATGCGTCGGCGGCCGAGGCCTTGGTGCCCTTGCTCGGAGACGCTCGAGCGGCGGTTCGGGCGGCGGCGGCGCGGGCGCTCGGTCGGCTCGCTCACGCCCCCGCGTTGCCGACGCTCGCGCGTTTGCGGGAGGACGAGGATCCGAAGGTCGCGGCCGAGGCGGCCATCGCCGGGCTGAGCCTGGGCGACGCGGCGGCGACGGCCCGCGCGCGTGATGCGCTCGACGCCGAGCCCGAGCAAGCACGCCGCGCTGCGTTGGCGTTGGCGGCGCACGACGACGCCGCCGGTGCGTCGGTGCTTCGGGGGCTCGCGGCCGACGAGACGGCGGAGGAGGGCGCGAGGCTCGAGGCGCTGCGGGCGCTCGCCCGAGTTCGAGATCGCGGCGCGGTACCCACGTTGGTCGAGTTGCTCGCGGACGTGCGGCTTCGTCCGGTGGTGGTGGGGACGCTCGCGGCGATCGGTGGCAGCCGAGCGGCGGACGCCATCGCGAGCGCGTTCGAGAACGAGCGTTACCTGGCCGCGCGTGCGGCAGAGGCGGAGGCGCTCTTCGTGCTCGGTGATGCACGCGCGGAGCCGCTGACCCGTCGATTCCTCGGCATGGACCGTCCCGTGCCCGGCGGTGTGCGTCTGCTGCAGCAGCATCGCCGCCTGAACGGCGTGAGCGGCGCCGGAGGCGAGGTTCGACGTATCGCGCGCGAAGGCGCGTGGTCCTGTGACGATCGTGGCTGCGTGCCGGGCGAAGGGGCGACGCTGCAGCTCCCGAGCGCGCGGGCCCCTCGCGAGCCGGCTCGCGCCGTCTGGCGGGTCGAAGGCGAGGGAACGTTCCGAGTCGGTGGCGTCAGCGCGCCGGTTCGTGGCGATGCCGAGGTCGCGACACCGGCCGCGTCGGACGGACGCTACGAGCTGGCCGGGCCAGTGCGGGTCTTGGCCGTCGTGGTGGTGCCCGCGAGCGACGAGCTTCCGCCGCCACCTCCCGAACCGTGGGAGCAGGACGAGGACGCCGAAGGCGAGGCGGAGCGGGAGGACGCGGCTCCGGCCGAGGGCGGGTCGCCCGAGGGGGCGTCGCCCGCGGCTCGAGCGACCCCTCCGGCCGGCGCGCCCGAGGCCGACGGCTGAGCCCGCGCCTCGAGCGCGCGATCTCTCGAACGCGCGATCTCTCGAACGCTCTCTGCGAGACGTGGCACGAACGGCGGAGGCCTTCGGAAGCCGACCCGGCGGCGGTCAGGTGTGCTACTTCGCCGAGCGATGGTCCGTTCGCTCGCGCTCTGCCTCCTGCTCGTGGCCTGCGGTAGCTCGCCGCCTCCGCCGGCGACGCACGCCCACTTCGAGGCGATCCAGCGTCAAGAGGCGCGGCAGGACGAGCTCGAGCGCTCCGTGCTCGAAGGTCCGTGTCCGCAGGCCGCGGCCGACGCCGACGAGAGCTGCGCGGCTGCGGCGCGGGTGTGTGAGATCAGCGAGGGCGTCGACGACCGCGACGCGGCGCTTCGCTGCGAGCGCGCGCGCGAACGGTGCGAGGGGCATCGCGCGTCCGCGCGTCGGTGCCACGAATGAGCGAGTGGGTCGCGCGCGCGCGCCGCGCCCTCGACGGAGCGGACGAGCCGGACGTCGACGTCGTGGCGGTGCAAAAGCCGGTTCGGATCGATCGACCCGTCGCGCTCGGACTCTTCTCCCTCGTGGCCGGTGTGGCGCTCTTCGCGGCCGGCATCTGGCGTGAGGTTCACGCGCAGACGCCTTTCGATTTCGTCGCGCTGGGGCTTCGTTTCCTCGGCATTGCGGCGTTCGTGCGCGGCGTGCTCGGGGCGCTCCCGCTCGGGACGCGGCTGGCGCTCGCGTCGCGGACCAGGCGTTATGGTCTCGCGCTCGCGGACGAGGGGCTCCTCTTTCGCGAGCCCGGTGGGGAGCACGCCATCGCGCGTGAGCACGTCGCCGGAGCCGTCGAGCCTGGCGAGTGGGGAAGCCGCGCGAACTTCCGCCGGTTCTCTCCGGTCTATCTCTTGGTCGAGCCCGACGCGGCGGGGCACGCGTTGATCGAGCTGCCTCCGATCTTCGACGACAACCCGGGGGTGCTCGCCGAGCACCTCACGCGTTGGCGCGGACCCACGGCCGTGGTCGAGGCGCTCCCGCCTGCCGACCGGCTCGCGAGCAAGGTCTACGACGACGCGGCCCACGGCCGCTCGGCGCCCGGCGTCGCGGTGCTCCGGCACGGGCGCACCTGGTTGCGGCGGGGCCCTTACGCGGCGTTGCTCTTCGGGGCGGTCTTCGCGGAAGCCGTCGCGCGACTGCCCTCCGACGTGTCGCTCGGCATTCTCCCCGCGGCGGCGCTCGGGGTCTGTGTGCTCATTCCGCTCACGTGGATCGTGCTCTCGTGGCGGCACGTGGGGCCGCGGCGCGGGCTCGCCTTGGTGCTGACCGCGCACGAGGCGCTCATGCGGACCCGCGGGGGGGTGTTGCGCGCGCGCTGGACCGACGTGCCCTCGATGGCGGTCGAGAAGGCGGCCGGTTGGTCGTTGCTGGACGGCTGGTCGGAGACCCGCAAGCTCCGATTCGATCGCGTCGAGAACACGCCCATTCGTTACGACGAGGCGTTCTTGGGGGTGCCCGCCGACGTCGCGTTGGCGCTCGCCGAGGCCTATCGAAAGGGCGCGCTCGGCCGGCGTGGCGTGCGTTCGACGGCCTGATTCCGTCGCGAACGACGGACGCACCGCGAGTCGGTGCGTTTCGGCGTCGGGTGACGCACCATTGACCGTCGGCTGCCCGGTCGCGTAGCACCCTCTCTGCCTCATGCCGCTCGTCCACCACGCCAAGCGCGAGATTCACCTGAAGGTCGTCTATTACGGCCCGGGTCTCGGCGGGAAGACGACGAACCTCGAGCACATTCACCGGCACTCGTCGCCGGATCGCCGTGGAAAGCTCGTCTCGCTGATGACCGAAGCGGAGCGAACGCTCTTCTTCGATCTGCTCCCGATGGAGCTCGGGGTGTTCCGCGGCTACCGCGTTCGCTTGCACCTGTGCACGGTGCCGGGGCAGATGGCGCACGACCGAACGCGCCAGCTCGTGCTGCGGCACGTCGACGGCGTCGTCTTCGTCGTGGACTCGCAGAGGGGTCGCGAAGAGTCCAACGTCGCGTCGATTCGCAACCTCGCCGAGAATCTGCACCGGCAGGGCGACGACCCCGACCGCATCCCGCTCGTCGTGCAGTACAACAAGCGCGACCTTCCGGACGTGTTGTCGATCGAGACCCTGCGCGACGTGCTCTCGGTGCCGGAGGACGTCGAGCAGATCGAAGCGTCGGCGGCGAAGGGCGAAGGCGTCTTCGAGACGCTCAAGGCCATCACGAAGGGCTGCCTGAAGGTGCTCGGGGACCCGACGACGATTCCGGAAGGGCGGTCGCCGTCGATCGTGCCGGGGCGCCGCGCGAGCATGTACCGCGCCGCGGCCGAGACGACGGCGCCCGACGTGTCGATTCCGAAGGCG
>JACKEH010000047.1 GCA_020633125.1 Sandaracinus sp. | reverse complement strand
AAAGCGCGCGCTGCGATCGGGGCGACCTTCGAGCACCTTCAGCAGCTTGTCGAGGTTCGCCGCGTCGCCCGCGCCTTCGCCCGCGTAGCGCGCGGAGTACACGCCGGGCGCACCGTCGAGCGCGTCGACCTCCAGGCCGCTGTCGTCGGCGAGCGCCGCCACACCGAAGTGCTTCGCGTACGCGACGGCCTTGAGGCGCGCGTTGCCGACGAAGGTCTCTTCCGTCTCTTCGACCTCGAGCACCTCACCGCCGAGATCTTCGGGGCCGACGAGCTCGAAAGGCATGTCGGCGAGCACCTCGCGAAGCTCTTTGAGCTTCTTGCGGTTGGCGCTCGCGAGCACGACGCGTCCGATCGGGGCCGTCATCCGACGAGCTTTCCGAGGTCGATGCCGGCCTGCTGGAGCGCTTCTTTCTGCGCCTTCACGAGACCCGGCATCGCGTTCATCGCCAGATCGAGCATCGCGTCGATCTTCTCGCGCGGCACGGGCGCGCCTTCGGCCGTGCCTTGCACCTCGACGACCTCTTGATCGGCCGTGCCGACCACGTTCAGATCGACGTCCGCGTCGCGATCCTCGACGTAACAGAGGTCGAGCAGCGGGTGACCACCGAGCAGACCGACGCTGATCGCGGCCACCGGCTTTCGCAACACGCCCGGGCCCACGAGCCCTCGTGCGCGAAGCGATTCGAGCGCCATCGCCACCGCGACGAAGCCTCCCGTCACCGACGCGGTGCGCGTGCCGCCGTCCGCGTCGAGCACGTCGCAATCGACGTTGATGGTGCGCGCGCCGAGGCGCTCGAGGTTCACGCAGGCGCGAAGCGCGCGCCCGATGAGGCGCTGAATCTCCGAGGTGCGACCGTCGATCGGCCCTTTGCGTCCGTCGCGGCGCTGGCGGCGCGGGTTCGCACACGGATGCATCGCGTACTCCGCGGTCAGCCAACCGTGCCCCGCCTTGTCGAGCCACGGCGGCGCGCCTTCGTCGATGGAGGCGGCCACGAGGATCGTCGTTCCGCCCGTTCGCACGAGCACGGAGCCGACCGGGTTTCGCTGCAAGCCGGTCTCGATCGTCAGAGCTCGCGGGGCATCGTGCCCACGTCCGTCGGTGCGCGTCATGGCCGGCTCTATACACGCTTCGAGCCGATGCTGGCGACCGCGGGTTGGCGAGGGCGCTGGATCGTGCGACTTCCCTGGCAGGATTTCCCCACGGGGCGCAGGACGCGCTCCGAGATCTTCCCACATGCGTGCTCCTCTTCGCCCGTTCGTCTGGCTCGCGCTCGGTGCCTGCGCCACGGCACCGCTGCCCCCGCCGCCCCCGCCTCCGCCGCCCCCGCCTCCTCCGCCGGTGGAGACGCGCCTCGCGCTCTTGGCGGAGCTGCAGGACCAAGCCGTCTTCGAGCGTCACGGCGACGAAGTGGTCGCCGATCCCTACCGCGCGCTCGAGCGCGACACGGAGCTCGTCGCGCGGTGGTTGGCGTTCACCCGCGAAGCCACCGCGGCACGGTGGCCCGTCGACGCCGAGGTCCGCGAGATCGTCGCGGCGGCGGACGCGCCGGCGCGGGTTCGAACCGTGGCTACCGTCGGGAGCACCCACGCGACGGAGGTCGCGACGAACGGCGCGCGCTCGTTGCGCCTGGCGCGCGTCGGCGCCGAGCCCGCGTCGCTTCCGCTCTCGGGCGCGGTGGCTTGGTCCGCGTCGCCGAACGGCCAACACGTCGCGATGATCTTGGCGCCCACCGGCGCGATTCCGTCCCCCCACTTGATGGTCTACGACTGGACCGGCGTCGTGGTCGACGGACCGGTCGCCGACGTGGTGCCGACCGCGCCTGCGTGGGAAGGCGACGACGTCTTGCTCTACGTGCTCACCGGCCGTGGGCGCGCGACCTTGCGGCGGCGCTTCGTCGGCGCGGGCAACGATCTGGACCCGGTGGTGCTCACCGAGCTTCGCGAAGGCGACGCCATTCGTCTCGACGCGATCCCGAACGGCCCCGCGTGGGTCGAAGCACAACGCGGCGAAGAGCGCTCCCTCTGGCTTCGCACCGGCCCGACGCTCTTTCGCCGCGTGCCCGACCAACCCGCCGGACCGGCGGCGACGATCGCAGGCGACCACCTCGTGATCGCCGATCCCGCCGGCGGGCGTCTCCGCTTCGCGCGGACCTCGCGTGCGCTTCGTGCCACCGGGTGGTCGGATCTTCCGCTTGCTGGCGTCGGCGCGATCACGACGTGTGGGCGCGAGGTGTTGGCCGTGGTGCGCCGAGGTGTCGGCGACGCGCTCGTCTCGGTCGACGTGGCCACCGGCGAGGTACGCGATCTCGACTCGCTCGGGCTCGGGCTCGTGGCGTCGCTCGACGGCGACGCGAGCGGTGCGTGGGTGACGTGGACCGATCCACTGACCCCGAGCGAGCTCGTGCGCGTGAGCGCCACGGGCGAGCTCACGTTCGAGCGCGAGGGTCCGCGGCTCGAGGTGGAGCGAAGCACGATCCAAACGACGAACGGCGACACCCCCATGCCGTTCGAGCTCGCCGAGGTGCGCCTCGCGTCCGAGACGCCTTCGCCGCTCGTGGTGCTCGAGGCCCACGGCGCCTTCGGCGTGAGCGCCTTGCCGGCGTACCGCGCCGGCGTCGCGGCTTACCTACGTCGCGGCGGGCGCTGGGCCTTCGCGGACGTGCGCGGCGGCGGCGGGCACGCGAGCCCCTGGCACGAGGCGGGACGCGGCGCGGGCGAGTCGGGCGCGGTGGCGGATCTCAAGGCCGCGGTCGAGTCGCTGCGCGCGCGCGGCGACCGTGTGGCGCTCTACGGCATGGGCCACGGCGGGCTCACCGCCGCGGGTCTGCTGGCGCGGGAGCCACAGCTCGTCGACGGTGCCGTCCTGCACGGGCCGGTCGCGGATCTACTGCGCTTCGATCGCCTCCCGAACGCCGCGCTCTGGCGCAGCGAATACGGCGACCCGAGCGACGCCGAAGCGTGGGCTTGGCTTCGCGCGCTCTCGCCGTACCACCGCGTGCGTCCCGAGTCGGCGTGGCCTCCGACGCTGGTCGAAGGCGCGCGCGAAGGGGAGCGCGTGTCGTGGATTCACGGCGCCAAGCTCGCCGCCCGTTTGATCGAAGCCGAGCACGCGTGGCTTCACGTCGACGCGACGCTCGACGACGACGCGCGGCACGCACGCTGGGCCCGCGCGGTGCAGGTCTTCGAGTCGCTCGCCCGTCCGGCGGAGTGAGCCGCTCGCCCGGACGCACCCCGCGATCCCGCGCGCTTCAGGACCCCTGGTCGCCGCTCTCGTCGACGACCACCGGGATGCCACGCCGCGGCGCGCGCGAGACGTCGCCCAGCACCCGCCCGGGCAGCACGGTGACCGGCACCGGTCGGTCGAGCTGAAAGACGTAGCCGCCGTAGTCGAGATCGAAGCGGTAGGTCTCTTCGCCGACCTCGACCGAACGGTGAAAGTCGATGCGCGAGTGGCCGACGCGTCGATGCGCGCGGTGCGCGAGGATGAAGCTGAAGAGCGCGAGCGCGCGGTGGTTGTGCAGGCGGTGGCAGCCGTGCGAGGCGCGACGCCAGACGCTCGTGTAGTCGACCGAGCCGTGGGTTCGAATGCCTTGGTCGCGCCCGACGAGCAGCCGATCACCGTCACGCCCGGTGACGGGTCGGTGCATGCCGGCGACGAGGCCGTAGGCGCTCGCGTAGCCGGGGCCGAGGAGCGTGTCTTTCGTCTCCGTCACGAGGTGGCCGGTCTCGTCGATGCGGCGCTGCGTGACGAGGTCGCTCGCGGGCGTGTTGATCGGCGGAAGCCACACCGGCGCGCCCACGACCTGCGGCCACGCGAACTCGCCGGCCGGAGATTCCTTGTACTGCCACTCGAGGCGACGCCCGCGGCGTTCGAGGTTCCAGCCGCCCACCGTGGTCGGCCATTGCACGAGCGGCACCCGCTCCTCGCCCACACGCACGAAGAGCGTCAGCGTCGGTCGGTGCTCGACTGGCAACGAGCGTGGCTCGCCTTCTTCGTCGAAGGGCGGCTCGTACCATTGGTCGCCGCGATCGATCTCGACCTCGATGTCGAGCTCGCGCTCCGCGTACCAAGCCGGCAGCGGCATCGGATCGATCGCGACGCGCTCGTGCTCGCCTTCGGTCAGCTCCAGGCCTTCGAGAAACGCCAGCGCGCTCTCGAAGCTCGTGAGCCCGAGCGCCCGCTCGACGTGGTCGCGCAGGCGTTGCTCGAGGTTCGGCACGTCGACGCCGTCGACGCTCGGCGCGGAGCCGTCTTCGAGGATGCCGAGCTCGAGGCGAATACGCTCGGCGATCACACGCACGAGATCGCGACGCGCGAGCTCGGTGGTCGAGAGACGAAGCGCGTCGAGCGTGGCGCCGGAGAGGCTGCCGCGGCTGTAGATGCGGTGACGGCGCTCGAAGCCTTCGAGCGCGCGACGTGTGCGCGCGTCGAGGTCGCGGCCGACCGGGAGCGGCTCGTCGCCGAAGAAGCCTTCGCACTGCAGACGTCGGCGTGCCGCGTCGAGACCGCGACGCCAATGGAGCTCCGGGCGGGCCTGCACGAGCGCCTGCAGATCGACGAGCGCCGGCAGCGCGTCGTCGAGCATGTCGAGGCCGAAACGATCGTGGCGCGCGAGCAACTCGAGCACGCGGCCTTCGAGCGCGTCGTCGCGGGCCATGCGCGGCGCGCGGGCTTCGTCTTCTTCGACCGCGAGCCCGTCGAAACGTGCGAGGGCGGCGAGGTCCGCGTCGCAGGGGTGCGAAGCCAAGCGTCGAAAGCGCTCGCGAAGCACCGAGAGCGCCGGCGGGATGCCGTAGTTGTCGAGGTCTCCGTCGACCGCCGCGCGACGACCGAGGGTGGTGTCGGGCCATTCGTGTCGCGCGAGCGCGACGTAGGTCTCGCGAAAGAAGCTGGGGCGCGGCGCACCGTCCACGCCGGCGCCGTCGTCGAGGAGCGGCGGGACCCAGGCTTCGCCCAGATCGACCAACCAGGCGTCCTCGGTGACTGGGACGAGCACACGTCGACCCTCACGCCAGCGCGTCACCACCGAGCTCGGCAGCGCGAGCGCGAGCGCGTCCGCGTCCACCCGCGATCGCAAGGGCAGGTCGGACACCAAAGCCGACCCCTCGACGCCCAAACGGCGCGTCGGCGGGTCGGCTTCGGCGGAGGCGGCGCAGACGAGGGCCGCCAACAAAACGAGACGAGCGTGTCGTCCCATCACTCGGTGACCGGCGCGTACTCCTCTTCCGCGACGGGCTCCTCCTCCATGGGGGCGGGCGCGGGCTCGGGCTCGGGCGCCGGCTCTTCCATCATCGGCTGCTCGTCACCGGTGCTCCTGTCCTGGATCGGCGTCTCTTCGGTCTCGTCGCTGCCGCCGCACGCGGTGGCGCCGAGGCTGAGGGCGACCATCGCAGCCAAGAAAGCATCCTTGCGAATATCCATCGTGCTCACTCCCGTCGCCCACGCGGGCGACTCACAGAACGCGGGACGGTACCACCGGGCTTGGCGCGAGCAAACCTTCGGCGGCGGTGGGGGACGAGGGGCTTTCGACGTGGGCCGCGCGGATGCAAGCGCCACGGTTTTTGGGGCGCTGGCGGTCGATCCAATTTTTCTCGAGCTCGCCTGTGCTGCGAATCGGCTGCAGCGTGGGGCCGTCGTGACGCGAAGCGCGCTGTCGGCGAAGCCGTGAGGCCGCGAAATCGCCGTTTTCCGCGAGCGACCGCAGGGAGGGAGCCCGACGGCGCGCGAGGACGCCGTCAGGGGTGCGAGCGATCGAACCGCGGTGGCGCGAAGCGCCGTCTCGGACGCTGTCTCTGCGGCGCGAAGCGCGGTTCTGGTGCCCGTGCGCGAGAATGAGAACCGAAGCGGGCATGGGCACGGGCACGGGCACGGAAGGAACGTGTGGGCCCAAACGCGACGAGCCGCCCTCGTTTCCGAGGACGGCCCGTGACGCTCGACGCGAGGTCGTTCAGCGGTGGTGCTGCTTCTTCTCGCGCTCCATCTGCTCCTTGTACTCGACGCTGTAGCGCGTCCACGGACGCAGCTCGAGACGCTTGAGCGCGATGGGCTCACCCGTGCCTTCGCAAAGGCCGTACTCGCCGGTCTCCATCTTCTCGAGGGCGTTGGCGATCTCGCCGAGGAGCTTCCGCTCCTTGTCCGCGAAACGCATCAGGTACGCCTGCTCCGTGTGGCGCTGGGCGATGTCCATCTCGTCGCTGAGCGGGTCGATGTTCGAGATCGCGTCGCCGAGGTGCTCGCCGAGCCCCTTGAGCACGCGCTCACGCTCCGCCACGAGGAGGTCGAAGAGCTGCTTGGTCTGCTTCTTCGAGAGCTTCGCGTCTTCGTGCGACTTGGGCTCGAAGTCCGGGCTCGTCATGCTGATCGTCGGCGCCTTGGGGGTCGCCGGTGCGGCCGCGACGGCCTTCATCTCGTCCGACTTGGTCGTCGCCTTCTTGGCTGCCGTCGTCGTCGAGCTGGTGGTGGTCTTCTTCTTCGTCGTCGCCATCGCTGCTCCCAAGCCTCGCGCTCGCACCTCTCCCACGTGTCGAGAGAGACCCCTCCGCGCCGAAAGGCGGGATGGAATTGCACCTTCCGCCCCGGATGGCAATACCCCCGGCGCCCGGTGAGGCCCCTTGCCCCGTGGGAATGGCCGAAACCGGCTTTTCGAGGGCCGCAGCGGCGACCCGTGGACCTCTTTTTTTCCCGCTCGCCCGGCTCGCGAAGCCCGATCGCCGACGCGAAGCGCTCGGCACCGAGAGGTTGCATGCCCCGGCGAGATTCCGCGCCGGGGGCGTGATACGACGGCGCCATGCGCTTCGACCTCTTGTTGCGTGGCGGCACCTTGGTGACGCCTTCGGGCGTCGCGGTAGGCGACGTCGGCGTTCGTCAGGGCCGCATCGTCGACCTCGGGCGACTCGACCCCGCCGCGGCCGATCACGTCGTCGACTGCCAGGGGCTTCACGTGCTGCCCGGCCTCATCGACACCCAGGTGCATTTCCGCGAGCCCGGCCTCGAGCACAAAGAAGACCTCGGCACCGGCACCGCGGCGGCAGCGCTCGGCGGCATCACCGCCGTCTTCGAGATGCCCAACACCAAGCCGAACACCGACACCGCAGAGCGGCTCGCGGACAAGGTGCGACGCGGCACCGAGAAGGCGTGGACCGACTTCGCGTTCTTCGTCGGCGCGACGAACGAGAACGCCACCGAGCTCGGCACCCTCGAGCGCCTGCCGGGCTGCGCGGGCGTGAAGGTCTTCATGGGCTCGTCGACCGGCAACCTCCTGGTCGAAGACGACGAGCGCATCGCCGACGTGCTCGCGCACGGCTTTCGTCGCGTCGCGATTCACGCCGAAGACGAGATGCGCCTTCGCGAGCGACGCCACCTCGTCGACGGCGAGAACGCGACCGCGCACCTGCACCCGGTGTGGCGCGACGAAGAGACCGCGCTCCGTGCCACCCAGCGCATCCTGAAGCTCGCGCGCCGCCACGGGCGCCGCGTGCACGTGCTGCACGTGACCACCGACGCCGAAGCCGCGTTGCTCGCGCGCCACAAGGACGTCGCGACGATGGAGGTGCTCCCGCAGCACCTCGTGATGCACGCGCCCGATTGTTACGACCGCCTCGGCCCCTACGCGCAGATGAACCCGCCGATTCGCGAGCAGCGCCACCAGAAGGCGCTCTGGGAAGCGATTCGGCTCGGCGTGGTCGACGTGCTCGGCTCCGACCACGCGCCGCACACGCGTGAAGAAAAAGACGCCGGCTACCCGAAGAGCCCGAGCGGCCTGCCCGGTGTGCAGACGACGGTGCCGCTCATGCTCAACGCCGTGAACGAAGGAAAGCTCAGCCTCGAGCGCCTCGTCGACCTCCTCGCGCACGGCCCGCAGCGCATCTACGGCATCGCGGCGAAGGGTCGCCTCACCGTCGGCTACGACGCCGACTTCACCATCGTCGACCTGAAGCGCGAGCACGTCATCACCGACGAAGAACAAGGGAGCCGCGTCGGCTGGACGCCCTTCGCGGGCTGGAAGGTCAAGGGCTGGCCGGTGCGCACGATCGTGCGGGGTCGGAGCGTGATGATCGACGGCCAGCTCCAAGGCGCGCCGGGCGGCCGCGCGGTCCGTTTCGTCGAGACGCTCCAGCCGGTCGAAGGGGAGCTGTGATGACCATCGACCCGACCAAGGAGTTTCGTCCGCTGCGGCTCGCGCTCCTCACCGTCAGCGACACCCGTACGCTCGCCGAAGACGTCAGCGGCGACATCCTCGAAGCCCGCATTCGCGAAGCCGGCCACGAGCTCATCGCGCGCGAGCTCCTGCGCGACGACGCCAAGCAGATCGAAGCGAAGCTGCGGTCGTGGATCGACGAGCCCACCGTCGAGGTCGTGATCGTCACCGGCGGCACCGGCCTCACCGGCCGCGACGTCACGCCCGAGGCGATGAAGGCGGTGTGGGAGAAAGAGATCCCCGGCTTCGGCGAGCTCTTCCGTTGGATCAGCTTCTCGAAGATCGGCACCAGCACGATTCAATCGCGCGCCTGCGCGGGCGTCGCGAAGGGCACGTACCTCTTCGCGGTGCCCGGCTCGCGCAACGCGGTGAAAGACGCGTGGGACGAGATCCTCGTGCTGCAGCTCGACAGCCGACACCGGCCTTGCAACTTCGCGGAGCTGATCCCGCGATTGCAGGAGCGCTGATCGCAAGTCCGATCGGCCACATGCGACGTAGGGCTACGACATCATGACAGCGCGCCGGTGGGTTCAGATTGCCACGACATCAATCTCGGAGCCGGCTGCGACGTGAACTCGGCCGTGAGCAACTACGACCGAAAGTCCTCCAGGATTCTCATCACATTCTCGCTCGTCAGTGGACTCAAGTCATGGCGCGAGAACGTCATCCGAGTAACGAAATCCGCGACCTCGGCAGGGCACCCCAATGGGTCTCGCAGCACTCTCGTCGTTTCGGATACGGCTCGAACGAGGTCGACGCGCAAGTCCAAGGTGGCGACCAGGCTACCTACCCATGCAAACTCAGGATACCGCTCGAGCACAGCCAAGTAGGCATTGGCAGCATCGGTGATGGGACCGCGATCACCCAGGAATCCCGGCGAGCAGAGGTGGTAGATTGAAGCGCCGACCGCGCCGTATTCGACGAAACGGTGTTCTGACAATCTCACGGCGACCCGCCGCACGACTTTTGGATCATCGCTTGATCGGGCGAGCCCCGCGAGGTGAAGCGTCGTTTCAACTGCTCGCACGATCATCATCATTGGACAACCTCAGAACTGGTGGAACCAGGGTCCGGTGGGATCGCACCGGTCCCTGGGTGCAGGAAAGTAGGTTCCTACGATCGGCGGACACCCTGGAGCGTCGCAGCGGTAGTTAACGTGCCCAGAGAACACGCCCCCGCGCGCGCAGGCGTACCGACAGGTTTCCGCGGCACTCACCGTTCGTGGAGCATCGCGGAAACCCGAAATCTGGTGTGGTGTGCCCGACCGTTCCACGAGAACGCAGGTCTCCGGAGGAGGAGGAGGAGGCGCGTGCGGTGCCCGTGTGGTTGGACGCGCTGTCGCCATGCAGATCGCTGCGGCAATAGTCTCGGCAGCAGCAGGGGCTCTGCCAGCGGGGCTGTCGGCCCCCGCGACGCCACCAGCGATAGCGCCCGCGCCACCCGCGATCCCCCACCCGCACATCGCGGCTGCACTCGGAGTCGCGGTGCACGAGCTGATGAAACGCCCATCCGGGTCCCAGAGATCGAACGGGGCCTCCAACGCGTAGCCGTACGAACTCCAGCGCGTCGCGCCTTCGGTCGCCATCGGTTCCGGCGTCAGGTATTGGCCCACGCGGGGATCGTACATCCGCCAGGTGTTGAGGGAGAGCGGAGAACGCAGCGTCTGGAGCAGCGAGCCGTTGGGCGCGTTGGCTTCGGTCTCGGTCGCGACGAGTTGGCCGTGAAAACCCCAAGGCGGCAGCTCGGCGCTGACCGTGTTGCGAAGCTCGCCGAACGCCGTCCACTGCGGCCGCGCCACGACGGTCGCGGTCGAACCGTTGGGCGATGGAATCTCGGCGCGCACGATCGGCACGCGTGTGTTCTGCGGCAGCCGGTTCCGACCGTCTGATCGTGGAGCCGGTTTCCGCCGTACGTAGGTGTACGTGCCCGAGAAGAGCGAGGACGACGACCGCGTACGTCGTACGGCTACGAGGTCACCGTGGTCCCGCGTACGACGTCAGCGCGGCCAGCGGCTAGGATTGCGATCGCGTCAATTCGGTCATCAACGCCTACTCACGACGGAAGAGCTCCATCACATCTTCTTCCGCGAGCGGTGCGACCCCTTCCGAGAAGGTGAGCCACGTGGCGACAAATGCGATCTCTCGCGCCCGACGGGTCGACTCGCAGAACTCAGCGATTTCCCGAATGAAAAGCCGACAGAAATCGAGACGGGTGGCGGACACCTCCACTGGAGAACGTGCCCACGCATACTCTTCATGGGTCGTGATCTCTTGGAGAAACCTGTGCGAAGCGCGCATCGCTTCAATTGGTCGCTCTCGCACTTCTCCCAAGAACCCCAGCATGTGGGCAGCCTGGGCGTTCACCCCGTAGCGAACGAATCGGTGGCTGGAGAGCTCTTCGGCGAGGCGATGCAACGCCGCGAGCGAGCCGTCCTCGAGGGACACCACGCCACTCGAGAGCATCATTCCGAATAGGGCTTCTACGCGAATCTGCATCTCACGGACCTCCCAGATGCCGGAATCGTCATGGATTTCATCAACCGAATCCGCTGGCCAGCCGTCGGGGGACACGGTGTCATTCCTCAATCACCGAGAACTCTTCCTGATCGTAGATCCAAAGGAGGGCTTCGTACTCGACCACTACCCAGGTCGAGAACGTCAGGATCACCGCGCCTTCCTCGACCGAGAGCGAAGACTCGATTGGGTAGCGTGACCTGCGAATCACCACGCGCGACAGCGGACGGGCCTGCGAGCGCCACCGTTGCTGGTACCAATCGCTTGCGACGTACGCGTCGGCGAGCTGATCCGCGGAATGCGGAAAGCGTGCGCCCATCCGGTTCAGCGCGTCTCTCATGCCTTCGCGGGGGAAGCGCTGCACCACGCTCTCCACCAACCCCGCAAGGTCCGGCAACGCCCACGACGGCAAGACGGGTCGGTTCAACACCAACCCTCGCGTGGTCCAAACGGCAAACTCTCTGGGCGAGCACCCACTGCGCGCCACCTGGTTGGCGTCCTTCGTCGTGTCGACGGGAAAGAGACCCGCCATCCACTCTGCGCAATCGCGGAGCCAGCTCCGAACCTCGGTCAGGTCGAGCCCACAAACGACCGCGATCGTCGTCCGCGTCGAGAGCGCGGCGGGCTCCCACGCGAGAAACCCACGCAGCCCGCCCTCGATGATCTCCGGAGGCGCTTCGAGTCGCAGCAACACGCCGTATTCGCCCAGGTTGAAGAGCGACTGACGAAGCGATTCGGGATGTGCTTGCTGGGTCAAGGCGAAGAACCTCCGCGTACGACGACGACGCTCCACGTCATTCGATACCCGAGCTCCGAAACGCGGCGGTCGCGCGATTCGGTGGGCATCGTAGATGTCCCGTTCAACATGAGTGAGATCAGCGCCATCTTCGCCCGTGAGCGCGCGCTCAGATCATGTAGTCCCGGTCTCTCCCGACCACGCGCCACCTGGTTTGGAGGAAGAAGCGTGGACCTGTCGCGATGCGGCGCTCCAGCCACCACCGGCGAAACGGCGAATCCACGATGGTCGGCATCTCGAGCGCGGCGGCGAAGCATCGCGCGGCTCGCTCGTGGTCTCCGCTCACGTCGAGGGCCATGCCGCAAAGCTCGACGAAGTCGTCCACGTTGCGCCCCCGCTGTCGGTCGGCCGGCGTGGGCCTGGCCCGGTCGAGCAGACGCTCGACGATTGCGACCCCGGCCTCCACCGCCCCCGTCTCCACCGCCTGGCCGAGCGCCGGAATCGCGTCGCGGACGTCCTCCATGGCGGTCCGTTCCAACACGTCCCGCACGTGCGCCGCGCCGAGAGGAACCGCGAACTGCAACTCGGCCCAGGCGGCGCCGAAAGTCGGTGGCGCGGAGGGTGGTGTCAGCCCGTAGCGTTCCGCGTGAAGCTCCAACCAGGTGTCGAGCTCGTGAACGCAGTGCGCCGCCCCCGCGAGGAATGACAAGTCGCGCAAACGGTAGACTCCCTGGACGAGCGGTCTTCCGCCGAACGCGAGCGAACGGTCCGCCACCTCCACCAGTCGGTGCGCGACGTAGGGAAGGTCCGCCGGGGTCCACAAGAACATTGCCATGAGCAGAAGCGCGAACGACGTGGAATCCAGACCGGCGCTCGAAGCGCGCGGCGTGACGAGCCCCAGCCCATCCATCGACGGGCGCGCCCGGGCTAAGAGTCGAATCCGCACGGCCACCGGGACGCGATGAGCGACATCCACGTCGTGGGGGGCGAAGGCCGCCAACCATTCTTTGTCGAACACGAGAGGGACCGGCTCTTTGAAGCCGGCTCTACCCATGGAGCTTGCGAAGAGCCCGCGCGAAACGGGTAGAGAGGCGGGCTCTACCTCTTCGAGCGTCACCGTTCTTCCAAGCCAGGCGCGGAGGCGTTGTTCATCGGACTCGATCGTCTGCGTCGCGCGAACTCGCCACCCACCGTTGGTCGGCTGGATCCGAACACTATCGACCGTTTCGCCGAGGCCCAGCTCGGCCAATGCGCGTCGCGCCTCCGTCACGGACTCGCAGGCCGACCAAGGTCGGCCTGCGAGGTAGCGCAGGGCATCGTACCCGCCCACTAGATTCCGAAGAACATCGACCACCATGGCAATACGTAACATCCTCGGGAGGAAAGTGCGGCTAGCAAATCCGCTTTCGTCGCCTCGAACTCGACGGGACAAACCTGGCTCTGGCCTTGTGTACAGTGGCTGACCACTCTGGATGCTCCAAAGACGCTTCCAGGATCGCGACAGTCGTACACGCAAGCCATGTTGACCATTCCACCGCGGAGACCGGTCTCGTTCCCTGTGTCCCGGTCACCCACCGGCCCGGAACTCTGTTTGTCGAGCAAACACCCATATGTGTTGGGGTTGTTTGTCCTCGGTGGGTTCGCGGTTGTCGCGTTCGAGGCACTCGCCGCCATGGCAACACAGATAGCCCCACCTATGGCCTCGCCGACCGTCGGGGCGGAGAGCCCTCCCGCGACCGCACCCCCAGTAGCTCCGGCGCCCGCGGCCGCCGTCCCTCCGCCGGCCGTTCCCAACGCAGACCCCCCTGCGATACCGGCAGCGCACAGCGGGGCACCCGCAGCGGTGTCGCAGGACGTCAGCGGCCTCCCCGAGAATGGCCACGCCAAACGTCCGTCGGGGTCGACGTAGTCGAACGGGGCCTCCAACGCGTAGCCGTACGAGCTCCAGCGCGTCGCGCCTTCGGTCGCCATCGGTTCCGGCGTCAGGTATTGGCCCACGCGGGGATCGTAGACCCGCCAGGTGTTGAGGGAGAGCGGAGAACGCAGCGTCTGCAGCAACGAGCCGTTGGGCGCGTTGGCTTCGGTCTCGGTCGCGACGAGTTGGCCGTGAAAGCGCATTGTGCTTCGGCGCTACTCACAGTGGCCCCAACGAGAAACAGGGTGAGCGATACAACGAGACATTTCATCTGCGTACCCAACGCCAAATCCTAGAAGTCACACCACATCGGCGATCCCCAATCCCACCACTCAGGAAAGGATCCGAAGGACGGAAAGATTGGACGGCATGGACTCGTGCTGGGGCAGCGTTCATCACTGTTGCACAGCGACGTGCATCGGAAACTCGGCAAATGACAGTTGTCTTCGCATGCGAACACTTCTCCTCCGTTGCAGCTGCCTCCGATCGGTCGCGTGCCGGGAGGCGAGTCACAGTGTGAAACGACGATCCCGGGTTCAGACCCACCAATCAGTAGCCTGCAGATGCGACCGGAGGCACAGACGCTCGACGTTTGACAGCCACGATGGCAAACTGGCGGCACGAAGTCGGTTCCCTCGTACCGCATGGGGTCGCGAACGCCTCGGCCACACCAATGCTGCTGGCCCATGAAGTCGCAGTCGTCATGCTCGGAGCACGCGCTCGTGCAGAGGAGCTGGCGCGGGTCGCAGAACGACGACTCGCAGTCGGCGTCGACCGAACAAGTGCTTCCGAGCGCGGCACCCGCGATTCGCGCAACGCAGTAGAACGTGCCGTCATCGCGTCGACCGCTGCAGAGCGGCCGGGCCGCGGGGCAGTCGCGCGAGCTCTCGCAGGTTTCTCGGGGCCGACAATCGGGGTCGCAGGTGTCGCCGACGACGTCGTTCCCGTCGTCGCATTCTTCCCCCTCGTGCAACACCCCGTCGCCGCAGGCTTCGGCGACGCAGGCGCCCGTGCGGGCATCGCAGACGTCGAGGCACGGCGCGTCGACGACGTCTTCCGGTGCGCATCGCCGCACGGTGGTGGGATCGGCGCAGTACGTACGCGTGTCGGAGACGAGCGGGTCGTCGTCGTCGCAGTCGCGTCCGCCGCAGTGCAGGCCGGGCGAGCCGTCGTCGTCACGATCGCAGACCGGCGCGTCGACGGTCGACGTCGCGTCTCTCCGGCCGGCGTCGAGGCCGACGAACGGTGGCATCGTCGACTCGGCGCAGGCCACGAGCAGAACCAGCGTCCACGTCCACTTCATGAGCGTTCCTCCGCCTGGCTGAGCCATCGCCACCCCTCTCGCAGCTCGTCGAAACGTCGCTCGACCGCGTCGCCCGGACGTCGGGTGCTCACGTCCAGCCACGTGACCCGGTCGGCCTCACGCCAGAGCACGCCGCGCCGCTCGAACCGAACGCCGTCCACCTCTGCGTGCCCGCGAGCGCAGCGTGCGGCTCGGCCGGCCCATTCACAGACGGTCCAGACGAGTGGCGCTCCGTCCAGCTCGGCCGCGTGACGACGCGTCAGCACCTCGGCGAGCTCTTCGAGAGGGCGTTCGGAATCGAACCGCGAAAGCGTGTGGCGTTGCACGGACACGACGTCCTCTTCGACGCGAAAGCGGGCGTCGACTCCGCGGGTCTCCACTCGCTCGCCCTCGCGCACGTCCACCGCGAACTCGCCCGCGGGGTCGTGCAGCACGGCGTGGGAATCGCACCCGACCAGCGCGAGCCACAAGGCGGCACGGCAGAGCGGCCGGCCGTTCACTGCAGTCCCCACGTCAGCTCGAAGGGAAGAACACGGGCGTCGAGGGTGCGGCGTGCCTCCGCGCTCGCGGTGCGACCGACGTTCGCCAACTCGGCGATACGGGCCTCGTCCACGGGCGCAGCCGGCGGGCGAGTGCCAGGTGTGCTCACCGATTCACGGGACTGCGCGCTGGACGTGTCGAGCACGACGAAAACACCGACGAGAACGAGCAAGAAGGTCCGCATCGGGTGACACGGTCCCGGTCCGCGGCACGCCTGTCGTCCCCCGATTGGGGCAGATGCGGCTCATTGCGACAACTCTGTCGCCCCCCCCTGATGAAACGGACATCTTCGGCCGAGAATACGGAGTTCTGGCGGTGGGCGGGAAAGGGCCGTGTCTCCTTTCCGCGCGGTGAAGATCGAAGCGGCCATGGAGCCCCCCGTCGCGTGCGTTCGTGGGTGGCGCACGGACGCCACCACGAGGCGTACGAAGGCTCCGTTCGGGGCGAACCTCCACGTGGTCGCCCGCCGACAGACCCGACCTCCATGCAGCGTACGAAGGTGCCCCGTTCGGGGCGAACCTCCACGTGGTCGCCCACCGAACACGCGTGTGCTGCCAAACGAGCACGGTGCTCGTTTCGGTTGCGGTGCCGCAACACGATCGAGGGTTGCCCTCGATCCGGTTGCGAGCGCGCAACGGTCTCCGAGTCGCGTGCTCGATCTTGGAGCCGCCACGCTCCGCCAACGACGTGGTCGCTGGATTTCCGGGCGGAGAAACCTCACCGGGAAAGGCAACCGTCCGATTCGTGAGCCGAGCAGGCCGCCGCTTCGGGGGAAGACCTCCCGAGCCGACCCGCCAAGGGGGTGGGATCGAGGTTCGACGGAGCTCCCGATGTTGGATCAGATTCAGAACGCGGCCGCGGTTCTCGCGCAGTACACCGCGACCGCTCGCTTCAACTCGCGCCACTGTTCGTTCTTGGCGCGGCAGCTTCAGGCGGTGGCGCCCGCCGATCTCACGGCGGAGCAGCGCGAGGCGCTCGCGCTCGTACTCACGCGCGGGAACGACGTGGACGAGGTTCGGAAGGCGCGGCAGCGTCTGGCTCCTCCCGCGCTTCGGGCGCCGCGCAACGCGATGGTCACGGCGTGGTCGTCGCTCTCGGGCGTGCTCTCGGCGTTGACGAACGTGCCCGCGAAGGTCGGGACGACGGGCGAGGAAGCCGCGAAGCTGTCGAACGTGCTCTTTCCCGAGGGCGTGGTGTTCACGACCTACGACGCGGGCGCTCTGTGGGCCGCGTCGCGTGTGTTGTTGGAGCGCATCGACGAAGAGGGGCTGCGCGCGCGTCTCGACGCCATCGTGCATCCCTCGGTGATGCAAGCCGCCGAGCGCGCGTTCGAGGAGCTGGGTGCGGCGGTCGGCGTCGCCGGAGCCCCCACCAAGCTTCCCGCCAAGCGTGCGTTGCTCGAAGCCACCACCCGCTTCTCCCTCGCCGTCGCCGCCTACGCCCGGGCCCTCGCGCTCAAGATCGACGAGACCGATCCCGACGCCATCGCCCGCTTTCGCGACACCCTCACGCCGATCGACCCGCTTCGCGTCACCGGGCGCGCGGGAACGGTCGACGAGGGCGACGACGAAGACGACTCCGATCCGGCGGCGCCGACCGAGGACCCGAACGCCCCCTACGTGCCGGCGTCGGACGATCCGATCGACAACCCGTTCATCCGCTGAGCAGCAGGAACTCCGCCGAGACGACTCTTCAGGGCCTCAGCGCGCGAAGAGCTCCACCGCCGGAATCACCCGCATGCGCTCCCGCGGAATGCCGAGCCGGTAGCTCGCGACCTGCTCGTCCATCGCGCGCACGTCGTCGGGCACCGTCGCGCCGGCGTGACGCATCGGCGAAGCGACCTCGCTCGCGAGCTGATCCGCGAAGCTCGCGGCGTCGCTCGCGACGAGCGCGATCTGGAGGTTCTGCGGGTCGACGTGACGACGAAGCGCCGCGTTGACCTGCTCGACCGTGAGCTCGCGCCACGCCGCGCGCAGGCCTTCGAGCCACGGGTCCGCGGTGTCGTAGTAGCGGTCGTCGACGGAGAAGCCGAGCGCACGCGATTCGGTCTGCAGGTAGAGCGCGAAGTAGCCCTCGATGAAGGTGCGAATGCGGTCGAGGTCGGCCTGCGTCATGCCGGTGCGGGTCTGCTCGCGGAAGGCTTTGACCGCGAAACGCAGCGCGAAATGCGCCTTCTCGCGGGGCACGGGGCGAATCCAGAACGAGAAGTATTGCTGGCGACGCGCGGTGTGCGGCGCGGGGAAACGCGACCAGCCTTCTTGCTCGAAATGCTCGGCGTAGGCGTAGTCGCCGTAGTTCAGGCCGCGCTTGCCGCGCATCTCGTTCATCAGCCAACCCGCGAAGGTGCGGTGTTGCCCGAGCCACGCCGCCGCGAGGGTGAGCGCTGGGTAGTCCGGGTGATCGCGCGTGACGTCGAGCGGCACGCCGAGCGACATCGCGACCGATTGCGCGTCCGACTTGTCCGCGATCCACACCCGCACACCCGGCGTGGCCGGCTCGGGAAGCACACGACGGCCGACGCAACGATCGGAGTCGAGGCCCGCGAGGTCTTCCATCACACGATCCGCGAAGCCTTCCGGGTACGCGCCCGCGACGCCGACCACGGCGCGACCGCCGCAATGAAAGCGCGCGGCGAAGTCGAGCACGTCCTGGCGCGTGAGCGCGTCGAGGCCACGCTCGGTGCCGAGCTCCGGGTGGCCGTAGGGGTGCTCCTCGTAGAGCATCGCGTGAAGCAGCTCCTTGCCGAGCGTCTCGTCGTCGCTGCCGCGAAGCTCGAGCGAGAGCGCGCTCTTCGCGCGGGCCAAGAGGCGCTCGAAGTCGCGCTCGTCGTAGCGCGGGCGCGTGAGCACCTCGCGAAAGATCGCGTAGAAGGCGTCGAGGTGATCGCGGTGCACGCGACCGACGAACGCCGTCTGCTCACGGCTCACGCTCGCGTCGATCGACCCCGCCATCGGGTAGAGCGCGCGCACGAGCTCTGCGTAGCTTCGCTCGCCCGCGCCGCCTTCGACCCGAAGCCTCGCCGCCAAACGGGCGAGGCCTTCGTGGCCTTCCGGATCCTCCGCGCTGCCCGCGTCGAAGACGACGCGCAGGGTGACGATGGGCGAGTCGCTGCGTGCTTCGACGAGCTGCGCGACGCCGAGGTCCTCGCGCTCGATCGTCGTCGTGGTGTCGACCACGACCTCTTCGATCTGCTCGTCGGTGTCGATCGGCGGAATCTCACCGGTCGCGCGGGGAAGGCTCGGGCCGCAACCCACGGCCAGCATCAAGAGAACGAGACGGGTCTTCATCGCGCACCTCCGGCGGGAGCGGGATCGGGACAAAGCGGCGCCGGCTCCGGGCGAGGCCCGTCGCTCTCGCGACGTTCGCCGAGCGAGACCACGAAGCGTCGCGCGGGCACCAGGTAGGTTCGCGCGGCCTCCGCGATCTCTTCCGGCGTCACCGCCGCGAGCGCCGCGAGGTATTCGTCGAGCGCGGTCACGGAGCCGCCGGCGGCCGCGAAACGCGCGAGGAGGTCGGCGACGTCCGAGGGCGTCTGCACCTCGGTGAGCAAGCCGTAGCGAAGGTTCGAACGCACGGCTTCGATGCGCTCGGCCGGGGTGCGGCCTTCGCCGATCTCGGTGAGCGCGCCTTGAATCGCTTCCGCGATGGCGTCGTAGGCGGGCGCCTCTTCGCCCGGGGTCATCACGCTCGTCACCAGGAAGAGTCCCGGGTCACGCGTGAAGTCGTTGGTCCAGCTCGAGAGCTCGAGCAGCTTTCGCTCTTCGACCACGAGGCGTTGGTAGAGCGGCGAAGGCTCGGCGAACGCAAGGGCCTTGGCGATCTCGAGCGCAGCCGTGGTACGGAGCGCGCGCTCGCGGCGCGGACCACGCGCTTGACCGCCGTCGAAGCTCGGGCCGCGGTAGCCGACCCAGACGCGCGGCGGCGTGGGCGCTTCCCAGACGAGGTGACGACGCCCGCCTTCGCGCGGCTCGGCTTCGGTCGGAAGGCGCGGACGGTCGCGGCGACCGCGCCAGCTTCCGTAGGCCTCGCGGGCGAGCCGCACGAGCTCCGCGTGCTCGACGTCGCCGACCACGACCAGCGTCGTGTCGTCCGGGGTGTAGAAGCGCCGGAAGAAACGCTGCGAGTACTCGAAGCGCGTCGGCATCACGCAGACGTCGCGCAGGTAACCCATCGTCGTGTGGCCGTAGGTGTGCCGCGAGAACGCGATCTCGCTCATCGCTTCCCACATCGGCAAGAAGGGGTGGCTCGCGTTCTTCGCGTACTCGCCCTGCACCGCGCCGGTCTCGGTGCGGAAGACGTCTTCGTCGTAGTGCAGGCGCTGAAAGCGCTCGGCTTCGATCGCGACGATCTCCGCGAGCGAGGTCGACGGCGCGGTCAGCGTGTAGAGCGTGAAGTCGCGCGTCGTGTACGCGTTGTTGTCGGCGCCGAGCGCTTGAATGCGCTCCTCGTATTGCGGCCCGGGCATCGCCTCGGTGCCGCGAAACATCATGTGCTCGAAGAGGTGGGCGAAGCCGCTGTGGCCCGCCTCGACCTCGTCGCGCGAGCCGACCCGCACGAGCGTGTAGTAGGCGACGATGCCGGGCGTGCTCCAAGGCACGCTCACGACGGTCAGGCCGTTGGGCAGCCGCGTGCTCTCGGGCGGCCGCGGGAAGAGTGGATGCGCGGGAGCGTCGGCGGCCGGTTGGGCCTGCGCGACACCCGCGAGCATCAGCACGAGCGCGAAGAAGGGGGCTCTCATCGCGGCGGACTGTAGATCACGACGCGCGCGAAACGCACGGCGGCCTCGAATCGCGCGCGTGAACGCCGCTACCGCGAGACGTTTGGCCCCGTCAGAAGTCCAAGCCGGAGCCCAGGTAGAGCCCGACCTCGTGAAAGAGCACGTCGATCGGCGGCGTGTAGTCGAAGAGCAGCCCGTCTTCGGTGCCGAGGTTGGCCTGGGTACCGAATCCGGCGCCGATGCCGGCGGCGTAGCGAAAGGCCACGGTGGTGCGGAAGACGAGCTCGCGCGGGCCGTCGTCGTCGTCGTCGCGGCCGAGGCTCACCGGCGTGTCGAAGGTCATGCCGACGCTGCCGCCGTAGTAGTCGAGCAGGGCGAGCGCGGCGTAGGCCTCGATCTGCGGCGTGCGGTCGGTGAAGAAGCCGAAGCCGAGCTCGGTGTGCTCGCCGACGTGAAAGGCCACGCCCGCGCGGAAGTTGTATTGGAAGACGTTCTCGAAGAGGCCCTCGTACGCGTGGGTGAGGCGCACCTCTGCCGAGAGCCGAACGTCCTCGCTCTTCCACCCAATCGCCGTGAGCACCTCGATAGGCGCCGCGAGCACCGCCTTGCGGTCGCGCAGGCGTTCTTGGCCACGCTCGCGGCCGAAGAAGAAGTCGGTCTCGGTCCCGTCCGTGAACGCGCCGAACGAAAGCGACTCGATCTGCACGCGGTCTTGTAGGCGAATGCGGGGCCCTCGAACCACCGCCGCGAGATGCACGCCCCGTGGAAGCTCGAGCTGCGCGCCGATCACGAGCTCCAGCGCGAGCCGAGAGAGCTCGAAGCGCAGGTCCTCGCTCGCCGCGACACGCACGCCATCCATCAGCTCGATCTGCAGCGAGGGCCGCTCGTTGCTGGCGATGCGCTCGTAGACGAAGAAGAGCGACGCACCGAGACGAAGCCGTCCGAGATCGACGCCGAAGCCCGGCCCGAGGTGCAGGCGCTGGTGTTGAAAGCTCTGGTTGGTCGCGAGCTCGAGGAATCCGTCGCCGTCTTCGAGGACCGTGCGCGCTGCGGCGAACGCGTCCTGCACGGGCACGAAGACGCCGAAGCCCGCGGTGACACGCGGCGAGAGCCGTCGCACGTAGCTGATCGCCGACGGCACGCTCTGAAACTCGGTGCTGCGCAGCCCCCGCGTGCTCGTGGTGCCGTCGCCGTAGTCGACGACGAGAAAGGGATCGAGGTGGCGAATGCGCAGCGAGAAGACGCTGCCGCTCAGCTCGAGGCGCCCGCGTTGGTTCTCGCCGAGGCCGGCCGGGTTGTACCAGAGCAGGTCGGGCCCTTCGCCGACCGCCGCCACCGCGCCGCCGAGCATCGCGGCGTCGTTGCCCTGAAAGAACGAGTCGTCGTTGCCGGCCTGCGCGCGTGTGCTCACGAGCACGACGAACGCGACGATCCCGAAGACGCTCCACCTTCCCCTCATGCGCTCTCCCACGAGCCATTGCGCCCGCCGAGCGAACGCACGTCAATCCCGAAGCGACGGAACGACGAAGCCCCGAAGAGCGCGTGCTCGTCGGGGCTTCGGCGACTTCGTGAAGGCTCAGAGCACGAATCAGTTGCACTGATTCATGCTCTTCTCTTCTCTCGAGGGAGCGGCGCGCTCCCTGCCCCACCGGCAAAGCCGGATTGGGGCCCCCTCCCACCACCGAGCGCCACGACCACTCGCACGGATTCGATCCGTGCAAGTGGTTGGCGCTCTCAGGCGGCCTTGGGCTGATTTGCGGCTTCGAGCACCTTGCGTGCGTTCGCGAGGCCCGCGCGCGCACGCTCGAGACTCGGTCCGACCTCGTCCCACGCCTCGTCGACGGTCGCGCTCCACGCACGCGCGGCACCGCGCTCCATCGACGCGAAGTGGCCGATCATCTCCGCGAAGGTCTCGAGACCGAGCTGGCGAATCATCGCCTCGCGCATCTCGAGGAAATCCGCCACCGGGTCGTCGATGAGCTCGTCGAGCTTCTTCGTCATGCCCTTCGCGTCGCCGGGGAGCTTGGTGGCGTCGAGCGGTTCGAGGATCGCCTCCATCCTTCCGATCAGCTCGAGCGGCCGATCCTTCGAAGGCGTCGCCCCGGCGTGCTGCGAATGCGCACGCTCGACGACCTCTTGCGCCGCCGTCATGCCGCGACGCGCGACGATGCCGCCGAGGATCATCAACGCGAGCCCGCCGAGGAAAGGCAGACCGGCCGCATCGAACCAGGTCGACACGCGGTCGGACGCGGTCACCGCACCGTTCTCACCCGAGCCTTCGGCGACGTCGACCTTTCGCGCGCCGTAGCCCGACGCGGCGGCGAGACCGACCAAGAAGAGCGCAAATCCGAGGGCCTTCATCACGAACCTCCGCTGGCGAGGGTGATCATCGTCAGCGTCAGGCTCGTGAGCGCCTCGCCGATGATGAAGCCGGCCGCCACCGGCACCAGGATGTCGCCGTAGAAGCGGCGGCCCTTCCACTTCTCGAGCCCCATCGACGCGAGGCAGCCGATGCCGTAGCCGAGGGTGATCTCGAAGGGCAGGTACATGGCCAGACCGACGAGCACGCCGAGGCCGCTGATCGGGAAGAGCGCGAGCGCGCCGCCGATGCTGGCGCCCGCGAGGTACTTGTCGATGGGCGCGTTTCCGCTGACGACGCCCTGCACCATGCCTTGAAGCGCGCCGGCCTGCGGAGCCGGCAGCGGCGTACCTTCGCCGAAGCCGTTCGCGCCGTTCGGACCGCTCGCCCAGAGCAGGAGCACGGTGCCGACCGCGATGGCGGGGCCGATCCACGCGACCATGAGCTGTGCGAGCTGCTGCTTTCGCGGCGAAGCCCCGATGAGGTGACCCGTCTTGAGGTCGCCCATCATGTCCGAGCATTGGTTGGTCGCGACGCAGACCGCGACGCCGATCGAGATCGCGAGCGGCACGTTGTTGGCCGAGAGCGCGAGCATGATCGTCACGGCGATGAGCGCGAGGCCCGAGAGGGGCGAGATGTCGGTCGCGCCCGCCGCCTGCGCGACGATCATGCCGGCGAGGCCGAGCCAGACGGTTCCCGCGACGGCGATGCTGATCGAGGTGCCGATGGCGCCTTCCGAACCGAGGAGCGCGACGGCGAAGAGGCCGACGAACGAACCGACCATGCCGAACGAGAGCACCTTCGGCGAGAGCTCTTCGGCGGCGTTCGGATCGCCGCTCTTGGCGAGCTTCGCGGCCGCCTGCAGACCCTTGAGCGCGCCCTTGAGCGCGGGGTACGCAGCGACGACGCCCGCGAGCGCACCACCGATGAGCACGCCGATGCCGACCGGACGCAACGAGCCGCCGTAGACGGCGCCCCAGAGGTCGCCGCCGGTCGCTTCCGCCGGAACCCAACCTTGGCCGACGACGAAGGGCGCGATCACCCACCACGCCAACGCGCCGCCGAGCGCGAAGGGCAGGCCGCCCTTGCCGCTGAGCAGGCCGGCGCCGAAGTTCGCCATCGAGAGCGAGAGCGACGTGCCGAGGGCCAAGATGCCGCTCGCGCCGCTCGCGTGCTCCGGATCGGAGAGGAACCACTTGCCGATCTCCAGCGTCTCCGGGAGCACGTGGAAGTTCGTCAGCAGCGTGATGCCGACCGCGACCACGAAGCCGATGCCGAGACGCACCGCCTTCTCGGAGCCCGCGCCCGGCGACTTGAGGATCGTCGCGACGGCGATGCCGGACGGGAACTTCAGGCGCTCGATCTCGAGCATCTGCTTTCGCAGCGGCACGATCACGACGATGCCCATGAACGAGCCCGCCAACGCGGCGAGGATCACGGTCTTGAGGTCGTAGTCGGAGCCGAGGAGCAACAACGCGGGGAACGTGAAGGTCACGCCGCTCGACGCGGTGTTGATGCCCGACGCGATCGTCTGGTTGATGTTGTTTTCGACGATCGAGCCGCATCCCTTCACGCCGAGGGCGTTGCGGCCGACGCCGCGCAGGAGCGCGAAGCCCAAGATCGCTGCGACCGTCGAGCCCGAGAGCCCGAAGCCGAGCTTGAGCCCGATGTAGACGAAAGCTGCCGTCATCACCGCGCCTTGGATCACTCCGAGAATCACGGCGGCGAAGGTCAGCTCCCGGTAAGTGGAAGCCGTCGCTGACATAGGGCGGCGGGTGTACGTCTCGGGAGCACCGTTTCGCAAGCGCCCCCGCTCCGACAGCGTGTGAACCCTCTTCTCGGCCGCTGCGGGTGGAACCCTACGACGCCACGGCCCGAGTCCGTCGAGCCCGCTTGGCAAAGGCGAAACGAGCCGTGCACGATGCCCGGATGCGCCGATCCACTCGCTGGGCTTGTTCGCTCCTTCTCTTCGCTGCGTGCGGTGGCGACGACGACGCGCCCGGGACCGACGCCGGTCTGGACGCGACCGTCGTCCGCGACGGCGGCACGACCGAGGACGCCGACGTTCCGCCTCCCGACGGCGGAGGTGGCACCGACGCCAGTGTCGACGCGGGCCCCCCGGCTTGCCCCGGGGAGACGCTGCCGATGCTCGGCGTCGAAGACATCGCGCCCGGCGTGAGCTTCGCGGCGCCCATCTACGCCACCGTCGCCCCTGGCGACGCCGACACCATCTACGTCGTCGAGAAGCCGGGCCGCATCGTGGTCGTCCGTGACGGCGAGCGCGTCGGAACCTTCCTCGACGTGAGCGGCGGGCTGCTCGCGGACGGCGAGCAGGGCCTGCTCGGGCTCGCGTTCCACCCGGGCTACGCAGACAACGGTCGCTTCTTCATCTTCTTCACGCCGGGCTCCCCGCGACGCAACGTGGTAGCCGAATACCACCGCAGCGACGCCGACCCGGACGTCGCCGATCCCACCGAGGTCGCGCGGCTCGTCGAGGTGAACGACTCGGAGTCGAACCACAACGGCGGCATGATCGCCTTCGGGCCTGACGGGTTCCTCTACGTCGCGATGGGCGACGAGGGCGGCGGCGGCGATCGTCACGGCATGTTCGGCAACGGCCTGAACCTCTCGACGCTCTTCGGCGCGATCCTTCGCCTCGACGTCGATGCGGCGGGCGCGGACTACGCGGCGGCGGGTAACCCCTTCTCGGGCGCCGAAGGCCTGCCCCAGATCTACCACTACGGCGTGCGCAACCCGTGGCGCTTCTCCTTCGATCGCACGACGGGCGACCTGTGGATCGCGGACGTCGGTCAGAACGTGTGGGAGGAGATCGACGTCTTGCCCGCGGGCACACCGGCGGGTCGCAACCTCGGTTGGGCGGCGTACGAAGGCCTCTCCGTGCACCGCGCGGAGCTCGTCGATCGGGTCGCCGATCACTACGAGCCCATCGTCGTCTACGAGCACAACGACGGCTCTGCGCCCGCGGGCGGCGTGTCGATCACCGGAGGCTACGTCTACCGCGGCAGCGCCATCCCGAGCCTTCGCGGCTGGTACCTCTACAGCGACTACGCGAGCCCGCACGTCGGCGCGGTGCGCTTCTGCGACGGCGAGGTGTTGAGCCACGAGCGCGCGCCCGGCTTGTCGGGTCGGGGGTCGGGGCTCGCGAGCTTCGGCGAGGACGCGAACGGCGAGGTCTTCGTCGTCTACATCGGCGATGGCAAGGTGTACCGAATCGTCCCGGGCTGAAGCCTTCTCGAACGCGTGAAACGCCATCCTGCGGGGTGGCGTTTTTCGTTTGGGCACGGGCACGAGACGACGCCCACACGCGGGCACGAGAGCGACATGACGGGCACGGGCACGGGCACGGCACGGGCACGGGCACGGAAGGAACGCGTGCCGTGGGCGCGGTCGAAACGACGCTCAGGCGCCGACGCAGGCTTCGATCGCCGCCGCGTCCTTCGGAAGCGCCGCAGTCAGCACCTCCGGCGCGCCGTCGGTGACGAGCACGTCGTCCTCGATGCGAATGCCGCGCACGCTGGCGAACGCCTCGAGCGTCGCGAAGTCGATGCGGTCCTTCGCGACGCGCCGACGTTCGGGATCCCGGAGAATCGCGGGCACGGCGTAGAAGCCGGGCTCGATCGTGACCGCCATGCCCGGCTGCAGGTCGCGGTCGAGGCGCAGGTAGCCGAGGCCGAACTGCGTGCTTCGCTCGCGCCCGGCCGCGTAGCCCGCGCGGTCGCCGAGGTCCTCCATGTCGTGCACGTCGAGCCCGAGCAGGTGCCCGATGCCGTGCGGGAAGAACGTGGCGTGCACGCCGTCTGCGACGAGCTCGTCGACGTCGCCGCGAAGAATGCCGAGCCCGACGAGACCTTCCGCGATCGCGCGACACGCCGCGAGGTGCACGTCGCGGTAGCGCGTGCCGGCCGTGCAGCGCGCGATGGTGTCTTTCTGCGCCGCGAGCACGACCTCGTAGAGCGCACGTTGCGGTCCGTCGAAGCGCCCGCTGACCGGCCACGTTCGCGTGACGTCGCCCGCGAACCCGAGGCCCGTCTCCGCTCCCACGTCCGCGAGCAGCAGGTCGCCTTCCTTCGCGGTGCCGGCGTGGCTGTGGTTGTGCAGGATCTCGCCGCGCACGGAGACGATCGAGCCGTAGCTCGTGCTCATGCCGCGACGCATCAGCTCGCCTTCCATCGCGGCTGCGATGGCGAACTCCGTCACGCCCACGCGGGTCGCGGCCATGCCCGCACGATGCGCGGCGACCGTGGCCTCGGCCGCACGCCGAAGCTCCGCGATCGCGCCCGCGTCGTGCACGAGGCGCAGCGCGATCATGGCGTCCTGGAGCGCGAGATCCTCGTCGGTCGGCGGCGTGATCTCGCGGCGCAGCAGACCCGCCGCGGTGACACGCGCCCGCTCGCCCTGCGGCAGAAGCACGGCGGCATCCGGCGAGAGCGGCGCGAACGCGTCGAGCGGTGCCACGCGCAGCCCCGTCACACGAGCGAGGTCGTCGAGCGAAGGCGTCGGTCCGTGCCAGAGCTCGTCGTCCGCGGCCGGCGCCTCGACGTAGAGCGTCGTGTCGTCGCCCCGCAAGACGAGCTGCGCGCCCGGCAGGGGCAGCCCGACCAGGTAGAGAAAGTGGCTCGACGCACGAAAGGGGAACGGGTTCGCCGGATAGTTCTTGGGGAACGGAACGCCCGCCGGAATCAACGCCTCGCCCGCGAAGGTGGCGAGAAGGCGCGCGCGGCGTGCGGCGAAGAGGGAAGCGTCGTGGGCTCGAAGGGCGTCGGCGTCGATCACCCGCGAACCATGGCAGAGGGAGCCGCGGGCGGCGAGGCCGCGAGACCGCGAGACCGCGAGACCGCCACGGAAGAAGTTGGGCCACGACGTTCGTCTCGCGCTCGTGGTGAAGCCAACGACCTCCCGAAGTGCATCTCCACGTGCCGGCGCGCGCGCTTCGCTCGTCGTTCTGACCGTCGCCGTGGCGGCAGGCCTCCTCGCGCGACACGCCAACGCGCGCTCCGTGGCGACGCAGGCTTCCGGCATTCCCACGGAGACCTCGCTCCTCTGGTTCGCCACCGCGGTCTGCTCCACGCTCTGCGCTGCGGGGTTCGGCGGCGCGTTGCTGCTGGTCTGGGCACTCACCCCGCGACATCGCTCGAGAAGCGACGACGCGTAGCACCCGACGAGATTGGTCTACCCTCCCCTCGTGCGCGTGCTCGACCGTCCGTTGCTTCGCCACCTTCCGCGGCTCGCCGATCGGCTGCCTTTCGTCGCGCTCGGGGACTTTCCGACGCCGATCGACGACCTCGCGCCCGTGATGCGCGACGCGCGCCTTTCCGCGCCCGCGTACGTCAAACGCGACGACCGCAGCTCGACGGTCTACGGCGGCAACAAGGTGCGAACGCTCGAGGTGCTCTTCGCCGAAGCGCTCGAAGGCGGCGCCACGCACGTCGTGTCGACGGGCGCGTTCGGGACCAACCACGGCGTCGCCACCGCGCTTCATGCGCCGCGGGTCGGTCTCGACGCGAGCGCCCTGCTCTTCCCGCAACCGGCGAGCCCGTGCGCGCTCGAGAACTTCGAGGTGCTCGCCGCGCGTGAGCTTCACGCGATCCCGCATTGGTCGGCGCTGCCGCCCGCGATGCTCGCCGCGTCGCTCCGCGCACGGCTCCGACACGAGCGCACTTACGTGATGGTGCCCGGCGGCGCGACGCCGCGTGGTGCGCTCGGCTACGTCAACGGCGCCCTCGAGCTGGCGGAGCAGGTCGCCGCTGGCGAAGTGCCCGAGCCGCGCACGATCGTGGTGGGCGTCGGTTCGACCTGCACCACCGCGGGCCTGCTGGTCGGCGTGCACGTCGCCTCGCTGCTGGGTGTCGGGTTTCGTGCGCCGCCGAGCATCGTGGGGGTGCGCGTGACGCCGTGGCCGGTGACCGCGAAGCGCCGCATCGTCGGTCTCGCGGTGCGCGCCGCACGCCTCTTGGCCGAGCTCGCGGGCGAGCCTCGCTTCGCCTTCGACGCCGCCACGCTCGGCGCGGCGCTCACGGTCGACGGCACGCAGCTCGGTCGTGGCTACGGCCACGCCACGGCGGCCGGACGCGATGCCCTCGTTCGCTTCGCTGCCGTCGAAGGACTCGTTCTCGATACCACCTACTCCGCGAAGGCGGCCGCAGGTTTGCTCGACGCCGCACGACGCGGCGCCGCCGCGCCCTTGCTCTTCTGGTCGACGAAGAGCACCGCGCCCCTGCCGAGCGCGGCTCCGAGCGCGCCGTGGTGGACGCGTCCTTGGGTGCACCACGCGTCGCGCCCTTGACGCCGATCCTCCGCACCCGTACGCCCAAGCGGTGCCGAAGCAGCTCGGCTTCGATTTCGGTCTTCTGACGGGGCGCGCGGAGCCTCCGGCCGAGCCGTCCGTGAAGGAGCGGCATCTTGCTCCGTCGCCGTCACGCGCGCCCTCGTCGAGCGGTCGTGTGCTCGCGCCGGCCGAGCTCGACGCGCTTCGTCGATCGCGCGAGGAGAGCGCGCGTTGTCGCGTCGAAGAGCTCGCGCGCCTCGCGGACCGCCTCGTGGACGCCGCCAAGCAAGACGACCCCCCCGCGCTCCGCATCGCCCAGCGCCTCGCGCTCAGGCTCGGGCAACCCGTGCGTCTCACGATCACCGACAACCGCCGCATGATGGTCTCGGCGCGTCGTGGTGAAGGCGTGATCGAGGTGCGCCTTCACCGCATGTTCCTCGACGCCGACGATGCGACCGTCGAGACGCTCGCGCGTTACCTCGGCAAGCGGGATCGCGCGGCCGGCGAGCTCGTCGACGCCTTCATCGCGTCACGTGCGCATCAGATCACCAAGCCGCGCCAGCGCCGCACGATCATTCGCACCCGCGGCGCGCATCACGATTTGAAGGCGATCTACGAATCGCTGCTCCCGCGCTTCGTGGAGAGCTTCGACGACGTGCGCATCACGTGGGGGCGTCTGACGCGTGCCAAGCGTGGGCAGCGTGGACTTCAGCTCGGCACCTACACGCCGAGCGAGAAGCTCGTGCGGATTCACCCCGTGCTCGATCAGGCGTGGGTCCCCGAGTACGTCGTCGCCACCGTCGTGCACCACGAGATGCTCCACCACGCACTGCCGGCGGTGGAGCAGCACGGGAAGACCTACTTCCACACGCCGGAGTTCCGGCGGCGCGAGCGCGCGTACCCGGACCACGACCGCACCGAGCGTTGGGAGCGGGCGAACTTGGCGATGCTGCTTCGCTCGATGCGCCGCTGAGCGCACTCGCTCGGAAACGCGCTCGTTCAGTGATGCCCGTGCCGGTGGCGACTGCGCGCGGGAAAACGCGCTCGCTCAGTGGTGAGCGTGCCCGTGGCACGAGTGCTGGTGTGGCGGCCGCGCTCCCGAGAGCGTGAAGGACCAACCCACCTGCACCACCACCGCGAGCTCGACGCCGCGCGACGGGAGGTCGAGATCCTGTGACGCGCCGTAGGTGTGCAGCGGGATGCCCATGCGCAGCGCGAGCCCCGCGGGTCCGAAGGTCAGGGTCTTCGCGATCTGCAGCGAGGTCGCCGCCGCGTAGTCGCCTTCGGTGCGGTGCGCGACGCCGGCTTGCAGACCGAACATGCCGTAGCCGAAGGAGAGACCGCCCGCGACACGCGCCGCTCCGTCGAGCTCACCGAAGGCCTCCGAGAAGACGCCGACGCGCCACGCGGACGCGTTGGGGAACCGAATCAGCTCGAGGCCGCCGCCGAGCCCGTGCGTGCGTTCGTCGGTGACGACGCTCCACGCGAGGCTCGGTCGAAGCTGCCAGGCGCCGTTCGCGGGGTTGGGTGTCGCTACGCTCGCGCTCGACGCGGAGGGTGTCGATGCGTTCGATGTGTCCCCGCTCTGCGCGGACGCCGAGGCGGCGGTGAGCAGGAGAAGCGAGACGGCGAACGTGGCGAGCTGACGCATGGACCCTCCGAACGGTGCGAGCGTATCGGTGTAGAGCCAGCTTCGCGAGCCGCCAAGGCCAGCACGCTTGGAACCACGGGCGGAGGCGCGGTACCCACACGCGCGAGCACGGCACGGCACGCACGGGCACGGGCATGGGCTCGGAAAGAAGCCGCCGACTTCAGTGTGCGAGCAAGCCGCTCTGCAGGAAGTCCATCACCGCGTCGACCAACGCGTGCTCGTCCGAAGGAACGTGTCCGTCGACCGCGTCGCGCAAGAGCTGCTGCAACCCGCCGATGGCGATGCTCAGCATCAGACGTCGGTCGCCGCCGCGCACGAGGCCGAGCCGCTGACCGGTTTGCAGCGTCTCGTCCATGAAGGTCGAGAGCGCCGCGTAGAAACGTGCGAGCCGCTCGTCGAGCGCGGGGTCCACGCCGAATGCGGTGCCGAACGCGATCTTCACCATGCCCGGCTCGTCCATCGCGAGCGTCACGACCCGCGCGAGGTTCGCGCGAAGCTGCTCACGCGGCGGCGCGGCGTCGGCTCCGAGCTCGATCGAGCGAATGCTTCCCGCGACCCGCGCGAAGAAGTCCGAAACCAACGCGCCGAACACGTCGAGCTTGTCGTCGAAGTAGAGGTAGAAGGTGCCGCGCGCGACGCCACACCGCGCGACCACGTCGTCGACCGTCGCCGCGACGTAGCCCTTCTCCGCGAACACGTCGCGCGCCGCTTCCAGAAGCTGGCGACGGCGGAGCTCACGACGAGGGCTGGTCATGGGGGCGGCGCGGGACATCGAACGGCCGACGGGCGAGCTGGACGGCAGTCGCTCCGGTTCCGTCCGAAACGGAACGCTCCGTCGTAGCACGCTGGAGGTCCGCGAAACCACGGGGTTTTCCGGGCGTCGTCACAGAACGGAAACGCTCGTGACGGGAGGTCAGCAGAAACACTCGACAATCCGGCGTTTCCGGCCGCGCGAAACATGACGTTACGTCATGCGAGTCGAATTCGTTTGGGCCCTCGAGGCCAGAGCCTCTACCAACTGACACTGACGTCAGCGTTGGGGAGCTTCCCCAGCCGCGGGCGTCGAGCCGAGGGGGCTTCATGGCAGACGGATCGCAGGCGAGCGCGGACAAGATCGGCGTGCTCCTCGACGAGGCAGTGATCGGCATCGACGTCGGCTCGACGACGGTGAAGGCCGTGGTCGTCGACCCGACCACCAAGCAGATCGTCTGGAGCGACTACCAGCGTCACCACACCAAGCAGCCCGAGAAGGTGCTCGAGTTCCTGGTGCGCATCGGCGCCGCGCTCGAAGGCATGCCCCGCGAGAAGATCCGCGTCTTCGTGACCGGCAGCGGCGCGGGCCCGCTCGCGGCGCCGCTCGGCGCGAAGTTCGTGCAAGAGGTCAACGCCGTGACCCTGGCGGTCGAACGTCTGCACCCGAACGCGGGCTCGGTCGTCGAGCTCGGCGGACAAGACGCGAAGATCATCATCTTCAAGGAGAACGAGAAGGGCGAGAAGACCGCCTCGTGCTCCATGAACGACAAGTGCGCGTCGGGCACCGGCGCCACCATCGACAAGTGCATGATCAAGGCGGGCATCGATCCCTACGAAGCCGCCAAGCTGCCCTTCGACGCCTCCAAGCTCCACCACGTCGCGGCCAAGTGCGGCGTCTTCGCGGAGACGGACATCGTCAACCTCGTGAAGACCGGCATCCCGGCGGCCGAGATCATGTGCTCGCTCGCCGACGCGATCGTGATGCAGAACCTCTCGGTGCTGACGCGCGGCAACACGCTGCGCCACGAGGTCATCCTCCTCGGCGGTCCGAACACCTACCTCGAGTTTCTCAAGCAGTGCTGGCGCATGCGCATCCCCGAGACCTGGGAGCAGCGCGGCTGGGAGTACCCGAAGGACCTGCCGATCGAGGACCTGATCGTCACACCGCGAAACAGCGACCTCTACGCCGCGTTCGGTGCCGTGATGTACGGCCTGCACGAGGACGAGAACGTCGGCCGCTACACCGGCCTCGAGGGCCTCAAGAAGTACATCAACGAAGGCCGCAAGGAGCGCCTCGGCGAGAGCGCGGGGCCGCCGCTGCTCACGGTCGAAGGCGAGCTCGACACCTTCAAGAGCGTCTACGGCATTCCGAAGTTCACGCCCGAGCCCTTCGCGCCCGGCCAGCACGTGCGCGCGGTCGTCGGCCTCGACGGTGGCAGCACCTCGTCGAAGGCGGTGCTGCTCGGCGAGGACGGCAAGATCCTCCGCAAGGCCTACACGCTCAGCAAGGGCAACCCGATCCAAGACGCCAAGGACCTGCTCGCGGAGCTCAAGGAGCAGGTCACCCGCGAAGGCGCGACGCTCGAGGTCATCGGCTTCGGCGCCACCGGTTACGCGGCGGACGTGCTCGAAGAGTGCGTGAAGGCCGACGTGAACGTCGTCGAGACCGTCGCGCACATGATGAGCGCGACCAGCCTCTTCGGCGACGTCGACGTCATCTGCGACATCGGCGGCCAGGACATCAAGGTCCTCTTCATGGAGAACGGCGACATCAAGTCGTTCAAGCTCTCCAACCAATGCAGCGCCGGCAACGGCATGTTGCTGCAGGCGATGGCCGATCAGTTCGGCCTGCCGGTGACGAGCTACGCCGAGACCGCCTTCCAGGCCGAGCTCGCACCCAAGTTCAGCTACGGCTGCGCCGTCTTCCTCGACACCGACCGCGTGAACTTCCAGAAGGAAGGCTTCAGCAAGGAAGAGCTGCTCGCGGGTCTCGCGCAGGTGCTCCCGAAGAACGTCTGGCAGTACGTCGTCGGCGTGCCGCGCCTCGCCGCGCTCGGCAGCAAGTTCGTCCTTCAGGGCGGCACCCAATACAACCTCGCGGCCGTCAAAGCGCAGGTCGACTACATCAAGCAGCGTGTGCCCGGGGCCGAGGTCTACGTGCACCCGCACACCGGCGAGGCGGGTGCCATCGGCGCCGCGATGGAGACGCTCCGCGTCGTGCAGCGTCGCGGCAGCTCGACCTTCATCGGTCTGGACGCCGCCATCGCGCTCGAGTACTCGACGAAGAACGACGACGAGACGACCTGCCACTTCTGCGCGAACCACTGCTCGCGCACCTTCATCGACGCCGTGCGCCCCGACGGCTCGACCTCCCGCTACATCAGCGGCTTCTCTTGCGAGAAGGGCATGGTCGAGAGCCACGAGGCGATGCTCGACATCGTGAAGAAGCGGAAGGCGATCATGAAGGAGTTCCCGAACCTCGTGGAGTACGAGGGTCGGACCGCCTTCCAGCCGCACCGTGGGCAAGACGCGATGCCCGAGGCGGGCACGCCGATGACCGAGCAGCTGCCCGAGCGAAACTTCTGGGGCCAGCTCAAGTACCGCGAGCACCAGCGTGGCTTCGAGCGTTCGAGCGCCGAAGCGGCGGCGAAGCGCAAGAGCTACCGCATCGCGATGCCGCGCGTGCTCAACATGTACTCGACCGCGCCCTTCTTCCGGACCTACTTCGAGGCCGCGGGGCTCGACAAGCGCAACGTCCTCTTCAGCGGTCCGTCGAGCGAAGAGATGTTCGCGGCGGGTGGCAAATACGGCTCCGTCGACCCGTGTTACCCGGCGAAGGTCGTGCAGGCGCACGTGCACGAGCTCCTCTTCGAGGTGCACCCGAACAAGCCGCTCGACGCGATCTTCTTCCCGATCCTCACGCACGTTCCTTCGTTCATGAAGGAGCTCTCGGACAGCGCGACGTGTCCGATCGTCGCGGGCACGCCGGACGTCATCAAGGCCGCCTTCACGAAGGAGCGCGACTTCTTCGCCGACCGCGGCATCGAGTACCTCGACCCGGCGTTCAGCTTCGCCGAGCCGGTGCGCATGAAGGACCTGCTCTTCGCCACCTTCGGCGAGCGCCTCGGTCTGACGCGTGACGAGAGCGACTTCGCGGCCGACCAAGGCTTCGCGGCGCTCGAGCGTTGGGACCTGGACCTGCAGGAGAAGGGTCGCGCGATTCTCGACCAGGTCGAGATGGACGACCAGGTCGCCATTCTCGTGATCGGCCGCCCCTACCACCTCGACCCGGGTCTGCATCACGGCATCCCGGACGAGTTCCAGGTGCTCGGCTATCCGATCTTGTCGATGCGCTCGATCCCGAAGGACGAGGAGTGGCTCCAGCGCTTCTACGGCGAGGGAGAGAACCCGCTCTCGGTGCTCGACGTGTGGCCCGAGAACTACTCCGCGAACAGCGCGGCGAAGGTGTGGGCCGCGAAGTTCGCGGCGCGCCATCCGAACGTCGTGCTGCTCGACCTCTCGAGCTTCAAGTGCGGCCACGACGCGCCGACGTACGGCATCATCGATCGCATCGTCGAGCGTTCGGCGGTGCCGCACTCGACGCTTCACGACCTCGACGCGAACAAGCCCGGCGGCTCGATCAAGATTCGCGTCAAGACGTACGCCCACTCGCTCAAGCTCTACCGCGAGCGGTTGGAGGACATCTCGAAGAAGAAGCAGGAGCTCGCCCGTCGTCTCGACGAGAAGCGCCTGCAGCTGCTCGAGATGAAGCGTGAGCAGCTCGAGGCACGCAAGGTCAGCGACCCCGCCGTGGAAGCGCAGATCGCCGCGATTCGCGAGAAGCTCGCCACCTACCAGCCTGCTCCGCTGCCGGTCGAAGCGCCGAAGGGCCTCGTGCAGCTCCGCAAGAAGCCGACGAGCGCCACCGCCTGAGCACGACACCGAGATTTTGATTCGAAGCCAACGTCCGAGGGGAAAACGTCATGGGTGAACCGAAGAACATCGAGGGTCTGAGCGAGCTCGACATCGACGCGGAGCTCGCACGCTTCGAAGCCGAGGAGCGCGCCAAGCTCGGGCTCGAGGCCGGGCCGAAGGAGCAATGGGTCGACGCGATGACGACGCCGAACTTCACGGCGTCGCAACGCAAGAAGACGACGCTGCTCGTCGGCGGTCTCACGCTGGCGCACGACTACCTCGTCGAGGCCGCGCTCACCGGCATCGGCTACGAGGTGCGTGCGCTGACCGAAGCCGACGAGACGGCGCTTCGCTTCGGCAAGGAGTACGGCAACCGCGGCCAGTGCAACCCGACGTACTTCACGGTCGGCAACCTCGTGAAGGAGCTTTGCCGCCTTCGGGACCAAGAGGGGCTGACGAGCGAAGAGGTCGTCGAGCGCTACGCGTTCCTCACCGCGGGTGCGTGCGGTCCCTGCCGCTTCGGCATGTACGTCACGGAGTACCGCAAGGCCCTTCGCGACGCGGGCTTCGATGGCTTCCGCGTTTTGCTCTTCCAGCAGACGGGCGGCTTCAAGCAGGCGACCGGCGAAGAGCTCGGCCTCGTGCTCAACCCCGAGTTCTTCATCACGGTCGGCA
>JACKEH010000046.1 GCA_020633125.1 Sandaracinus sp. | reverse complement strand
AGGTCTACTACGAGGGACGCACCTACGAGGTGCGCGAGAGTGAATCCGTGCTCGAGGCGCTCGTGCGCGGTGGCGCGTCGGTTCGCTTCTCGTGTCGAAAGGGCTCGTGCCACACCTGCATGCTCCGCGCGCCGGTGCAGCCGCCCCCCGAAGCGTCGCAGCGAGGACTCTCGGCGCGGTGGGTCGAAGGCGCGCACTTCCTGCCGTGCATCGCGCACCCGACGACGGATCTGCACACGGAGCCGCCGGCCGCCGCGGCGAGCGTCGACGCGCTCGTCGCGAGCAAGACGCAGGTCTCCGAGCGTGTGTTCCGCCTCGAGCTCGAAGTGGAGTCGTCGTTCACCTGGGTCCCCGGCCAACACGTCTCGCTCGTCCGCGCCGACGACGTCGCACGCAGCTATTCGGCCTCGAGCGTTTCGGAAGAGGACTACTTCCTCGTGCTGCACGTCGCGCGCGTCGAAGGCGGGGCGCTCAGCCCCTGGATCGCCGACGAGCTCGCCGAGGGCGACGTGGTCCAGCTTCGCGGTCCGTTCGGCGCCTGCACCTACCGCGACGACGACGTCGACTCCCCGCTCGCGTTTCTCGCCACCGGCACCGGCGTGGGTCCCGTGCTCGGCGTCGTGCGCGACGCGATTCGTCGTGGCCACCGCGGGCCGATCCGTGTCGTTCACGGCGTGCGTGCCCACGCGAAGGACTACGCGGAAGCCGAGCTCGCCGCGCTCGCCGCGTCACGCGAGAACGTCGTCGCGATTCGAGTCGTCGACGAAGACCCGGTCGCGAAGCTCTTCGAAGACCCGGGCCTCGGACCCGGCACGGTGCTCTTCCTCTTCGGCAATCCCGACGCCGTGCACGACGCCCGCGTACGCGCGGTCGGCGCCGGCATTCGCCGCAGCGACGTGCGCGCCGACCCCTTCGACGACGCCCGCGAGCCCTGGCCTCGAGACCGCGAGAAGCTCGACGCGACGCCCGCCGATCCCGAGATGTGGGAGGCGCTCGACCGCGGCGCGAAGCTCCGCGCGATCCTCGAGGAGTTCTACACGATCGTCTTCGAGGACCCGCAGCTCGCGCCCTTCTTCCACAACGTCACGAAGGAGCGCGCCATCAGCAAACAATACGAGTTCCTCTACGACGTCTTCTCGAAGGAGATCATCTACTTCGGCCTGCGCCCCTTCAACGCGCACCACTGGATGGTCATCACCGACGAGCTCTTCGACTACCGCGAGGAGCTCTTCGAGGGCGTAGCGCGAAAGCACGGCGTGCCCGAGCCGCTCCTGCGTCGGTGGATGGCCTTCCAAGAGCGCTTCCGGCGCGAGATCGTCAAGGCACGCGCGCGCGGGATGATCGTCGAAGGCGTCGAGGTGAAACGCGACGGCTTCTCGGAAGAGCGTCTGCTCGCGGACATGGTCTGCGACGGCTGCCACGGCGAGATGCTCGAAGGCGAGATCGGCCGGATGCATCAACGCACCGGCCAGCTCTTCTGCGCTCGGTGCGCGTCGCGGGTGCAGTCGGTCGCGCCGCCGCCCGCGTGAGCGAACGAACGACTCGACACGGTTCGACCACGTCGCGCCACCCCACGTGAGCGGAGCGACGAGGAGACGGTCGACGCGAAGACGGCGGATACGACTCGACGGCGGATCTCGGCGGGTCGCCTCCGTCCTCGCCCCGTTCGCGGCTCGCCTCCCCACGTGCCTTGAACCCGTGAGGGCGCCTTTCTACCGTCCCGCGCATGTCGATCACCGAGGCGACCTCCGCTCCCGCCGTCCTCCCCGCGCACGACCCGGCCACGCTCGAGCCGCTCGGGCAGTTCCCCGTGATGGACGCGGCCGCGGTGCAGGCCGCCGTGGCACGTGCGCGTCGTGCCCAAGACGCGTGGGGCCGGACGAGCTTCGCCGAGCGCCGCGCCGTGATGCGCACGCTCCGCGACCTCGTGATCGAGCGCCACGAAGAAATCTGCCGCCTCGCGGTGCGCGACTCCGGCAAGACGATGACCGACGCCGCCCTCGGCGAGGTCTTCCCGGTGCTCGAGAAGCTTCGCTACGTGATCGCGAACGGCGCGAAGGACCTCCGTCCGGAGAAGCGCGGCAGCGGCATCCTCGCGCAGAAGGGCGCGCGCGTGGAGTACCACCCGCTCGGCGTCGTCGGCGTGATCGCGCCGTGGAACTTCCCCTTTCACAACCTGCTCTGCCCGACGATCCCCGCGCTCTTCGCGGGCAACGGCGTCGTCGCCAAGGTCTCCGAGCACACGACCTGGTCGGCCGAGCCTTACCTCCAGGTGATCCGCGACGCGCTCGTGGCGCACGGTCACTCGCCCGAGCTCGTCCAGGTCGTCACGGGCTACGGCGCCACCGGCTCGGCGCTCGTCACCTCGGGCGTCGAGAAGATCTTCTTCACCGGCTCGCCCCAGAACGGTCGCAAGGTCATGGAGGCCGCGAGCCGCGGTCCGGTCGACGTCGTGCTCGAGCTCGGCGGCAAAGACCCGATGATCGTCTGCGACGACGCGGAACTCGACCACGCCTCCGAGCAAGCGATGCTCGGTGTGTTCACCGCGTGCGGGCAGATGTGCGTCGGCGTCGAGCGCATCTACGTCTTCGATTCGATCTACGACGACTTCGTCGCGCGCGTGACCGCCAAGGCCCGGTCGCTTCGCCAAGGTGCCCCGCTCGGCGATCGCACCGTCGACTGCGGCGCGATGACGATGCCGCGCCAGCTCGAGATCCTCGAGTCGCTCCTCGACGACGCGAAGCAGAAGGGCGCGAAGGTCCTCGTCGGAGGTCGCCGCACCCCGGGCCTGAAGGGTCAGTACTTCGAGCCCACGATCCTCGTCGACGTCGACCACTCGATGCGGATCATTCGCGAAGAGCAGTTCGGCCCGATCATGGTGATCGTTCGCGTCACCGGCGAAGAAGAAGCCATCGCCCTCGCGAACGACACCGAGTACGGCCTCGGCTCGAGCGTCTTCACGAGAGACCGCAAGCGCGCCGAGCGCATGGCCGCGCGCATTCGCGCCGGCATGACCGTGATCAACGACTACGGCATCGCGTACATGATCCAGTCGTTGCCCTTCGGCGGTGTCGGCATCAGCGGCGTCGGTCGCATCAACGGCCGCGAAGGCCTGCGCGCCTGCTGCAACACGAAGGCCGTCGTCACCGACCGCCTGCCGCTCGGCAAGGGCGTGAGCGTGTACCCGATTCAGAAGACGACCTACGCGCTGGTGCGCGAGATCTCGTCGCTGGTCTACTCCGAAGGCTTCACCGCGCGCGCCAAACACGCGGCGAAGGCGGCGTCGCTCTTCGTACGGGAAGTCCGCGCGCGGCGGAGCTGAGCCCGCCGAGACGGCGTTCGTGCGCGACGCACGGGTCACCCGAGCGCTCGGTCGTGCACGCAGATCCGACGGCGAGAGCTCGACGCCGATCCACCGGTGGCGCGGCGTGCGCGATCGGGCGTACCGTGCCGCGCATGGAACGAGTCGCCGTCGTCGGGCTCGGCTACGTCGGAAGCGTGACCGCCGCTTCGCTCGCCGCGCGCGGGTGGAACGTGGTCGGCATCGATCGCCGCGCCGCCGTCACCGAAGCGATGGCGCGAGGTGTCGCGCCGATTCCCGAGCCCGGTCTCGAAGAACGACTCGCGCGCGCGAAGTCCGCCGGCACGCTCGAGCTCACCACCGATCCCGCGGCGCTCGCGACCTGCACCGCGTCGTTGATCTGCGTCGGCACGCCCGTCGGCGCCGACGGTCAGCTCGTGGTCGACGACCTGCTCGCCGCGATCGACACGGTCGCCAAACACGCGCCGCGCGATCACGTCTGCATCGTCCGCAGCACCGTGCCTCCGGGCCTCTACGACCGCGCACGCCGACGCCTCGGCCGCCCCGACGTCGGGCTCGCGCTCAACCCCGAATTCCTCCGCGAAGGCAGCGCCGTCGCCGACCTCGAAGATCCCGAGCTCATCGTCTACGCGACCGAAGACGAGAACGCCGCGCGTTTCTGCGAGCGCCTCTACGCCGAGCAGCGCGAGCGTCTACGCCGCACCGATCCACCGACCGCCGAGATCCTCAAGCTCGTGAACAACGCGTGGCACGCGCTGAAGGTCGCCTTCGCCAACGAAGTGGCGCGCGTCACGTTGCCGATCGGGGTCGATCCCTACGCCGTGATGTCGCTGCTCTGCGCGGACCAGAAGCTCAACACCTCGGCCGCGTACCTTCGGCCCGGCATGCCTTTCGGTGGCGCCTGCCTCGTCAAAGACGTCGCCTCGATCACCACCCACGCCGCGACCCACGCGGTCGACGCGCCGCTCTTCGGCTCGATCCTCCGCTCCAACGACGCGCACCTTCGTTTCCTCGTCGACACCGTGCTCGCGCATCGTCCGAAATCCGTCGCGATCGTCGGTGTCGGCTTCAAGCCTGGCGCCGCCGACGTGCGCGACAGCGCCCCCGTGCGCCTCGTGCACGCGCTGCTGGACGAAGGTCTTCACGTCACCGTCGCCGACTCCGCCGTCCTGGACGCCCGCGTCCCGCCGCTCGGCCTCGACGCTCTTCGGGCGGCCCTCGGCGATCCCCGCGCCCAAGCCGCCCCCGACGTCGCACACGCGGTGGCTGGCGCCGACGTCGTCGTCGTCGGTCACCCGTGCGCCGAAGACCGCGCCGCGTTGGTCGAGGCCGCGCCGAAGGTCCCGATCCTCGACACCGCGGGCGAGCTCAGCCGGAAGCTCTCCGCCGAAGACCGCGCCTCGCTCGCCCCCGTGGTCGTGCTCGCGTCACGACGCTGAGCACCAGCTAGCAGGCGATCAGCCCCGCCAGAATCGGTTCGGGCGGAAGGAAGTCGCACGAGACCTCCCACGTGCCGTTCTCTTCCACGCGACCGACGAGCCGCCCGTCCTCGCGACGCAGCGCGCCGTTCAGGCTCTCCAACACGTCGACCACGCACGCGTCGCCGTCGCCCACGGCGACCACGAGCTGTTCCAGGTACGTGAGCTCGTCGGGATCCCCGAGGTCGAGCGCCGCCTGCCCCATGCGAACGCGCCAAGCATTCGCAGGAACGTCACGACACACGTGCGCGGCCCAAGGCGCGGGGCCGAAGGAGAACCCGGTCACGGGTCGGCGCTCGTCCGCGTCGTACGCCGCCCAACGCGTGTGTCCACGAAGCGGATACGCCGCGCGCACGCGTCCGTCGGGCCCCTCCGCGAGCCTCCCTCCGGGCCCCAACCAACGCGCGTGAACCCGCGAGCCGTCGGACGTGAAACGCACGAGCTCTTCACGCGCCGACTCTCGAAAGAGCACCACGAAGCCGTCCCCCTCGCGCGCCACCTCGGCACGTGTCCAACGGTCGGATACCACCGGCGCGCTTCGTGTCAGACGCAGCGTCGACGTCTCCGTGATCACCCGAGGCTCCGCGCCCTCTCGGACGTCGGCGAAGACGGCTTGGTCGTCCATCCACACCCCACGCGACGGCGGCAGCACTAGACGCCGCGGCCGCGCGAACACCGGCGCGAGCGCCACGGACTCGTCCTCGCGGGACCAGTCCACGATCGGCGGCGCGTTCGACATCCGCGTCGAGCACGCCAACACCCCGACGCCGAGGACGGGCACCCGAGGCGGACCGTAGGTGCGCGTCGGAGGCTCCCCCTCTCGTTCCCGCAAGCCCTCGGGCGTGGCCACACACGCCACGCCCCGCTCGTCCCGTCCGAGGTCGTCGCAGCGACCCCAGAACCCGAGCCCACCCCGCAGCCCGAACTCCCGGTTCACCCTCGCGCGCGCGACGCCGTCGTCGCCCACGTGGAGCAGATGCTCCAAACACCGAAGCCACCAGCCTCCAGGCAGAGGCGAGATCACCTCACACCCCTCGTCCTCGAGCGGAAGCAACGTCGGAATCGACGAGTGCGCAGGCATGAGCACCAACGTCTCCTCGAGCTCGTCGAGCACCACCGCCACGGCGCCGTCTGGACGCGTGACGCCCTCGCGCGTGGCGACGAAGAGCGCGAGCTCGAGCTCACGGCCGACGATCTCGCTCGCGTAAGGCAGCGTGCTCTCCGGCTCGGGCGCTTCGAGCTCGAGAGCCGACCACGTCCCCGCCAAACGCACGCGGCCCGGTAGCTCGACCTCCCGCCGTGACCCGAGCGCCCTCGCCGACACGACTGGGAAGGGGAGCGGCACCCGCCGAACGTCGTTCGGGAGGTGCTCGATCACGTCGCCGTCGCGCACCGTGAGCAAGGCGCCAACCTGCGGCGGACGAGGGCGTCCGTCGGGCTCACGCCACGCAGGCTGCACGACCCGCGTGGGCCCAGTCGGTGTCTCGGCGAAGAGCACCGCTCCATCGGCGAGCTCGAAGAGCCACCCCTCGCGAACCCGCGCGCCAGCGACGAAGGGCGACGACGCCGGGCTCGACACCGAGCCCAACCGACCGTCGCGAAAGACCCACGCGCGCACTCGGCCCGCACCGAGGAGCCAACCCGACGGCTGCTCGCCCAGGACGACGCGTCTCCCACTCTGAAGGGTCCACCGCGGAACGACGGGCTCGACGGGCTCGACGGGCTCCGAGACCGGGGACCGAAGCGAAACGGCCCCCGACCCGACACACGCACAGCAGAACCACAACACGAGCGCTCGCATCCCGCCACCGACGCCACGCGCCGGTGAAGGTTTCCTCCAGGGTGCGGTCGTCGCCCCACCACGGCGCGAGTCGAGTTCACTGCGCGAGAGGACCAACCACGTTTCGCAGAGTCGCCGCGCGCGACACGTCGAACGATTCCCGTCGGGATCCACGAGGAGCCCTCGACGGCGAGCGTCCGCCGCGAGATGCTGTCGGACGGATCGTGGGGCCTCGACGCGAGGCGGGGAGACGGGCGTGGCCAAGCAGGTCGTCGCGGTGGCGGTGGTGGTCGTCGAGGCGCAGAAGCTCTTGGCGCTACGCCGTTCCAAGAAGAAGGACGTGGGCGCCGGTCTGTGGGAGGTCGTGTCGGGACGCGTGCGCGACGGCGAAGACCCACTCGCCGCGGCCATTCGCGAGACCCGCGAAGAGACGGGCCTCGAAGTGCAGATCGTCGAGCGACCGGTCGATTGTTACGCCGCGAAACGAGGCGACGACCCGATGACGGTGATCGTCTACGCGGCCCTGCTCGCGGGCGGGCAGTTCCAGCGAAGCGGCGAGCACGACGACCACCGTTGGACCAACCTCTCCGGCTTCGAATCCCTCGGCGCCCCCCCACGACTCGTCGACGCGGCGCGCCGCGCGATGGCGGTCCTCGAACGCCCGACCTGAGATCCGTTGCGCGGATTCGCGCTCGTCGAGGGCGGCTCGACCGACCATCTGTGAGGTCCTCTCACAGCACTTGCACGGACTGAATCCGTGCAAGTGGGGGCGTTTCTGCTTCGCGACCGACCTGCTACGTTCGCGCGATGGTGGGGACGCGAGGGTGGCTCGCCGTGATGCTCTTCGTGAGCGTCGCGTGCGGTGGGGACGACGATGGCGGCAGCTCGGATGCCGGTGGAGGCGACACGGGCGCGAGCGCGTGCTCGACCGACTCGGACTGCTCCGACGGCCTCTTCTGCAACGGGCTCGAACGTTGCGCGATGAGCCGCTGCGTCGCGGGTCCCGTGCCGTGCGAGGGCATGATCTGCCTCGAAGCGGAGGCGCGTTGCGACGACTCGTGTCCCGACGCAGACGGCGACGGCTACCGCGACGCCGCGTGCGGAGGCACCGACTGCGACGACGCGGACGACACGCGTTCCCCCGGCGTCACCGAGGTCTGCGACGTCGACGACCGCGACGAAGACTGCGACCCGGGCACCTTCGGTGTGCGCGACGCCGACGGCGACGGATACCCCGACGCCGCATGCTGCAACGGTGCGAACTGCGGAAGCGACTGCGACGACGCGTTCGCGGGCGCGCACCCCGGTCTCGCGGAGACCTGCGACGCGGCCGACAACGACTGCGACGGAACCGTCGACGAGACCGTGCTGCGCTCGTTCTACCCGGACGTCGACGGGGACCTCGCGGGCGATGCGCTCGCGTCGCCCGTGCTCGCCTGCAATCCACCGCCGGACCACGTCGAGAACGACGCCGACTGCGACGACGGCGACGCCGCGATCAACCCCACCGCGCAAGAGGTCTGCGAGGCGGGCTGCGATCCCGGCGACACCGATTGCGTCGACGAGAACTGTGACGGCGCCTCCCTCTCGGGAGACGAGTGCGAGTGCACCGTCGGCGAGACCACGTCGTGCTGCAGCGGACGCGGCACCCGAACCTGCGAAGCGGGCACTGGGACGTTCGGCGCGTGCTCCGTGATGCCGGTCGCTGAGGCCTGCAACGGAATCGACGACGACTGCGACGGAACCGTCGACGAAGACGCCGTGCATACCTGCTACCTCGACGAGGACCGCGACGGATTGGCGGCCGCGGGAGCCGAGACCTCGGAGCGCTGTGTCTGCGAGAACGGCTGGACCGAACGTGCTCCGACGAGTCCGAGCTACGTCGACTGCAACGACGCCGATCCCGAGATCTTCCCGGGCGCCACCGAGGTCTGCGACACCGTGGACAGCAACTGCGACGGGATCGTCGAAGACAAGGACCGCGACGGATTCGCAGCCATCGGCGCCGATTGTGTCGGCGGCATGCCGCGAACCGACTGCAACGACTTCGACCACGACCAGAGTCCGGGCATCGACACGTCGATCTTCTACCTGACGCCTGGTGACCCGCGCGGCTGCGGTGGAGCGTCGGGGGTCGACTGCTGGGACCTCGACTGCAGTGGCCGCGTCGTGAAGTCGGTGCGGACGCCGGCGCCGACCGCGGACACCTGCGCCACCTTCTGTGACACCGAGAGCTTCTGCCGCGCTCAAGGCTTCATCCAGCCCTACGAGACGATTCCCTGCGGCACGAGCGCCCGCATCGCGAGCTGCGGCAGCTCGTGCGCAGCCTGCCTCTACTCGGAGACCAACTCGCTGATGGGGTGTCGCTGACGGGGAAATCGGGTCGGCCGAATCCGATTCGGTCTTGACGCTCTCGCGCCCCGTCCACAACAAGTTCCCCATCGCGCGCCAGGAGGGCCGCGCGAGCGCGCAAGCACCGGTTCACCCGCCGGCCGCCCGCTTCACGAACTGCGACGCCCACGCGCGTGCACCGTGAAGGTCGCGCACCCCGAGCGCCGCGTCCCCACGAGCCGCGCCCGCGGTGGTGGTGAATCGTCCAGAGGGCGCGAGGTCCCGCGCACTCTCCCAACCTGTATGCTCGCGCCGTGCTCATGTACCTCTACATCGCCGCACTCGTTCTCGGAGGCGTCCTCCTCGGCGCGTCGCTGCTCTTGGGCGGCCACGACGCGGACGGTCCCGACGGTGGTGGGCCCGACGCGGACGGCCCGGACCTCGACGCGGACGTCGACGCGGACGTCGAGCTCGAAGCCGACGCCGACGGGCTCGACAAAGACCTCGACGTCGGCGCAGCGAGCGACGTCTTCTGGATCCTGCGTTCGTTCCGGTTCTGGATGTTCTTCCTCGCCTTCTTCGGCCTCACGGGCGTCACGCTCGACGGGCTCGGCTTGGTCGACACGTCCTGGATCACCGCGGTGCTCTCGGTCGCCATGGGTGCGATCGCCGGCGGCGGGGCCGCGACCGCCTTCCGAATGCTCGCGGGCGACGAGACGGCCGAGGCCGCCGGCGCGAGCGACTACGTCGGAAAGAGCGCGAAGGTCCTGGTCGCGCCGAAGCGGGGCACCGTCGGAAAGGTTCGCGTCGAAGTGAAGGGGCAGCTCGTGGATCTGCTCGCGACCACCGAAGACGAGATCGGCGCCGACGACGAAGTGCTGGTCATCGAGATGGACGGAACCCGCGCGCGCATCGCGCGCCTCGAACGAGAAGAATGACGCGCTCACCGAGCAGGCCGTCGAACCGCCTGCTCACGACGTGAGCGTTTCGAAGAGGAAGCGGAGCTCGCTCCGCCGAAGCCAAGAAAAGAAAGAGAGAGAGAGGGGAAATGCAACAGTACGGACAACCCGACCCCTATTACGGGGGTAGCGGGCTCGACGTCACTTCGCCGGAGCCGGGGTTCACCGACGCGCTCGCAGGCGACTCGACGCTGTGGAGCGTGGTCTTCACCGCGCTGGGGATTGCGGTCGCGATCTTGGTCTTCGCGGCGATCGCACGCTCCCTCCTCCACATCGCGCGCCCGAACGAAGCGCTCGTCTTCAGCGGCAAGAAGTACCGCCGATCGGATGGAACGATGTTGCCCTACCGCATCTTGCGGCAAGGCGAGCGTGCCTTCCGAATCCCGGTGCTCGAGCGGGTCGATCGCATGGACATGCGTTTGCTCCCGATCGACATCGTCGTTCAGAACGCGTACTCGGCGGGCAACATCCCGCTGCAGATTCACGCGATCGCGAACGTGAAGGTCGCGAGCGACGAGCGCATCATCGGCAACGCGGTGGAGCGTTTCCTCGGCCGCTCGGTGCGCGAGATTCAGCAGGTCGCGCAACAGACGCTCGAAGGCGCGGTGCGTGAGGTCATCGCGACACTGACTCCCGAGCAGGTCAACGAGGATCGCCTCGCGTTCGCCGAGCGGCTCGCGAAGGCGGCCGAGGACGACCTCGCCAAGCTCGGCCTCATGCTCGACGTGCTGAAGATTCAGACCGTGGCCGACGCGACGGGCTACCTCGACAGCCTCGGGCGTCCGAAGATCGCCTCGGCCCTCCGCGACGCGGAGAACTCCGAGAACGAAGCGGCGCAGGAGATCACCGCTGCGAGCGCCGAGTCGTCGCAGCGGGCCGAGGTCGCGAAGGCGGCCGCCGAAGCCGCGATCCTCGAGCTCCGCAACGGGCTTCGTCGAGTCCAAGCCGAGCTCGAAGGCGAGGCGCAGTCGGTCGAGCGTGAGGCGGAGGTCGCGGCGAAGACCGCGCGTGCCGAAGCCGAGCGCGAGCTCCAGTCGCTGCGTGCGGCGCTCGAAGAGCGTCGTCTGCAAGCCGACGTCGTCATCCCGGCCGAGATCCACCGTGAAGCGCGGGCGATCTTGGCGGTTGGTGAAGCCGCTCCGACGGCCGAGAACGGCGCCGCGCAGGCGAAGGTTCTCGAGCTCATGGGCGAAGCCTGGCGCTCGATGGGGCCGCAGGCGAAGGAGATCTACGTCATTCAACACCTCGAGCAGATCGTCGGCGTCGTCGTCAATCAGCTCCAGGACGTCCAGATCGGCGAGGTGAACGTCCTCGACGACGGAAGCGGACAAGGGCTCGCGAGCTACGCGGCCACGTATCCGCAGATGGTCGCGCGCGTGATGGAAGCGCTCGCGCAAAGCACGGGTGTCGACGTTCCGGCGTTGCTCGCCGGCAAGGGAGGTGCGTGATGGGTGCCGGACTCGCGCTCATGGGCATCGGCGTCATCGGCATCTTGGCCGTGGTGCTGATGGTCAAGAACCTGCTCTACGTGTGTCAGCCGAACGAGGTGCTCGTCTTCTCGGGACGCAAGCGAAGCCACGGCTCGCTGACCACGCACTACCGGATCGTGAAGGGCGGCCGCGCGCTGCGTCGGCCCTTCATCGAGACCGTCGACAAGGTCGACCTCACGAACATGATCATCGAGGTCGTCGTGAAGAACGCGTACTCGAAGGGGGGCATCCCGCTCACCGTGCAGGGAGTCGCGAACATCAAGGTGCCCGGCGAGATGCCGCTCATCCACAACGCGCTCGAGCGTTTCCTCGGGCGCAGCCGCGAGGACATCATGCGCGTCGCGCGGGAGACCCTCGAAGGCAACCTCCGCGGCGTGCTCGCGTTGCTGACGCCCGAGGAGGTCAACCGCGACAAGGAGGCCTTCGGCGCGCGTCTGACGGAAGAGGCCGGTCACGATCTGGAGCGCATCGGGCTCGTGCTCGACACGCTCAACATTCAGAACGTGAGCGACGAGGTCGGCTACCTCGACTCGATCGGTCGTACGCGTTCGGCGGCGGTTCGTCGCGACGCGCAGATCGCCGAGGCGCGTGCGCAAGCGGACGCGGCCGAGGTGAAGTGGCGCAACTACCAGGCGGGTGAGCTCGCGAAGCTGCGTGCGGCCATCGAGGTCGCGCGGCGGCAGAACGATCGACGCATCGCGGACGCACGCACCAAGCGCGAGGCCGTGATCGCGGAGCAGCTCGCCGACGTGCAGGCGCAGCTCGCGCAGGCTCAAGCGGAGATCGCCATGCAGGCGGCGCGCGTGGAGCAGGTGCGACTGCAGCTGCAGGCCGACGTGGTGCGGCCGGCGGAGGCGCAACGCGATCAGGCGATCGCGCGCGCCAAGGCCGACGCCACCAAGATCATCGAGCACGGCAAGGCGACCGCGCAGGTGCTCAAGGATCTCTCCACCTCGTACCGTGGCCAAGGCGCCGCCGGTCGCGACGTTCTGCTCATGCAGAAGCTCGTGCCGGTGCTCCAGCAGGTCGCGGGCACCATCGGCGAGCTGCACGTCGATCGCCTCACGGTGATCGGCTCCGGGGCGGGAAGCGCCAGCGGCGGCGAGCTCGCGACGAAGCTCGTGGCGACGAACGAGCAGATCAAGGCGGCGACGGGCATCGACGTCGCGCAGGCGGTGCGCGCCAAGCTCGGCGCGGGCACCTGACGACGTGTGAGCGAGAGGGCGCGGTCTCGGAAGGGGCCGCGCCTTCTTCTTTCCGTCTCACCCGACGAGGGTGCGCCGACCCGTCGCCTCTGGCTCTCGGGCGCGCGCTCCCGACAGGGGAGCGGCCGGGTGTCGCGCTCGTGTTCGAGAGCTGCACGGCGCGGAACGGCTTCGAAAATCGACGGCTCCGAATCGTTCGTCGCGGCCCCGTCGCTCGACGCTTGCCAAGCGCGGCAACTCCGATCACGGTGCGATTCAGCCTCGATGTCCAACCGAACTCTCGCCGTCGACGCGAAGCTCTTGGAGGAGCTGCAGCTCACCCGCGCGCAGCTCGGATTGTCCGGCACGCCCTGCCTCGCGCAGGACGACGTGGACCGATTGCACGAAGAGCTCGAGGTCACCTTGAGCGACGACGTGCTCGCGATCTTCGCGATGCTCGAGAAGGACCTGCGGCAAGCCGTGGTCCTCACCGAAGAGCTCCGCGAAGAAGGGCTGCCCTCGAGCTACGTGGCGCTCCTGAGCGACCCCGAGAAGCTCACGTGGTGCCTGCGCAAGGGCAAGGGAACGCTGACCGCTTGGCCGGCGAAGACGAACCTGCCCAAGACGCTCGACGCGATCGTGCGGCGCTTCCGCATGCTGGACGCGGTCGAGCAGCAGGACGACGACGACGAGGAGCCGCAGCTCGACGAAGGCTTCGACGACGACCTCGACCTCGGCGACGAGGACGAAGAGCGCGACGGAGAAAGCGAGAGCGACGGTGAGGGCGAAGACGGGGAAGAGGGCGACGAGGCGCGGGAAGAGCGCGAGATCGCCAAGGACCTCGCGGCCCGCGTGAAGCCGAAGCCGGTGAAGCGCCCGCCGCCGAAGGCCAAGAAGAAGCCGACGAAACCCAAGCGCGAGCCGCGCCCGGTCGAGGACGTCACGCCCTGGATCGTCGTGGCCGAGAAGAAGGAGCGTTGGGTCGCTCACCCACGCTTCGGCAAGGGCCGCGTCGTCCGCGAGGTGAAGGACGGCCGCCACTTCCTCGAGATCGCCTTCGAGGACGGCACCACCCGCAAGCTGCTCGCCGAATTCGTCAAGGACGCCTGAGAGCGTCCACCACTCGCACGGATTCAATCCGTGCGAGTGCGGGGGATGCTCGGTGGTGGGAGGGGGCCCGATCCGGCTTGGCCGGTCGGGGGAGGGGGCGCGCCGCCCCCCTCGAGAAGAAGGAAGAGCATGAATCAGTGCAACTGATTCGTGCTCTTCGGGCCGCCCCCGCTCGCATGGATTCATCCGTGCCCGTCGGTGATCGGCGGGGCCCCAATCCGCGAGCGGTGTGCCCGTCGCGGGGCTCCTCACACGAGCGACCACGTTCGTCGACGGCGGGGCACCACGCCTCGACGCTGCAAAACGTCGTTCGTGGCCTCGACGACACACGCGTCGCGCTATGCTTCGGCTCGGCCTCTTCGCGGCTGCCTTTCTTCGAGCTCCGTCGTCGCTTCTCCTCGACCGTTCGCGCTCTCTGCAACGCCGCTCGCCGTCCTTTCTCGCGCCACCCGTGCGCCCTACCCGAGTTGTCCCATGCGCATCTCCGTCCTCAGCCAAAAGCCCGAGCTCTACTCGACCCGTCGCCTCGTCGAGGCCGCGCAGCAGCGTGGCCACGAGGCGTTCATCGTCGACTACCTGCGCTGCCACATGGCGATCGCCGCGCACCATCCGACGCTCGTCTACGACGGCGAGCCCGTGCCGCAGCTCGACGCGATGATCCCGCGGGTGAGCGCGTCGAGCACGTTCTACGGCTGCGCCGTCGTGCGGCAGCTCGAGATGATGGGCGTCTTCGCGGCGAACTCGTCGCAGTCGATCGCGCGTAGCCGCGACAAGCTGCGCTGCCTGCAGATCCTCAGCCGCAAGGGCATCGCGATGCCGGTGACGGCGTTCGGCCACAGCACCCAGGACGTGCCGGGTCTGATCTCCGCGGTCGGCGGCGCGCCCTTGGTGGTGAAGCTGCTGGAAGGGACCCAGGGCATCGGCGTCGTGCTCTGTGAGACCCAGAAGGCGGCGGAGTCGGTCATCGAAGCGTTCCGCAACCTCGACGCGAACATCCTCGTGCAGGAGTACATCGAGGAGGCCGCCGGCGTGGACCTGCGCTGCTTCGTCGTGGGCAACAAGGTGGTGGCGGCGATGAAGCGCACCGCGGCGCCCGGCGAGTTCCGCAGCAACCTCCACCGCGGCGGTCACGGCGAGAAGGCGAAGCTGACACCCGAAGAGCGCTCGATGGCGGTGCGCGCGGCGAAGGCGATGCGCCTGGGCATCGCAGGGGTCGACATCATTCGCAGCAAGCACGGCCCGCTCGTCATCGAGGTGAACTCGTCGCCCGGTCTCGAAGGCATCGAGAAGGCGTCGGGCGTCGACGTCGCGAGCGCGGTGATCGAATACGTCGAAAAGGCCGGCCAAAACGGCGGGCGCGAGAGCGACGACCACTGAGCTCCGGCGCGAGGCTCGAACACGAAGGGCGCCTCACGAGGCGCCCTTTCGTTTGCTCGCGAGCGGAACCGAGCATCGACCGTTCGATCGTGCTTGGCGACTTCCGTGAGTCGAACCGAAGGTGCCACGAAAAAGGGCACCTTTCGGTGCCCTCGTTCGTTCGCCTCGCCGAAGCTTCAGCTGCGTTCACCCTTCTTCGGCTCGAACTTCAGCTTCATCGGCTCGATGCCCCAGATGTCCTTCGCGTACTCGCCGATGGTGCGGTCGCTCGAGAAGGTGCCGACGTGCGCGATGTTCTTCACCACCCGTCGCGTCCACTCCTCTTGGTCGCGGTAGACGCGGTCGACGTCTTCCTGCGCGGCCGCGTAGGCGTCGAAGTCGGCGCAATGCTTGTACGTGTCCCAGCCGGTGAGCTCTTGGACGAGGTCGCGGAAACGGCCGGTCTCTTCGGGGCAGAAGAAGCCGTCGCGAATGCTCTCGATCGCGCGGCGTAGACGCGGGCTCTCGCCGACGTAGGTCCAGGGGCGGTAGCCGCGCGCGTCGAGCTCGTCGACCTCCTCCGCGGTCAGGCCGAAGAGGAAGAAGTTCTCGGCGCCGACGTTGTCGCGAATCTCGATGTTCGCGCCGTCGAGCGTGCCGATCGTGAGCGCGCCGTTCATCGCGAACTTCATGTTGCCGGTGCCCGACGCTTCCTTGCCGGCCGTGCTGATCTGCTCGCTGAGGTCGGCCGCCGGGATGATGCGCTCGGCGAGGGTGACCGAGTAGTTCGGCAAGAACGCGACCTTGAGGCGGCCCCGCATCGCCGGGTCCTTGTTGATGACCTCCGCGAGGTCACCGACGAGCTTGATGACCTTCTTGGCCATCCAATACCCGGGCGCCGCCTTCCCCGCGAAGAGAAAGGTGCGCGGGACCAGATCGAGGTTCGGGTCGTCCTTGAGGCGCCAGTAGAGCGACGCGATGTGCAGCGCGTTGAGGAGCTGACGCTTGTAGAGGTGGATGCGCTTGATCTGCACGTCGAAGAGCGAGCTCGGGTCGACCTTCACGTCGCAGAGGTCCTTGATGATCCGCGCGAGCTTGACCTTGTTGTCGAGCTTGATGTCGCGAACCTCATCCCGGAAGTGCGCGTCGTCCGCGAGTGGCGCGAGCTTCTCGAGCTGGTCGAGGTCGGTGACCCAGCCCTTGCCGATGCGCTGCGTGATGGCGCGCGCGAGCTTCGGGTTCGCGGTCTGAAGCCAGCGGCGCGGCGTGACGCCGTTCGTCTTGTTGTTGAACTTCTCCGGCCAAAGGTCGGCGAAGTCCTTGAGCACGCGCTCGCGGAGCAGCTTGCTGTGCAGCTCGGCCACGCCGTTGACGCTGTGCGAGCCGACGACCGCGAGATGGGCCATGCGGATCTGCTTCTCGCCCGCTTCTTCGATGATCGACATGCGGCGCACGCGGCCGATGTCGCCCGCCGCGAAGACGTGCACCTCACGCAGGAAGCGCTGGTTGATCTCGAAGATGATCTCGAGGTGGCGCGGCAGCAGGCGCTCGAAGAGCGAGACCGGCCACTTCTCGAGCGCTTCGGAGAGCAGCGTGTGGTTGGTGTACGCAACCGTCTCGCGCGTGATCTCCCAGGCGGACTCCCAGGGCAGGTGCTCGAGATCGACGAGCACGCGCATCAGCTCCGCGACCGCGATCGCGGGGTGCGTGTCGTTGAGCTGCAGCGCGACCTTCTTCGAGAACTGACCGAAGTCCTGATGCGAGCGCTTGTAGCGACGCACGATGTCGGCGATCGAGCAGGCGACGAAGAAGTATTGCTGCTTGAGGCGCAGCTCCTTGCCCTCGGGCGGCACGTCGTTCGGGTAGAGCACCTTCGAGATGGTCTCGCCGACGACCTTGTCGTCCACCGCGCCTTGGTACTCGCCGCGGTTGAAGCGCTCGAAGTCGAGCTGCTTCGAGGCGCGCGCGCTCCACAGGCGCAGCGTGTTGACGGTGTCGTTGTCGTAGCCCGCGATGGGCATGTCGTAGGGCACGCCGAGCACCTCGGTGCCGCCGACCCAATGCGCGGTGAGGCGTCCGTTCTCTTCGATGTGCTCGACGTGGCCGTAGAAGCGCACGGGCTGCGCGTACTCGTGGCGCGGGATCTCCCACGGGTTGCCGAGCGCGGCCCACGCGTCGGGCGACTCGACCTGCCATCCGTCGCGGATGAGCTGCTCGAAGATGCCGAACTCGTAGCGAATGCCGTAGCCCATGCCCGGAATGCCGAGCGTGGCCATCGAGTCGAGGAAGCAAGCCGCGAGGCGTCCGAGGCCACCGTTGCCGAGACCGGGGTCGTGCTCGGTCTCGAGGATGTCGGCGAGGGAGATGTCGTAGCGACGGAGGCCCGCGTCGGCGAGCTCCCAGAGGCCGAGCTTGCGCAGGTTGTCGGCGAGCGCGCGGCCCATGAGGAACTCGGCCGAGAAGTAGTAGGCCCGCTTCACGTCGGCTTCGTGGTGCGCGCGCTGCGTCTGAATCCAGCGGTGGATCAGGCGATCGCGCGCGGCATGCGACATCGCGCGGTAGACGTCGTCCTTCGTCGCGAAGGGAAGGTCTTTGCCGCACGTGTAGAAGAGGTGGTCCATCACCGCGCGTTCGAGCGTCTTCGGGCTCATGCCCGTCCGGTCGTCCTCGATGATGAGGTTCGGATTCGTCTCGAACAGCGCCTTGTCACCCGCGTCGGTCATGCGAGAGTTACTACCACCTTCGTGGCGAGCTTGGACACCCTCGCCGACGATGGACGGCGGTCTTGTGGATCCATCCGTGGCCGCGCGAGGCAGACTGGGCACCGCGACACCACGTGCGCCATACCCGACGAGGCGCCATCGCCTCCGTCGCACACGCCGTCGCCTCCGTCGCACACAGCGGGTGCGCGAAGTCGTTCCGATTCTGCGTCGTCTCCCTCCGTCGCCCGTCACGCCGCCGTGCGAAGCCCGCGTCCGCGAAGCGCGAAGCGTCGTCCCCGCTCGCCCGAGCGCAGTGAGGCGAATCGACTGATGCTCCACGCCGGGAAGTCGGTGTCGTCCGACGTCGTCTTCATGGCGGGAAGGGACGCGTCGGCCGGCAGGGGTGAGCGGCGCCGTCCGAAACCAGTCCGCGCTATCCTCGCGCGGTGACGTCCCGTCCTCGCATCGCGCTCGACGCCATGGGCAGCGACCTCGGTCCACCCGCCACGGTCGCAGGCGCTGCCGCCGCGAGCCTTCACGACCGTGCCCCCGACCTCCTCCTCGTCGGCGACGAAGCCATCCTTCGCGCGGAGCTTTCGCGACACCCTCACGCGAAGGATCGCATTCGAATCGTGCACGCCAGCCAGGTCTGCGCGATGGACGCCTCGCCCCGCGACGCCCTCGAGCGCCATCCCGACGCCTCGATTCTCGTCGCCGCGCGGCTCGTCGCGGAGGATCACGCCGACGTCCTCGTGTCCGCGGGCAACACCGGCGGCGTCACGCTCGCGTGCGCTCAGAGCTTCGAGCGACTCCCCGGCGTCGGCCGCGCCGCCCTCGGCGCGGTGCTCCCGACCGAACGACGCCGCGGCGAGAAGAACGACCCCTTCGGTCTCATCCTCGATGCCGGTCTCACCCTCGAGCCCACCGCCGACGACCTCGTCGCCTTCGCCGTCATGGGCAGCGCGTATTCACGCGTGATCTCCCGAAACCCCCGCCCGAAGGTCGCGCTCCTCTCGATCGGAAGCGAGCCCACGAAGGGCACGAAAGCCATCGTCGAAGCCCACGCCCGTCTCACGAAACACACCGGCCTCGACTTCCTCGGCAACGTCGAAGGCATGGACATCCCACGCGGTACCGCGGACGTCGTCGTCACGGGAGGCTTCGTCGGCAACATCGTCCTCAAGATGCTCGAGGGTGTCAGCGACACCGCGATGCGCCTGGCCAAGAGCGCCAAAGAGAAGCGCCTTCGATACGCCGCCGGCCTCTACCTGCTGGGCCCCGCGCTCCACCGCGTCCGCGAGATCACCGACTGGCAGCAATACGGCGGCGTCCCGATCCTCGGCTTCGACCGCCTCTGCATCAAAGCCCATGGCCGCAGCACCGCCCGCGCGGTGACGAACGCGATCAAGGTCGCGACCATCACCGCGCAGAGCGACGTGGTGGGTTCGATTCGAGAGGGGCTGAGCGCAGGCTGAGCGCCGATCAGTCTGCCAGCTCCAACGACTCCACGTAGTCCTCGAGCGCCTTCAAGGTGCCCGCGTCCCGATGCAGCTCGGCGAGCTCGCTCGTCTCCGGATCGAGCACTCGTCGAGCCACGGTCTTCGGCTGAGAGATGGCGGCCTGCATCGTCTTCAAAGTCGACCGAAACGCCTTCGCGAGCTGCGCGTCCTGCGTCGCGCAAGCGGCCGCGAGCGCGGGGCCGCCGATCTCCGCGTCGAGGTAGTCGGTCGTCTCGAGTGCCAGACTCGTCGCGAAGCCGAGCGTTCGTCGGGTCGAACGGGGCCCTTCGTGCTCCGCTTGGTCACAAATCTGCGCCACGGCTGAGTGGTTGAGGATGGCTTGGCGCTCTTCTCCAACTACCGAGTATGAAACCACCATTTTGGGGTTTGTCTCCCCCCACCGCACACGAAGTTCGTCTTCGACCATCTCAGCGATATCGCAACCACCATACCGGTCGTACGCGGTCAACTCTGACGGAATCCGCTCCACACGCGTCCATTTCTCATTTTCAGGCCTCAGTGGGTCTATTTCGACGAGATAGACTCCCGGATCGCGCCCGCGGCGTTCTTCCGCAACTTCCGCCCAGCACAAGTACGGCTCTGCAATCGCCGGCAGCAGCGGAGCGCACTTCCCGAGGTCACGCCAACGCCGTCCGCATCCCGAGTATACGTGACGATACCTTCGCTTCGGCCGGAGGTTATCCAGGTCCAAACTACCGAGTTCTCTTATAGAGAACAGTGCATCTATGACCCCAAAAGTTCCGCCGTCACCGAATCCCTGCACCACCTGAGACACTACATATCTGGCACTATCAAGCGGTATCGCGAACAACGACCCTGTCTCACCAAAGCGACGCATGAAACCTCCATCTCGATGCTACCACGGTGGATTGTAGGTCTTGATCATAAACTCGTTCCACGCCAGCATGTGGGCAATCCAAAGCAATGGACTTCGCTCACTAATTTCGTGCCGCCGATTGGCCTGGCCGTGAAAGGTAATCAACTGGTCTTCGCGACCTCTCATCGTGAGATAGTTAAGGAAGAGGTCGGTGGTCTCCTGCACCGTAGGGTTCGCTGAAATGTGTCCGTGCACCAACGCCTCGGCCACCAATCGAACGCCCGGCGCGAGATTACTTCTGATATGAGGATAGTGTTTTGAGAACCGCCTCTGCACGGCGAGATCCGCGGCTTGCTGCGGCGTTTGTCCTGCCTGAATGAACCCGAATACTCGACCCGAGTACCGGTCGCCGTTGAGAAGCGTGAGCTTGTATGTCGCAAACACGTACCTCGCGCTGCCTCCCTTAAATCGTCTTTTTAACCATTCAATCGTACCACGCGAGTATGCCAGCGCCCCCGGAATGGTGAGAATCTGCGATAGCATGATCGCCTCGAAGGGCGACAACCAAGATGGAAGCGAGTTCTCAAGCCTTTCATACTCACCGTAGGCGCCAAGCGCTATGAGTGCGCCCCATCCACCGGAGGCGATCGCTGCGCGAATCGCCGGAACCTGTGAACCTGCTGCTGCCACGAACTTGCTGACAACGGAGACCAAGCGCTGCCAATCGAAGCCGCTTTCAATTTGGATGGCGCCTGTCTGCGCGTATCGCGTTTGTGTGTTCGCCGATTCCTGACTTATCGTAGGATACCGTGGAAGGCTTGATGTAACCGATGTAACGGTTGATGGCTCCGAGGTTGTCGTGGACTCGTTCGGATATGGCGATGAAAGGCAGGAGGCGCCTTCAGAACACGAGCTAGGCGGCGAATGCGGCGGAGAAAGTAGCGTGCCGCTCTCTGGGACAGGATCGTATCCAGATGGATCCGTCATATTGATCGGATCGTTCAGGACGTAGCTGTAGCGATTGAAGGTCTGAAGACGGAAGAGGTTCGACACGAACGGGTCGACGCTCGTCATCCGCCGCATTGCGGGGTCGTACGCGCGGCCGCGCATGTGGATGACGCCCCACTCGTCGTCGTGCTCGTGACCCGTGAAGCCGTGGTCGAAGGCGGGCGTCCCGTCCAGACCCGTGACCGAGCGCGTCCAAGGCCGATCGCGGCGGGCACCCCACGCGTCGTAGCTGTAGCGAGCCTGAACGTTTCCGGAGGCGTCCGTGACCAGGTCGGTGGAGCCGAGGCGGTCGTCGTGGACGTAGGCGATTTCGAGCTTCGTCGAGCCCGCCTTCCGCATCGCTTGAGCGATCGTGCGACCGCCAACCTGAATGCTGTGGACGAAGACGTCGCCGCGACGCTCGAGCGGCCCGAGGTAGTAGCGGTCCCCGTCGGGTCCGTGCGTCGCAGCGCGATTGCCGAACGCGTCGTAGCGAATCTGCAGCGACTTCCCGTCGGATCGACGGTAGATGTTGTTCGGCAGATCGAGGGCGTTGTACTCGACGCGACGGCGGGCGTCGTCTCCGAGGTGGTTGCCTACCTTGTCGTAATACTGCTCGTAGCCGAGGAACTTCCGAACCGCGTGAGGTCTGGAGGTCTCGTCGTACGAGAGCTCACCGACATCGGTCGCCCGAGTCAGGTTTCCGAGAACGTCGTAGTCGAAGGTCAGTGTCGGATCGGCGGACGAGTCCACGCGACGCAGGCGGCCGAGGGAATCATGGGTGTACTCCTCCACGAATCGGAGCGCGCGTTCTTCGCGACGGTTCACCCGGCCGTTGGCGTCGTATCCGTACTCCCAGTCCTGCAAGCGATTCGTTCCGCGGCGCACCGTCTGCCGCGTGAGGCGGCTGGTGCCTGGCGCGTACTCGCGGGCGCCCACGAGACCGTTGCCGAATCGCTCTTCTCGAAGGTCACCCCGGGCGTTGTACGTCCGTCCTTCCCAGAGCGAAGCGCCGGTCGCCGCGTTTCGAACCCGGAGGAGCATGCCCGCCGCGTACTCGGCACGCGTTCGCAGGACATCGCTCTCCATCTGCTCCATCCGACCGTAGGCGTCGTAGAGGTACGTGAGCTTGAGCGTGGTCGAGTCTGCGTAGAGCTTCTCTGACTCCAGCAGGCCGTTGGGGTGGTAGGAGTACTCGGTCGCCACGCCGTCGGGGCTCGTGGTGCTGGCAAGCGCTCCGATGCCGTATCTGGCGCCATCGAACTTCCAGGTCGTTTCGCCCGAGATGTCGGTACGCCCGATCAGGCGTCCGAGCGCGTCGTGCGTGAGCCAGACGTCGCGGTCACCCGCGTCGCGCGTGTGAACCACCTGGTCGAAGGCATCGAAGTCCTGCCACTCCTCCCCACGATCGGGGTCGCGAAGGTATCGCTGCCGTCCGAGCGTGTCGTACTCGAGGATGGTCGTGTTCCCCATCGGGTCGACGGTCTGGCGAAGCCGGCCGTCCGCGCAGTACGCGTGGCGAATGCGCCCGCCCGGTGCAGGCTCGATGCCCTCGACCACACGTCCGCGTCCGTCGAGAACGAGGGTCGTCTCGAAGCCGAGCGCGTCGGTGGCGAAGCGATGGTCGGGGGTGCGGCGGTAGGTGAATCGGCCTGCGGGCCCCTCGGCGATGCGAAGCGTGCCGACGTCGTCGTACTCGTGCATCGTCCAGTGCGTGGCCGATTCACCTTCGAAGAAGGGCTCCGACTCTTCGGTCACCCGCCCAGCAGCGTCGTAGTGGCGTAGTGCACGAACCGTGGCAGGCGTTCCGTTGCGAAGCTCTCGCCACTCGGACCAGACCACCTGGCCGGCGGCGTTCATGCCCTGTGCGGTCAGCGATCCACTCGCCGTGCTCGTGAGCACCCGAAGCGGTACGGGGTCGCGGTCGTCTTGAAGGAATCGCGTCGTGAACGAATCCCCCGTTGCGCTCGTGCCACCGACGACTCGCCCGAACCCGTCGACCGACGTTCGGTCGATCAGGCCGTTCGGATCGACGACCGCAAACGGTGTCCCGAGCTGCGGGTGGACGTACGCCTTCACGGTGTGTCCGAGCGCGTTCTCCACCGCGGTCGGGAACGTCGCGCCAGGGAAGTCGTAGTAGAAGACCGTGTGCCGCTCGCGGCCATCGAGGTCGCGTTCGACGGTGGACTGAACGTTGCCGTACTCGTCGAACTTCACTTCGCTCTCGAGCACCTCCGCACGGCGGTCGGCGTCCGAGCGCGGCGGCGCGAGCTCGTCCGGCTGACGGATCGTCGCGACCATCTGGCCGTTCTGCGGGTCGTATTTGAAACGGACCGAGACGTCGGACTCACAATCGTCCTTCTCTGCCCACGAACGCTCGGTCGCCACTTGGCCGACGACCCACGGCGTGCGGAAGTCGCCTGGTTCGATGTGCGCGACCGGCTCGTACGTCCGTTCCGCGTACTCGCGGACGTCGCTGCGATCGAGGTCGACGGCGGTCGACACACGATGGGGCAAGTCACGCTGCCACCAAGGAACACCGTCCGGAAAGACGAACGCCGTCGTTGCCGTGTGGACGGGGGTCAGCCCTTCGAAGGGCTGGTCCGCCATGGGATCGAGGCCCAGGTAGCGGACATCCTCGTAGCTCCGTGCATAGCTCTGCGCGAGCACGGTCGACCACCTCTGGTCGTGGTGGTGAATCTCGTAGTCGAAGAAGAGCTCCGAGCCGATCGTGCGTGACGAATCGCCGGGATGTTTGGCGTTTCGACCCTGCACGAGATGCGTGACGTGCACCGGTCGGCGCGACGTGAAGTAGGCATTCGTCGCTTCATCGAAACGACGGTCGAAGCGATACGTCGAAACGGCACCGGTCGGCACGTCGACGATCGCGACCTTCCGGAAACCGAGCCAACCGCGTCCCTCGAGCGAGGTCCGGCTGTCCCAATAGCGGTAGCGGGTCTCGGCCGGGAGCGCGCCGCCATGGGTGACGACGCTCGACACCACTTGCCGCGCGTCGACGTCACAGCGGATGCGCGTCGGGTCGGAGCGATCACACGTCGGATCGGGCGTGTACACGTTCGGATCGGAGATCGGCGAGTAGTCGACCACCGAGCGCAGCCCGAGCCCATTGCGGAACGTCGTAATCCGCTCTCGCTCGCCCTTGTTGTTGAGGACGACTTTGAATCGACGAGGGTGCTCCACTTCCCGCGGGATGAGCGGATTTCGATTGATCGTGTCTGCGGAGAGAACGTCCGGTACACCGTCGCCGTTCGCGTCCATCACGCGAATGATTGGGCTCCGTTGGATCTCGCTGTAGGCCGAGCGAATCCGAAGCGTCCTCGCCTCCCAGAAGTCGTCGATCCGATTGAACGACAACCCATTCTCAGGCTGCGGACGCCACCAATACGTCTCGATCTCGTATCCGCCCTCTTCGGCAGACCACCAAGTCCAACCGTCCTCCTGCTCGGGCTCGAGGGCACGCTCCATCGAAACGCCACCACCGAGACAGTCGCTTCGGCCGTCGAGATCGAAATCCGAGCACGTGTCGGCTTGGTGGTACCAGTGATAGCGCTTGGCTCCGTGCGGGCATCCCTCTCCAAGAAGCCCAGGCCTGCAGTCGCGCTCCATGAACTGAATGTTCGAGACCAGCTCACTGACCACGGACGCGCGAGGGATCAACTCGTCCGGCGCCATGTGAGCGAAACCCGTGCCAGTCGAAACCCAACCGTGGCGCACCATGCGCGCCCAACGGCCGTCCCAGTAGGTCGCGAGCGTGTCGTATCCACCGTCTGTCGGGTCACCAACGCGCGCGTCGTCTTCTTGCGTGACGATGTCCGAGACACCGTCTCCATTGAGGTCCACGGCCTGTGGTGCGACGTGGTAGCGGGCGTTGATCTGGGTATCGATGACCTTCCCTTCGATATCGCCGTACCGCGCGTCGAAGGTGAGGATTTTCCAGGTCGGAGGCGCACCGGTGTGCACCCAATCTCCCACGTCCGGATCGTACTCTTCGAACGGAACCGGGACCAGGGCGTCTAGCGCATAGCTCGGTTCCGACAGAGCATCCATGTACAGAAGATCCGGCACTCCATCACCCGTGAAGTCACTCACGACCACCCCAAGCATGGGATGATGCGCGTTTCGACACACGGCGCCGACGTTGAGATGTCGGTCTTCTTCGCCATCTTCATCATTCAGCGTTCGAAGAGTAAACTCTCCGCGACAGTGACCGGGAGTACCCGCTCCTCCAGCACCGGGGGCCCAATGAAAATGTTCGCGAAAATCGGGGCACACGGTCGTAGTGTTGATGGTCTCGGATCGGCGCGCCTGAACCTCGCAGGAGAGAATGTCTGGACGACCATCCCCCGTGAAGTCGGACACGCGCCAGAACGAGTTGTTCATCGACGGTGTTATTTCGTTGATGTCCGACATGAACGTCGAATTGCCATCGAGATGGCCGACGAACACCGGATGCATCCGCGAGAAATCGGGCTGCAGCCGGGCGAAGAGCACCGATGTCTGCGTTGGAACGATCGAGATGGCGGTGCCGTTGGATACGGCAACGACGTAGTCGACGTAGGCGCCGGGACCGTCGGTGCTCTCGAACGAGCGATTGTCGAAGAACCCTAGATCGTCTCTTCCGTCATTGTTGTAGTCGAAGACATCGAACTGACGCCCCTCTGCGACGAGATCTCCGCCCGGCTCCGACGGGTCACCCGCGTTCTCGTGGATGAGCACCTTCTCGAAGTCGCGCGACGACAGGTGAATCCAGAGGCTGCTGTTCGTGACGTATCCGATGTCGTCTCTGCCGTCGCCGTCGAAGTCGAGCGTGAAGACCGGATTGTTCTGGGCCCAGCGCGTATCGACGCCGGTGTTCATCAGGGTCTCGAACTCCCAATACCGGGTGATGACCTCGTTCTCCGCGTCGAGGTCTCCGACTTCCCACTCGAACGTCGTCGCGGGGCGGCAGACCTTTCCGTCGCGGATCTCCGTCGCGGCCGGGCCTCGCGGCGCCTCGACACAGTCCTGAATCGACACCAAACGAGAGGCGCCGGTCGCGCCCGTCGTCTCGTAGTCGAGGTGGTAGGTACGGAACGTCTTCGAACCGACGTGGGTGTGTACGCGCGCGAGGCGGCGTGTCTGGTTCCACGTCAACCCGGCCGTGTGACCCGACCGAATGTCGGGACGCTCCTCGTACTCGAAACTCACCTCGGCGGTCGACTCGAAGCCGCTCTCGTGCGAGCCGTAGCGAACGCGCTCGATCGAGACGTCCGGGAGGAGTCCTCGGGCCCCCGTCACGGTCGGTTCGAGCGAGGGGTCCGTCGGATAGTTCGCCTGGTATTCGAACTCGATGAGGTTTCCGAAGGCGTCTCGGATCAGACCCACGAGCCACGAGGCGTAGCGAGCCTCGGTGGAGATGCGGGTGCGGCTCTTCGCGCCACCCTTGCCGTAGAGCGCCACGGTTCCGTCGGGGCGGCGCACTTCCCACGAGCTCGGGCCGGACACGCCCGACTCCGAGTACGCGAAGATGCGCGCGAACGACTCTCGTTCGGTTCGAAACTCACGGGCGCTTCCCACCCGGCCGACCTCCACGAGTCGCGCGCCGTCGAGGCAGAACGCGTCCTCCTCGTCGTAGGCGACGGCCCGATAGGCGCCGTCGATCGCGATGCTCTGTGCGCATCGCGTGATCGCCGAGAACCCGGAGAGCGACCAGCCCCGACCGAGCGCGCCGACCGCGTCCGAGCTCGAGTACGAGAACCCGAGGCTCGGCACGTGTCCGGCACGGGCAGGCGGCACCTCGATCGGAATCGAGTAGTTGGCCTGTCCGTCGAAGTCGACCGAGAGACCGCCAGGCAACGAGCCCACGGAGTCGGTTGGAGCGATTTCACCGGTCAGCGCGTGCTCGGTGGACGCGACCTCGGGGTCGCCGCCGAACGCGCAGGCGCCGAGGAAGAGGTACGCGAGCAAGGAGCGCGTAGGGGAAGTGCGAGAGTGTGCTTGCATGGCGAGTCTCGGATGGGGAACCCGGGGCGCAAGAGCGCCCGTTCGGCGACTCTCGGGAACAGGAGAGGCCGGGAAATCAACGTCTGGGAATCGACGGTGGAACGGGAGCGTTTCGGGTCTAGTCTTCGTCGATGTTCGCGAGGACGACCTCGACTTCAATTGCGTATTCGCAGCGCGAATCTCGCGCCGGTCACCGCTGTCATGTCGGGTCGTGAGCCACGTTGTTCCACGGTCCTGTGACAGGCAATGGACGGTTCACGTCCAGGTTGAGGGACAATGCGAACTTTCCAGTCGCAGTGCGCGCAGAAGGTCTCCTCTGGTCGAGTCCCGACCAGGTCGTCCGAGGCCCTCGCGACCGGCCAAGTGGACCGACGGGAGCGACGCTCCGGTCGAGAAACGTCGTGGTCTCGATTCGGAGCGCCACCCGTTCTTCGTTCTTGGTGAACCTCGGTCGACGAGGCCTCAGGCTTACTCCCCGTCCATGCCTCTGGCGTGAGCACTGTACGAAACGTGCTCAACCTCGACGTTCGCCGACGACTGAACCCCGAATGAGCACGTCTGCCCGGGAATGCCCTGGCGCGAATCCCCTTCGGATGGGAATGCAGGCCGATGGGAAACGCCAGGTGGGGATGGTGCGTGTGTCTTTGGCTCGGCTGCTCGTCGGGAAGCGGCACGCCGGTCGAGGATGCGGGGCTCGGGATGGACGCGGCGGTCGAGGTCGACGCGACGGTCTCGGGGGATGATGCGGCGGTGCCCGTGGAGGACGCGGCTCGCGATCTCGGAGCTCCGGGCAGCGCTTGCGGCTGCGATGCCGAATGCGCCGGAATCGCAATAAATCCGGGCCTTTGCGTCAACGGAATCTGCATGACCCAGGCCTCGGCGGCCTGCTCCGCGGGCGGCTCGCGCGACGAATGCCCGGCGGGCTCGCGCTGCTGGGGGCTCGAAGGCTCGGACCTGTCGATCTGCTGGCCGGATTGCGACGCGGTGACCTGCAGCGGGCGCTGCGACGCCGACGGCTCCTGCGTCCCGGCCGAGGGAGCGACGTGCGACGATTCGTGCGCGCGCATCTGCCAAGCGCCGCCTCCGCCTCCCGAGGGACCCGAGGGTACGCCGCCCACGGGCTGCGCGATCGGAAGCTCGGACATTCCCGATTGGCGCTGCACGGGTACCGCCGAAGAATGCGGAGAGGTCGTCCAGTTCAGTCCCGCGAGAGGCCCGGGCTATTGGAACTACCCGCTCAACGGCGAGACCGAAGCGAACCAATACCGGAGCTTCATCCGCCAAGACGTGATGGCGCTCGTGAAGTACGCGAGCGCGATGGTGGCGTGTCAGTCGGAGGGCTGGACCTTCGGAAACGGCGGCCTGCTCGGGCTCGGCGACATGTCCGAGGCGGATGGTGCGATTCCCGGGACGAGCGTGGGCAGCCCGGGTCACCCGGCGGGCACGCACGTCGACGGTCACGACATGGACATCGCGTACTACCAGGTGTCGACGTCGGACAACCGCCTGCGCGCCGTGTGCGAGCACGTCGCCAGCGGCGAAGACGTCTACCACTGCGTCGACAACCCGGACCAACTCGACCCGTGGCGCACGGCGCTCTTCATCGGCCACCTGCACGCGAACCCGAACCTGCGCGTGATCGGCGTCGACGGCCGGGTCGGGCCGATCGTGGAAGCCGCGCTGCGCGAGCTCTGCACGGGCGGCTGGGTCACGGGGACCGCGTGCACGAGCCCACGCATGACCTACGAGACCACCGACGCAGGTCGCGGGTGGTTCTACTTCCACCACCATCACCTGCACATCAGCGTCAGCTCGCCCCGCTGAGCAGGACCCGCGGCGTTCGCGAAATCTTCTCGACCCGGACGATTGCGTCCAAGGAGCTGGCGGGTCGGGGTTCCGTCCTCGGTGCTCGTTCGCGTCGCGCTCGGCCTCTGGTGCGCCTCGGCAGCCTTCGGCGCCGCGCACGCACAGCCTCGCGGCCTCGACGAGCTCACCGACGCCCACGCGGTCGCTGCCCGTGCGACGGCGTTGGTGCTGCGTCCCAATCCACGGCTGACCGCGGTCGAGAACAGCGGAACGGGTTGGGTGACGAGCCTGGCGGGCATCAAGGTCGTGATCACCAACCGCCACGTCGTCTCGCACGCGCAGGTGGTGCTCCTGCAGTTTCACGACGGACAGGCCACCTCGGGCGACGTGCTCCACGTCTCGAGCACCATCGACATGGCGGTGATCCTGCCGCGCGAGGCACCACGCGTCGCGGGCCTGCGATTTCATCCCGGCGGTAACCCGCTGCGTGGCGAGCGGGTGGTGCTCTGTGGGCACCCGCTCGGCTTCTTGCGTTGGGTGACTACCGAAGGCGTGGTCGCGGGTGTGGCGACCGATCTGCCGGTGCAGGGCACGAACCCCTGCGGCGACGGGCAGAGCTGTGTGCTGCTCGACGCCGAAGCCGAGCGTGGGGTGAGCGGTGGGCCCGTGGTCGACCGCGACGGCTACGTGATCGGCATGGTCTGGGGGATCATCCCCGGCACGAGCCTCACCCTCGCGATTCACACCGACGTGTTGGCCCGAGAGCTTCTGCTCGTGCAGTCGCGGGTGGAAGAAGCGCTGGCGCGTCGGGCGGCGGCGTCGGAGGACTGACGCTCGTCCGTGTCCGGTCCCTGCCCGCCGCGAGCAGTCGTCTCGGCGCTCAGCCGCGCAGCCCGCGGTACGCAAGCCCGAGCGACACCAACGCCATGATTCCGAGCAAGCCGACGATCGGCCAGCGACCCGACTCGCGCTCCGAGATCCACGCTTCGAGCTCGGCCCGGACGCCGAGGTGCACCTCGGCAGCTTCTTCGCCGCCCGCGCGCGCGATGATCGGGTCCCCTGGCCGCACGGCGGTCACCAGCACGAAGTAGGGCGGCGGTCCGAGCCGCTCGAGATCGTCGAGCCCTTCGAGGTGGGCGAGCCCTTCGACCGACTCGACCTCGACGTGCTCGGGCTGCGTGATGCGCCGCCACTCGCTCGGATGCGGAAGCGTCACCGGCATGCGGCGCTCCCCGGTGTCGATCTCGATGCCCGCATGCCCGACCACCGTCGTCCACGACTGATCGATGGCCTTCGAGCCGCCCTTCGTGACCCGCACCTCGCCGTAGAGGAAAGGTTCGCCGACCGGTGACTCCACCAGCTCCACGCCCTCGGGAAGCGCGACCTGCCCCTCGAGCACGTCGACACCCGTCGGCACGGCGGCCCCCGTGCCTCGCACGGCCACGCTGGTCGCGACGTACCCGAAGGTGACCCCCACCAGGAGGCCGACGATGCCGAGGGCGCGTTTCATGGTGGGCGGGTCCTAGCAGCAACGCCCCCCGGGGGCAGCTCTCGCGTGTCGGCTAGGGTGCCTGCACCCACCGGGCTGCGCAGCGGAGCGACGGGGGCGGTCCGGACGTGCACGAGGCCGAAGGCCGAGACGCATACACGACGTCGAGTCACTGACACCCGCTACGACACGCGGGCGGTAGGCGCGCCCTGCACACCGCCCCGTTCGAGCGACACGGACGCCGCGGGTCCGGCAGACCCCGTCGGTGCCGAGCCACACGACGTGCGAGCCTCTTCGAGCCATGCCCGCCGACTGGCGCGCCACCTCGCCCGTTTCCGCATCCACGGACGTCGCGGACGCTCCGGGGATACGCGCGACCCTCGACGCCGTCTCCCGCGCACCCTTCGCGCGCCGCGACGAGCCTCCGGCCAGCACCACGTTCGTGCTCGAAGACGGCGCGGTCGTGCCGGCCGTGGACGACCTCCGACGTTGGGTCTTGGCGCTCGGTCGTCCGCCCTTCGAGCACGTGCTCGTGGTCGGCGATGGCTCGGGGTACGTCAGCGCGGTGCTAGCGCGTCTCGCGCGTCGGGTCGTCTTGGTCGAACGAAGCGCGGCGCGGGTCGAAGGAGCGCGGCGTCGCTTGGCCTTGGCCGGCGTCGACGTCGATCTGCGGCATGGCGACGGCACCGCGGGCGTGCGTGACGGCACCCCCTTCGACGCCATCCTCTTCTTGCCGACGACCCGCTCGTTGCCGCCCGCGCTGCTCGAACAGCTCGCACCCGAAGGGCACTTCGTGGCGCCCGACCCTCGTCCCGGTCGCCTGCTCCGCGTCGTTCGCCACGCGGACGGCTTCGCACGCGAGGAGCTGGGGAGTGATCCTCCGCCGGCGCGCCTCGGCGATCTACTCGTCGCCGAGACCGGCGTGCACCGCAGTCAGGTCGAGCACGCGGCCCGCGAGGCTCAGCGCACGCAACGCCGCTTGGGCGAGGTGTTGGTCGAAGAGACCTCGCTGAGCGAGCTCGACGTCTACCGCGCGCTGGCCCACCAACGCGGCATCCCCTTCGGCGACGTCGACGGCCTGCTCGGGAAGGTCGACCTCGAGGTCGTGCGGGCCGTGCCGCGCGCGTTCCTGCTGCACAACCACGTGCTGCCGATCGCACGCGAAGACGACGCGCTGCTCGTGGCAACCACCGAGCCCGACGGCTCGGCCGCGGACCTCGCGAAGGCGCTCTCCGCACGCGCCCTGCATTTGCACCTCGTCACGCCGACCGACTACCGGCGCCTCTGGTCCGGCGTCGATCGCATGGAGACGACGCGGGAGACGCCGCTCGGCGGGACCCCTCGCGAGGCGCGCGACGATTTGCTCGCGGAGTCGAGCGTCGACGCGCGTTTCGTGGGGCTCTTCGAGTCGCTGCTGCTGGACGCGATCGGCGAGCGCGCGAGCGACATCCACCTCGAGATCTACGGCGAGCGCGTGCGGGTGCGGCTTCGGGTCGACGGCGAGCTGCGCGACGTGCCGCGTTACCAGATGACCGCCGCCGAGCTGCGTGGCGTGATGAACGTGTTGAAGGTCGCGTCGAACCTCGACATCGCGGAGCGCCGTCTTCCTCAAGGGGGACGCATGCGTCGTCGCGCGGGTGGGCGGGCCTTCGACCTGCGCATTCAGACGCAACCTTCGCTGCACGGCGAGCACGCGGTGATTCGCCTGCTGCCGCAGGACTCGCGGCTGCTCACGATCGAAGACCTCGGCTTCGACGCCGAGCTCGCATCGAGCTACCGACGCTTGCTCCAGCATCCGTCCGGGCTCGTGCTCGTCGTCGGACCCACCGGCTCGGGCAAGTCGACGACGCTCTACGCCGGTCTGCAGATCCTCGCGCGCGATCCGAGCCGAAAGGTGATCACGGTCGAGGACCCGATCGAATACAGCCTCGAAGGCGTGCAGCAGACGCAGGTGAAGCCCGAGATCGGCTTCGCCTTCGCGGACGCGATGCGTTCCTTCGTGCGGCAGGACCCGGACGTGATCTTGGTCGGCGAGATCCGCGACGCGGAGACGGCGCTCGAAGCGATTCGCGCGTCGCAGACGGGGCACCTCGTGTTTTCGACCCTGCACTGCAACGACGCGGTCGACGCGGTGCAGCGTCTGCTCGATCTCGGCATGCACCCGAACTCGGTCGCGAGCGAGCTGCTCGCGGTGCTCGCGCAACGTCTCGCGCGACGCATCTGCGACGGTTGCCGCACGCCGGCCGAGCCGGATCCGGCGTTGCTCGCGGAGCTCTGGCCCGGTGGCGACGTGCCTTCGGATTTTCGCTGTTTCGTCGGCGCCGGCTGCGCGCGATGCAGCGGCCACGGAACCTACGGGCGCATCGCGGTGGTCGAGCATCTTCCGACCGGACCGGCGATTCGCGGTGGCATCGCACACCGCATGCCGATCGACGAGCTTCGAGAGCTCGCGCTCCGCGAAGGCCTACGCACGCTGCGTGACACCGCGCTCGCGTTGGTGAAGGCAGGCGTCATCCCGCTCGCCGAGCTGCGGGACATGCTCTCGGCGGAGCGTATGGCGGGTTGACCCCAGCGCGGCTCATTCGGCGGGCGGCGGGTAGGCGCAGCGGAACCCGAAGATCGCGAGGAACGTCGTGCCGGCGTGGTCGCCATCGCCGAACGAGCGGCTGAGGTTTCGAGGATCGCCGCCCTCGAAATCCCAAAGATGGCCGCCACGCACCGTCGGCAGCGGAAACACCTCGGGCGACGTGAGGCACACCGGGTCGACCAGGCGCACGCCCTCGGGCCAACACGGGGCGACCAACTCGCCCATCCAGTCCGCGGTGTACTCGGCGACGTTGCCCGCCATGTCGTGGAGGCCCCGGGTGTCGGGAGGGCAGGTGCCGACCGAACGGGTCGGCGTCTCGCCCGCCGGCAGCCCGTACCAAGCGTGGCTGCACGTGCTCGTCGACAACGTGGGCGCCTCGTTCCCCCAGGGATAGACGCGGCCGGGATCAGCACCGCGCGCGGCCCACTCCCATTCCGCCTCGGTCGGCAGACGACCGCCGTCCCAGATGCAGAACGCCTGCGCGAGCGCGGGAGGCAAGCAGTGCATCGGCTTGGAGTCGACGGTCGTCGTCGACGGCGGGGCGGGCCATGCCACGTCCGGCCAGGCGTCGCACTGAGCACCGGTCTCCATCGGCAGAGGCAATTCGCCCGTGCGCGCGGCGGGCCGGGCCGTGATCACGTCGCCGCTCGGGTAACGCACGCTTCGTTCGGCGAGCGGCGCGTCGGCGAGGAAGCGGCGGAAGCGCGCGATCGTGACCTCGTAGCGGTCGAGGTAGAACGCGCTCACCGCCACCGTCGGGCGAAGCGCGTCGAGCGGCTCCCCGACGCTCTGGAAGCGGTACTCGCCGCCTTCGATGAGGACGGTGCTCGGCATCGTGGTGCCGCAGCCCGGGAGGCTCGGCTCGTTGCGGCAGGTGCGCGAAGGCTGGTGCACCGGGGGCGGTCCCGCGTCGGACCCAGCGTCGACCCCGCCGTCGCTCGTGCCGCAGCTCTCGTCGACGCGGCCGTCGCAATCGTCGTCGCGATCGTTGCAGAGCTCGGGAGCACGTGGGCGTCGCGTCGCGTCGCGGTCGTCGCAATCGGCGCGGGTGGACGCGACGTCGGGGCAGCGCGCGTCGGGCGCCCCGTCGCCGTCGTCGTCCTCGCCGTCGTTGTTGCCGAGCGCGTAGAAGGTCGCGCCGTTGCAGTCGTCGTCGAGCCCGTTGCAGCGCTCCGTCGCGCCCGGGTTTCGCGTCGCGTCGCCGTCCGCGCAATCGCCGCTGCGCAACACGTAGCCCTCGATCGGCTCGTCCGACGTGATCGTCCCGCTGCTCGCGCTGCCGAAGCCGTCGCCGTCGACGTCCCGGTACCACGTCACCGCGATCACGCCTTCGTCGGTGTTCCCGTCGCAGTCGTTGTCCTTGCCGTCACGAATCTCCAGCTGCGCGCCGTGAATCGCGGGGTCGCCGTCGTTGCAATCGCGGTCGGACGCGACGACGCCGGGCCAACCGGGGCAGCTCGAGAGCGGCGCGTCCGGGTCGCCGTGAAGGTCGAAGTCGCGATCCGCGAAACCCATCACCGCCACGCCTTCGTCGACCGACCCGTCGCAGTCGTCGTCGAAGCCGTTGCAGACCTCGGGAGAGGTCCGCGAGACGTTGGGGCGTGCGTCGTCGCAGTCGTTTCCGCAGGCCTCGCCGTTGCAGCAGAGCGCGTCGACGAAGCCGTCCTCGTCCGCGTCCCGCTCGCCGAAGGTGGTCGGGTCGCAGTCTTCGTCGCGGCCTTCCGCGTCGCAGACCTCGGTCGCGTTCGGCGACACGTCCGCGTCGGAGTCGTCGCAGTCGAGCCCGCCGCATGCGATCGCGTTCACCCCGTCGCGGTCTGCGTCGGGGATCGAACAATCGTCCGCGCACACGTCGGCGGTCTCGTCGCAGCGGTCGGCGCAGGGCGTGGCACCGACCACACATCCGCGGGCGTCCGCGGACGACGCCGTCGCATCGCAGCGTTCGACGCCGGTGCAGAAGAGCCCGTCGTCGCAGTCGGTGTCCGCGGCACAAACGCTGGCCGCATCCGACGGTGGTGGGGCTGCGGGGTCTTGGCACGCAGCGAGGGCGAAGAGAACGGAGGAGAGCGTGAAACGGCGCACGGAGCCGACAGTCTTCGTGGTGCCCCGAGGGTCGACAAGGTGACCGAATCGAGACTACCTCGTTTGAAGTAGGCTGCGGCGCATGGGACTCGTCTCCGAGGCATCGAAGCTCATCGTCGGCCTGCAGGACACGTTGGAGCGATTCGTTCCGACGTTGTTGCGAGACGCCATTGGCGTGCTCGGCCGTGGGGACGGGGTGCTCGCGCAATGCGAGCGCACGCTGACGAAGACCGACCACACGCTCGACCGACTCGACGAGGTCCTGGTGCTCGAGAAGCGCCGGCTCGAGCTGGAGATCGAACGGCTGGAGCGCGCTCGGGAGTGACCGTTCGCGGCTCGGCCTGCACGTGGGCTAGGCACGGTCCCTGGATGCGGTCGACGACCGAGCCGTGGCCGCCCGCGTGACTTCGACCCGAGCCGTCGTGTGAACGCAGCTTGCTCGCCAGGACGTCGAAGATCGCGCGTTTCCGGCAGGTTTCACGCCGCGACTTTCCACACACTTCAAGTCCCGTGGGTGGAAGGGCTCCCTCACCTCACGTTCTTAGGTCAGCGTGAGGGCTCGCGAGCCAGAGCCGCGAAGGCGTCGCAAGTGGCCGAATTCCATGGGGTTGGCTGACGCGCCGCGTCGTTGACGCTTTTCGCGAGCGATGCGAGACACGACCTCCATGGCGGGCACGTCGGAGCTGAACGAAGAGAAGAAGGCGCGGGGCAAGAGCAAGCGGGGGCGCGTCGATGCACCCTCGGCTCCGGCGCTGGATCGCGACGATCGGGACGACCGCGAGGAAGCGGAGGAGGCATCCGTGTCGGAAGACAACTACGAGTTCTTCAAGGTCATCCAGAACTACCTGGACGAAGCGTCCGGAATCATCGGGCTCCCGGCGCACGTGCGCGAGATGCTCTCGCAGCCGAAGAACGAGATCATCGTCCACTTCCCGGTCCGCATGGATGACGGGTCCCTGAAGATCTTCAAGGGCTACCGCATCCAGCACAACAACCTCATGGGCCCCTACAAGGGCGGCCTTCGCTTCCACCACACCGTCAGCCTCGACGACCTCAAGGCGCTCGCGACGATGATGACGTGGAAGTGCGCGCTGATGGGCATCCCCTTCGG